>CALJDU010000045.1 GCA_938024995.1 uncultured bacterium
TGCCGAACAAGCTCTTTGACGAGCTGGACCTGGTCAAGCTCGCATAACCTCAACCCATCGAACCGCCCGGTGCGGACCCGCATGCCGGGTGGTGTGGCAGGGGAGCCCGAGTCGATTACTCGGGCCCCCTATGCCGATTAACGCTCAGCGCGCCGTCACGAACGAAGGAGCAGGCGGGCGAGCTCGGCAAAGCCCCGGCCGCGATCCGCTTCGGTGACGAATCGAGGGGGTGAGGTGACGCGGTCCAGGCGGTCGCGAACGTTGCTCACGCCCACCGACCGCGCGAAGAGCTCGAACGCCGCGGAGTCGTTTCCGCTGTCGCCGATAAAGACCCATTCGTCGGGGTCGAACGTGATCGAGAGCGCGGTCTCGACCGCCAGACGCGCTCCGCTCGCTTTGTCCCAGGTACCCGGGATCGCGTGGGCGTGAACGCTGGAGACCGCCGAGCGCGCGCCGTGCCGCTCGATGATCGCGACCAAGGCGTCAACCTCGTCCGCGGGGACCGTGGTGTGCTCCGCGACGTCGAACGCGAGGTCGCAGCGACGCGCGACTTGGTCGTCAGCCACCGCGACGTGGGGGAGGGCGCGCGCGACCTCGGCTTGGATCGCGTCGAGCACAGCGCGCGCGTCTTCGCGTTCCTCTTCGCTCTGTGCGTAGCCACGCGCGAACTTGCCGCGATAGTCCACTCGGCCGTAGCCCGCGCCGTTCTCACCGACCGCGCACGCGACGGGCCAGTGTCGCGCGATGACATCAGACCAGCCGAGCGGTCGACCGGTGATCGAGATGAGGGTGAAGCCGTGGTCGACGAGCGCGTGCATCGCGGTGAACGCTTCCGGCTCGAGGCGCCCGTGACGTGTCACGGTGTCGTCCACGTCGAAGATGAGACCGCGGATGTCGGACAGAGGCTCGGCGGCGAGCTCGACGACGGGGCGCATCAAGAGACCTTCACGAACACGCACTTGAGGTACCGGCCCTCAGGGAAGGCGCTCGGGACCGCGTGGTCAGCGCCTTGCTCTCCCATCGAGAGCAACGTGAGCCGACGCTTGGCGTCCTTCGCCGCGAGCGCGAGGGCGCGCATGAACATCGCCGGCTTGACGCCAGAGGAGCAGGAGCACGTCACCAAGACGCCTCCCTTTTCCGTGACCCGCATCGCGTTCGCGTTGAGGCGACGGTAGGCCTTGAGCGCGTTCTTTACGTGCCGGGTCGTCGGCGCGAGCTTGGGAGGGTCACAGATCACGAGACCAAAGCGCTCACCGCGCTTCGCGAGCTCGGGGAGGGCGCGCTTGATGTCTTCGCGGCGGAAGCTGCACTGCGCCGCGAGCTCGTTGCGCTGCGCGTTGTGCGCGGCGGCGGCGAGCGCGGGAGCGGAGCGATCGATGCCGACCACCTCCGTGGCGCCTCCGCGTGCCGCGGCGAGGCTGAAGGCGCCGGTGAAGCAGAAGGCGTCGAGGGTGCGGCGACCCTTGGCGATCGCCTCGACGCGCGCGCGGTTGTCGCGTTGGTCGAAATAGAACCCGGTCTTCTGTTTGACCGCGCCTGGGATCTCGTACGCGAAGCCGCGCTCGAGGAAGCGGAGCGCGTCGTTGTCCTCGCCCCGCACGACGCGGGTCTCCACCGTGAGGCCCTCGCGCTTGTGCGCGCCGCTGGACGCTTCGATGATGGTGGTCGCGCCGGTGGTCTGTTCGACCGCCGCGAAGATCGCTTCTTCCCGTCGCTTCACACCGATCGTCAGCAGCTGCACGACGGCGATTCGATCGAAGACATCAACGAGCACACCGGGGAGCTGATCGCCGTCCGCGTTGACCAGGCGGTACCCATTCGTTTTGGCGTTGGGCAGATCGAGGATGTCTCGCCGCCATTTCGCGGCGTCATCAAAGCGGCGCTGCAGGAGCGCGCGATCGACCGGTTCGTCCTCACGCGTGATCAGGCGTACGGGGATCGCAGACTTTGGCGAATAGAACCCGCGGCCAAGGAAGTTGCCTTCCGGATCGCGAACGTCAACGACATCTCCGGCTGCGGGCGCTCCGGCGACTCGCCCGACGGCTTGCGCGAAGATCCAAGGGTGGCCCGCCCAGACGGGCTGAACGTGCTTCGGCTTAAGGTGGATCGTGGGCACGGGCCATCTTATCGCCGCGCTGCAGCGGTGACCGCTTTTCTCGCGAGGCGAACTTTTCAGGATCCCGCAGGAAACCGCCGGCTTTCAGAACACACCCTGATCTCGCAGCCTGGTTGCTTCCCCTCACGGCGTTGCGTAGGGTTTGCCGAGCCTGGGCACTTCGCTTCAGGCCGGAGGCCAAAGGAACATCGTGCCGACTCTCGGAATGGGTGAGCTCGTCATCATCCTCGTCATCGTGCTTCTCGTGTTTGGAGCGAGCCGTCTGCCCGCGATCGGCGAAGGTGTCGGCAAGGCCGTGCGCAACCTGAAGCGAGGTCTCGCCGCGGACGACGATATTGACGTGACGCCGCAGGAGAAGCAGGTCCGGACCACTTCGTCTGCGACAACCGTCGAAGACGCGGAAGTCATCGAGAAGTAGTTCCCGCCACGCTCAGCCTTTGGCGCGAGCACGGCAGGCCGCCAACAACGCCTCGCTGAGCTGCGACGAGAGCGCGACGCGCTTGGCGTCGTAGGGCGAGAGCAATGGCACGATCTGGAGCGCCAAGCTCTCGGCGAGGTGTGGGTTTTGGACCAACGCCATTCGCACGCGTGGTCGGACGATCCACTTCGTCGATCGGAACACGGTCGCCAAGACGGAGGGCGCCGCGGGGCGTCGAGCGCACAAGCGAACGATGTCGTCTTCGGTGAGCGCTGGGTTCTTGAGCAAGATGCGCATCACGGTGGGATCCGGATCGCGCAAGGCGCGCTGAAGCAGCCGGCGGTCTCGACCCCGCGCGAGTGACTTTCGTTCACCGAGCGTGAGCGGCCGGCCTTTTCCGAAATCAGGAACCGGGAGCGCTCGGCCTTCCTCTTCGTCGCGTTCGGTCAGGAGCGCGGCGATCTTGTCGAGACCCAAGGCGCGGGCGGCGGTCGCGGCGGCGCTGCGTTGCTCTGGGAGCTGCTCCAGAGCGAGGGAGCAGGCCAGCATGGTCTGCGGAAACGGCGCTCTCTTCTCCTCCGCGTGGTGGTGGATGTGAGCGAGGGTCCGAGCGAGGTCGTCTCGCGACAGCTTCGCAAGTTCGTGCCGGAGGTAGGCCACCCGAAGCGCAGGATCGAGCACCGCACCGATCCGTCGCGCGAAGGTCTCCGCGCGCTCTGCCGAACCATCCGGCGTCGTGTCGTCCGCCGCAGCTGCGTCGTCCGCACCCGAGAGAGTCTCGTCGTCTTCGTTCATCGTTGCCGAGAGCTTGACGCACCGCGTTGGCGTCGGTCTACTCCAACCGTGGAGAGGCCAGACGACGCGCGGCTCATCAAGCGGTACGCCAACCGCAAGCTGTATGACACGCGCGCGAGTCGCTACGTGACGCTCCAGCAGATCGCGGAGTTCGTGCGCGAGGGCGAAGAGGTCGTCATCATCGACAACAAGTCGAAGGAGGACCTGACCCACGTCACGCTCGCGCAGATCATCTACGAGGAAGAGAAGAACGTGGAGCATCGCGAAGAGCGGCGCTCCATTCCGCGCTTGCGGGAGTTCATTCAGACCCGTCGCGAGGCGCTGATCGGTTCGCTCCCCACGCTCGACTCGCTGCCCGCGCCGATCAGCAAACTCGTCCACAAAAAGGAAGACGAAGAGGAGCCCGCCGAGCCCAAAGGCGCTGAGAGCAAGGGCTTCGTCAAGGGGTCGCTGGAGGACGCGCAGAAGATGCTCGAGGACCTGAAGTCGGTCGCCGACGATCGGGTGCGCTCAGTTCTGGGATGGGCGCTGTCGAACGTCAGCCAGCTCGAGGGTGAGGTCGCGCGCCTGCGTCAGCGGATCGAAGAGCTTGAGGCCACGATCCCGCGCCGCGATGACGAGTCGGAGTAGCCTCCCAAAATGATTGCGTTTTTCGTGCTTGGCGGCGGTGTCCGGTGGCTTCCAGCGAAAAAAGCACTATTTCGAGAATAGACAGACCGAGCAGCGAGTTCTGACGTCGGTACCAGTATGGGAATTCGAACAATCGCGACGAAGAAGAGCAGGTCTCCCGACGCCATTCGAAAGCGTCGGGACGCCTTCGAGGCCGAGACCGCTCCTCATCTGCAAGCTCTCTTCGGGGCGGCGTTTCGCCTGACGCGCTCACAAACCGACGCCGAAGACCTTGTCCAAGACACCCTCCTCAAGGCGTATCGTTTTTACGATCGCTTCGAGGCCGGCACGAACATGAAGGCGTGGTTGCTCCGAATCCAGACCAACACCTTCATCAACCGCTACCGTCGCAAGGTCCGTGAGCGCACCGTTCTTGAGGGCGCGATGGCGACGCCGGTGGGCGAGGGCGTGATGAGTCAGGCCGCGATGCGTGCCTTGACTGAGCCGGTGGCTGCCGCGCATCGGTCGCTCCTCGCGCAGGAGATCTCGGCGGCGCTCGATGAGCTCCCCGACGACCACCGCTTGATGATCGAGCTCGCCGATCTGCAGCAGCTCTCCTACCGCGAAATCGCAGAGGTCGTCGGTTGTCCGATCGGCACCGTGATGTCGCGGCTGCACCGCGCGCGGAAGTCGATGCAAAAGCGGCTCTTGCAGCAGGCCATCGATCTGGGAATCGTTCAGGAGGAGACAACCGCTCCGGTCTCCCTCGCTGAGTTCAAGAAGCGAAGGCAGGTCGGCTAGCCTGAAGGGCAGCGGGATCGAAACTGTGATGTTTGTGGTGAGTACGTTTGTGAAGAGTTCGTCATGTCAGTGAGCTGTCGGGTGGTGCGGCGCCACGTCGGTGCGTTCGTGGACGGCGAGCTGGATCCAGCGACGCAGATCGACTTCGAACGTCACATCGAGTCGTGCGCGTCGTGTCAGGAGCGGCTCACGTTCGAGGACACGTTCCGCGTGATGGTTCGCGAGTCGGTGGACGAGGTGGTCCTGCCGGAAGGGTTCGGCGAGCGACTCTCGAACTTGTTGTCCGAGGAAGACATCTCGCGCGGTGATGAGGCCGAGGCGCCTCTGGTTCGCGTGCTCCCGCTTCGGGGTCGGCAGGTGGTGCCGGTCGCCGCGGCCGCGGTTCTCGCGCTCGCCGCGGGCATCGGGTTTGACCGCGTCGGGCAGCAAGCCGATGACCACGTCTGTGCGGCGACCATCCCGCTCTTTGAAGATGTCGTCCGCCTTCACTCCAGCGAGCTCCCGCCTGACGTCGCGGACGTGCCGCGCGCTGTTCGGCGTGTGGGTCAGGATGGTCAAGACCACGGTCGTCTCCAGCGTTCCGTCGCCCGGTACTTCCGCGGGAAGGTCGAGTTCCCGGTGCGCCCGGCCGAGTTCGATGATCGCGAGGTCTCCCTGGTGGGAGCGCGTCTCGAGAACATTCGCGATCGTCGCGCGGCGGCGCTCTACTACGACGTGCGGGGACGTCGAATGACCTTGGTCGTGGTTGACTCTCCCGTCGTCACGCCGAACGTCGCGAAGGTGCGCTTTGGAAACCGCGAGGTCTTCTACCAAAACGTTCGCGGGTACACGGTTCCGGTGCGTCGTCACGCCGGTTTGACCTACGTGTTTACCGGCGACCTCGATCGTCAGTCGCTGCTGCAGCTCGCCGCTGCGGCCCACGTCGACTGAGCCGACCGCAATCGTCGCCGACGTTCTTGGTGCGGTACGCCCCGAGGCGCAAAGACGTCGCGAAAGAGATGTGTTCCTTCGTACACTTACGGAGTTCGCCGACAGTGGCGTTGAAGTCCCCGAAACCACGGCGAAATGTATGAAGATCGGGTTTGACACACCTTTGCGTGCGCCACTATTCTCGGCTCGCCGCGCGGCTGTCGCTGTGCCGGCCCACCCCACGAGGAACACATGGCGCAACGGATTCTTGTCTTCGAAGCGGATACAGATTTCGCGAAGGAGATCGAAACAGGGTTCTCTCGTTACGACGCAAACCTCGAGATCGTCGCTGACGGTCGCGCAGGGCTGAAGAGCGCGTCGGACAATCGACCCGATCTCATTCTGCTGAGCATCGAGCTCCCGAGCATGAACGGCTTCTTGGTCTGCAAGAAGATCAAGAAGAACGCAGACCTCAAGGACATCCCGCTGGTGATCATGTCGAGCGACGCGAACGCCGACGAGATCTTCGAGCAGCACAAAAAGCTCCGCACCCGTGCGGAGGAGTATGTGCGGAAGCCCGTCGCGTTCACCGACTTGGTCGATCGCGTGAAGAAGTTGGTCGCCTTGAAGAACGGTGTCGCGAACAGCGAGCAGGTCGACGCGGAGATCGAGGCCTTTGCGGATGACGCCTTCGACGCGCTCGTCATGGAGAACCCCAGTGGCAGCTCGGACGCGCTCGACGTGAGCGACTTGGAAGACATCACCACGAAGCCTCGCGCAACCGCGCTCTCGGACCTCCCGCCAGCGAACGCGCCGGCCATTGCGAAGGAGACCGCCGAGCTCGACAAGCTCCGCTCGAAGGTCCGCGAGCTTGAAGGCGAGCTCCTCAGCGCGACCAGTCGCGCCCAAGACGCGGACCGTCTTCAGAACGAACTCTCGTCGCTTCAGAGTCGTTCTCAGGCTCCCGGACGTTCGTCTGCGGCCGCCGCGTCTCGAGAGGTTCTCGACCTTCGCGAGAAGCTGAACCGCAAGGAGAAGGAGCTGCTCGACCTCCAGGACGAGATCACGTCCAAGGAGAAGGTTCTCCTCGACCTCCGCTCGAAGAACACGCAGCACCAGCGAAGCAGCGCCCACTTCGAGGACAAGCTCATCTCGCTTGAGCGTGACCTGACGGACAAGGGTGAGCAGCTCGAGACGCTCACGGCGGACCGCGAAGCGGCGCTCAAGCGCTACGAAGGCCTGAAGGGGCGATTCGATCGCGCAGAGGACAAGACCAAGAAGCTGACGTCTGAGCTTGAGGTCGAGCGAAGCGCTCGCGCGGAAGAGGTGAAGACCCTTCACACGGACATCGCTGAACTCAAGGTCAAAAAAGAGAGCGAGATCGATCAGCTCCGCAACGAGACGTCGGCGAAAATCGCCAAGACCGAGGCGGAACACGACGCGGCGCTCAAGACGCTTCGCGCAGAACACGCCAAGTCGATTGATAGCGCGCGCTCTGAGCACGAAGGAGTCGTGTCCACGCTCAAAAACGAGCACGCCGCTGCGATGGAAGCGATGCGCACGGAGCACGCGAACACTGTCGAGACGCTGAAGAACGAGCACGCAGCGGAGCTCAAGAAGACCCAAGACAACGCTGCCAGCTCCCAAGAGAGCGCGCTCTCTGCGTTGCGCTCCGAGCTGACCGACGAGAAGACCGGCGCTCTCGCGGCTGCCGCGGCCACCGCGGCAGCGGTCCTCGCAGCGCGTGAGACCGAGCTTAAGAACGACAAGGCCAACGAGGTCGCGCGCCTTGAGCAGTCGCATAGCGACGCGATGGACGAGTTGGGCGGCAAGCTCTCCGCGGCCGAGGGCAAGCTCAGCACCGCGAACGCGAACATCACCGAGCTCGAGAGCAGCAAGACGCAGCTCACGACCAGCCTCGAGGCGCTCCGCGAGGAGCACACGGCATTGACGAGCGGCAACGACGCGCTCAAGACCGAGCACGAAGCCGCGAAGGCGAAGATCACCGAGCTCGAGAGCACCAAGTCATCGAACGCCTCGAAGATCACCGAGCTCGAGAACGCCAAGGTGATGCTGGAGGAGACGGTTGCGTCCATGACCGCCAAGCTCAGCCGCGCCAAGGAGAAGATTGCGCAGGACGACGAGCTCCTCGATCGGGCGCGAAAGGCGATGAAGATCGGCCTCGGTCTCTTGGACGACCAGCGTAAGAACGTCTTTGAAGACGACTGAGCGAGAATCGCTTCTGAAAAGAGCCGCGCTGACGAAGGTCACGCGGCTCTTGTCGTTTAACGGTTAGCGCGCATCGACCGACATCGTCGTGGGTGGAATCGTGCAGGACCGGTCGGTAACCAGGCCGCCATGGGAAGCGCCACCCCGACCGTGGTAAGATGGTCGTTGATGACTCAATCACCATGGCTGGTTTTGGCACTCTTCACGATCACTTTGATGGGAGCGTGCGATTGCGAAGAAGAGTGTGACCCTGGCGCGATCGGTTGCATGTGCGCATCCGGTGGCCTCTGCCTGACCGGGGCGGTGTGCATTGACGGAACGTGCCAAGGCTCCCCCGACACGGGAACGATGGGAATGGACACGGGCACCGGAGAGGACACCGGACCCGGAACCGATACCGGCCGCCCGGACACGTCTGGCGGCGAAGACACCGGCACCACGGGCGACGCGGGACCCGACGGAGACCCAACGCCGAACCCGGATGCCTTCTTCGAGATGGACCCGCCGCCAGAGATGTGTCTCGAGGACGGGTCGCGCGTTCCCGGAGACGATGTTCCCGGCGGTACGCCAGAGTGTCCAGACGACAAGAACCGGGAAGGCTGCCCCTGCAGCTTCGACGATATCGGGACCACCGCGGAGTGCTGGCCAGGGCTTCGCGTTCACCGCGGACGCGGCCAGTGCATGGACGGTCGCACGACCTGCATGCCCTACAGTGAGTTCTCCGGTGCGTGGGGTCCGTGCGAAGGCGCCGTGCTCCCGACCGAGGGGGTCGAGCTGGGTCGCGCGGCCTGCGGCTGCTTCTCGCAAGGTCGCTGGGAGCTTCAGAACCTCAGCCCGTGCTTCTTCGAGAGCGGCGGCACGATCACGGCGGTCTCGACGTGGGTGAACCCGGCGACGGGTCTCGCGGAGTGCCCAACCATTGGTCGACCGGAGCCTGAGCCGGGAACGGTGTGGTCGGAGAACACGTTGCGCGTCGACTGCGAAGGTCGCTTCGAACTCTGCTACGTCCTGCGCGCGGGAGACTTCGATACCCCGAGCGAGTCCGACTGCGTGGTCGCCACGACGTGTGTCGAGGCGTGGTACGGCGAACGTGACGTCGAACAAGACCTTCCGCCGCTGCCGGCGTGGACCGGCACCGACACCGCGTGCGCGCGCCAGTTCAGAGACTCCGGTGGCTACGGCGAGATGACCGTCCAAGGCCTCACGATCGAGTGCGAAGACCTGAGCGACATGGGCGAGTCGTACGTCTTCAACCGCATCAACTACTGTCCCTTCGACTGCTTCGAGCCGGACCGTCGGGATGACCCCGACTGTGTTGACTGCCGCATGATGGGCGGCGGCGGCTTCTAGCAGTACCCGCGCGCATTTCGACGTGTACGCGTCGAACGGAACACACGCCGCCCGCCACGAAAGCTGGCGGCGTCGTTCGTTAAGCTCAAGACGCTTGAATGAAACGGTCCGTTTTCATTCAGACCTCACCACCGAGTGTTCTGTGCACGCAGAGATCAGTCGAAGTTGAAGCGCGCGAACTGAGACTCGCCGGCGACCACGTTGACCCGACGTGTCTCTTCGAGCGCGCCTCGCCCGCAGCCGATGGCGTGGCGTCCTTCGGAGAGCGTCGCGTTGTGGGGCGAGTCGGACGAGAGCCTGCGGCCGTCGATCCAGATGTTTCCCCATGGATGACACCTGACGCGGACCGTACCGGTAGCGCGTGCGCGCATCTCGCTCGACTCGACCATGGGCGAGGACCCGCTCTCAGTCATGTCCGACGCGGCGATCTCTGCTGGCGCCTCGGTGGGTGAGGGGCGTGGCTGTCGACGTCGGCGACGTCGACGCGCCGATGCTCTCGATGGCTCCGCCCGAGCGCTCTCCTCGTCTTCTGGGCCTTGGTCTTGTGGGGCTCCTTGATCTTCTGGGTCGTCTGGAGCTGCTGGATCCGCTTCGCCTTCAGTGGCGTCAGGCGTGACGGCCGAGGTCACGGATGGCTCGGACGGCGCACGCGGCGCGGTTGGGGACGGCGACGCGGGCGCGGCGACGGCTTCCCGGGCGGGTCCATTCGAGGTCCCCGCCGGCAAGAAGAAAAAGACGGCGCCGCCCATCACCAGCGCGCCGGCGATCGCGGCGAAGACCAAGCCGAGCTTGCCACGGTTTGGCGCCGGGTCGTCGGTCGGAATCACGGGGGCGCGAACGCGCTTGCGGGTCGCGGGGAGCGTGTCGACCTCACGCGCACCGCGGGTCGCGGTGGTCTCTTCGTCGACGAGCGTCTCGCTCTCATCGCGATCCGGCAGGACCGTCCGCGTCACGTCGGAAGGCGCGCTCGCGCGAACCTCCGGTCCCCTGGCTTGGTCCTTCATCACCATCGTGCCGCGAGGGGAAGCGAGCGCGGTCGCCTCGAGCGCGAGCGCGACGTTCTCGTCGATGTGAAAGTTGGTCGTCATGTGTTGACGAACGAGGTTGCCAAGGTCGCGCGCCGCGGTCGGCGGGGGATCGAGGTCGGCGATCGCGTCGAGGAACTCGCTCGCGTCCTTGAACCGATCCTCCGGTTTCGGCGTGAGCAAGCGCTCAATCGCTTCCGCGAGCGCGGGGTCGACTTCTCGCGCTCGTGCGCGGAGCGGCTGGTAGTTGCCAGACGAGCTCCGCTCCAACGTGTCGAGGTCCGTCACGCCGTCGAAGGGGCGCCCGCCCGCGATGCACTCGTAGAGCGTGACGCCGAGCGAGAAGAGATCGCTCCGCTCATCGAACTTGCCCAGTCGCGCGTACTCCGGCGCCATGTACGGCACCTTCCCTTTGACGACCCCGCTCGCGGTCAGCTTGGGCGCGCTCATCGCCTTCGCGATCCCGAAGTCGCTCAGCTTGACCTCACCCGCGATGCTCAACAGGACATTCGAAGGCGAGATGTCGCGGTGAACGACGTCAGTGCCATGCGCAAACTCGAGCGCGGAGCCGAGCTCAAACGCGAGGTGGGCGACGAGCGCCCCTGGCAGACCCTCGCGTCGTCGCGCTCGCAAGAGCCCGCGTAGGTCCATTCCCTCGATGAGCTCGAGGAGCAGGAAGTGCGAGTTCTCCACGACGCCGAAGTCGAGGACCTGCGCGATGTTTTGGTGTCGAAGCTGCGCGGAGAGTCTCGCCTCTTCCATGAAGAGGCGGATGAACTCTTTGTCATCGTCGAACGCCGAGAGGATGCGCTTCAGGCACACGCGCTGCTCGAAGCCAGCTTGGCCTTCGCGTACCGCGAGGTAGGTCTCCGCCATCCCTCCGACCCCGAGCCGCCGAACGAGACGGTACGGTCCGAGGTCCTTCGCTTTGTCGTCACCCACCGGGGCGGAGCGTAGCGACAAATTCAGCGACGATCACGATGAAGCGTCGGGAGTGGCTCAATCGTTGTCATCGCGATCAAACAGGCCGGGCCAACTCGGCAGGGGGGCGTCTTGCGGCAGCATCAAAATCGATTGTGGCCAAGCGCACGAGAGCGCGGTCGTGATGCCGGCAGGGCGATGGTTTCCGCTGTCCTTCGCGCCTCCGAAAGGGAGGCGGCCGCTGGCGCCCGCGCTCGAGCGGTTCCAGTTGAGCACTCCAATGCGAAGCTCGTCGCTCGCCTTTTCGAAGTTCGCGCGATCGGCGGTGAAGACAGCGCCCGCGAGCCCGTAAGGCGTGTCGTTGGCGAGCGCGATCGCGTGATCGAGATCGTCGACGACGTAGACCGCGACGTCCGGCCCAAAGAGCTCGTCGTGGCTGTACCCATCAACCCGCACATCGGCGCGGTCCGCGAGGTGAACGCTCGGTTGCAGGTAGTGGCCCTCGCGTCCCTTGACCTCGACGTCGCCGCCTTTGGCAACCGCGGTGAAGCCGCCCGAACGCGCGCGCGCTTGTGCTTCTTGAATCGCGCGTTTGGAGTCGCCCGAGATCACGGGGCCCATGAAGACGCCTTCGTCGAACGGGTAGCCCACTTTGACGGACCGCGCGGCGTCCGCGAGCCCGCTCACCAGGGCGTCCGCGATCTTCGGGGTCACGTAAACGCGCGAGGTCGCGGTGCAGCGCTGACCGCTAGTGGCGTACGCGGCGTAGGCCAGCTGGCGGATGGTCTGATCAAGGTGGGCGTCGTCGAGGACGATGGACGGGTTCTTTCCGCCGAGCTCCAGCGCGACCAGGCGACCCGGACGATGGGCGTTTTGCGCGACGATGATCGAGCCGACGCTCGCGGATCCCGTGAAGAGGATCCCGTCGATGTCGTCGTGTCCGCAGAGCCGAGCCGACTCGGGGACGCCTCCCTGGACCACATTGACGACGCCTGGCGGAAACCCTGCTTCTTCGAAACAGCGCGCCATCCAGATCGCGGCGTTCGGCGCCTTGTCCGATGGCTTGAAGACGACCGTGTTCCCGAGCAAGAGCGACGGGATGATCTGTCCGTTGGGCAGGTGCGCGGGGAAGTTGAAAGGACCGATGACCGCCATCACGCCGTGTGGGCGATAGCGAACCTCGCCACCAATGTCGGGATACGCCCGGGTACGCGTCGACGCGGTTCCTTCTCCGAGCATCAAGTCGACCTTGCTCGCGAGGGCGCCGGCTTCCGTGTTCGCGTCCCAAAACGCTTTGCCGATGTCGCGGGCGATCGTTTCGGCGATCGCTGCGCGGTGAACGACCAGCCGCTCTTTGTACTTGGCGAGGTAGGCGGCGCGTTCGTCAAAGCTCAGGCGGCGCCAGCTGGGGAGCGCTCGGCGGGCGGCGGCGACCGCGCGGTCCACCTGTGCCTCGCTGACCGAATGCACCCCGACCAGGTCACTCAGATCTGCCGGGCTGCGGTTCTCGAGCTCGGCCCGAGGCTCCGCTGCGGCGCAAAAACGTCCGCCGATGTAGTCGCCTTTGTGCTTGAAGGTTTCCCGTGTGGTCATGACGGGGAAGATAGCTCCCATCCTCGTTGAAGAAACCACCTCTCTCGTGCGTATATCCCTGGTCATGCAGCGCCTGCGTATTTTGCTCGTTCTCGCCTTTGGTTTTGCTCTCGTCGTGCCGCTGGGCGCCTCGTCCCTTTCGGCACAGGAGGCGACGCTCATGGATGCCGTCATGGCCGCGGCTCCCGAGGGCGCCCGCCGCGTCGCGCGCCGCCAAGGCGAGCTGCGCGCGGGTCGAGAGGTACGCTTGGCGCTCGCGATCGCGCCGGGCAAGTGTCTGCTCGCGTCGGCGCGCGGGAGCGAGGGGATCGATAACCTCGATGTTCGCATCATGGCGGGGACCACGGTCTTGGCGCAGGACGCCTCGGCAGACGAGACCGCGGAGGCTCGGTTCTGTGCCGGCGAAGAGCGGGTCCGCGTTCGCGTGATCACGAGCAGCATCGCGAGCGGCGGCGAGTTCGCGCTCGCGGCCTTTACCGTCGAGAACACCAACCCGCCCGTGACTGTTCCGGCCGAGGGCACGCGTAGCGAGCGGGTCGCGGCGATGCAGGCGGAGCACGCTCCCGGGCACCGGCCCGCGTCTCCTCCCACGCGCGTGACGCTCACCGCGGAGGCGCCCAGTGAGCACGGTATCTTGCTCCGCGCGGGGCTCTGCTACCGCATCTTCGTCGCCGGGACCGGCGCGATGCACGCTGTCGTGCGCGCGCCGAGCGGCGGGCTCATTCAGGAGCAGCGCGCGGAGAACGGCGCCATCCTCGGCGTGCACCGTCCGCTCTGCGCAGCGGAACAGGGCCGTTACTTGCTCACGCTGACTGCCGCGGAAGCGGGCACCGCCGTCTACCGCGTCTTCGGCGCCGCGCCGGGGGCACAGACCGCGCCCGCGACCGAGGCCGCTCCCGCCGTGACCGCTCATCGCGTCGGCGGCGAGGGCGAGAGCTACGTCGCGCGACAGCTCCGCGCGTCCCATCGTCAGCAGGGCGTAGGTTTCGCGGCGATCACCGAAGCGCGCGTCGTGACGCTCTCGCGAAGCGAGGTCGATGAGCAGAGCGTGTCGGTCGTCCGCGAGCGATGCTACGTCGCGCTCGCGTCCGCGGCGCCGAGCGCGCGGTCGTTGTCCATCCAGGTTCTCGATGGCTTCGGTCACGAGGTCGGCGCGAACACCGGCGCGCTCCCGCACGTTCGCTTCTGCGCGGAGGCGGCCGGCACCTTCACGGTCAAGGTCAAGATGGAGAACGGCTACGGCGAGACCGGTTCCCAGGTCTTCGGTCAGTAGCGATCAGTCGAGCGCCGCGCTGGCGGCAGGGATCGGATCACCAACCGCGTGACCGGCGCGCTTGAGCACATCGCGGAGCGCTGAGAGACAGAGCAGCACGTTTCGCGCCGTGCACGCTGAGCCCATCAACCCGATGCGCCAGGCCTTGCCTTTGAACTCGCCGAGCCCCCCGCCGATCTCAAGACCATGTCGCGTGATCAGTTCGCTTCGAATTGCGCGATCGTTGACGCCGGCGGGGATGCTCACGAGGGTGAGCGGGTCGAGTCGGTGCGCCTCTGCGACCGGGAGCGCGAGACCCATCGCTTGCAAGCCAGCGCGGAGGGCCGCCGCGTGCTTTTCGTGACGCGCAAAGCGCGCGGTGAGCGTCTCGTCCAAGGCGAGCCGGAGCGCTTCGTGAAGCGCGTAGATCATGTTGACCGGTGCCGTGTGGTGATAAGCGCGCTCCGCGCCCCAGTACTGCGCGATCAGACCGAGGTCGAGGTACCAGCTCTGCACTTGCGTATCGCGCGAGGTCATCTTCGCCACCGCGCGCGGAGAGAGGCTGACCGGGCTGAGGCCCGGCGGGCACGAGAGGCACTTCTGCGTTCCTGAGTACGCCGCATCGACGCCGTGCTTGTCGAGCTCCACGGGCACACCGCCCAATGACGTGACGCAGTCGATCGCCAAGAGCGCGCCGCACCGGTTCGCGATGGAGCGGTACGGCGTCAGGTCGGTGAGCACGCCGGTGGAGGTCTCCGCGTGGACGAGCGCGATCAAGTCAAAGCGTTTCCCCTCCGCCGCCGCCGCGATCACCTCGGGGCGAAGCGGCTGTCCAAACGGCTCGGTGACGAGCTCGACCTCGGCGCCGCAACGGCGCGCGACCTCTGCCATTCGTCCGCCAAAGACGCCGTGTTGGGCGATGAGGGCGCGGTCTCCCGGTTCTAGCAAGTTGACCAGCAAGGTCTCCATGCCCGCGGAGCCCGTTCCCGACATCGGCATCGTGAGCTCGTTTTGGGTGCCGAAGCACGCGCGGAGCATCGCCCGCACCTCGTCCATGATCGTCAGGAACGCCGGGTCGAGGTGGCCGATGGTCGGCGCGGAGAGCGCGCGAAGAACGGCGGGATCCACGTCCGAGGGACCCGGTCCCATCAAGATGCGAGCAGGAGGCGCGACGGAGCGGTACACAGGTCTACTGCGCGGGCTGGTCGGTCACGCCAGGGATGTTCGGCGCTTCGGACAGTCGCGCCGCGCACTTGCCTTCATGACAGAGGCAGCGACCTCCGCAATCGAGCGTGCCGTACTGACAGTCCTGCGTGCACATGACGTCGGAGCAGTCAGGGGCGCTCGCCGCGTTTCCGCAAGCCGCGGCGTGGCAGCAGCCCGAGGGGACGCAGTCCGCGTCGGTCGTGCAGTCGTCTTCGGACAAGACGAGCTGTCCACCGCCACCCGTGGTCAGCTCCGTGGGTGGGGGGTCTTGGTCAATCACGATGGTCTGCTGATCGCTCCCAGCGTCACCAGCGGGACAGCCAGCGAGAAAAGACAGAAGGGCGAGCGAGAGGAAGATGCGGGTCATAGACATAGGACGACGCAGCCATACCGCAGCTTCACCGCGCAGGGAAGGTCGGCGGCGCGGACGCGCTAGCGAGGGCCTTCAAAGACCGCTGAGGCGCGTGTGGTGGCGCCGGTCGCCGGGAAACGGGTCTGGGAGAGTTGCTCGAGGAAACAGTCCCGCGCAAACGTCGAGGCGCGAACGCGGACTTCACCTGCAACGCCTTCCCCGCTGATCCGAAACCGCACCCGCTCAGGACGGTTCTCTCCGCCGCCGCAACGCCTCAGCGCGGACTGGCGCGGCGCCAGCGCGGCCTGGATCTGCTCGACCGAGAGCGGGCCCTCGGAGCGACGAACGCGCAGGGATCCGAGGAGCGCGTCGCGATCCACGGCTTCCGGTGCGCTCGGTTCTCCCGAGCGTTGCGCGGAACGCATGCGAGCCACGACGTCCGCGAACGCTTCTCCAACGAGGTGACATCGGGTCGCGCGCCGAAGCTGCTCCGACTCAAGCGCCTTCACGATCACGTCGGCGGTCGTTTCCGGCTCAAAGAGGATGAACGCTTCCGCCGCTTCAAAGATGTCTCCGTGATAGCGAACCTGACCATGGCTCCCAGCCGCGGCGATGATCGCGGGGCGGCCAGAGAACACGGCGGCCGAGCTCAGGCGAACCGGCACGCCGCGAAAGTTCTCAAGCGCGACGCGCGCCCATGGAGCTCGCGCGATTTGCGCGGCCAGTCGTTGTCGCGCTTCGGGAATCACGCGCTCGTGCCCGAGCGCGGTCAGGACAAAGTCTCGGCCGTTGAGCACGCGCGTGAGCGTCGTGAGCTGGGCACCCGTCACGTTCTGGTCAAAGAGGATGCCTGGCGGATCACGCTCCAGCGTGGCGGCGTCGAAGAGCGTCTCCACGGTTTCTCGATCGACGATTTCGGTCGTGACGGCGCCGCCCCGAAGGTCGTCCCCGCGGAGCGTCAGTTGAGGCGCGCGCGCGACCGACACGTGGGGCGCGAACATGATGGGATCCAAGCCGACGTGCGCCGGACCGAGCGCCTTGCCGCGCTGGGTGAGCGGCGCGTACATCGACCGGGTCGTCGCCGCGTCAACTCCGATCCACAAAGCGATGCACGCGACCAAGGCCGCGCCAAGACGCGTCTCCGCGGACGCGGGGCGATGTCGCTGAAGCGCGATCACGGCGACGAGAACGGCGACGAAGACGAAACCGACGAAGAGCCCGATGCCGAGCAGCCGCACGGTTTGTGTCGCGTCGAGACCGCTCAACAAGATGGAGAGCCGCGCGTCGCTCTCTGAGATGTTCGTGGCGCTCGCGCGGGTCAGGCTCTCCGCGGCGCCCATAAAGCAGCCGACCGCGATGGCCCCAAAGAGCGCGGAGGCGCTTCCCAAGGAGGCGGCTCGGTCACGCCCTACCGCTGCCGCCGCGACCGTGATCGCGAGCCCGCCGCCGACGCTTCCCAGGATGGCGAGCGCAAGCACGAGGACGGCGGACCAGGAAGGGACCGTGCTCATCGCGGCCGCGACGCCAGCGCCGCCGGCGAGGACCCCAATGACACCGGGCCAGCGGGAGTCGTCCGCGCGCTCCGTCCACGCCGCGGCCGCGTACCCCATCGCGAGTCCGCTCAGCAGCGCACCGGAGACCGCGAGCCCGGCTCCGCGAACCTCCATGGCCGCGGCCGCCCCGCGCAACAAGAGCTCGACTTCGGTTCCTTCGCCTTGGGCCAGGATGGTCGCGCGCTCTTCGGTCGCGAAGAAGAGGTGAGCGGCCCATGGCGCGGCCGCGACGATCGCCGGAAAGACCGCGGGAATCGGCGCGCGGGTGAGGAGGGCGCACGTGATCGTGATGACCAGAAACGCGCCCAGGGTGACCCCCATTAGCGCACCGGTCAGCTCCAGGTCGTGGAGCACCGCGAGGGACGCAGCGGATACCGAAGCGGCTGCCAGGCTCGGAGGAAGCCACGCGCGTGGATGCGTTTGCATTCGCTCGACTCTATCAGCGGCGATAGCGGCTCAGTGCATGACCTGAGATTCGTGTAGATCGAGTGGAGAGGTCGCGCGTCAGGAGCGATGGAGAGCTTATGAGACAGAACCGGTTCCTCGCTGCGCAGGTCGGAATGGCCGTCGCGCTCTGCATGACGTTTCCCGCGAACGCCCACGCGTTCTGCGGCTTTTACGTGAGCGGCGCGGACGCGTCCCTCTACAACGAAGCCAGCTTGGTCGTACTGATGCGTGACCAAACGCGGACGGTGGTGTCGATGCAGAACGACTACCAGGGGCCGATCGAGGATTTCGCGATGGTCATCCCGGTGCCCGAAGTGTTGTCCCGTGCTTCTGTCAAAACGCTCTCGCCGGAGATCTTTGCGCGCGTCGATCGGCTCGCGGCGCCTCGGCTCGTCGAGTACTTCGAGCGGGATCCCTGCGAGGAAGAGATTTACGAAGACTTCGGCGACGATGACGAGATGGACGTCGAGGCCGTGGAGGAGAGCACGTCCTCCAGACGTCGCGCGCCTCGCGACCTCGGGGTGCGCGTCGAGGCCGAGTTCGCCGTCGCGGAGTACGACATCTTGATCTTGAGCGCCGAGGACTCGTCGGGTCTCGAGACGTGGCTGCGCCAAGAGCGCTACGAGATCCCGGAGGGCGCGGCACAGGTGCTGCGTCCGTACGTCGAGCGCGACATGAAGTTCTTCGTCGCGAAGGTCGCGGTCGATCGCGTCGTGACCTTGGACGATGGACGCGTGCTCCTGTCGCCGCTGCGCTTTCACTACGACGCGGACGAGTTCTTTTTGCCGATTCGTCTCGGGCTCCTGAATTCGAGCGGCGAGCAAGACATCTTGGTGCACATCCTCGCGCGCGGGGTTCGGTACGAGGTCGCCAACTACGACAACTACGCGGTGCCCACGAACATCCGCCTCTCGGACGTCGCGTCAGAGAACTTCGGCGCGTTCTATGACGCCTTGATCTCGCGGATGGTCGCGGTCTATCCCGGGAGCATCATCACCGAGTACGCGTGGAACGCCGGGTCCTGCGATCCCTGCCCTGACGCGCCGCTCAACCCGTCCGAGCTCGTAACGCTCGGCGCGGAAGTGATCCCCTCGTACGACTCTCATGTTCGCCAGGGCCGAGTGCCGCAGAGCTTTCGCAACGACTTCGTGCTCACGCGTTTGCACGCACGCGTCACCGCGGACTCGGCGGGCGAGGACCTTTACTTTCGACCCGCACCGGCGATTTCGGGTGGCCAGGGGACGCCCGATGAAGAGGGCGCGCTGGTCACCGAGGTCACCCGTCAAGGAGGCAATCAAAGCGCGTTCCAGGGACGCTTCGTTGACATTCACAAATGGGAGGGACCGATCGAATGCGGCTCACCTCGCCGAGGTCGCTGGGACGTGCGTCCGCCCACGGCCGCGCCGTCTCCCTTCGCCGCGAAGCCAAGCGACGCGACCGAAGCACCCGAGCTCGCGGGTGAGGTGTCTCTGCCTGCGGGGGACGCGCTCCCTTCTGGGAACGTCACGCTCCCGCCGCCTCCGCCTTCCGCGGGATGCAGCCGGTGCAGCATGTCCAGCGAGGCCGCTTCGGGCGCGTTGCCCTTGGTCGCGCTCTTGATGGTCGGCCTCGCGCGTCGCCGGGAGCGGTCATGATGCGCCTCGGGTTCCTGCTCGCGTTGGCCGTCGCGCTTTGGTTCCCCGCGCTTTGGTTCCCCGCGCCCGCCTCCGCGTTCTGTGGCTTTTACGTCAGCGGGGCGGAGGCATCGCTCTACAACGAGGCGAGCTTGGTTGTGTTGATGCGGGACGGCACGCGAACGGTCGTCTCGATGCAGAACGACTACCAAGGTCCCGTCGAAGACTTCGCGATGGTGATCCCGGTTCCGGAAGTGCTCTCGCGCGCCTCTGTGAAGACGCTGTCGCCGGAGATCTTCGCGCGGGTAGATCGCCTCGCCGCGCCGCGGCTCGTTGAGTACTTCGAGATGGACCCTTGCGCCTACGACGTTGACGCATCCACCCGAGGCGACGCCGTCCGCGTCTTGCAGTCTTTGCCTGGGGTGTCTCGTCGACGCCGCGCACCGCGTGATCTTGGCGTTGAGGTTGAGGCGGAGTTCGCGGTTGGCGAGTACGACGTCCTCATCTTGAGCGCGGAGGACTCTTCTGGCCTCGAGACGTGGTTGCGCCAGGAGCGGTATCAGCTCCCGGAAGGTGCTGCGGCGGTGCTGCGCCCTTACGTCGAGCGAGACATGAAGTTCTTTGTCGCGAAGGTGGCGGTGGATCGCGTCGTGACGCTCGAAGACGGACGCGTGCTGTTGTCTCCGCTTCGTTTCCACTACGACGCGGATGACTTCTTCTTGCCGATTCGCTTGGGGCTCCTGAACTCGAGCGGGGAGCAAGACATCTTGGTGCACATCCTCGCGCGCGGCGTGCGCTACGAAGTCGCGAACTACGACAACTACGCGGTGCCGACCAACATCCGGCTCTCGGACGTCGCGTCAGAGAACTTCGGCGCTTTCTACGACGCGCTGATCTCGCGGATGGTCGAGGTGTATCCAGGAAGCGTCGTGACCGAGTACGCCTGGAACGCTGCGTCCTGTGATCCTTGCCCCGACCAACCGCTCAATCCGTCGGAGCTCGTGACCTTGGGCGCGGAGGTGATCCCCTCATACGATTCCCACGTCCGGCAAGGTCGCGTGCCGCGGAGCTTCCAACGCGACTTCGTCCTTACGCGTTTGCACGCGCGGGTCACCGCGGACGCAGCCGGCGAGGACCTCTACTTCCGGCCGGCCCCCGCGATCACCGGAGGCCAAGGAACGCCAGACGAAGAAGGCGTGTTGATCACCGAGGTGACCCGCCAAGCGGGCGACCAAAGCGCGTTCCAAGGACGCTTCGTCGACCTTCACAAATGGGACGGGCCGATCGAGTGCGACGCGCCTCGACGAGGTCGCTGGGCTGTCCGCCCGCCGACCCCGGCGCCGTCTCCGTTCGCCGCGAAGCCGAGCGAGGCCGACGCGAACCCGCCGGTCGATCTCGCGGATGATGTCTCGCTCGGCGCCGATGGTCTTCCCTCCGGTCAGGTCGCGCTGCCGCCTCCGCCTCCCTCGGTCGGGTGCAGCCGATGCAGCATGTCGAGCGGACTCGCGACCGGGGCGCTGCCTCTCGGGATGCTCGCGGTGCTCGGCGCGCTTCGTCGTCAGCGGCACTCGCGGTAGACACGCAGTGCGTGCCGCCCGGCCGGGTGCTCGCGGAACGCCGTGATGGTGGCTCGCGCGTCCGGGCTGAGATCAGCGACCGCGGGAAACGGTCCGCCATAGCCCTCGGGTCCGATGATCGGCGCGGCGAGCGAAGCAAAGGTGAGGTCAGCCGCGCTGAAGTGATCGCCGAGAAGAAAAGGGCGGTCCTCAAGCGCGGCCCCTACGTCATCGAAGAGCGCCCTGAGCTTCTCGTGAGAACGCGCCGCGCCCTTGTCCGTGACGTTCATCGCGCGACCGAGCAGCCCACGAAAGAACGGTCCTGAGACCCACGCGCCAGCGCGCCCGAGCCGCTCAGCGAAGAGCGCGTTCATCACCTTGGGACGGTCGAAGAGCTGGCGATAGGCCCAGCGACGCGCGTGCGGACCCAGAACATCGTCAAAGCGCGCGCGCCACTGCTCGAGCTCTTGATCGTGTGCTTCCGGAAAGAGCGTCCGTTGTCCATCCGGCCGCTGGCTGTCGGCCCATCGCACGATGTCTTTGGAGTCGGTCAGCGCGTGCTTGCTCTCCTTGTCGAGGACGAGCACGGGCGTGCTTCTTCCGAAGCCGCGCGCCTTGGTTCCGCGGAGGTGGAAGAGCGGTAGGTGTCCCTCTTCCTCGAAGTCGACGTCGCAGTGCTCAAGCGCCCACCTGGCCTTCTCGCAAAAGTGACTGAAAGAGATCGTGATCAACAAAGGCCGCGCCATAAGCGCGACCTTTGTTGCAGCGACCAAACCGGTCAACTGAAGAACGGTCAACCGAAGTACACGTGCTCTTACTCGAGGCGACGGTACACGCCGACCACGACACCGAGGATCGAGGTCTCGCGCCAGTCGTTCTTCGGCACCAAGATGGGCGCCATCGTCTTGTTCTCCGGCTGAAGGCGGATGTGGTCCTTCTCGGGGAAGTAGCGCTTACAGGTGGCCTCATCGCCGACGAGCGCGACCACGATCTCGCCGCGGTTCGCGGTGAGCTGCTTACGCACGAAGACGTAGTCGCCGTCGTGAATCCCCGCTTCGATCATCGACTCTCCGACAATGCGGAGACCAAACACGTCACGCCCTCGCCCCACGAGCATGCGGTCGATCTTCACGGTGTCTTCGGAGTGCTCAATCGCTTCGGCGAGCGCACCCGCGGCCACGCGACCCACGATCGGGATCTCCATCAGGTCGTCACTGGTCGCGGTGTTCTTCTTGATCGGGCGACCGTCCGGGTGACGCACCAGCCGAAGCGTTCTGGACTTCATGTCCTCGCGGGTCAGGTAGCCCTTGCGCTCAAGCGCGCGGAGGTGGTCGTTGACACCATTGGTGCTCTTGATGCCGAGGTGGTTGCCGATCTCGCGAAGGGTGGGCGGGTAGCCGCAGTCTTCAATCTGACACCCGATGAACTCGAGGACGGCGCGCTGACGATCGGTGAGCTTCTGCATGATCTGCCTTATTGGGGGGAGACGTGGAAGTGGGTAGCCGGCCTGCAAAGGTGAGCAGGTGGGAGGCAAAACTACGTATCGGATGATCATATGTCAAAAAAAGCGCGCGGGTTACTTCAAGGCACTGAATTGACAACGTTTTTCGTGAACCGGCGTTCGCGCGGAAATGTCGAGTTTGAGGGGCACCCGCGAGTGACGATGAGCCGCGGAAGATTCAGATCGAAGTGATGAGTGAGCCGTCGAACGACAATGCGCTTATTCGGCCGTTCCGTGCTCGCACTTGTGATGTTCATTGCGATCACGTCTGGGGCGTCGTCCGCGAGCGCGCTCGGTCTGCTCGTGCCGACCAACGAGTCGCTCCCGCCGCTCGGGATTCTTCATCATCGCGTCACGGTCGATGTCAGTGAGCGAATCGCGGAGACCCGCGTCGTTCAGACCTTCCGAAATCACACCGCGTCGCAGCTCGAGGCGACCTACGTGTTTCCGATTCCGGAGAACGCGACCGTCAGCGGGTTCGCGATGTGGATCGATGGGACGCGTCGCGAAGGTGAGGTGCTCTCGGCGAACCAGGCGCGCGCCATCTACGAGTCGATCGTCTCTCGCGCGCAGGATCCTGGGCTCGTCGAACATCTCGGAGGACGCCTCTTTCGCGCGCGTGTCTTTCCAGTTCCCGCGGGCGGAGAACAGCGCGTCGAGATCCGGTTCACGCAAACGCTCGACTACGACGACGGCCTGATCAGCTACCGCTATCCCCTTCGCACCGAGGGGCCCGCCGCGCGCACGCTTCAGGACCTCACGTTCGACGTCACCGTCCGCTCGCGGACCGCGATCCGCGCGCTCTACTCCCCATCGCATCAGGTCTCGATCAGCCGTCCCGCAGAGGGCGAGGCACGCGTCGGTTTTGAGGAGGGACGCGCCGCGCTTAACCGCGACTTCGAGTTGTACTACGGCGTCTCCGATCGAGACGTGGGTCTGTCGCTCCTCACGCACCGCGCCGCGGGCGATGACGGGTACTTCCTCGCGATGGTCGCGCCTCGCGCGGAGCTGATGACTGAGGAGATCGAGAACAAGGAGGTCGTCTTTGTGATGGACACGTCCGGGTCGATGGCGGGCGAGAAACTCGAACGCGCGAAAGCGGCGCTCACCTACATGCTGCGGCGCTTGCGACCAACGGATACGTTTCAAGTGATCCGGTTCTCGACCGACGTCTCGCCGCTCTTCGAGAACGAACGCTCGGCTCCTGCGTCCCCCGACAACGTCGCGTCGGCGGTCCGATTTACATCGCGGTTGATCGCTTCCGGAGGAACCGCGATCGACGACGCGCTCTCGGCGGCCGCGCGCACCCAAGGTGACCTGGCGCGACCGCGGATGGTCGTCTTCCTGACTGACGGAATGCCGACTATCGGAGAGACCCACCCGGCGCTCATCCTCAGTCGCTCCGAAGCGCGGCTCTCGCGCGGACGGCTCTTCGCGTTTGGTGTCGGCGACGATGTGAACACACGCTTTTTGGATCGCCTCGCCGCGCAGCACGGGGGCGTCGGTGAGCACTTCCGTGACGGCAGCGAGCTCGAGCGCCGGATGAGCACCTTCTACGATCGCGTCGCGCATCCCGTGCTGAGCGACGTGCGGCTCCGGGTCGAAGGCGCTGAGGCGTTCGCGGTCACGCCGCGGGACTTGGGCCACCTCTATCATGGGGGTCAGCTCTTGGTGGTGGGGCGCTATCGGAGCCACGGCCGCGCGCGCTTCGTGTTGACCGGTCGCGTGCGCGGCGCCGCGCGTGAGTTTGCGTATCCGGTGGAGCTGCCCGCGACGACGGATGCCCATGCCTTCTTACCGCGCGTGTTCGCGACGCGACGCGTTGGGGATCTGCTCGCGGTGATGCGGGACCAACCGTCCGGGGAGGTCCGCGACGAGATCATCTCGCTCGCGACGCGCTACGGAATCGTGACTCCGTTCACGAGCTACTTGGTCGTGGACGATGACGCGATCCCCACGGGTCCATCGAGCTCGTCCCGCGTTTGGACCCGCAGCTTTGAGGATGTCGAGCTTCAAGGCGCGATGAGTCGACGAACCGTGCTGGGGAGACGCGCGGTGAACGCGACGCCCGGGGTCTATCGAGGAGGCTCGGGCCAAGATTCGGTGGCCGCGGAGCCCGCTTCGCCTCCAGTGGAGGTGGCGGCGGAATCCATCGACGGAGACTCCTCTCGCTCGCGACGGGTGCGGAGAAGAAGAATGAGGCGCGATGCCCGACGGGGTCGGCCGCGCGCGGCGCCTCGGATGGATCCAGCACCCACGATTCAGCTCGACGCCGCGTTCGGCGCGGGAGGACGGCGAACCTCGCGACGGATCCGTCAGCTCCGGGAAGCCAGCGCGGCGAACGAGGGAACGACGCGGATGGTCTACGGTCGCGCGTTTCGACGGGTCTCCGGCGTCTACACCGATCCGCGGTATCGCGCGGGCGGTGCGGAGCTTCGGTTGCGTCCGCGCGGCGAGGCGTACTTCGCTTTGCTCCGGAGCCGGCCCGCGCTGCGGCACGCCTTCTCGCTCGGCGATGAGGTCGTCGTGACGATTGACGGCGGCAAGAGCGTCATCGTCAGCGCGAACGCGCCGGCGGGTGTAAGCGCCTCAGACGTCGCGCGTTTCCTTGAGTGAACGTTCGCTTCGCGAGAACCCAACCCTGTTTTGAAGAGAGAGCCATGAAGCCCCACATGATCGCGGTGACGCTGTTGTTGATCGCCTGTCTCCCGGTCGAGCACGTACGCGCCGACCCTGTTGAGGTCTACTGGGACGCGCCGCGTCGCCCTCGGCGTTACCTCTACGTTCAGCAGCCGCCACCGCCGCCACGTCCGGTCGTCGTCGTCGCGCCGCCGCGTCCCGTCTACGTGCAGGTTCGCGACCCGCTCCCTCTGCCGGAACCGGAGCCAGAGCGGGTCGATCCGTATGACACCCGCGCTGGGGTCATCGTCGGTGCCGCGGCCGGGGCGTTCGTGTTCTTCGGCGATGGAGCCGCTGCGCCGATGTACCAGCTTCACGTCGGCGTCGGGATCGGAGCGGCGGAGTTCGGTCTGCGCTTCGATCTCGCCCCGGGGGCACGCGAAGTTCTCGTGGACGGGGAACCGGCTCGTACCTCGCTGTACACGGCCGGCGCGTTTCTCTCGTACCGAATGCTCGGTCAGGCGCGCGTGCACCCAATTGTCGGCATCGGCCTAGAGACGCTCTTCCTCAACCCAGATGGGGCAGAGACGGGTCGCGCGTTCGGCGCGGTGGCGCGAGTTGGCCTTGAGCTGGCGTTCCGAACGGGAAGCGGCGCGCTGGCCCTGGGGCTTGATGTTGAGGGACACCAACCCCTAGCCATTTCGCAGGGTTGGCGAGGAGACCGTCTCCCGTTCATGAGCTTCGGTGCCCACATGGACTATCGATTTTAGGGGAACGACTTTGTGCGTTCGATTCGTAAGCACTTGGAAACGCACGTTTTTCCGTGAACACAAGCCCTCTACACTTTTGTTACGCAAATGAACTTGCCCATAAGGGCGAGTTCATTTAATCAGTCCTTATGTCACGCAAGTCCCTTCCAGTTCTTCTCGCCCTTCTTACGACCACGGCTTGTGCCCCGCTCGATGACGACTTCGTCACCGACGAATTGGGCAACGAAATCGTGCTCGACGACATCCTGGGGGCCACTGACGTCCGCTTTACGCCCCCACTGGTTGAGCTTCCTGAGCTCCCGAACTTCAACACCGTGGTCGAAGGCGAGGACGAGGTCATCGTTCCGTGCCGCGACACGACGCTCGATTTTGATGTCCGCCCCGGTGGCCGCGTGCTCCTCGCTGGCGAAGACATGACCAACGTGTACGCCGCGCTCGGCGTGACCATCTCCACCTTCAACTACGCGGGTACGTCGGCCAGCACCGGCATCTCGTTCGACTCCGAGAACCCGACCGGTGGTGACTTCGACCTCGGGACGCCCAACGCGGCGTTCGGTGGACCGGGCATCGGCGACGGTGGCGCGGACACGAACGACACGGCCCTCGGCAACGTGTTGATCCGCGCCGAGAACACGGTCGACGGGGATGACGACGGTCGCGTCGACGAGCCCGACGACCACGCCCACGGCGCGCGCTTCGTCATCGACTTCCGCAAGGACACCTGCATCGACCGCGCCGACCTCGTCGACGTGGAGTCCCGTGAGCGTCCGGCCGAGTTCGTGATGTTCGACGGCGACGGTGTCGAGATCGCGTCCTACGTGGGTGGCGGCTTGGGCAACAACTCGGTGGAAGAGCTTTCCATGGGTGACTGCGGTATCCGCCAGCTGGTGGTTCGCCTCCGCGGCAGCGGCGCCATCGACAACCTCGAGGTCTGTCTCCCCCCGATCCCGAACACCGAGCTCTAAGTCGGTCATCGCCGAGGCGAGCCAGCTCCGCTTTCGCGGGCTGGCTCGTTTTCGTTTAAGCGCTCGCTCTCGTTCGCGTTAGTCGGTCTCGGCCTCATCCGGATCGCGATCCAGGAGCTGCGCGAGGAGCTTGAGCGGGTTGAACCCAAGCACCGACGTCACGCTCGCGATCTCTTTGACCTGACCCCGGAGAAAACGCGCGACGGGAGCAACGTTCTGGAAAAGGTCCATTCCGCCCAAGAGCTCCGCGGACTTGCTCGCGACCGCCCGGACACCGTCTGCGCCGAGCGCGACCGCGACGTACGGCGGCGTGGGGTGAATGATGAGGTCTCGCACCGCGGCGCTCTTAATCCAGGCACCGGGATCGGGTCTCCGCATGAGGCGCCGAACCGTGCTCGCCTCCGCGAAGAGCCCGAGGTGCACGGGGCCGATCTCCCGCTCCACCGCGTTGACGTAGACGCGATAGTCGCGCCGCCAGTCGCCACCGAGCGGACCGGTCCAGCTGCGAATAATGTCGGGCCCGACCACCCAGTCGATGGCGCCGCGTCGTCGACGGATCGCGAGCGCGGTGAAGGGGACGTTGGGCCGGGCCGCGTCGAAGAGCACGAAGACGAGCGCGTGCTCGTCGGGGATCACGAGATCGAGCGCGCGTCGCACCGCGGCCGGTGAGGGCGTAGGGATCGAGCCGAGCGGGTTGGGGGTGAGGCTGATCTGTCCGGAGTCCATCAGCTCACGCGCGACGCGGAACAAAGTGAGCCCTTGCGTCACGTAGTCGTCTGATCGCCTCATCCGAAGCGCGAGCCGCTCGCTCAGCTCCTCCATCGCGCCGTCGCGCATCACGACGCAGCGGCGGGCGTCGTACCGGTCGAGGAGCGCAGTGGGGTCGCTCGCGTCGACGAGGTCGGGGACCCGTCCGTGCAATGAGTGAATCGCGGCGAGAACGTCGCGGTCCTCGTCAGTCACGACGAGCAGCGTCCCCGCGCGTCGGTGCTCATCGCCAGCGGTCAGCTCCTGAGCGTCGACCTCGGAGGCGTCCCGCTCGAGGCGGTCGATGACGCCAGGCGCGAAGAGCGAGATCAGGTTGGTCCAGGAGAGGGCGTCGAAGCCCTCGAACTTGAGGTCGCCGCTGATCATGAGGACGCCTTTCGTGCGCGCGCGCTGGGACGCGCGACCGGCGCTGGGGTGACGCGGAACATCCGGCAGTGGAGCTTGTTCATGGGGATGTCGACCGCCTCGCCGCTCGCGACGCTGAAGACCTCGTCGGTCAGCGCGTCGACCAGGCGCATCGCCTCGCCGGGGCGTAGCGACGCGGTGGTCGCGGCATCGGTCGGGTTCATCAAGAAGAGGGCCTTGGCCGCTCCGCTGTTGTCGCGGTGAACCGTGGCCTCAAGGGGGAGGTCGATGGTCAGGGTCCGGCCGAGGAGCGCGCCGAGGTCCGCCGCGAGCGCGTCGACCTCGGCTCGCTGGTCCAGCAGGACGCGGCGCGCACCGTCGATCGACTGAAAGGCGCGCGGCTGCATCTTGTCGTCGCGACTCGGGAGCGCCGGCCCGTACACGACGGTCGCGCCGAGCTTCGCTGCCATCTCGAGCTTCTCCCAGCGATCCGCGTTCACGAACTCGAAGGTCGGCGCGATCACCACGTCATAGCCCGCGAGTCGGTCGGATTCCGAGTCGACGATTTCGTAGGCGACGTTTTCTTTGGTGAGCGCAGCGGCGAGCGCGGAGAGCGACTTCCACCACGCGATCTGAATCGGTCCGCTGAAGCCAAAGGAAGAGCGGCGGCAGCCGTCGACCGGTGAGCCTCCCAGCGCTTCCAGGGTGGACGGGCTGATCGGGCCGAGGAGGTGGGTCGCGCGCGCGAAACGGGCGTACTCCCGTGGGAACGAGAGGGCGACCTTGACGTCGCGCCGGAGCTCTCCGAAGCCGACCTGAGTAAGCGTCGCGAAGAGCCGGCGCCAGTCCGAGGCGCCTTCGCGGGCGTTGCCCCGAGAATCGATCGGCGCGCCGTACCACCGATCTCGATCCACCGCCATGTAGAGGTTGAGCCCGCGCAACCCGAACGCGAGCGCGCACATCGCGCAGTAGAGCGAGTCCTCATGATCGAGCGGGGTGAACCACGCGGGGGCGCCTGCGCCGAGCTCGGGCGCGTAAGGCGCTTCCACCGACCCCGCCAAGTACAACGTCCGCCGCTTGATCGTCCGGTGCTCGCGCGCGGGGTGGTAGTAGTCGAGCCCGACCAAGTCGACCTCTTGTTCGAGGGCCGGGATGCTGATGGGTTGTCCGGCTTCTCCCAGCGCGACGTTGTGAATGATCGGGACGCCCTCCATCTTGGCGCTCGCCATCCGCTCGCGCATCTCGCGGATGGAGCGCGCGATGAGGTGCTCTTGGAACTCAGCCCAGTCGAGGTGCCGCGGGAGGTCTTCAGGACGGCGCGCGCTAAAACGCAGCGGCGGATCGAGCTGCGGGCTGCGGGTCCGGTAGAGACGATCGATCGCCTCACGGTCGCCGTGCTTGCCGAGCAGGAACGCCTCGTACCACTCCTTCGCGTCCGGGTGATAGTCCTGACAGTAGGGGCCGTTGCGGAAGTAGAACGACGCCTCGTTGTCGACCTGCAGGAGCACGACCGGCCCGTTTGGCCACAGGCGCGGGGCGACGATTTCGCCGACCGCGTCGTACCAGTCGCTGAGCTCGTGATGGAAGGTCGCGCTCGCGTACGAAGGCACCGGGAACATCTTCGGCGGGAAGAAGAGTGGGACCGAGTTGCCCTTCGGAGAGCGCGCCTGGATCCGCTTGTCGAACACGATCCGCTCGGGCAGCCCGAAGAAGGTCAGCTCGGCGTTGATGTGCGGACCGGGGCGAACGAACGCGAAGAGGCCGAGCTCGTGAATCAGATCGAGGAACGCGCCGAGGTCTTTGCGCGGGTCGGTCTCGCCAAAGTCGAAGTCGCCCGGCTCGCGCTCGTGCACACCCCAGGGAACGTAGGTCTCGACGATCGGGAGCTGAAGCTCGCCCACGGCCGCGATCGCGTCGCGCCAGGCCACGCGCGGGAGCCGCCAATAGTGAAGCGCACCTGACAACAGAGGTACGCGCTGATCACCGACGACGAGCGTCGCACCGTCAAGCCGAGGGGCGTTCACTTCGTCGTCGGCTTTCCCGACGCGTCCTTGCTCGCTGCGTGTCCAGCCGTGAGCGCTTTCTCAATCGCGCTCATCGCGTCGGGGAAGGCGTCACCACCGCGGACGTCGCGCACCTCGCTCCACTTCGCGCGGAGGTGTTCGGGCGTGAGCGTTCCTGGGAAGACGACGCCCTGGGCCTCGACCAGCGCGACCCGCGCGACGTACCCGCCGCCAACGGAGAAGATCTCACCTGTGTCTGCACATTGTTCGCTCGCGAGCCACGCGACGAGCGGCGAGACCAGCGCAGGGTCGAGGCGATCGAGCGTGCCTTCGGGGAACGGGATGGTCTCGGTCATGCGGCTCTTGGCGACGGGCGCGATCACGTTCGCGTGGATGCCGTACTTGCGACCCTCTTGCGCGAGCGTCTTCGTGAGGCCAACGATCCCGAGCTTCGCGGCGGCATAGCTGGCCTGGCCGAAGTTCCCGTAGAGCCCGGCGGCGCTGGTCGTGTTGATGATGCGCCCGTAGCGCTGCTCACGGAAGCGCGTCCACGCGGCGCGGGTGACGTTCATGGTGCCGCCGAGGTGGACGGAGAGCACCGCGTCCCATTGCGCGAGCGCCATCTTGTGGAAGCTGACGTCGCGGAGAATGCCCGCGTTGTTGACGACGACGTCGACCTTCCCGAACGTATCGATCGCGGTCTGAATGATGCCGTTCGCGCCTTCTTCGGTCGCGACACTGTCGTAGCTCGCGACCGCCTCGCCGCCGGCCGCTTTGATCTCCGAGACGACGACGTCTGCGGCGCTTTTTTGGGCACCGGTTCCGTCCAAGGAGCCGCCGAGGTCGTTGACGACGACCTTGGCGCCGCGAGAGGCGAAGAGGAGCGCGTGACTTCGACCGAGGCCCCCACCAGCACCGGTCACGACGACGACGCGAGAGTCGAAGCGAATTGATTCTTCCATCGCCGCGAATGTAGTCGCGGCGCGGCGTAGCCAGCAAGCGCGGTGTGCTAAGTTGAGCGATGCGCTGGTGTTCCGCGGCCTTGCTCGTCCTGCTCTTCGGGGCGTGCGGGGGAGACGACGACTCGGCGAGCGGCGACTCCGGGAGCAGGGACACTGCGGTTGATGGATCCGTCGGCGTGGTCGGGCGCATTGAGATCACCGCGCGCGACGAGGCCCGTCGCCCGTCGCCGTGTCGCGTCAGGTTGCTCTCTCGCGCCGGTTCGCCGGTTCGACTGGGTCGCGTCACCGGATCGACGGAGGTGGGGGAGTTGATCGGAGAGGGCGCGGTGGCCGCGTTCGACGCCGTGAGCGCGGTGGCCTGCGACGGGCTCGAGGTTCCGGTGGGCTTCGGAAACTACGATGTCGTGATCACCCGTGGCCTGGCGTTCGAGAGCGTCACGACCACCGCGCGCGCCGGCGACGTCGTGGACGTGACCCTCGCGCCGGTTCCGGGATTCGCGGAGCTGACGTGCGGCGACCTTCACGTCCACAGCGCGCCGAGCTTTGATAGCGACGTCCCGATGGAGCAGCGCTTGATCGGAGCGGTCGCGGAAGGGCTCGCGGTCGTCGCGCCAACAGATCATGACGCGGTGGGCGATTGGACGACCGCGCGCGACGTCATTGGAGACGCGCCGCTTGAGGTCCTGCTCGGGAACGAGATCACGCCCGACCATTGGGACACTCCCATCGAGCTGGGGCACGTGAACATGATCGGGCTCCCGCTGGCGTTCGACCCTCGGGACCTCGCGATGAGGGGTCCGCTCGGGGACGTGTTGGAAGGCGCGCGCGACATCGCGCCGGGCGCGCTTCTGCAGCTGAACCATCCACGCTGGAACCGATGGAACGGCTGGTTCGCGCACATCGACTTTGAGGCGAGCGCGGCGCAGCTGGAGGAGCTCGTGCAGCTCGATTTGCTCGAGGTGTTCAACGGGCACGAGCTGGACAACGGTTCGCGTGACGGAGACGTCGACGCGGTGCTCCTCGATTGGTACGCGCTGCTCAACACGGGGCGCTACATCCCGGCCACTGGGAACAGCGACACCCATCGCCTCTCGCGCTCTCCGGCGGGCTGGCCACGAACATGCACGAGAGGGCGATTCGTCGACGCGGTGTTCGCGGGTGAGAGCTTCGTAACGAGCGGGCCGAGCGTGTCGATGCGCTTGGTCTCCGCGGACGGGGAGCGTCGGCCGGGCGGGATCGCACAGGGGCGCGAACACACGCTCCGGGTGACGGTCGACGCGGCCGCGTTTGTGCCCCTCGAGAGCGCGGATGTCGTGATCAACGGCGAGCTCATCGACTCGTTTCTCGTCACCCGGGGCGTGGAGGTCGAGGTGCCGATCACGGTGGAAGGGGACAGCTGGGTCGTCGTCGTTGCGCGCGGGGACGCACCGCTTGGCCCCGAAGCGGGTGGGCACGCGCGACCGATGCCGAGCATCGCCTTTACCAACCCGATTCGGATCGACGCTGACATGGACGGAGTAGTTGTCCCGTGACCCGAAGCCCGCTACGACCGCGTTCGTGAGTCACCTCTTCACCGGAGCATTGATCGGTCTCGGCGGAGCGGTCGGAACCCTGCTTCGTTATGGACTCGGGGAAGCCGCCAAAGCGCGCTTCTCGGATGCCTGGTTTCCGCTCGGGACGTTCGGGGCCAACGCGCTCGGCTCCCTCGCGCTTGGGTTTGTGTTCGTCTTCCTGGAGGGTCGCGAGGTCTTCGGGGTCGACGCGCGTTTGGTCTTCGGGACCGGGATGATGGGCGGCTTTACGACGTACTCCACGTTCAACTTGGAGACGCTCAAGCTGATCGAGAGCGGAGCGGTGGCTCGCGCAGTGATCTACTTGGTCGCGACCGTCGCGACCTGTTTGATCTTTGGAGCGGTGGGCTTGGCGCTGGGACGCGCGGTGAGCGCGAGTTAGAGCGGAACGGCTCAGCGGTTCTGGAACGCGGCCCACGCGAACGCGATGGCCGAGCCCACCGCGATCAGCCCGATCGTCCTGAGGTGCTTGCCGCGTCGAGCTCGCTGAACGGACTTCGCAGTGTGCGGGAGATCGAAATGCGCCGCGAGAGCGTTGATGAGCGCGCCTTGCAATGGGAAGGCTTTGTTCTTCGTGACCATCTGGAGGGGCAAGGTGTTGGTGGTCGACTCGATCAGGAGCAGCTCGTGAGTCATCGTGACGCGCGAGATGTCGGCCAACGCGATCGACGCGGTTCCGGTGTTTTCGAGGAGCGGGGTGCTGGTGCCTGGCGCGCGGGTTTCCACGAAGTGGATCGCGGACGCGGTCAACGCCAAAAAGTATCCACGCGCACGCGAGGCGTCGCGGAGGCCGCCGATGAGATCCCCCACTCCGTCTCCGCCGCTCCGGTCTTTCATGAAGGTGCGGAAGTAGGCGGTCGCGCGAACGGTCTCGTCACCGATCACGGCCGCGAGCTGGCTCAGGAAGTAGTCCTCGGCTTGGCTCAACGGTTCTCGCGTTTGATCCGCCGCTTGGTGCCGCGGTCGAGCATCCACACCAACACCGAGTGGTTCATGCCGTAGGCCACGCCGATGCCGAAGACGATCCCGCCGATCCACTTCTCGCCGCCAATGTAGAGATGCGCACCGCTCAGGAGCATCGCGGTCACGACCAGTCCGCTGAAGAGGCGCCGCCCGACGCGGTCCGCGGCGTCGACCAAGTTGGACTCGGTGAGCTTCAGTCGGAAGGCGCCGCTCCGGAGGTCCTCGAGGATCTCCTGGACCTGCATCGGGATCTCGTTCGCGACGCCGGTTAGACGGGTCGCGCTTCGAAGGAGATCCTGGCCAACGCGATCCGGTGAGTAGCGCTGATACATCAGCTTTAGGAAGTACGGCCGCATCTCGGCCATCACGTCGAGCGTCGGGAAGATCGACTTACCAACGCCTTCGATCGTCATGAGCGCTTTGCCCATCATCAAGAAGCCGCCGGGGATCTCGATCCCGAACTTGCGCGCCCCGCCCACCAAGTCACGAATCAAGGCGCCGACCTCGATGTCCTGGAGCTCCTTATTTAAGTACTTCTGTGAGAGCCGGGTGACCTCGGCCTCGTAGGCCTGCCGATCGATCTTTCGCGTGGGTCGACCGATGGCCCAGATCGCGTCGGCGAGCCCTCGGTAGTCTTCGCGTACCGCCGCGACCATCATATCGACGACGCGGTCGCGGAGCTGAGGGCTGAGGTGACCGACGAGGCCTACGTCGATGATGCCGACGGTGGGGCGCGATGGTGTCCCGATCAGGAAGAGGTTCCCCGGGTGCGGGTCGGCGTGGAAGAAGCCGTCCTCGAAGACCTGCTGGATCAAGATGTCGAGCAGGACCTTCGCGACGTTCTCGGCGTCTTCGTGCCCCGCGCACTTGTCGATCTTTTCGCCGCGCAAAAACTCTTGCGTGAGGACGCGCTTGGCGCTGACCTCGCGGTAGATGAGGGGCAGCTTGACGTACGGCTTGCCCGCGAAGTTCCGCGCGAAGCGTTCGCAGTTGTCGGCCTCGAAAGTGAAGTCGAGCTCGGCGTTGGCGGCGTGGTCAAACTCCGTCACCAGCTTCACCGGGTTGTAGAGCTTGGCCTCGGGAACCGAGCGCTCGACCGCGTGCGCGAGCCAGTAGAGCAGGTCGATGTCGCGCGACATCAGATCACGAACGTCTGGGCGCTGCACCTTCACGACGACGTCCACGACTCCGTCGTCGGTCTTGAGGCGCGCGCGGTGTACCTGGCCGATGGACGCGGACGCGAGCGGCTCCTTCTCGAAGCTCTCGAAGAGGTCGTCGATCGGTGCGCCCAGCTCGCCCTCGACGACCGCCCTGATGGCTTCGAAGTCTTCGGGCGGGACATCGTCTTGGAGCTTCTTTAGCTCCGTGACGATCCCGGGAGGGATGAGGTCCGGACGCGTGGACGCGATCTGACCGAGCTTGATGAACGAGGCGCCTAGATCCTGAAGGACGTGGCGAACCCGTTCCCCAACGCTGATGTCAGCATTGATGTCGGAGCCCTTTTTCTTCACGAGCGCGCCCAAGCCGGAGCGGGTCATGACCTCGCCGAAGCCGTGACGGCCCAGGACCCCGACGATCTGACTGAGACGCTCAAGATCGCGGGCGGTGTTGAGTAGGGTGGGCGGCGGCACGGCGCTGGCATCATAGGGGCGCGCCGCGAGCAAGGCGAGAACACGGTTGCAGGAGTGAGTTTCTCGGCTTCATAGGGCGAATCAGGGACAGACGCGGACTTCTCTCGCGCGAGCGCGCACCTTCGCTATGCTCCGCGCCGATGCGGAACCTTCGCAGCCTGCCCCTCGGCGTCTTCACGCTGGCCGCCGCGGCGGCGCCGTTTCTGTGCAGAAGCGGCGTGGCGTTTCGCGATGCTGGGGAAATCGGGGCCGCCGCGGAGTCACTCGGGATCGCGCACCCGACCGGGTTCCCGCTCGACATGCTCCTCCTGCGCGGCGCGTCCCATCTTCCCTTCGGGTCGATCGCTTTTCGGCAGAACCTGATGACGACGTGGATCGCGGCCTTCGCGGCGGCGTGTCTGTGCGCGCTCGTGATGCAGGTCGTGGACCGCGCGTCGCTTTCGAAAACGGCCGGCGCGATTGGAGGGGCTTTCGCCGCGGCGCTCTTGTGGACGTGGACCACGTTCTTGATGAGCGCGGTGGACGTCGAGGTCTACGCGACCGCGCTCGCGCTGGTGCTCGTCGCCGCGCGTGAGGTCACCTCGCACCGTCGCGGTGTCGTGCTCGGGGTGCTCTTTGGTCTCTCGCTCGGCGCTCACGTCACCGCGCCGCTCTTCATCGCGGCGCTGGTCGTGACCTCGGAGATCCTGCTGCCGCGCCAACGGTCGGTCGCGGGTCTGCTTCTTCGGGGCGCGGTTGGAGCGGTGCTGACCGCACCGGTCCTCGCGTATCTCCCGCTCGCGTCGCGGCGCCAACCCGCGATGGATTGGGGCGACCCGGAGACCTTCGCGCGCTTCCTCGAGCACATCACCGCGGCGCGCATTCGAACAGCGTACGCCGACGTGATGAGCGGGACGGCGGATCAGACCGCGGAGCTTTTCTCGCAGCTGGGCGAACTCGGCGCGGGCCTCTTCGTCGCGCTGGTCGCGGTGATCGCGCTTCGAGCGCGTCGCGAGGTGTGGGTCTTGGTCGCGCTGATGGTGCTCGATGTTCTCTATGCGGCGCGGATCAACCCGATGGGGATCGTGGATCATCAGGTCGGGCACACCGCGGGCGCGGTCTTGTGCGGCCTCGCTGGATGCGGGGTGGCGGTCGCGGTGAACGCGGGGCGGGATCGTCCACGTGTGCTCTTCGCGGCGACGCTGGCGTTGCTGTTGGTTGGGCTCTCGGCTTACCACGTCGACCCTCGGCTCTTTGTGGACGACGAGGTCCCGGCCGAGCTCTATGGGCTCGCGCTCGATCGCGTCCCGGCGCGGTCAGTCGTGGTCTGCCAAAGCGATGATGTCTGCGCCTCGCTCTTGTTTGCGCGACACGCGGAAGGTCGACGGCCCGACGTGGACGTCGTGGTGGCGCAGCACTTGTGGGAACCACGCGAGCGCGCTCGCCTGGAAGCGGAGCCCGACACGGAAAGACCCGTCGCGGCCGAAGAGCGGGGCGCGCGGGCGATCGTCGAGGCGCGCCGGATTTTGGCCGCGGAGCATGGTCGACCCGTCGTGTCCGAGGCGCTCAAGGACGTGGGGCTGCCGCTCTACGCCTCGTCGTGGGTTCCTTTTCTCGCGCCGCGTCCGACCGCGACGCATAAAACCGCGGAGCGCCGGTTGGAAGAGCACCTGGTCTCGACAACGGGGACCGGGCAGCTGCGCGCGACTCGAGCGAGGCACGCGTGGTCGTCCGCGTTTGGGACGCTCGGGAAGAGCGCGCTCGCCGCGCGTGACGAACGGGGCGCGGCCTCCGCGTTTCGACGCGCGGTGGAGCTGGCCCCGGAACGCGCGGTCGCGTGGACGAACCTGGGCGTCGCGCTCGCGTATGGGGACGACTATCTCGGCGCGATCGCGGCGACCGAGCAGAGCCTCCTACGCGATCCGGAGCGCGGCCTCGCGTGGAGCAACCTGGTTCGGTTTACCGCGGTCGCCGGGAACCCTGAGCGCGCGCGCGCCTTGCTCGACGCAGCGGCTGCACAGGGGGTGACCGACACGCGGCTCGATCAGCTCCGCGAGCAGCTCCGCGAGCAGCTGCGTTAAATCGCGCTCGAGATACGCGCGCGGTTTGGAGTCGCCAGCCAAGCGCAGATGACGCAGAGTTCCGGTGTGGATTTGTTCTGGGGAGCGCTGGAGAAGCTCTCGGACCTCGATCGGGTTCGGTGCAAGGCGAACTTGCTCTCGACGCGACGCCGCTATGTCATCCAGCGTTGGGGCAAAGACGCGTCGGAGCACTTCTCCGCGAGTCTCCCCGAAGGTCTGCGGCGATCGTATGAGTCCACGCCCATGCCGTTTACGTGGCTGCCGATGCGGCGGCTCTGCGATATCGACTACGCGATCTGGCAGCGGTTCATGAACGGAAGCGTCGACGAGATGCGGGGGTTTGGCTCCGCCGTGGCGTCGCTCGACTTGGACATGTACCGCGCGTTTTTTCGAATCGGGACGCCGGAGTTTTTCCTGTCCCGCGGCGGCGCGGTTCTCCGCCTCTACTTCTCGGAGGGGGCGATCACGTCCGTGGTCGAGGGGCGCGTGGGCCGCCACGTGCTCAAGGACATCGTCTTCCCGGCGTACATGTGCCGAGACGGAATCAGTGGGTACGTGGACTGCGTCACGCGTGCATCAGGAGGACGGGAGGTTCGTGTCGCGCATCCGACTTGCGTCCACCGCGGGGATGCGGAGTGCACGTATGAGGTTCGCTGGTCGTGATGCGACCGTCGCCGCTTCGAGCGTGCCGGAACTCGCCTGACGAATACAGCCGCTGCTAGTCGCAGCGCTCCGCGACCGAGAACGCTCGGGTGGTGTCGTTGAACACGCCAGGGACCTGCTGACCCGCACCGTCGACCAGGGTGAGCCGAAGCGAGTACTCGCCTCGCGGTAGGTGCTCAATGTGGTGCGGGGTCCAGTGCGCGATTTCGCCGGTCAGCAACTCGTCCGGATCTTCCCCGCGGCGGGCGATCATGTAGCGGACCTTCAGCGTGTCGGAGAGCGCGCCGGAGAGAAGGTGGAAGTCGAGGAGCACCGGGGCGTCGCTTCGCGAGCAACCCATCGGACGGTGGTAGGTCAGCAGCGGCGCGTCACGGTCGAGCTCGATGGGGTCGGTTTGTTCGCCGACGTGAAACGTTGTCATCGCGAGCGCCGTGGGGGCTTTGATGGATTCGTCATTCGAACCGCTCAAGAAGACGCGCAGGACGTGGGTCCCTTCGGTCAATCCGCCGCGCGCTTCCATTCGCTCCGTGAGGTTGATGGGTTCGCCGAGCTCGGCGAGCGTGATGGAGGGCGCATCGTCAACGACGACGTGCGCAATGACGTCTCCAGGAGCCGCGCCCTCGAGCGCGAGGTCGAGCATGACTGGCCCGCGTCGGATACGTTCGCCCTCGCGCGGCGCCCGGATCTCGAGGGTCGTCTCGTTCGCGACCTCGGGACGCGCTTGGGCGGTGACCGTGACCGCTTGTGGCGCGCGGGACTCGTCGGGCGTGAGGGTCGCGACGGAAGGGTACTCCGGTGGGTCGTCGTGAAGGGTGGCGGGTCCGCAGGAGACCGAAACCAAGAGCAGGACGAGGAGAGGCGGCTGGCGCATACGGGAAATTATCGATGTCGACGACGTCGAACAAGGATCGTCGCCGCGAAGACGGCGAGCCATCCATCGACGGAGACTGCGCGTGAGATTCGGCAGCTGCACCCGCCCGCGATCTCTGCGGCTCCCGCGGCGTCGCGAGGTGTGCTCGCGTCGACATCGGACGCGTCGATCACCCCGCTGTCGTCCGATCCGCCATCAGCACCAGAGTCTGCGCCGCTGTCTATGCCCGCATCGGAGCCGCTGTCGGAACCGCTGTCGGAGCCGCTGTCGATGGCAGCATCGGTGCTGGCGTCCACGCCTGCATCGACCGCGGCGTCGGTCCCCGCGTCACGGACGTCCCGTTCCAGCATGCAGTCCGGATCGCAGCCGTCGCCCGCGATGGTGTTCCCGTCGTCGCACTCTTCGCCGTCATCGCGCGTGCCATCCCCGCAAACGGTTTCGTCTGCGTCGCGTGGCCCGTATCGGTTCGGACGTGCGCCGCGTTCGTAGGCACCCAGGTCGGGCGCTCCGCCGTCAAAGCCGTCGTTGATGTTGGGCAGCACGGCGCCTTCATCCATCGCCGCGCTTCGCGCTCCCAAGCGGACGTCTGGAGCGTCCCGGCGCGCGAGCGGGCCGGTCGCGAGGTACGCGACGTCGGAGGCGAAGATCGACATGTCAACCTCGACCGCGTTCCGCTCGCTGGTCATCGCGCGTAGCTCAGCGAGCGACGAGAAACGGGTCGCTCCGATCTGCCCCTCGAAGCGCCCTGTGCCGATCGAGCCGAATCCGTCGTGGTCAAAGTCCCCGTCGCGCGCATCCGGGGCGTGGAAGACGCGGCCGTCTCCATTCCGGAAGCCATTGTAGGTGCCGCCGCCGCTGCCTCCGATGAAGAGGTTGTTGCGTTGGAAAGTTCGCGACCATGCGCGACCTGAGTAGTTCGCGTGCGCGTCGCCTCCGCTGATCACCGTGTTGTGCAGGATGACGTCGCCGATGCTCCCTCGGTACTGTTTGAAGGCGACGTGCGCGACGTTGTAGATGACGTTGCGGATGAAGTAGGTCGGGCCGCCCAGGCTCGGCTGCGAGCTGAGCGCGATGAAGGTGTTGGTGACGCGGTTTCGCATGACACGGACATTGCCGAAGGAGAAGTCGGCTTCGATTCCGTCGTCCGCGCCGACCGTGATCTCATTGTCGACAATGTCGATGGATTGTTGGTTCACCGCGCCGTCGTCTTCGACGAGGGAGATGCAGTCGCGAAAGCCCTCGACGCGATTGTGTTCGATGACGTTGCCCGCGCCGGCCAGGACGATGCCTTCGCCGCGGTTGTCTCCAGACGCGCCGAGGGAGCTCTCGCGCCAGACGGTCGAGCCGGTGATCTCGTTGTCGGCGATGTAGCTGTTCGTGGTGCCGTTGCCGTACGCGACGATCCCGTCCCCGCTGGTCTGAATGACGCAGCCCCGCACGACCATATCCTCGCTGTCGTTGAGCTTGACCCGGTCCGTCAACGTTACGTTCTCGAGCCAGGCGTGCTGAATGCCTTGGAGCCGCGCTTGACCGTCGATGATGACCGCGTCGCGATCGGTCCCGCGCACGATGATCGGGCGTGCCGCGGTTCCGCTCTGCGCGAGGGTGAAGTCCGGATAGGTGCCCGGCGCCAGCTCGAGGAGGTCGCCGGGACGCGCGCTCGCCAATCGCGTCGCGAAGCTGGAGGGCGTGACCGCGCGCGGGGTCATGTCGGCGGGCGCTCGCGGCACCGCGCGGGTGGACACGGTGGTCGTTCGCGTGGCGTTGCCTCCATCGGGATCGCGGAGCGTGAGCTCAATCTCGTAGCGGGTGTCGGGGCGCAGGTTGAACACGCTCCCGGAGTGACGGTTTTCCCAAGCGAACCCCTCGAGCGATCCGGCCGGCACCCGCGTGAGCGGGAGACCGACGCGCCAGTCGCCGCCCAGCGGCCGAAAGCGCACCGTGACCTCCGAGTCAAAATCATCATCCCCCTCGATGGCCCACTCCACCGAGAGGTTCTCGATCGTCGGGTAGGGCGTGGTGATCGCGCCCGGGGTGGTCGCGTTTCGCGGTTGAGCGTTCGCGAGCGGGGCCACCGACAACGCGATGGTGAGGACAAAGGCACGCATCCCGTAACGATCGTTCATGCCGCCTTAAGTGTCAGTTACGGCTCCGACGGGTGGTGCTTGTGCACGCGTTGTCACGACGACGAAACCTCCAAGAAACAATCGCGATCTAGTTTCCTCCAGCGATGAAGAAGGTCGAAGCGATCATCAAGCCGTTCAAGCTGGACGAGGTCAAAGACGCCCTCAGCGACGTCGGCGCCAAGGGAATGACCGTCACCGAGGTTAAGGGCTTTGGGCGGACTGGCGGTAAGCGCGAGGTCTACCGGGGCTCCGCATACGTCGTCGACTTTGTCCCGAAGGTGAAGATCGAGGTTGTCGTTCCAGACGCGATCGTCGCGCAGGTGATCGACGCGATCCGAGGCGCCGCCGCGACGGGCCGAATCGGCGACGGCAAGATCTTCGTCAGCCCGATCGAGGAAGCCGTCCGCATTCGAACCGACGAGCGCGGCGAGGACGCGATTTAGTCGCGCTTCGCGTGAACGTTCGCGCGCGCGTTCTCCACCCACTCCTGGGCGCAGCCCACCGCGCTTCGCGCGTCACCCCTCTTCACCAACGACTTCACGCTCGGTCACGAGCGACAAACACGAACAGCCGAAACGAGAATCACTGTGAGCATCAAGACGCCGAAAGACGCGATTGAACTGGCCCGGGCGCATGGCGCCGTGATGGTCGACCTCCGCTTTGTCGACATGCCGGGGATGTGGCAGCACACCTCGGTCCCCATCCACCGCTTGGACGAAGACGCGTTTGAGGACGGTTTCGGGTTCGACGGTTCCTCCGTCCGCGGATTTCAGCCGATCAACGCCTCCGATATGTTGATCGTGCCAGACGCTTCGACCGCGAAGATGGACCCGTTCACCAAGCACCCGACCGTGGTGCTCACGTGCGACATCGTCGACCCCATCACGCGTCAGCCCTACGGTCGAGACCCGCGCTACATCGCGAAGAAGGCGGCGGCCTACCTGAAGCAAACGGGCATCGCGGACACCTGCAATGTCGGTCCGGAAGCCGAGTTCTTCGTCTTCGATGACGTTCGCTTTTCGTCATCCCCGCAGCACTGTTTCTACAAGGTGGACTCGGTGGAAGGCGCGTGGAACACGGGCGCGGACGAGGGCCCCAACCTCGGCTACAAGCTCCCGCACAAGGGCGGCTACTTCCCGGTCATGCCGAGCGACACGCTCCAGGACCTGCGCACTGATATCTCGCTCACGCTCATGAAGCTTGGCTACGAGGTGGAGGTGAGCCACCACGAGGTCGCGACCGCGGGACAGTGCGAGATCGACGTGAAGTTCGACGACCTGCTGACCACGGCCGACCAGCTCATGTGGTTCAAGTACGTCGTCAAGAACATGTGTCGGAAGTACGGCAAGACGGCGACCTTCATGCCGAAACCGATGTACGGCGACAATGGGAGCGGGATGCACGTCCACCAGTCGCTTTGGCGCGACGGCAAACCGCTCTTCGCGGGCGACGGCTACGCGGGCCTGAGCGAGATGGGCCTCCACTACATGGGCGGTGTCCTCAAGCACGCGCGGGCCATCTGCGGGCTCACGAACCCGACCATCAACAGCTACCGCCGCCTGGTCCCCGGTTTTGAAGCCCCGGTGAACCTCGCGTACAGCTCACGGAACCGCTCTGCCGCGATCCGGATCCCGACGTACTCCCAATCGCCCAAGGCGAAGCGCATCGAGGTTCGCTTCCCGGACTCATCGGGCAACCCGTACATGGTGTTCGCCGCCTTGATGATGGCGGGGCTCGACGGCATCAAGAACAAGATCGATCCGGGTGACGCGCTCGACAAGGACATCTACTCGCTCAGCCCAGAAGAGCTGGCGGGGGTCCCGACCGTGCCGGCCTCGCTTTCGGAGGCGCTGGACGCGCTCGAAGCGGATCACGAGTTCTTGCTCCAGGGCGATGTCTTCACCCAGGACGTGCTCGGCGAGTGGCTCTCGTACAAGCGAGAAGCGGAGGTCGATCCCTTCCGGCTCCGCCCGACGCCGCTGGAGTACGAACTCTACTTCGATCTCTAGGCCGAAGGCTTCATGCTGAACAAAGAGACCCTCGCACGGACGAGGGTCTCTTTGTGTTTTTGGGGAGCGCGTTCTGCGTTGACGCTATAGAGATCGGCGGGATAGCCTTTGGAGGCGCTTACGATGGCCTTGGAACCTGCTCGAATAGCCGCGACTTCACTTCGCGTCCTCCCGCGAAAGCGCATTAGTCGTTTGGTCGGACGGCTGGCCGATATTCGTGGTCCTTCCCTCGTGATGGACCGGGCGGTGTCCGTGTTCTCGTCGATCTACAAGGTCGACCTCGGCGAAGCGCAGGTCCCGCGCGGCGGATTTCGTTCGTTTGACGAGTTCTTCACGCGGCGTCTCGCGGCAGGCGCGCGTCCGTGTGACCCCGATCCCCGCGCCTTGGTTTCTCCCGCGGATGGCGTGGTCGAGGACTTCGGTCCGATTGATGAGAGCGCGTGCCTGTTCATCAAGGGTCGCGAGTACTCCGTTCAAGATCTGCTCATCGACGATGTCGCCGTCGAGCGATATCGCGGCGGCCAGTACGTCATCATCTATCTGAGCCCACGCCACTATCACCGGGTTCACGCGCCTGCGAGCGGTCGTGTCGAGGAGCTCCGGCACGTTCCGGGCACGCTGTATCCGGTCAACTCGATCGGGACCGACCACGTCGACAAGGTTTTCGCGCAGAACGAGCGGATCGCGATGCGTCAGAATGACGAGCACCTTGGACACGTCACAACTGTCATGGTGGGCGCGATTGGCGTGGGTCGAATCACGGTGAGCTTTGATGACGTGATCACCAATCGTGGCCGCGCCCCGGGCGTACGTCGCTACGGCGAGGACGGTCCCCCGATCGCTCGCGGTGAGGAACTCGGGGTGTTCCATCTCGGATCAACCGCGATCGTTTTCGTTGAGCCCGCCTGTCCGGTGAGCTTTGAGGCAACACGCGGCTCGGAGGTCGTCGTGGGCGAAGCGATCGCGAGGCGTCGGTGACACGAAAGAAGAGAAGGGCGCTGCGCGTCCCCGTCGACGATGTGCCGCGCAGGCGTGTCGCTTCGGTCACGGACCTCGCCGCAGAAGAAGACGCGGATACCCCGAGCGAAACCGCTGGCCTATCGTCGGTCGAGATCGAGGTTGAAGACGCCGTTTCGGAGCCTGCGGATCCGCTCCTGTCGTCCAGTGTCCCCGCGGTCGCGGGTGCGGCGACCATTCCCGTGACCTCGCCTCCGCAGGTCACTGTCCCACCCAGCGACGCGGATTCCATGCTCCCCGCGCGGCGCAGTGGGCGTCCTTCGATCCCCGTCCCGCGCCCCTCTGGAGTGCCTGGGGTGAGGTTGTCCGTGCCGGGCTCGCCGAGCGCGCGCCCATCGTCGCCGAGCGTCCCGCGACCGTCCATCCCGCTCGTCGCCAAGACTCCTACCGATAGCGACCTGGAGAAGCGTCCGTCGGCGCCTCTGGTCGTGAGCGGTCAGTCGTTAGAAGTCGTCGTCGAAGATGAGCCATCGGCGGATCCGGACACCACGAGCAGGATGCCCGCGATGGATCAGGAGGCGCTCGAAGAAGCGTCACGCTTGTCCATCGAGGCGCTCGCGCTCCCCGAGCCCGTCGACCTGGTCGGCCCGCCCGTCGTCGCGGCTTCCGCGCCTCGGATCTCCGTGCCGTCGCCTCAGGTGTTGCGGTCTCGGGTCAAGCGAAGCGACACCGCGATCGACATGCCAGCGGTCAAGCGTCAGAGCGACGCGCTTGATGCGAGTACCGATGACGACGAGCCGGTCAACGAAGCCACGACCACGGCGGAGACTGAGGCTGTCGAGTTTGAAGGAAGCGCGAAGACGACCCCGGTCGAGCCGATGCGCCCCATTGAGATTAAGCCCATCCGCCCCATGGGGATGGTTCGCGTCTCGTCCACGCCGCCCGATTCATCGGCGCCCGAGCCGACCATGGAGATCGAGCTTCCGGACATCAGCGCGGCGTCCGCGGTTCGGGATCCCGACCTCGACGACGAGGCGCTGCATGACGATCTCGATGACGAGCCGCTGATCTCATCGGCGGAGCTGGACAGCGTCGACCAAGAGGCAATCGCGCAAGCGGACGCCGACGACCGCGACCTTGCGGTTCCCGACGATCGCGACCTCGCGCTTCCCGACGATCCGACCGGGCCACAGGACGCGCTCAGTGTCGATGAGCTGAAGAGCGGAGAGATCGCGGTTGAGCTGGATGACTCTGCCGAGATCCTCCTCGAGCCCGCCATCGATGGTGTGGACGATCATGAGGAGGACGCCGAGCCTTTGGAGCTCCTGGCGACCTCAAGCCGCGATGACATCGAGCTTGAGATTGAGCTCGACGAAGAGGATGAGCCGGCGCTTGCGGACGCACCGCCACCTCCCGCGCGGCCAGCGGCACCTGCGGCTGCTCCGGCTGCTCCGGCTGCTCCGGTTTCTCCGGTTTCTCCAGCTGCTCCAGCTGCGCCCGCCGCTCAGGCCCAGCCGCGACGGCGCGCGTGGTGGGAGGTCTTCTTCAGCGACGACTACCTTCGAACGGTCCCGCCGCCGTCTGAAAAGCAGATCGCGCGTGAGTGCGATTTCATCATGGCGTCGCTCGGCCTCCCTCCGGGCTCGACGGTGCTCGACGTGGGCTGCGGTCTCGGTTTGCACGCGATCGAGCTGGCGAAGCGTGGGCTCTCGGTCGTCGGGCTCGACCTCTCGCTCCCCATGCTCTCTCGCGCCGCGGATGAAGCGCAGGCGGAAGGCGTTCGGATCAACTTCCTCCACGGTGATCTCCGCGAGATGACCTTCGACGGTGCCTTCGACGGAGTGCTCTGTTGGGGAACGACGTTCGGGTACTTCGACGATGAAACCAACCGCGAGGTGGTCTCTCGGCTCTTCCGGGCGCTCCGTCCGAAGGGTCGGCTCTTGCTCGACGTCATCAATCGCGACCTCACGCTCTCGGCGCAGCCGAACCTGGTCTGGTTCGAAGGCGACGGTTGCGTCTGCATGGAAGAGACGCGCTTCAACTACTTCTCGTCGCGGCTCGAGGTGAAGCGGACCGTCATCATGAATGACGATGGTCGGCAGCGAGAGAACGTCTACACCATCCGCCTCTACTCTCTTCATGAGCTCGGGCAGATGCTCCACTCGCGCGGCTTCCGGGTCGCGTCGGTCTCGGGACAGATCGAGACCCCGAAGATCTTCTTCGGTCAGACGTCCCAGCAAATGATCGTGTTGGCGGAGCGTCGCACCGGGTTCGTGGACGAGCACCTCCCACCCGCCGCCGCCGCGACCCCGGGGGCGCCAACGGCTGGAGGTGCGCCTCCCGCGCCTCCTGCGGGTAAGGCGCCTTCTGCGCCGCCTCGCGTTTCGGCTCCAGGCGCTCCGGCGCCTCCGGCCGCTGCGCCTCCGACCGCTGCGCCTCCAACTCCGACCGCTCCGACCGCTCCGACCGCGCCGGACGAGCCGGAACCCGCGCCGGAGTAGCACTCGGAGTAGCTCTTGGAGCGCTTCACCGGACCGGTTTTTTGACCCGTCCACGACGAGGCCAGCACGATGACGCATGGCCGAGAAAAACCGAACGTCACAGGTCCACGCTCGACGCGCCGGGAGCGCGCTTGTTCCGTCCAGCTTCTTCGTGGCGCTCCTGTGTCTCGCTTGCCTCCCGGAGGACCCGCCTGGCGAGTCGCTCGGTTCCTATCAGTGGACCGGCGACCTGATGGAGAACTCATGTGGCTTCGAGGCGTTCACCGCGATCGACCCATTCGTGTTTCGTTCTGAGCTTCGCGAAGAAGGGGATCGCGTGTTCTGGCGCCAGACGACCGGACAGACGATCGAAGGTGTCGCTGAAGAGGGCGGGTACGCGTTTCAGTATCAGTCGCAGGTCTTGCTCTACGACGCCATCGAAGGAGAACGGGGCGCGTGCGCGGTGACGCAGATCGAGCGCATCAACGTGGAGCCGACGCAAGAGACCGACGAAGGAACCCCGGTTCACGATGCGCTCGGGACGAGCGAAGTGGTCCTGTCGCCGATCCCCGGTTCCGACTGCTCGCTCGCGCTCCTCACCTTCGGAGGACCGTTTCTCGAGCTGCCGTGCCGCGTCGAGTACGAGCTGACCGGCGACCTCGACGACGACGAAGAAGAGTAGCCGAGCGCTACTTCTTGAGAGCCGCCATCACGCCATCGTGGAAGGCAGGGCGAAAGCCACGGATCTTCTCGTTGGCGCGGCTGGGGTGGACGCGGTTCGTCAGCAAGACGATGACGACATCCGAGACCGGGTCGCACCAAATCGATGTCCCCGTGAACCCGAGGTGTCCGAAGGTCTTGTCGCTCATGTAGCGCCCGGTCGCGCTGTTCTCTTCGCTCTTGCTGTCCCAACCGATGCGCTTTGACCCGCCCGGAATGGGCTCCAGCGCCTCCTCAAGGATGTCGGGAGGCAGGTAGTTGGACCGACGCGCGAGCACCTCAAGCATCTCGCGGCCGAGCTTCGCGACCGATTGCGCGTTGCCGAAGAGCCCGGCGTGACCCGCGACGCCTCCAAGCGCGACGCAGTTCTCGTCGTGCACCTCGCCCTTGATCAAACGCCCGCGCCATTGGCAACGCTCGGTCGGCGGTGACTTGCGCGCGAGCATGGAGCGACGCTCACCCGCAGCGGCGCCGGCGTAGAAGACCGTGTCGGAGATCCCGAGCGGCTCGGTCACCTCTTCGGCGACGATGCGGGCGAGTCCGCGGCTCGTGATGCGCTCGAGACAAGCACCCAAGATCATGTAGCCGAGGTCGCTGTAGACCATCTTGGTTCCGGGCGGGCTCTCCACCCGTCGAGACGCCTCCGCGAGGATCCAGCGGCGGGCGGCGCCTGACCCGGGGTCGTGCGGGACGTCGAGGTAGAGACCACCCCACGCGGCGAGACCCGAGCGATGGGAGAGCAACTGCTCCACCGTCGCGCCGGACGCGACCCCTCCACGAATCCCAGTCAGAATGGTCTCCGCTTTGGTGTCCAAGGCGAGCATCGCGTGCGCGCAGAGTCGAAACGCAGCCGTCGCGACAAACGGCTTGGTCAAGGAAGCGAGATCGTACGGCGTGCTCGGCCGAACTTCGTCCCCCTGTGGTGACTGCCGACCCGCGACAGCGTTCACAAAGACGTGTTCCCCGCCCTGTCGGTATGCAACGGTTGCAGACCCACCAGGAAAAACCTGGCCAGCGACACCCGCCCTCAGGAGCCTCGTCGCCTCCCGCTGGATGCGAGACTTTGTGTCGCCTCCCACTAGTCCATAACTCTCAAGACCGCACCTTCACGTTATTTGTACACCGCGCGACTTGGCGATTCATGCACAAAGTGAATTGGCGTTCCGATTCCCTAACGTCCGCTGACCCACGAATGCCCTCAATGCCTCAAAAACCGCTGCCTTTCGTCACTTCTTCGGCTCCCATCGCCGGGCAAATCCGTGTTGAGCTTGAGGACTTTCGGGTGGAGGAGATCCCGAGTTACCCGCCCGCGGGGGAAGGGGATCACTGTTTCGTTCATATCGAGAAGCGGGATCTGACAACATCTTTCGCGATTCGCCAGATCGCGCGGGCCCTTGGAACCGACGCCCGCGACGCTGGGAAGGCGGGGATGAAAGACCGATATGGAGTCACCCGCCAGTGGGTCAGCTTCCATGAGGTCACACCCGAAGCGGTGATGGCGCTTGAGGTCGAAGGCGTACGTTTCTTGGAAGCGACGCGTCACACCCACAAGCTCCGAACCGGCCACCTAACGGGTAACCGCTTTGTCCTTCGGGTGCGGGGCGCGAACCCTGCCGACGCCGAACGCGCTGCCGAAGTGATGACGACGCTCGCGACCTCGGGGATCGCGAACTACTTCGGGCCGCAGCGTTTCGGGCGAGACAACCTGGCGAAGGCGGAGGCGTGGTTGATCGCGGGCGGTCGCAAGCCAAAGAATCGCGGGGAGCGCCGCATGCTGGTCTCGTCGCTTCAGTCGCGCGCCTTCAACGAAGCGCTTCGCGCACGGGTCGAGGGCAAGGGCCTGGGACACATCCGCGATGGTGAGCTCGTCCGCAAAGAAGACACGGGCGGGCTCTTTTGCGTCGATGATGTTGAAGAGGCCCAGGCGCGTTCCGACGCGTTTGCGATCAGCCCGACGGCCCCCATGTTCGGCGTCAAGATGCGCTGGCCGGAGCGGGACGCCGGAGCAGAGGAGCGCGCGCTCGCGGAGTCGGTGGGAATCACGGACGAAGTGATGCGTGGCTACAAGAAATTCGGCGAAGGAACCCGAAGAGTGGTGCGCGTACGGCCAACTGAAGTTTCGTGCGAACCCGTTGAGGGTGGCTTTGTGGTTCGCTTCACCCTCCGAAAGGGGAGCTACGCCACCGTGGTGATGCGGGAGCTGTTCAAAGAAGAGGTTCGCTGACTGTTGTTTGATCCGCGCCGCCGCTGACGCCGCTTCCCTGGACCCGTGCGCCTTCCGAATCTCTTGTTCGACGAGTTGGAACATTGACCCCACCCCCGGGGTTGCGGCTTTCGGGATGCGCGTGGACGCAAGAAGCGGTACACAGCCCGTCGCTGGACCAGCGCACATCACGCGCGCGCAACGAATAGAACAAAGGGCGAGGACGTACTGAATGGACATCCAGGAGAGGTTGACCGCGTTTGCGATGCTTGGAGCCGGGTGGGTCATGTGGCTCCTCGTGCTGCTCTCGATCGTCGGCTTGGCGATCATTCTCGAGCGCGCGTACTACCTGTTCAACTCACGCGCGGACGGCCAACGCCTTCGCGAAGCGCTTCGCAAAGCGCTCGGTGACGGGGACATCGAAGGCGCGATGAAGCAGCTCGCGGGCAGCAAGTCGTTTGAGGCCAAGGTGGCCCACGCCGGGCTCGACCTCGCCAACCAAGGCGCTTCCTCCGCGGACGAGAGAATGGCGAGCGAGCTGATCGTCGCGAAGGGCCGCATGGAGCGAAACCTCGCGTTCCTCGGAACGGTCGGAAACAACGCGCCCTTCGTCGGGCTGCTCGGCACCGTCATTGGCGTCATCCGTTCGTTCCAGGCGCTCGACCAGAGCGCTGGTCAGGTCACGAGCGGTTTGATGACCGAGGTCGGCGAAGCGCTTGTCGCGACCGCCATCGGCATCCTCGTCGCGCTCCCCGCGGTCGCCGCGTACAACTACTTCCAGCGCGTCATCAAGGGTCGCATCAACGACGCCCGCGCGATGCGCCACGACGTCCTCGCGTACCTCAAGGGCAGCTCCGGTGGTACGTACCGCGGAGATAGCTGATGGCCGGCGGAGCGATGGATGGTGACGACGAAGGTCTGATCACCGAGATCAACGTCACGCCGCTCGTCGATGTTGTTTTGGTCCTGCTCATCATCTTGATGGTGACGGCGACCGCGATCGTGTCGAAGACGATCCCGATGGAGCTGCCTGAAGCGTCGTCCGGCGATCAGACCAACATGCCGACCACCATTGCGGTTTCGATCGAAGCCGACGGTACGCTCTACCTCGATCGCGAAGAGATGAACGCGACCGAGCTCCAGCGGAAGGTGCGCGAAGCGCGCGCTGCGAACGAAGATCTGCGCGCGATTATCGCGGCCGACGGTCGCGTCTCTCACTCCAACGTTGTTCAGGTGATCGATCTTCTGCGGCGCGAGCGCGTCACCAAGTTCGCGATCAACGTGCGGCCGCAAGAGTAGCCCCGGCCGGAGTCGATGAGCGCAACCGCGACGCATGCAACCACCGTGGGCCCGCCCGCGGACCGCAAAGGGCGGACGGCCTTCATGGTCGTCTTCGCCGCGTTCGCGCACCTCGCGACCTTCGCCGCCTTCCCGGAGTACGTCCCGCCGGAGCTCCGTGAGCTCGTCACGCTCAACCTCGAGGTCATCGAGCCAGAGCCGGAGCCCGAGCTCGAGCCGCTCCCGGAACCCGAGCCTGAGCCGGAACCGGAAGAGGTGGTGCCCGAGCCCGAACCAGAACCAGAGCCCGTCAGGCCTCCGCCGCGGCCGCGTCCGCGTAATGAACCTCCGCCGCCGCCTCCGCCCGACGACGAGCCGCCTCCGCCACCTCCGCCTCCCGCGCCCATCGACTTTCCCGACGTGCTCACCAGTGAGGGCAACAGCGGTGGGTCGACCTTTGTCGTTCCCGCGACCCAAGCGCCGACGATGGGTCCCATTCGCTCTCCGCGCGCGGGAACCGGCATGGGGGATCGCGCCGACGGACAAGAGGGCGGAACGGGAACCGGGATGGGTCCGGTGGTCGTCGCGCTCTCTGATCTTTCGCGGGCTCCCGAAGCACCGACCGGCGTCGCCGCGTGCTTGGAAGAGAACTACCCCCGACAAGCGAAGCAGCAAGGCGTGGAGGGAACCGCTCGCGTTCGCCTGCGCGTCTCGCCAAGCGGCCGGGCCAGCCGCATTCGCGTTCGCTCCGAGTCCGTCGATGGCTTTGGGTTTGGCGCGGCCTGCCGACGATGCTTGAGCGATCGCCGCTGGTCGCCGCCGCTGGACCAAGAAGGTCAGCCGGTCGCGACCACGGTTCCTTTCCGCTGTCAGTTCCGGATCCGCTAACCGCTCGCGGTTCGGCGATCCGTGGACGATCTGGATCGGTGCGGTGCTCGGAATGGGGAGCCGCTTTGGGAGCAATGAAGCGGTTTCTGCTGCGGAACACGTGCTGGACGGCACATTTGGGTCATTCTCCGCCGAGGAACCACGGAAAGCGTGACGAGTCTCCCAAACAAGATGTGCGTTCGGCTTCTCCTTCCGTGATAATCAGCCGTGGCGTTTCGTCCCCCGAACGCGGAATGTTCGCGTCGCAGCACAGATGTCGCCCGTAGCGAAATACAATAAGAGACTGAAATCATGTGTGGACCTTCCCCAATGAAGTCGGCCGCGACCCTTCTCGGCACGCTGCTTACACTCGCGACGCTCACTGCTTCGGTGGCCGCGCAAGACGTGCCGCGAGGAACGTTCTCGACGAACCGGTTCACGCCGGCGCCCGGACCTGGGAACTACTTGCAGGTCGAAGGCGCGCAGCTGAGCGGACACCTCCTCGCTGGTGTCGGGCTCACCCTCGACTACGCCCACGAGCCCTTCGTCATCTTCGACGCGAGCTGCACAGACTCTACCGAGGAAGACTGTCAGGTCGACGACCTCAGCACCGAGCTCGTGAGCTACATCGGCACCGCGCACTTGTTCGGATCGATCGTGCTCGCGGAGCGGCTCCAGATCGGCATCAACATTCCCTTCCACCTCACGAACGGGGACGGGTTCGCTGAGGTCATCCGAGGCGAGATGGTCACGCTCCCCGGCGGCTCGGCGTTCGCGGTCGGTGACCCAACCCTGAGCCTCAAGCTTCGCATCGCCGGAAGCGGGCAGGGCTTCTTCCTTGGCGCGACTGTCTACGGCTCAGCGCCGCTCGCTCAGCAGATGGCCGAGGATCGTTTCTTGGGCGACGAGAGCTTCCGCGCGGGTGGTCACTTGATCGCGACATACATCAAGAGCGGCTTTCATCTCTCGCTCAACGCGGGCGGCTTTTGGCGACCGGAGAGCACGCTCTTCTCGACGCGTCAGGCAGGTCAGATCGTCTACCGCGCCGCCATCGGCTACGAGCCCACGCCGCTCATCATGATCTTCGCCGAGCTCGACGGCGCCTCCTCGCTCAAGGCGGATGTCGACGAGCACCCAATGGAGGTCCGCTTGGCCGCGCGACTCCGCTTCGCCGACGACTTCACCGCGACGCTCTCGGGTGGCGCGGGTGTCATCTCTGGTGTGGGCGTCCCGGTCTTCCGCGGCGTGCTCGGCATCGCCTACTCGCCGATCCGCGGCGACCGTGATGGTGACGGCTTCCAGGATCGCGACGATGGATGCCCGGCGGACGCCGAGGACTTCGACGGCTGGGAAGATAGCGACGGTTGCCCGGAAGAGGACAACGATGGTGACGGCGTGCTCGACGCCGACGACCGCTGCCCGGACGAAGCCGAGGACATCGACGGCTACCAGGATGACGACGCCTGCCCGGACCGCGACAACGACAACGACGGCATCTCCGACGGCTTCGACTCGTGCCCGGACCGACCCGAGGACATGGACGGTGACCGCGACGAGGACGGCTGTCCCGACGATGACACGGACCGCGACGGCATCCCGGATGCGCAGGATCGCTGCCCGACCGAGCCCGAAGACACCGACGGCTTCGGCGACGAAGATGGCTGCCCGGAGAACGACTACGACTCCGATGGCATCCCCGACGACTACGACGCCTGCCCCGATGTGGCCGAGGTCATGAACGGCATCGAAGACGAAGATGGTTGTCCCGAGAGCGACAGTGATGGCGACGGTATCGCGGCGGAGGCAGACCGCTGCCCTGACCGCGCGGAGACCTTGAACGGTCGTGACGACGACGACGGTTGCCCGGACGGCGCCGCGCTGATTCGTCACCAAGGGTCGCGCATCATGCTGCTCGAGCCGATGGCCTTCCAGCGCAACAACGCCGTTCACGCAGGGTCGTCACCGATGGTGGACGCGATCGCGACCGTGCTTCGCCGCAACCCGCAGTACACGCGGGTCCGCATCGAGTCGCACTCGAGCGGTCAGGGCGGGACGCCGGCCGAGCAGAACAACATGACGCGTCTCCGCGCGCAGCAGGTCCTCGAGGGTCTGGTTCAGCGCGGCATCGTGCAGAGTCGCCTCGTCGCGCTGGGGCTCGGCGCGCAGATGCCGCTGGGCGAAGACCCGGTCGCCAACGAGCGCATCGAGATCCATCTTGAGGTCGCCGCGGGCGGCGCTCCGGCCACCCCGTAAGGCCGGCCGCGCAGTAAGCGAAGCCGTAAGGAAGCAAGGTCGGTACCTAGCTTGTGGCCGCGGCGTCTTTGAGACGCCGGGCGAGCCACGAGTACGTGTCGTTCTGTTGCGCGTTGCGGGCCGCCCGCGCGATCGCGCTCTTGTCTCCAACGAGCACGACGAGCTGCTTCGCGCGGGTCAGCGCGGTGTAGAGAAGCGGTCGCGTCAGCATCATGTAGTGCGACCCGTGGAGCGCGATGACCACCGCGGGAAACTCTGAGCCCTGAACCTTGTGCACGGTGCTGGCGTAGGCAAGCGTGAGCGCGTCGAGATCGTCACGCCCGTACTGCACTTCGCGCCCGTCAAAGCGGACGAAGGTCTGCGCGCCGGCGACCTTCGCGACGACCCCCAGGTCACCGTTGTAGACCTCGCGCTCGTAGTCGTTTTTGAGCTGCATCACCTTATCGTTTTCGCGTAGCAACGGGCGCCCCTTGAGGGGACCGCTCTCGCGCGTCGGGTTGAACGCGGCCTGTAAGGTCTGGTTGAGGTGCTCGGTACCGGTTGGCCCGCGGCGCATCGGGCTCAGCACCTGAACGTCGTGAACGGGATGGAGGTCGTAAGCCTTCGCCATTCGCTTGAGCACCGCGACGACCCGATCGGCGAGCGACGCGCCGTCACGTGTCGAGACAAAGAAGAGGTCGCCGGATCCGCGCGTTCCGGATGGCGTGACCCGCGGCGAGCGTCCGTCGAGCACGTCGTGGGCCCCGCGCACGATGGCGCTCTCCTCCGCCTGCCGAAACACGCGCGACAGCCGCTCGACCGGGACCACGCCCGAGTCGATCACGTCGCGCAGCACCGCGCCCGGGCCGACCGGTGGCAGCTGGTCCACGTCGCCGACCAACACCAGCTGAGAAGTAGGCGCGACCGCGCGGAAAAGGTGCGCGGCGAGCCGGAGGTCGATCATCGAGGCCTCGTCCACGAGGATGAGCTCTGCGTCGAGCGGCGCGGTGTCGTCCCGCTTGAACGAACCCGTGCCCGGGCTCCACTCCAGCGCGCGGTGGATCGTCTTCGCTTCGCGCCCGGTCGCGTCAGAGAGACGCTTGGCCGCGCGTCCAGTGGGCGCGCAGAGCACCACGCGATGGTCCACCGCTTCGTGCGCCTCGACGATCGCGCGGACCGTGGTCGTCTTCCCGGTTCCGGGACCGCCCGTGAGCACCATCGCGCCGTGACGCAGGGACGCTTGAACCGCGGCCAGCTGCTCTTCGCTGAGCGACTCGTCGGTGGTCTTGCTGGAGGTCACCCGCGGCTTGAGCTTCCTCGCGGCGAGGACCATGAGGCGCTTGGCGACGTCCTCTTCCGCGGCGAGGAGCGGGGGAGGGTAGACCGCGTCCTCCGTGCTCTCACCGAGCGTCTCGATGGCGACCAAACGACGCTTCGCCAGCGTCTCGATGGCCTCCGCGGCGCGCTCTCGCGGAACCGAGAGATCCGTCGTGCGTTGCACCAAGAGATCGCGCGGCAAGAAGACGTTGCCGTCATCGACCGCGCGCGCCAGGACGTGGAGCGCCGCGCCCGCAGCGCGTCGCGGATCATTGTCGTCGATCCCGACTCCACGCCCGATCTGGTCCGCGGTCTTGAAACCGATCCCAGCGACCTCTTCGGCGACGAGGTAGGGGTCCTCGCGGACCTGCGACACGGCCCGCTCCTCGTAACGATCCATGATCTTCTTCGCTGTGGCCTGCCCGAGCCCGAGCCCGAGCAGGAACGAGACAGTCTCGGCTTCCGCTCGTCGAGCGCGAACCGCTTTGGAGAGGGAAGCCGCTCGGCGCTTGCCGATCCCTTTGACCTTGCGCAAGCGCTCTGACTCCGTCGTGATGACGTCGAGGGTCGCGAGCCCGAAGGTGTTCACCAGCTCTTCGGCGAGACGCTTGCCGACGTTCGGGACCAAGTTGGAGCTGAGGAAGCGTTCGATGCCGCCGAGCGTCGAGGGCATGACCGGGGTGCACCCCGCGACCTTGAAGCGCTCGCCGTAGGTGGCGTGTTCAGTGAGCTTCCCACGGAGCCGGAGCGTCTCTCCGACCACCGCCGAACCGATGTCACCGACGGCGACGAACGCGTCGTCGCGGCGGGTGCGCGCGACCCGGGCGACCGTGAAGCGGCCGTCTTCACTTCGGTAGAGGAGCTCCTCCACGGTGACCTCGACGACCTCTTCCATCGGCGCGCGCACCATACCGCAACCCTGCGTCAGATGTTCAGCGACCTGGGCTGCACTCGCCGATCACGAACGTGTCGCCGTCCCGAAGCAAGCACTCCCCTTCCGGAACCGCGACCGCCGGGGCGCTGGAGAGCCGCCGGAGCGATCCGTCACGCAGGAAGAGCGAATCCCCCGCGTTCCGGAGACCGTTGCCGATGCTCCGACCGATGAAGAGCAATGCCGCGGCTGGAGCGGGAGGTGGGTCTTCGTCGGGCTCCTCGAGGAAAGCATCCGAGACGACGAGCGCGCGCCCGTCAGGCGGGAGCCACACCGCGGGCAGAACGTCGCCCATCGCGCCTTCCTCATCGCTCACCGAGAGCCCACCGAGGTTGACCGAGCGCTCACCGTGGTTGTGCAGCTCGACGTACTCCTGTCCGGGTTCGTCGCCATACGGGTTCGCGCAGACCTCACTGATGGCGATTGTCGCGAGCGGCTCCGCGGTTCGAAGCTCAAGTGGATACGCTGTGAGAACATCCGCGAGGTCGAAGACCACCAGGTCCGCGCGGAGGATCTGATCCGGCGCGAGTCGGTCTAGGGTCAGCTTTACTTCACCGCGGGGCGCGACGACACCGCTCGCGCCTCGTTCGCTCTCCAAGAACGCGCGGACAGGAGCACCGAAGCGCGCGCGGACCGTGACCTGGGTGTCGGTCGCGAGAACGCAAAACGCACCGTCGGCGATCTCGTCCAGCGCACACGTGAGCGGGAGCGGTTCCAGCGTCGGGCTCGCGGGTGCGGTGGTGAACAACGTCTGGGCGCGCACTGGCACTCCGCCCCGATCGATCCCGGACGCGCGCGTACGGTAGGTCGCCCCGTCGTCGAGCCGCGGCAGCACGACCTCGAGACAGAAGGCACCGGCGAGTCCTTCGCGAACGCAGCTCACCTCCGCCGTCGTGACCTCCACGTCGCGCGCGACCTCGCCGGCGAGCAGCCGCGTGACGTCGACCGTCAAGTCTTCAACGACCGCGTCGAACGCCAACAAGGTACGCGGCAATGACGTCGGCACGCCGCGCGCTTCCTGGGGCGGCCAGGCGCTGAGCAGAACCGCGCCGCCACCTTCCGCAGCGACGGTCACCTCCGCGACGAAGACGCCGTGGTCGACGCCGCTGAAGTCAGCGACGGCGACCACGAAGTTCTCGCCATTCGGGAGCGGGTCGTGAGGGACGAACGTGACGAAGCCGTCGTGCGCCTCGGTGTCACCCTCCACGACGCGACTTCGGTGACCCGCGCGAAGCGGGCCGCGGCTTAAGTTGGAAATGAGCGCATCATCGATGGTGCCGGTGAAGAGATGGACATCGTCTTCGGCTTGCGGCCCGAAGACTCGGAAGGTGGGGAGCCGCGGAATCGCAGCGACAGGAAACGTCAGCGAGGTGTCTCGAACGGTCCCGACCTCGAGCCGGAAGCTCCGAGCGGCTTCGGTTTGGCTGTCCGCAAAGTCCTCTGGCTGTGCGGCGAAACACCCGGAAAGGGTGACGCAGGCGACGATTGAGAGCGCTTGCGAGTGGAATTGGAGACGCGACCCGAGGTCACGCCGGCGTGGGAACAAATGTGTCATGCGGTCGAATCGGCCAGTCGGCCTAATTGTTTCGCGAACACTGTTTTGCGCGTTCGTTGCGAGCTATAGTGATCGCGTGATCACCCCAATCACGCCGTTGTTTTCCCACGAAGCCCAGACGACCCCGTTTCCCATCGGGTCGCAGATTGGGGACAAGTACCGCGTGCAGCGTGTCCTCGGACACGGAGGGATGGGGATCGTGTACAAGGCCGCCAACACCGACATCGGTCGGGTCGTCGCGGTCAAGGTCCTCCACGCGCACCTGTCCAAGGACGAGGTCGTTCGCGCGCGCTTTGAACGGGAGGCGCGGTCGGCCGCGTTGGTGAGGCATCCCAACGTCGTTGAAGTCCTCGATATGGGAGCGACCAACGACCGCCCGTACATCGTCATGGAGTACGTCCGCGGAGTGAGCGTCGCGGAGACGCTTGAGAGCTCGGGAGCGTTCGCGCCGTCGACCGCGTCGCGCATCGCGGGGCATGTCCTCAGCGGACTGGAAGCGCTTCATCAGGTGGGCGTGGTCCACCGGGACCTCAAGCCCGAGAACGTGATGTTGGTCGCGGGGGGAGGGGTAAAGCTTTTCGACCTGGGCGTCGCGGCGCAGCTGATCGGTGGCCAAGATCTGACGCCTTCTGGGCTCACGATGGGCACGCCGCACTACGTCAGTCCGGAGCAGCTACGCGGCGACCGCGTTCGAGATCCACGCGTCGATGTCTACGGCGTCGGTGTCTTGCTCTTTGAGATGCTCGCGGGCAGTCGCCCCTTCGTCGCGAAGAACGTACGTGACCTCTTGAGCTCGATTCTCAACGACGCGCCTCCTCCGATGCGCGCGTTCCGAACCGACGTTCCCTTCGGGCTGGAGTCGGTCGTGCGACGGGCGCTGGTGAAGGACGCCGACGCTCGCTACCCGAACGCGCGCGCCATGATGGAGGCGCTGATTCCGTACGGGGCGTCGCCACCGGATCCCGAAAACGGCGGGACCGACGACGGCATCGATCTACGAACGCTCAACCTGCGTGAACGTCGCCGCACGATCGCGCACCACGTGGCGCCCAAACTGGGGCCGCTCCCGCGGCTCGCCATCGCGAGCGTGCTCCGCTCTGAAGAGTCGCTCGACGGAGGGTTTTCCAGCAAGCATCAGCTCTCCGAGCTTGAGCGTGGCGGGACGCAAAAGCGTTCTCGGGTTGTTCGCGCCGGTCGCGTCCTCGCGAAGCTCTCCTTCGACCAGCCATACCCGACGCCGGAGGCGTTCTTTCAAGAGGTCACGCACTACTACGCGCGCTTCATGTCGGGGACCGCGCACCTGGTGCGTTCTGGCGAAGGCTTTGGTGTGCTTGAGGTCACCGGGATGGACGCGCCGAACCTCAGCGCGTCCGTTCTCTTCCTCGGCTTCCTCCGCGAAGCCGTGGAGCTGTGCGGCGGACGGCACGTGGAGGCGCAGCTGCCGCACGCGAAGTCTCTTGGCGATCCGATTGATCGCTATGAGGTGACGTGGTCGCGCTAAGCGACGAGAGCTCTCTCAGCTTGCCCGTCTTGGTCTTGAACCGAGGCTACCAACCAGTCCGCGTCACGAGCGCACGAGATGCGCTCGCGATGGTCTTCGTCGGCCGGGCGTTCGCGATGGACGCTTCGTACGAGACGCACACCTTTGATGCGTGGCTGGAGCAAGGGAGCGGAGAGCACGCGATCGGGACGACCAAAGGTGCGCTCTTTCTCCCGCGCGTCATTTTGCTCAAGACCTACAGCCGCGTTCCGCGGACGCCGCTCCGTCTCTCGCGCCGGAACCTTCTCCTCCGCGACAGCTACACTTGCCAGTATTGCTCCCGCTCGCCGAGCTTGCGGGACCTCAACCTCGACCACGTCATCCCGCGCTCACGGGGAGGCGGGACGACCTGGGAGAACCTCGTCGTGAGCTGTCGTCGGTGCAACTTGGACAAGGCCAACCGTACGCCGCGAGAAGCGGGACTGCGCCTCCTCAAGACACCGAAACGGCCGACCTGGAGCGTGTTGGTGCAGCTTGTCGGGCAGACCTCGGTTCCGCAGTGGGAGCCCTTTCTTGGAGGCGTCGAGCTGCCGAGCGCCCCGGGCGGCACGTGAGCCGCCTTTCTGTAGGCCCGCTTTTTCGCGACGCTTCGCGCCACCTGCGCTTCGGTCTGACAGTCGTTTTGCGCCTTTCCGGTCCCGCTGGTAAGCGAAACCGTGGCTAGGCGGAAACGGAAGAAAAAGAAGGCGGCGCGTCGCGATCTTCCGTCCGAGGACGTTGAGCTTTTTCGCGACCCCAAAGACGATGGAGACGACGTCGCGGATCCCTCCGTGGAGGTCGCGCTTTCAAAGGAGCTTGGGCGCGACATCGAGGTCCTCTCCGAGGCGCCCCCCGCGGGGACGGATGCGGCTCTTGAGCGCGCGGCCGAGGTCGTCGAGTCGACCTGGGACCTCGCCGCGTACGATGACCCGGACTCGTCGGCGAGCCACGTCGCGCCGGAGCGTCAAGACCGCGCAAGAGACGACGCGGACGACCTCACGGACGACCTCACGCAAGAGGTCGACGTCTCCGATCTGACGGATGGCGAACCGCTCGCGGCCGGCAAGACCCGCGTCGATGTCTTCCTCGCCGAGCTTCAGGACGAGCAGAGCGCCGACGACTCTGTCACCGCCGCGTTTTACCAGTCCGTTCGAGATGAAGAAGAGCTGCTGCGCGATCAACAAGCGACGCGCGCCATGGAAGCCGCGCGACGTGAAGCGGATGCTCTGCAAGCGGCGCGGATGGAAGCGGCGCGACGCGACGCGGAGCGACACGGAGAAGCGCGCGACGAGGAACCGGACGCCTTGGCGGAGCAGCTCGCCGTCGAAGCCGCGGCTCGCGAAGCCGCGATGGCGCGTCAAGAAGAAGAAGCGCGGGCGGCCGAGTTCGTGCGAAAGCAAGCAGAAGCGAAGCGCGAGGCCGAAGAGACCGCGCGCGAAGAAGCGGAAGCGCTCGCGCGGGAAGAACGCGCCCGCGCCGAGGCCGAAGAAGCCGAGCGGGTGCGCTTGGCGGAAGCGGAAGAACGCGCCCGCGAAGAAGCGCTGCGCGCCGAAGCAGAAGCGGAAGCCGCGGAGGCGGTGCGGCTCCAGGCGCTTCGCCAGCGCGCTGACGAACTCGAAGCGGAAGCAGAGCGACGAAGCTCTATGCTTCCTCCGGCACCCGACGAAGCTGAAGACGTCGCCGCCGACGCAGACGTCCTTGAGTCGGCTCAAGCGGACGCCTTCGAGTCTGCGGAAGCGGGCGACCAAGACGATCAAGACGATGCGGAGGCAGCCGCAGCCGCCGAGGAAGCAGCGGCAGAGGAGGCGTTCTACGCGTCCCACCTCGACGCCAGTCGGCAAGAGCGCGAAGCGGACCACGCCGATGACGAGGTCCGCGTGAGCGCGCGCGATCAAAGCGCGCACGAGGAAGCGTTGGAGCGCGCCGACAACGGTCATGTCGAACGGCCGACCGTGTTCCCGCGGGACGAACTGGAGCTCTTCTCGGAACCGGGCGCGGCGCCGACCGAAGAGCCGGGCGTCCGTGAGCCGCGCGTCCTCGTGGTCGGCGGCGCGAAGGGTGGCGTCGGCAAGACCGTTCTGGCGACCAACATCGCGCTCTACTTAGCGACCATCGGTCGGCGCGTGGTCTTGGTTGACGCCGATCGCGCAGGCGCGACCGCGCACACCTTCCTCGGGATGCGTGGCAGCGGCGACCTCCCCACCTACGCGCCACCGCCGCCTTCGTTCCGACCGGTTGAAGACGCGCCCACGACCGTGAACCGTCGCCCGCTCCCGACCGACCCTCCCAACCGCGAACTCGAAGAGCTCCCCGAGGAAGAAGTGCCGATCGAGGTCGACGCGCCCGATCCATGGGAGCCGAGCCCCACGCCGTTCCCGGGTCTGTCGATCGTTCGCGCCGGTACCGACGAACCGCAGCGCGGACAGTGGCGGTTGAGCAACCCTCGGTCTGTGCTCGAGCACGTGGGCACGATGGACGCAGACTACGTCGTCATCGATGTGGGGTCGGGCACCCGTCGCGCGACGCTCGAGCTATGGTCCCGCGCGGACCTCGCGATCTTCGTGACGACGCCAGAGCCCCCCGCGGTCGAGAACACCTATCGCTTCGCGCGCGCTCTCTTCGCGCGTGACCTACGCGCTTCAGTCGAAGACGCGGACGAACAGCGACGCATCGTCGAGCGCTTTCGTGACGCCGGGGTGGTCCCCGCGCCTCTCGACCTCGCGCGTGATCTTGAGGTCGATGAGGACCCGCTCTCGCGCGTGGTCCGCAAGAAGATCGACGACTTCCAGTTCCACCTGGTCATCTCGAAGACGCGAACACGCCAAGACCTTGAGCTGGGCGGTCGCATGCGCACCGCGGCGTATCGGCGCCTCGGCGTGGAGCTCTCCTACCTCGGTCACATCGACTACGACGACACTGTTTGGACCTGCTTGCGGCGGCGTCGCCCGGTCCTCGTCGACAGCCCCGGCACGAAAGCGAGCAAAGCGATCGAGAAGCTGGTGCGCCGCCTCCTCGCGATCGAAGCGGGAAAGGACACGCGGCGGTTCCCCGAGCGAACGGTTCCGACCGAGAGTCACCACGATCTCTTGGAGGTCGACCGCGGCGCGACCGACGAAGAGGTGCGCCGCGCCTACAAGCGGATGCGCGCGGTCTACGCCGACGACTCGCTCGCGGTGTACGGGCTCTTTGACGATGAGGGCCTCGCGCGGCTTCGCGCGCGGCTCGACGAGGCCTACGACGTGCTCCTCGACGAAGGGCGGCGACGTCCCTATGAGCTGTCGGTGTTCCCCAACGAGACCCGCTCCGCTCCAGTTCCGCGCGATCGCGGAGACGAGCCGATGCGCCCGCCGCCACCCGTACTGACGCCGGATACCGAGTTCACCGGGAGCCTGCTCCGGGCGGTCCGTGAGTCCCAAGGTGTCGCGCTGGAAGAGATCAGCCAAAAGACGAAGGTGTCGCTCTCGTTCCTGAGCGCGATCGAGGACGACCGTTTCGATCAGCTCCCGGCGGTGGTCTACGTGCGCGGCTTTGTCATCGAGTTCGCGAAGTTTCTCAAGCTCGACCCCGAGCACGTCAGTCGCACGTATCTGCGCCGCTACCGTCGCCGAGCGGAGCGCGCGAGATGACAACGCCGACGCTCACGCTCGCCTCTGCCTCGCCGCGTCGGGCAGCGCTCCTGAAGCAGATCGACGTCGAGCCGGCCATCGCGCCGACCTCCATCGACGAGACCCCTCGCGATGGTGAGCTGGCGCTGCCGTACGTGCTGCGGATGGCAGAGGAAAAGGCGCGCGCGTCCACCGCGACCACGGTCGTCTTGGCGGCGGACACGGTCGTGGTGCTCGACGATGCGATCCTCGGGAAGCCGCGAGACCTTGCGCACAACGAAGAGATGATCCGGGCGCTCTCTGGCCGCGCGCATCAGGTGATCACAGCGGTCGCGTTTCGCGAGGGCGGGGCCATCGAGGTGGGCGCGGTGACCACCGAGGTCTCCTTCGCCGCGCTCACCCACGATGAGGTCCTCGCCTACGTCGCGACCGGGGAGGGGCTCGACAAGGCAGGCGGCTACGGCATCCAAGGTCGCGCGGCGGCGTTGATCGAGAAGATCGATGGGTCGTACTCGAACGTCGTGGGGCTCCCGCTCCGCTACGTCGCGACGCGCCTCCGCACCCTCGGCGTTATCGGATCGTGAGTGAGCCGTCCGCAGTCGCGGCGCGGCTGGTCGAGGTGCAGCGCCGCATCGCGCGCGCGTGTGAGGCCGCGAAGAGAGACCCGAGCGAGGTGACGCTGGTCGCGGTGTCGAAGCGCCACTCGGCGTCCATGGTCCGCGCGGCCTATGAGGCCGGTCAGCGGGTGTTCGGCGAGAACTACGTCCAAGAGCTCGCGCAGAAAGCTGACGCGCTTCGAGATCTTCCGGGTCTTCACTGGCGGCTGATCGGTCCGCTTCAGCGCAACAAGGCGCGCCTCGCGGCACAACACGCACACGCGATCGATACCGTCGATCGCGCGCGCTTGGTGAACGCGCTCGCCTCCAGCGAACGCGAGCTCCTGGTGCAGGTGAACGTGAGCGGAGAGACGCAGAAGTCAGGCTGTCGACCGGACGCCCTCGAGGGGCTCCTCGCACAGATGAAAGACGCGGGGGTCGCGGCGGCCGGGTTGATGACGATCGCGCCGTTCTCGGATCCCGCTGGGGCGCGCGCTTGTTTCCGCGGGCTTCGAGAGCTCGCGGATCACCACGCGCTGCCGGTCCGGTCGATGGGGATGAGCGGCGATCTCGAGCTGGCGATCGAAGAGGGCGCGACGATGGTGCGGGTGGGGACCGCGATCTTCGGCGCCCGGACAACCTGAGTCATCGCGTATCGTTCCGCGTGGCTCGCGAACGTGAAGCTGGAGAGAAGATGACGAGAATCATGATGCGCTTTTCACTGCGTGCGGCCGTGCTCTGCGCGCTCGTGGCATGCGGCGACAGTGACCCAGAGGCAGACGCCGGTAGCGCGGACGCAACGGCGGACGTCGGAGGAATGGACGCGGACACGGATGCAGCGACCGATGCGGCGACTGACACCTCTGCCGACAGCGCGCCCGACGTGCCCGCGGATGCGTTGGTCGACAGCCAGACCGACACGCGGTTGCCCGACACGGGAGCCCTCTCAAGTCCGCAGGCCGCGTTCTTGTGGCAAGGGTTCGATCATGAGTGGCTGCGGAACGTTGCCGGTTTTCGGGTTCCGCACCGCGTGAGTCGGCTCGACTCGGCTGTGACCGAAGTGTTCAGCCGGACGGACGGCGAAGGCGCAGCGCAGACCGCGTTCGCGCAGTCGACCGGGGTCGACGGCAACTACATGGATCCGCAGATGCGCTGGGGCGCGCTCTCGTCTGCTGGGCTCTTTGTCGACCACGGCGAGGTGACCACGCGCTTCACCGACGATGGAAGCGGAGGAGAGTACCCGCGCGCGATGAGCAGCCGAGAGATGATGATCGAGGTCGCGTTGCCCACGGGCGTCGACCAGGCGCACGCCGTCTTGCGCGGGTTTCAGCTGGAGTCTGTGTGCGACCCGGCGCTGCAGCCCGCTGGCGAGCCCTGCAACAGCAACGGCTTCTGGCCGTACCGCATGAGCGTCGGCATCGCGGCGTGCACGACGTCAGGCGGAAGCGCGACCTGCGCGGTCACCGTCGAGATCGGTCGCGCGTGGACCCCCAATCGCGGCGGCATTCGCGGCATCGAAGAGAAGCCGTTCAACGACAAGCTCACCTACGACATCACTGTTCTCTACTCTGTGATCGGCGGTGGTGCGGACGTCCTCGCCGCGACGGCGAGCGAGGCGATCGTCGCCAACGCCCCCGCGCGGAATAACGATCCCCAGGTGGTCTCTTCAGTGCTCGCGGGAGCGCGCGGGGTCGCCGGCGCGGTCGGACTGACGCGGTTCGGCTTTACCTTTCTGCGCACGGGCGCTGCGGACGCGCGCCAGCACCTCGGGCGTTACATCGGTCGGCTGAACTTCGGCATCGAGCCCGGCGAGTACGACCCCGCGTCCGGCGCGATCGAGGTCGATCACATCATGCAGGTCTGGATCCCGGACACGGTGGTCGCGACCGACGTCGACTACGAGATGCGGAGCGTGCTCTTGGTGCTGAAGGACGCGGACAGTCGCGCGCTCGCCGGTCAGGTCGCGGACGGGGAGATCTGCCGCAACAGCGCGCCCGAAGCGCCGCTCTTCTCGCGCTGGAACCGGTGCGGCGGCGGAGACTTCGGACCCGAGCAAGTGGAAGACACCTCCACTGTCAGCACCGCCGGTCGTTGGTAGAGCGGTCAGTCGATCGAGTACTCCGCGCCGAGCTCTTCGCTCCGGCGTGTCGCCGTCTCGACCGCGTTGATCAAGGTCGTGCGCAGTCCGCCTGACTCGAGGGTATGCAGCCCCGCGATGGTCGTGCCACCCGGGCTCGCGACCATGTCCTTGAGCTGACCGGGATGGTCGCCGGTCTCGATGAGGAGCTTGGCGGATCCGTACACGGTCTGCGCCGCGAGCTTCTGCGCGGTGCGACGGTGAAGGCCCATCTTCACGCCGGCGTCGGAAAGCGCCTCGATGATCACGAAGATGAACGCAGGGCCGGAGCCGCTCAGCCCGGTGACCGCGTCGAGCTGCGCCTCGCTCAGTACCTCAATGATCCCGAGCGCGTCGAAGAGCCGCTTCACGATCTCGAGGTCGTCGTCGCTCGCGTGTGAACCCTTCGCGATCGCGGTCGCGCCGGCGCCGACCAGGGAAGGGGTGTTGGGCATCGTCCGGACGACCCGGGTTCCTGTGGGCAGCCGCGCCTCGATCGCGGCGACCGGAACGCCAGCGGCGATGGACACGACCAGCGTGTCTTCGAGGGAGCCCGCGATCTCCGGCAGGACGCGCGCGAACACCTGTGGCTTGGTCGCGAGCATCAAGACGTCCGCGAACTCGGCCGCTTCTCGGTTGTCCCGCGTGGTGCTGACGCCGAACTCCGTGGCGAGCTCGTCGAGCCGGTCCTGGCGCGGATCTGCCATCATGATCTGCGCAGGGGTCACGGCGCCAGCCGCGAGCATCCCCTCCGCGATGGTCCCGGCCATGATCCCTGCGCCCACGAAGCCGATGTTCTTGTTCTCGAGCATGTCGCGGCATAGCACGACCACAGCCTCGCGCCGAAGACACCTGCGGAAGAGCTGCGCCGTGAAGGCCTCGCGCGTTGCTATAGTCCCAGCGTGAACGCCGCCGAGAAGCTCCGGGAGACCCTTGCTCGGTACCACGCGCGTAAAGCGCGCGCGTTTCTCGAAGAGCAGCGCGGTGTCGAGGAAGAGGATCGCGTCGCGATTCCGTGGCCGGTCGGAGCGCGCTTCGAGGACCTGTTCGAGTCGGCTCGTGACGCGCTTCCGGAGCAAGAGAGGAACGCGATCGCGGCGCACTTCGCGCGGGCGACGATGGACCACGCGCTCCGCGGGTATGAGGCCGCGCTCATCGGTGATCGGGAGACGCCGTGCCGCGATGGTTCGATGACGTTCTCGACCCAGGCGCTTATGGCGAGCGCGCTCTCGGTACGCGGCGCGGAGGTGCCGCTCCCGATTCGTCTGCGGCTGATCGAGGCGCGGGCGAGCGGTGCGCTCCCGCGATTGCGCGAGGCGAGGGAAAGAGCGCGTCGAGTTGCAGGCGAGACCTTCGTGCGCTTGGGCGCGAAGCTGCACACCGACGCGGGGCCAGCCGCGGCGCTCCGGGTCGAGCAGGCGGAACGGTTCCTCGACGGGACCGACGACCTGTGGCGTGAGCTCTCGACCCGGCTCCCCCGACACGGCGACTCGTGGCTGCATGTGTTGGACGCGCTCCGCGGACAAGAGGACGACGCGCGCTACCCCGCGCGAGATCGGTTTCGCCGGGTCGCCGCGGACATCTCATCGCTCGGGTTTGACAGCGCGCTGCGCGGACGGGTGCGGGTCGAGCCGCCGCACCTCGGGCGTACGCCGCGGCACCGGATCGTGATCATGCGTCCCCACGACGACGTCCGGATCGTTCCGCACGCCTTTGAGCAGGGAGAACGGTCGGAGGGAGCGGCGCTTGAGGCGGTCGGCCGCGCGCTCGGCTTGGCGCTTCTGTCGCCGGCGCTCCCAGAAGCGTTCTCTCGTCCCGTCGTCGCCACCTGTTCGCGCGCGCTCGGCGTATTGCTTCGCACGCTCCTCGGAGAGCCCCGGATCCACGACGCGCGCGGAGCGCTCAAGAAGGAGATCGGGCGGGCAGTGCTGAGAACGCGCGCTGCGATCGTGTTGGAGACACGAGTCGACGCCGCGATGGTCGTCGCGACCGCTGCGCGTTCCGGGCAGCGCAGCGCGGAGCTGCTCTCGCGCGCGATGATGGCGGAGGTCCCGCTCCCGGTCGCGGCCTATGCGGTCTCTTCGACCTCGGCGGCAGGAGCTCGCTTTCGCGCGCGGAGCGCCGCGCTCGGCTGGAGACACGCTTTGCGCGAGCGCTTCGACGAAGACTTTTACCGCAACCCGCGCACCGGTCCGATGCTCCGCGCGCTCGTGTCACGCGGCGGTTCGGTATCGGTCGAAGAGGTCTCCGCGGAGCTGGGCGTGGGGCTCGAGGACGCCGTGTCACACGCGCTTGAGTGGGGCTAGGCCTTCTCGCGGATCGCGCGGAGCACGTCGCGGGCTCGCAGCGGAGCCGCGAGCGGGAAGAGCAAGGGCAGTCGCGTCGCGAGCATGTGCATCGCTCGCGCGCCGACGTGTTCGGTCCCGTCGCGATCGCGAAGGGTCACGTCTTCGCCGTCATGGCGCTCCTCAACCTGGAAGCGCGCCAACCAGTCGAAGGCGCGCGCCCACGACTTCGCGCGCTTGCCTCGCGCAGTCTGCGTGTTGACGATGAGCGCGCGGTCTCGGGTCGCGGGCGTGACCCAGACCAAGATCGCGGCGACGCCGAGGTAGCTGAAGACGCCGACGACGGAGGTGACCTCGATGAAGAAGTGGAAACCCAGGGCCATGAACGCGGCCATCAGTCGCGTTGGCTTAAACCAGTAGCCGATGCCGATGAAGATCTCGGTGAGCACGACGACCTTCCACCACACCCCGCTGAACGCGTCGGAGGCGAGCGCATCGATGATGCCTTGGGGGACACCGTGGCGAACCGCTTGGTGACCATGGATGAGCACCCGTCGCTGCATCACGAGTCCGCTCCACCAGTCGGGGTCGATCAGCTTCGAGATGCCCGACGCGAGGTACGGCGTGCAGGCGAGCGCGCGGAAGAGGTAGAGGCGCCAGAGCGCGAAGCGATCCGGTAGTGGAGCCCCGCGGCGCTTCATCACGAGCGCGTCGACGCTGAGGACGCGCCCACAGGGTATGAGCGACAAGCAGAAGAGGTGCGTCATGAGGAACGCGCGGTTGTGATGGAAGAAGATCTGGTTGCTCATGATGTTGAAGGTCACGAGCGCGAAGGTGAGCGCGGTGCTGACGCGCGTGAAGACGCCGAGGGTCATGAGCCCCGCCGAGAGCACCGCGACGACGAGAAACGATCGGTGGTCGTCGAGCGATAGGACCGGCCAGCTCTCAAAGAAGGGGACGTAGAAGCCGTGCGCGAAGTAGCGCTCCGGCGTCGCGAGCTGGAAGAAGTAGCTGAGGTGGTAGATGGTGATCAGCCCGACCGCGATCCGGAGCAGCGCGAGCGCGCGCACGCTTCCTTGCGCGTCGAAGAAGCGCGCGAACCGGCTCCCCTCGGGCTCACCAACCGAACCGCGCGCCGGTTCGCTGACACTCTCCGCTTGCTCGGTCATCGCGCGTCCTCCAGGTCGCGCTCCACGCTCACCAGCTGATAGCGCTCGTCGCGATGTCCGTTGCGCACCGCGTGTACCTCGGCCTCAAAGCGAACCGTCTCGCGGTCCCGGGGCGTGTTGAGCGCGACCCAGTTTAATGCGTCCTGCAGGAAGGCGAGCGTGGACTCGATCCCGTTGTGCGCGCGGTGATGGACGAAAGGATGGGAAAGGCCCCGGTCGCGCACCAAGCGTTCCCAACGATAGCCCTCCCAGCCGTTGCGGATGGAGACTCTTCGGCCGTCTCGGAGAACGCGAACGATCTGCGCGTCCCAGGTGCTCGACTGCGGAAAGGGCTGATACCCGAAGAGATTGTGTGGATGGTCGTACGCCCGAACCACGAACACGAGCTGCGTGAGCACGCACGCCGCGAAGAAGATCGCCGCGGCCGCTCTTCGCCATCCACGTCCGCCGCCAGGATTCATCGGCGCAGTGTACTCCGTGTCGCCCGACTTGTTCGCCGCGATGGCGGGCAGCTCGCCGACGCCGAGTTCGTGTTGTACACCGCCGTATGCTTGATCCCGCGATCTTCGCAGCGCGTCGCCGCGCACTGGTCAACGAACTGGGTGACGGGGTGTACGTCTTCCCATCGGCGCCGGTCGCGATTCGGAACAACGACGTCGAGCACGACTACCGTCAAGACAGCGACCTCTTCTACCTCACGGGGTTCGCGGAGCCCGGGACCACGCTGGTGATGGCGGAGGGCCGGGCGCTCTTGTTCGTGCCCGAGCGGAACAAAGAGCGCGAGATCTGGGACGGACCGCGCGCCGGGGTCGAAGGCGCGGTGGAGCGTTTCGGGATGGACCGAGCGTTCCCGAACGGCGAGCTGGAGGCGTGCTTGAAAGAGCTCTTCGCCGACGCCAAGACCATCTTCTTTCGCGTGGGGCACGACCATCCTGTCGAGGCGCTCGTCTTCCGCGCATGGAGCCACGCGCGACGCGTCACGAGTCGTACGCCAAAGCACCCGCCGTCGACCATCGTTGATCCCAGCGTCGCGCTCGCTGAGCAACGGATGCGCAAGTCTGTGGAGGAGCTCGCCCTCATGCGTCGGGCCTGCGCCATTACGACCGAGGCGCACCGCGCGGCCATGAGCTTGGCGGCCGCGGGGCGCTATGAGTACGAGCTGGAGGCGGTGCTCTTGCAGACCTTTCGGCGTCACGGTTCGGAGCGCCCGGCATACGGGTGCATCGTCGGCTCAGGTCCGAACGCGACCATCCTCCACTACCGAAGCAACAACCGGTGCATGGAGGCGGGCGACCTTGTGTTGATCGATGCCGGCTGCGAGCTCGGCTACTACGCGAGCGACGTCACGCGGACCTTCCCGGTGAGCGGCCGTTTCTCTCCGGCGCAGCGCTCGGTTTACGAGGTGGTGCTGAAGGCGCAGGAGGCCGCGATCGAGGCGACCCGTCCGGGCGCGAACCTGCGCGCGCTTCATGACATCTGCGTCCGCGAGTTGACCGCGGGAATGGTCTCGCTCGGCCTGCTCACCGGCGAGGTCGACGCGTTGATCGAGCGGGAGGAATATAAGTCCTTCTATATGCACCGCTCTTCGCACTGGCTAGGGATGGATGTGCACGACGTTGGTCGGTACTGCGATGCGGAGGGACCTCGCGCGCTCGAGCCAGGCTTCGTCTTCACGATCGAGCCGGGTCTCTACATCGCGACCGACGCGGACGTGCCAAAGGAGTTCCGCGGCATCGGGGTACGGATCGAAGATGACATCCTGGTCACCGCGGACGGCTGCGAGAACCTGAGCGTGAACGTGCCGAAATCGATCGCGGACATCGAGGCGACCTGCTTGCGGTGAGCGCGGGCCGCGTTCCGCGAACCTGCTCTACGGCTTACGGCCCGAGGCGGACGAGGATCTGCGTCGCGTCGGCGCCGCGTCCGCGCGACGTGATCATGGTGACGCGGTGGTCCGTCGCGCCGGCGAGCGCGAGCAAGCCATCGATGAAGCCCGTGATCGCGAGGTCGTGAAAGTAGGTCACGTTCTTGAGGTCGCGAATGGTCACGTTCCACTCCGCCTCGCCGGGGAAGAGCGAAACGGAACCATGGTCGTGGTACGCGGCGAAGAGCTTGGGGAAGCGACGAATCGCGGTCTCTGGCGTCGCGGCCTGCATAAAGAGCCGATGCGTGACCGGGAGGTCGCGGCGCGCAACCGCTTCGCCGACCTGTCGCGAGAGCGCACCGTCGCTCTCGCCTAAGCCGCTCTCGGCGCGCTCCAGCAACGCGTAGAGGTCTGGCATCTTCAGCCAGGCGACCGGCAAGATGACGCCCGTGAGCGAGTCGTAGGTTTCGGGCGGGGCGCCGACGATGGCGTCTTCGAACGCGCGGTCGCCAAACCGCTCACGAAGGAAGCGCACCGCGGCGAGCATCAGCGAACCGCGAACGTGACCCGCGCCACCTGGGAACCCCGTCGGCGGAGCGGAGGGACGCGGGGGCGGCCGCGGAGGACGTGACATCGGCTCCGTCCAGTCGGTCGATTGCGTCACGAAGGGAGTCGGGAAGTCCGCGAGTCGACCCGCACGCGGCGCGCGATAGGGCTCTGCCGGATCGAGCGGCTCCAGCAGCGAGAGCGCGTTCGGGTTCGGCGTGAGCGTCGAGACGTGAAACGTGAACGGCCGCGCGGGAGTGGGACCATCGTCTCGCGGCGCGGGAGACTCGTCGGTCGCGTAGAGCGCGAGCGCTTTGAGCATGTCGACCGCGGTCTCGAAGCGGTCGTCGGGATCGCGGGAGAGCGCACGGTGAACCTGACGCGCGAGCCCGGGATCGACGTCCGCGACGAGCGTGAGGTGTGGTGGGTCCGAGGCGAGGATCGCGTGGAGGAGGGCGTTGTAGTTCTCTGAGTCGTCGAAGGGAGGGTGACCCGCGAGGCACTCGTAGAGGATCACGCCGCATGCGTAGAGGTCGACGCGATGATCGACGTCACGCACACCGCGTGCTTGCTCCGGGCTCATGTAACGCGGCGTCCCCATCAGCGTCCCGGTCCGGGTCAGCGTGGTCTCGGGATCGACAACGAACTTGGAGACGCCGAAGTCGAGCACCTTCACGAAGTCGAGCCCGTCGCGCTTCGTGATGAAGACGTTGTCCGGCTTGAGGTCGCGGTGAACGATGCCGCGCTCGTGAACGGCGACCAGCGCTTTGAGGATCTGCGTCACGAGCTGACACGCGACGCTGACGGTGAGCGGCGACTCCCGCGCGAGACGCGTCGAGAGCGGCTCTCCCGCGAGCAGCTCCATGACCAAGAACGGTGATCCGCGATCGACGCCGAGGTCGAGCACGTCGACGATGTGTTCGTGTCCGGTCGCCGCCGCTGCGCGCGCCTCCCTTCGAAATCGCGTCAGGGCGTTTTCGTTTTGCGCTCCGTGACGAAGTCGTTTGATCGCCACCTCGCGGTCGAGGCCGATGTGAAGCGCGCGGTAGACCTCGCCCATGCCGCCGCCGCCGAGGAGCTCAAGCACGCGGTAGCGACCGACCGTTTGGCCGACGAGGGCCTGACCCGCGAAGAGCGAATCGCCTGTTGTCGGACAGTGCGCGAACGAGTTCGGATGTCCGTTCCCACAGTGTGGGCATATGCGGCTGGCCGTCTCCACTGCGCCCAGAGGATAGCGCATCGAAGCGGCATCAACCGACGCGAATGGGGGTTACTTCTCGAGCGGACGCATCGCACCGGAGCGGTACCGCGTCCAGTAGTCGTCGAGGGCGGTCGCGACGCGTCCAGAGAGGAAGAACATTCCCAGGATGTTGGGGAACGCCATGCCGAGAACCATCAAATCAGAGAACGTGATGACGTTGTCGAGCTTGAGGATCGAACCGAGCACGACGAACACCAAGAAGAGAATCTTATACGCGAGCGACGATCCCGTTCCGAAGAGGTACGTCCAGCAACGCTCGCCATAGTAGCTCCACGAGACCATCGTAGAGAACGCGAAGAGGAAGACCGCGAAGCTCAGGACGAGAGGGAACCACGGGATGACCGTCGCGAAGGCTTCCGAGGTCATCACGACGCCTTCGCTTCCGCCGGCGTAGCGCTCGGTCACGACGACGACGAGACCGGTCATCGTGCAGACCAAGATGGTGTCGATGAAGGGCTCGAGGAGGGCGACGATCCCTTCGCGCACGGGCTCGTCGGTGGACGCCGCGGAGTGAGCGATGGACGCCGACCCGACGCCGGCTTCGTTCGAGAAGGCGGCGCGCTGGAAGCCGGTGACCAAGACACCGAGGAGCCCGCCGAGACCCGCCCTGGGCGTGAACGCTTCCCCAATGATCTGGGCGAAGGCGTCGTCGATCTGATTGAAGTTCGCGAAGAGGACGACGAGACCTGCGAGGACGTAAAGCCCGCACATGCCAGGAACGATGATGCTCGCGACTTTGCCGATGCGCTTGATGCCGCCGATGATCACGGCGCCGACCAGCGCCGCGAGGAAGAGACCATAGATGAAGCCGCCGGCGCTCCCTTGAAGCGGCTCGATGACCGCGGCGACCTGCGCGTAGCTCTGGTTCGCCTGGAACATGTTCCCGCCGCCGAAGCTTCCGCCGATGCACATGACCGCGAAGAGAACCGCGAGCGCTTTTCCGAACCCCTTGTGGCCCTTTTCGGCGAGGCCCTTCTCGAGGTAGCGCATCGGTCCACCGGAGACGTTCCCCTTTGCGTCGACCTCACGATAGAGCTGGCCGAGGGTGCACTCGGTGAACTTCGAGCTCATGCCGAAGAAGGCCGCGACGACCATCCAGAAGACCGCGCCGGGGCCGCCCGCGCTGACCGCGACCGCGACCCCCGCGATGTTGCCCAAGCCGACCGTCGCGGAGAGCGCCGAGCTGAGCGCTTGGAAGTGGCTGACCTCACCGGGTTGTGCGTCGTCGTCGTAGCGACCAGTCGTGACCGCGATGGCGTGGAAGAACCCGCGGATGTTGATGAACGCGAACCGGAACGTGAAAAACACCGCGCCGAGCACGAGCCACATCACGATGAACGGCAGCTTGGTTTCGCCCTCAGTTCCGTTGTCCCAAAAGATGACGTCGAAGAACATCACGCTCGCGAGCGGGCCGACGATCCAGTCCCCGAAGGTCGCGTCGAGGCTCCCGAGGAACGAGTCCATCGACGTTGACGAATCGGGCGGGATATCCGCCGACGCGGTTCCGCTCGTTAGGGTGAAGGTGGTGACGAAAAGTGTGCTCAGAAACGCGCTCCAGCGTGGCCGGCGATCGCGACCGGGGCCGTTGCTGGGGTCCTGTGTCTCGTGGGGCACCATCTCGTTGTTTCTCTGCACGGCGCGACGATACATCTCGGAACACGGTCCCTGGGCCGGAAAACGACTATGCTTTGCCGCTCACGTTCGCTGACTCCTGTGCGTTCGCAGCGAAAACCCCCGAAGAGTCGTCCGTGACACGGGCTTGCCCCGTGAATTCAGAAGGTTTGCGCCGATTTGCTTCGTTGACACCACGAGACGCCGATACTAGAAGTCGACGCTAATTCCGGTCTCCCGCGGACTCTATGGAGACCCTCACCTCGCGTAGCGGACCTTTCGGTCCTTGGAGCGCCCCCTCGTATGTTTGCGGAGTATCTACCCGTCTTCTTGTTGCTGCTCGTCGCGGTTGGCGTCGCGATCTTCATGTTCACTATGGCGTCCCTCGCGGGTCCCAAGAACATGACGCCGGAAAAGGCGATCCCCTACGAGGCGGGATCCAACACCACCGGCGCGCGACACATTCGCCTCAGCATCAAGTTCTATCTGACCGCCATTCTCTTTGTCGTCTTCGACATTGAGGCTGTGTTCCTCTATCCGTGGGCCGCGATGTTCCGTCGGCTTGGGTGGCAGGGCCTCATCGAGATGGTGCTCTTCTTAGCCGTCCTCGGCGTGACGCTTGTCTACGCCTGGAGGAAAGGAGCGCTCGAATGGGAGAAATGAAAATCCTCGGCGGAGGCGGCGAGGTCGCCTTCACCACCCAGTTCGACGCGTTGCTCGCGTGGGCACGAAAGTGGTCGCTCTTCCAGTACCCCTTCGCGACAGCGTGTTGCGGTATGGAGTTCTTCGCGGTCGCCTCACCTCGCTATGACATCGCGCGCTTCGGCGCCGAGGCCCCGCGCTTCTCTCCGCGTCAGGCGGACGTGCTCTGGGTGGTCGGAACGATCAGCCAGCGACAGGCGCCCGTGGTTAAGCGCATCTACGATCAAATGACCGAGCCCAAGTGGGTCGTCGCGTTCGGCACCTGCGCCAGCTGCGGCGGGTTCTACGACAACTACACGACGGTTCCGGGCGTCGACAAAATCATCCCGGTCGACGTCTACATTCCCGGCTGCCCACCTCGCCCCGAGGCGGTTCTCGACGCGCTGATGCTTCTCCAAGAGAAGATTCAGAAGGGCGTCCACGGAGAACCGGTGAGCGTGCCTCCCAAAGACCCTCTCTCTCAGCTCCGTCGGAAGACCAAGCCGAGCCGCTAGGAAGAGCAAGGAGATCCGATGAGCAAGGCTGCCGTTTCGCGCCTCAAGTCCCACTTCGGCGACAAGGTCCTCGCGTCCAGCGACTTCCGTGGCGACGACGCGATTGAGGTCGCGGTCAAAGACTGGGTCGACGTCGCAACGTTCCTCCGGGACGATGACAAGTTGAAGATGAACCACTTCGTCGACCTCACCGCGGTCGACTACCCGGAGCGCGAAGGCGCACGGTTTGACCTCGTCTTGATGGTGCGATCCGTTGAGAAGAAGCACCGCGTGCGCGTGACGACGAAAGTCGCGGACGGGACGAAGCCCAAGACGCTCTTCCCCGTCTGGTCCGGCGCGAACTGGGCTGAGCGCGAGATCTACGACATGTTCGGGATCGAGTTCCTCAACCACCCGGACCTTCGCCGCATCCTCCTCTACGATGAGTTCATTGGGTTCCCGCTCCGCAAGGATTACCCGATCGACAAGGCCCAGCCGCTCGTTCCCTACCGGGACGCGCCGGGCCTCACGAAGCTCCCGCCGTTCGGCATCGACCAGGGTCAGCCCTTCGGCCGGATTCGCTGGGATGATCGTCTTCGCGAAGGTGCGAACGGAAGCGGCCGCGCCGTGTCGCCCTCCATCGCGCTGCAGACCGGAGAGCGTCGTGCGCTCTCGGATTCAGAGGTCGCGGTCGCTCAGATCGAAGAACTCGCGATGCGTGTCGAAGAAGAACAGCGCGTGAAGCAAGAACAAGAAGCCAAGAAGGACGCTCCCGCCGAAGGCTGAGCATTGCTCAACCCCTGCGGAGCGAAAGAAAGTTGTCATGGAGCTTGTTGACGAGATTCTAGAAGAAGAAGAGGGAGCCCTAGAGCTCCCCGCCGATCCCATGCGGCTCAACATGGGCCCATCGCACCCCGCGATGCACGGAACGATTCGGATGGTCCTCGACCTCGACGGTGAGACCATTCTCAACGTCGACGTCCAGCCGGGGTACCTCCATCGCGGCTTTGAAAAGAGCTGTGAGCGTGGGACCTACGCGCAGGTCTTCCCGTACGCGGACCGGTTGAACTACGTCTCGCCGATGCTCAACAACGTGGGCTTCGCGCTGGCGGTGGAGAAGCTCTGCGACATCGAGGTGCCAGAGCGCTGTCAGTACTACCGGGTCATCCTCGGCGAGCTCGCGCGCATCTGCGATCACTTCACGTGCAACGGCGCGTCGGCGATGGAGCTCGGCGCGTTCACTCCGTTCCTCTGGATGCTCACGGTCCGCGACTGGATCTGGGACATCTTGGAGCGCGAGACCGGTGCGCGCATGACGCACAGCTTCGGCCGCATCGGTGGCATGGCGTTCCCGCCGACCGACGGTTTCAAGGACGACGTCCGCTGGATCCTCCCGCGCGTGATCAAGGTCGTCGGCGAAGCCGAGACCATGCTCGCCGGCAACCGCATCTTCCTCGACCGCATGCAAGGCGTGGGTGGACTCGACCAAAAGCGCGCGCTTGAGCTCGGGGTCACCGGCATCATCCTGCGCTCGACCGGTGTTCCTTACGACGTCCGCAAAGACCACCCCTACATGGTCTACGACCGCTTCGATTTCGAGGTGCCGGTCGGCGAAGACGGCGACAACTGGGACCGCTTCGCGTGCCGGATGGAAGAGGTTCGTCAGTCCATGCGCATCATCGAGCAGGCGCTCGAGCAGATGCCCGACAGCGGCCCCGTTTCTGTGGACGACGCCCGCATCACGCTCCCCGAAAAGCGCGACGTGTACTCGACCATCGAGGGCACCATTTCGCACTTCAAGCTCATCATGGAGGGCTTCAAGCCGCCCAAGGGTGAGGTCTACTCGTTCACCGAGGCCGGCAACGGCGAGCTCGGTTTCTACATCGTCTCGGACGGAAGCGGCACGCCGTACCGCATCCGCGTCAGGCCGCCGTGTTGGTACAACCTTCAGGCGACCCGCGAGATGCTCATCGGCGACATGATCGCGGACATCATCCCGACCTTCGGATCCATCAACATGATCGGCGGTGAGTGCGACCGCTGACCGTGACGCTCGGCTTCGGCCGAGCTCCGCAACGCTGGACCGCTCCGCTCCCGAACCCCTCGCTTACGACTCGCTAGAAGCACGAATAAGGACGCACGACGATGCCTACGTTCACCATGAACGGCCAAGATATTCCCTTCGAGAAGGGCGACACGATCATGCGCGCCGCGTGGCGCGCCGGGATCGAGATTCCGCACTACTGCTGGCACCCTGGTCTCAGCGTCGCGGCCAACTGCCGCATGTGCCTCGTGCACATCAAGACTGGCCGCCAAGGCGCGATGCCGATCATGAAGTTCGACGCGAAGAGCGGCGAGTACGTCCCGGACACCAAGCCGAAGCTTTGGCCCGCCTGTCAGATGGGCGCACAAGAGGGCATGGACGTCACGTCCGAAAGCGACGACGTGAAAAAGGCGCAGGCGTCGGTGCAGGAGTTCTTGCTCCTCAACCACCCGGTCGATTGTCCGATCTGCGACCAGGCCGGTGAGTGCAAGCTCCAGGACTACTGGCTCGAGCACCAGAACTCGATGAAGCGAAAGCAGACCGAGCCGGTGCACAAGCCGAAGGGCGTGAAGTTCGGTCCGACCATCGTCTACGACGCCGAGCGCTGCATCATGTGCACTCGTTGCATCCGCGTGTGCGACGAGCTCGTGGGTGACCCCGTGCTCGATATGCGTGAACGCGGGAACCGAAACGAGATCGTCTTGTCCCCCGGGCGCGAGCTTGACCACGACTACACCTTGATGACCGAGCACGTGTGCCCCGTCGGCGCGCTCACGAGCCAAGACTTTCGCTTCAAGGCGCGCGTTTGGTTCCTCAAGTCTGCGCCCGGCGTCTGCACCGGGTGCGCGACGGGCTGCAACACCCACGTCGACTACGACCCGCGTTACGGCAAGGTCTATCGCCTGCGCCCACGCGACAACATGGACGTAAACAAGTTCTGGATGTGCGACGACGGGATGATGACGTACCGCGAGGTCCACGAAGACCGCGTCAACGTCGCCACGCTCGGACGCGGAGACGACCGCCAAGCGGTGCTCTTCGAGGACGCGGTGGACGAAGCCGTCGAGCAGCTCCGCCGACGTGACAAGAGCAAGGTCGCGGTCGTGTTGAGCGCCAAGGCCTCCTGCGAGGACAACTTCGCGCTCGCGAAGCTCGCTCAGGTGTTCGGCAGCGAGCACGTGTACCTCGCCGCCAACTCGGGCTGGGAGGGGGACGAGATCCTCCGCAGCGAAGACAACAACCCGAACCGCGCAGGAGCCGAAAAGGCATACGCGCTCGCGAAGGGTGGTTTGGTCGAGGAGCTCGATGACCTCGTCTCCGACTCGCTCGGTGGTGACATCGAAGCGGTCATCACGCTCGGCGCGGTCAGCGCGGACATCGACCTCAGCGCGCTTGAGAAGATCGACACGGTCATCTCGCTGACCAGCAACGACGGCGCGCTTCCCCGCGCGGCTTCAATCGTCCTCCCGACCACGAGCTGGGCGGAGACGCACGGGACGTTCATCAACAAGGACGGCCTCACGCAGACCTTCAAGCGAGCGATTCATCCTGCTGCTGGGATCAAGCCGGCGTGGGAGGTGCTCCGTGAGCTCGCCACCGCGCTCGGTCACGAGCTCGACTTCGAGAGCCTCAAGCAGCTGCGCGCGTCATTCGCGCCGCCGCCCATGGCGCCCGCACAACAGAGCGCCCAGGCCTGATCGGACTGAAGAGAGAACATGGAACTCTGGCAAATCATTCTCGCTGCGCTGCTGAAGATCGGCTTCATCATCGCGGTCGTCGTCGGCGCCTTCGCTCCCGTCCTTGTGTGGGCAGAGCGTCGGCAGAGCGCGATGATGCAGGACCGCGTCGGTCCGCACCGCGCTGCGCTCACGCTCCCGGGCTGGGCAGTGGACCTCGTCGACTCCACCGTTCGTCCGCTCTTCGCGGGCGCGGTGCTCTGCGGCTTGGTCGCGGCGCTCGCGGGCTTCGGCATCTTCTGGGAGTTCGTCTTCTCGACGGAAGCGGACAGCACGTTCATGGGCGTTTCGCACGAGGGGCTCTACATCCTCGGCGCGGTCGCGACCGCGGTCGCCGGAGCGCTCTTCGTCGGTCACAAGGTTCACGCCGGCCTCGTCGACGCTGGCGGTAAGGTCCGCATCATCGGGCTCCTGCACCCGCTCGCCGACGCGCTCAAAATGATCTGGAAAGAGGACTTCGTCCCGCCGAAGGCCGACAAGTTCCTTCACGCCATCGCGCCGATCATTACGGTCATCCCAGCGGTCCTCACCTTCGCGGTGATCCCGTTCTCCGACACGCTCTTCCTCGACTACCTCACGGACGTCGTTCCGCGTGATGGAGTGATTCAGGGCGCGACGGTTCCGATGCAGGTCGCGAACCTCAACGTCGGCATCCTCTTCATCTTCGCGGTCGCGGGCACCGGCGTGATTGGCGCCGCGGTCGGCGGCTACGCCTCGGACAACAAGTTCTCGCTCCTCGGCGGCATCCGCGCGGCGAGCCAGATGGTCAGCTACGAGGTGGCGCTCGGCCTCACGCTCGTCCCGTGCTTCATGATCTACGACACCCTTCGTCTCGAAGAGATGGTCATGTGGCAGCACACGCACAGCTTCGTGCCGGGCTTCGCGGGCACCTGGGGCATCTTCCTCCCGCCGCTCACCATCGGTTTCATCCTGTACCTCACCGCGGCCATCGCGGAGACCAAGCGCGTTCCCTTCGACCTTCCGGAAGGTGAGAGCGAGCTCGTCGGTGGTTACCTCACCGAGTACTCCGGGATGAAGTTCGGGATGTTCTTCACCGGTGAGTTCGTCGAGGTTGTCGCGCTCGCGGCCATCGCGGCGATCATCTTCTTCGGCGGCTGGGACGTTCCCTTCCTCTTCCGAAGCGGCTTCGACCTCCCGGGCGAGTGGGCATTCACCGTTCCGCTGACCGACTGGGTCATCGCCGACCAGATCCTGCTTCAGCACTGGTTCGTCGTCGTGATTCAGCTGGTCGCGTTCCTCGGTAAGATCATCGCGCTCATCTTCTTCCAGCTCACCTTGCGGTGGTCGCTCCCGCGCTTCCGCTACGACCAGGTGATGGCGCTCTGCTGGAAGGGTCTCCTTCCGCTCTCGCTCGTGCTCATCCTCATCACGGGCATCGGCATCCTCGTCCTGAACCAGTAGCCCGCTCGAACACTCGAAGAAAACGAACCGATGACTGTAACCGTCAAAGTCCTCAAGAAGCCCAAGCGCACCCTCGCTGACCAGGTCTACGTGCCCGCGATCGCGAGCGGCGTGAAGCTGACGCTGACCCGCTTCTTCAAGAACACGTTCACCAGCCGCGACCACGAAGCGAACGAGATCGCGACCGTGATGTACCCGGAAGAGCCGCGGACCTACCCGCCGCGCTTCCGGGGTATCCACCGTCTCACGCACCGCGCCGACAGCTCTCCGCGTTGCGTCGCGTGTCTCTGCTGCAGCACCGCCTGTCCCGCGCAGTGCATTCACATCGAGCCCGCCGAGTACGAGAAGGACGACCCACGCTACGGCTACGAGCGCTACCCCGCGACGTTCGTGATCGACGAGCTCCGCTGCATCTTCTGTGGCTACTGCGTCGAGGCATGCCCCTGCGACGCCATCCGCATGGACACCGGGCTCCACATGCCGCCTTCGACCGAGCGCTCCCATTTCATCTACGACAAGGAGATGTTGATGAGCTTGCCGGGTCAGGACCGCACCTTCCTGAGCGCGAACCCGCGGCACGAGCCAGGTGACCCGAGTCACCCAGGCATCGACCGCGAAAAAGGTCACTGACTGTGCTCATCGGCCCGCTTCGGCGGGCCGATTTCGTTCCTGGCTGTGGCGCTAAGCGTTCGCCACGAGTATCCCGGCTAGCTCTCGAAGAGCGTTCGCGAGCGGACCATCATATCGGGGGTCGTGAGGTAGATCGGAGCTTCGCTCGACAGCTCAAACGCGCGAGCACCTCGGTAGCTCGCTTCTTGAACTGTCAGCATCCCAGCGACGACGACAGAGTCACCGACCTCGAGGAGGTATTCATCTGCGGTCGTCCTGGTGAGTCGACCCAGCGCGAGGCGAGGTTTTGCGCCGCGCACCACGACGAACGCCTCGCTCGTGCGAATCGCGAAGTCCGCGCAGGCCACATCAGAGTGACGCGGACGAATCGTGGGGTGACGCAGGACTTGGTACGCCACGCACTGCGCTCCCTCGCGTGAGCTCCTCAGGGGGGCGCCGACTGCTCCGACGACGACTCCCTCGAGCCGCGTCAAGGTTCCAGGCTTGGCCGTCGCTGGCGACGTTGTCCGGAGCGCACGGAGCCGCTTCAGCGCCTCGGCGTGTCCGTGGGCTTCGCGCCGCTCAGTGCTTACCGTCGCCAGGGCGATCGGAGCGAGGAGGAAGAGAGACGAAAGGGCCAAAATCGCGATCAGCTTCATCCCTCATCTCTAAGCACCGCGCGCCGCCGCGCCGCGAAAATCGGAGCGATCGGTGGCGAAAGACCCGAGACGTCCGATTGTCGGCTGAGTTTACGTCCCCGAAACACACTCGGTCTTATCTCGATCCGATGCTCGGAATTACGACGTGGAGCCTCATCGCGCTCTCTGCGCTCACCTATGGGGATCCCTTAGAGGCCGGCTCAGTGAAGACCCGGCTCGACGATTTGCCGATGCGCGGCGTCCACGACGCCAGTCAGGGAGAGTGGGTGCGGCTCGATGGGGTGATCTCAGGCGTGCTCCATCATCAACCGGCGGAAGCGCCCAGCGGCGCGTCCTGTGTCGCGTTTCTCTCGGTGCCGAAGCGCTTCCGTCACCGGGGGCAAGCGCGCGCAGACGGAGTCCCGTTCATCATGAGCGTGTGCGGCGTTCCGGTCGTGGTCCCGCGCGGGCCCCGGATGGCGCTCGGTCCGCCGCGCGAGACCGGCGAGCACTTGCTCCGCGTGGGCGAAGAGGTGGCGGTCGCGGGTGTCCTGACCCGGCAACGTCACGGCCGCGGGCTGGGAAGCGCCTCGGGCTATCGCGGCTCAGGCGGCGCGACGCTCACCTTGGTTCCGCACCACAAGACAGGGATGATGTTCCTCGCGAAGCGTTCGCTCTTGGCCGAGGTCGCGGACTGCGCTTGCGAAGCCAGGTAGGAGAACGCATCGGCCGGCTGCAGACGAACACGGTCGTTCGATTCGCAGAGTGCGCGCGGCGACGATGGTTATCGTTGCCCGATGCAGGCAGTCGTCGCGGTGTTGTTGGTTGTCGCGTTTGGGGCGGGCGACGGGCCACGACGAGGCTGTGCGTCGACTGAGCGCCGCTCTCCGTCGACACGACCCGTTCCTTTTCGTGACGCGGAGAGCGTACCTTCACGCGCAGTCGACGAAAGGGTGAGACGGCAAGACCCGCGGTTGCTCGGAGACGGACCTGACCGTCATCTTGTTGGCGTTGAACGATCACCCTTGGATCAAGCCGCTGGGCGAGCGGCTCTTCGAGCAGAACTACCCGGGCACCTTCACACTGGAGGAGCTCCTCGTCTTCTTGGAAGCCGCCGAGGCGCTGCTCCGGGAATCGGACGAGCCGATGGGGTGGGTCTGCGATTTTACGAAGATCGTCTTGCGCGACTTTACCGCGCTGAAGCGCAAGGCGTTTGGAGTCTTCGAGGCGCGCTGCGCGGATCGGGACGCGCTCGTCTGCGCAGGCGCGGCCTTGATCGTGAAACCGTCGCCCCTCTACCGAGGGATGGTGACGGCGGTCTACTGGTTGAGCCCACCGGTGTACCCGTACCGGGTCTTTTCCGAGCGGAGCGAGGCGGTGGAGTGGGCGCGGGCGTCGGTCGATGCGCGTCGGTCGGCCGCTCGCGCGTCGCTCTTCACGTGATCGTGATCTTCGCCCAGTTCCGCTTGCCGGCTTTGATCACGTAAGGACCGCCTCGCAAGAGCGTCGCCTTCACGTCCTTTTCTTTCTCGCCATCGATCGCGACCGCGCCTTGCTTGATCAAGCGCCGCGCGTCGCTCGTGCTCTTCGTCATGCCTGCGTCCCGCATCGCGTTCGCGAGGGGGATAGAGTCGGCCTCTTCGAGCGCGAGGGTGGCCTCGGGCATCGCGTCCGGGACCTTCTTTTGAGAAAACTGCGCCTGCCACTTCTGCTGCGCGGCGTGGGCGTCGCTCTCGCTCGAAAACCGCGCGACGATCTCGCGCCCGAGCGCGAACTTCGCGTCGCGCGGGTTCATCGCGCCGGACGCGCAGTCCTTCTTCATGGTGTCGATGTCGCTCTTCGGTCGCTCCGAGAGCAGCTCGTAGTAGCGCCACATCAAGTCGTCGCTGATGCTCATGAGCTTGCCGAACTGCTCGAGCGGCGGCTCGCTCACGCCCACGTAGTTGTCGAGCGACTTGCTCATCTTGTCGCCGACAATCTTGCCATCGACGGTGCGCGCGTTGAGCCCTTCGAGGATGGGCGTGGTCATCACGATCTGTTTGCGCAGCCCGTAGTCGCTCATGATCTCGCGTCCGACCAAGAGGTTGAAGAGCTGGTCGGTTCCGCCGAGCTCCACGTCGCACTCGAGCGCGACCGAGTCATAGGCCTGCGCGAGCGGGTAGAGCAGTTCGTGTACCGAGATGCTGACGTTCTCGGACCAGCGCTTTTTGAAGTCGTCGCGCTCCATCATCCGCGCGAGGCGGTACTTGCCGGCCAAGCGAATGACATCCGCGAAACCCATCTTGCCGAGCCAGGTGTCGTTGTAGACGACGCGCGTCTTGTCCTTGTCGAGCACCTTGAACGCTTGCTCGGCGTAGCTCCGCGCGCCTTCCTCGATCTCTTGCCGCGTCGGGACCGGGCGGGTCGCCTTCTTGCCAGACGGGTCCCCGATCTGCGCCGTGAAGTCGCCGACCACGAAGATGACCTCGTGACCGAGGTCTTGGAACTGCCGCATCTTGTTCATCAAGACAACGTGCCCAAGGTGGAGGTCCGGGCGCGTGGGATCGAAGCCCGCCTTAATCTTGAGCGGGCGCCCCTCATCGAGACGCTTGAGCAGCGAAAGCTCGACGTGGAGGTCCACCACGCCGCGGGTCAGCTCGATGATCTCGGGATGCTTCGCGCGCAGCGCGTCGCGCTCTTTGTCGTCGTTGTCGCTCACGTGGAACCTCTTCGCCTGCACTCTTGCAGATGTCGCCGCGCACGTGTTGCGCAGACAGGTGACGAGACGCGCGCTGGCGTCCCTTGGGGACGGGGGTCGCTATCCGCGTGAAGCGGACGAAGGGGTCAGCCGATGTCTTCGACGTTGACCGGATCCATCGTCGCCGAGGACGGCTCTTCGAAGTTCTCGGCCGGGGTCGCGTTGACGAGCTCCTTGAGCTCCTTGCCAACCTTGAAGAAGGGGAGCCGCTTCGCGGGAACCTCGACCGGCTTCCCGGTGCGCGGGTTTCGACCCTGATAGGCCTTGTAGTGACGCACCGTGAAGCTGCCGAAGCCGCGGATCTCGATGCCGTCGCCGTTCTCCAGCGCCGCGGTCATCGCCTCAAAGACCGTGTTCACGACCTGCTCTGAGCGACTCTTGGTGATACGGCGACGCTGGGCCACCGCGTCGATCAACTCGGACTTCGTCATCGCCCGTGATCGTAACCTCGCCCAAGTCGACCGGTCAACCAGCGATTCCGCGCACTTGGCCCTGAGCCAAGCGGACTATGGACGCACCGGAAGCCGTGCCTACGCTCTTCGTATGGAGGAGTTCCTCACCGCACTTCGAGAGCTTCAGGGGCAACAAGGTTTTGGAGGGTGTGGAAAGGCTACGGCAGTTTTCTCTTCTTTGACGCGGGGGAGCCACAGGTCCGTTTCCGCGACGTGAAGACGTCGGCAGTCGTGAACGGGACTGAAGTGCCACGGCGAAGCGCGACGGTTCGAGGAACGCGTGGGCTGCAGATCGAGATGGCCGACTGGACGCTCTCCTATCGCGGAGCGGACGTCGCGCACTCAGAGTCATCCAACGAGACATTCGCGGGACTGACGCGCTGGCTCACGGGCCAGGCCCTCGTCGGCGTCACCGCATGCGGGACGGCGTCTGTGGAGCTCGAGTTCGATCTCGGGGCGGTCTTGCGTGTTCGACCATCCGAAAACTTCGGCGCCACGCATGAGATCGTGACGGTCCGAGACGGCCGTCGATACCTCTCGCTCCGCGCCGATGGGACCACGGTTGTTGAGGGGTGAAGACCAGCGACGTGACCGCGCCCAGATGATCGTATAGTCGCGCTCGCCAGTACGCCTCGCGTTTCTATGTCGAACCTCAGCGAACAGAAGACCTCTCGCTCCTCCCCCGCGCTCCTCGCCGTCGCCGTTACGCTTTTCGGCGCGGCGCTCTTCGCGCTCTTTTTCTGGCCGCGCGATCAAACCCCGAGGGGGGGCGCGCCGCCGGACTACACCGACATCCCGCGCATCGATGTTCATACGCACGTGATGAACATGGCCGAGGAGACAGTCGAGCTTCTCGCGCAGCATCACATCGTCCTCTCGCTCAACGCTTCGGGCGGCATTCCCGGCCAAGGCCTAGAGGAGTCGATGGCCGCGGCCCGCCGAACCGGCGGGCGTCTTTTGCCATACTGCAACGTACCGCTGCGAGGCGCCGGAACGCCGGGGTGGCAGGAAGCGATTCGCGCGATGGTCGCGGAGTGCAAACGCCAGGGCGCGGCAGGGCTGAAGCTCTTCAAGAGCCTCGGGCTCGGAGCGCTCAACCCAGAGGGAGAGCTGCTCGAAGCCGACGACCCTCGCATCGATGTGCTCTTCGATGAAGCCGCGCGTCATCAGCTTCCGGTCTTGATCCACACGGGGGATCCGCAAGCGTTCTTTACACCGCCAACCCCCGACAACGAACGGTACGCCGAGCTCTCCGCGCATCCAGGGTGGAGCTTCTACGGGGAGTCGCCGACGGGGGAGCCGTGGCCGAGCTGGGAAGAGCTCTTCGGTCAGTTCGAGCGCCGGGTCGCGCGGAGCCGAGCGACGATGTTCTTGGGCGCGCACTTTGGAAACGTTCCCGAGGAGCCCGATCGCGTCTCGGAGATGCTCGATCGTTATCCGAACCTCTACGTCGAGACGGGCGCGCGGATTCCGGAGATCGGACGCTTCGACGCTGAGCGAATGCGCGCGATCTTCGAGCGGCACCCGACGCGCATCCTCTTCGGGACCGATTTCACGATGACGCCCAGCGCGGTGATCCTGGGAAGCTCGGGTGAGGAGCCCAACTCCCTCGACGAGGTGCCGGGGTTCTTCGCGTCGCACTGGCGCTACTTCGAAACGCGAGACGTCGGTTTCGCCCATCCCACCCCGATCCAAGGAGACTGGACGATCGACGGGATCGGGCTCTCTCGCGAGCTGCTGGAGCGCGTGTATTGGAAGAACGCCGCCGCGCTCTTTCACTTGGAACTGCCAGCCTCTGAGCCCGCGGCCGAGAGCCCGCGAGCCCCGTAACACGCGGCGTTTTCTGTGCAGAAGAGCCCCTCAGTCGGTGCATGACACAAAGGGGCGCTTTCGGTATGGTCGCGCCGATTTAATGCCCGGTGAACGGCGCCGTTGAGCGCTGTCCCGCTGCCCAAAAGAGACCTATGTCCGACCATCAGCTTGACCCCAACGTCGACCTCTCCGTTCTCGACCCGGACGCGAAGCCCGACTTCGTGATGGGCAGTGACCAAGAGGTCATGCGCAAGATCAACCGGCGCACCTCGCCGATCACCAAGCTGCTCGTCCTCGCGACGATCGCCGGTGTCGCTGGGCTCGCGTTCTGGGCGTACACGTCCGCGGTCAACAAGGAGAAGCGCATCGCGCGCCTCGAAGCGCTCGGGGAGATCGAAGACCCGGGTCAGCTGAAGACCGAGCTCCGCTCGCTCCTCGCGGAAGCCGAGGACGTCGAGATCAAGCGCCGCGTGATCATGAACCTCGGTCACTACAAGGACGCCGAGGCGGTCCCCGCGTTGACCGAGCAGCTGCAGGAAAAGGGCATCGTCCGCCGTGCCGCGGCGTGGGCCTTGGGTGAGATCGGTCTGCCGGCCGCTGGCGCCGCGAAGGACGCGTTGCTCGCGACGATTCCGGACACCAACGAGGTCGACAAAGCGCAGGTGGTTTGGACCCTGGCGCTCCTTCGTGAAGAGCGCGCCTCCGATGACATCGTCTCGATGTTCAGTGTCGGCCGGCTTCAGAACATGGACCACTTTGAGGCGCGGGTGATCACCGACGTCTTGGGCATCGCGCGCCTCAGCAACGAGGATCTCTTGGGCCACAACGAGGAGTCGGTCCGCGTTCTCACCGCGCACGCGCTGGCCGAGGTCGCTGGGCCGGATGTTGTCGCTCCGCTTTCCCGACAGCTCGAGCTTGAGCTCGCGCGTGAAGGTGAAGCGCAGAGCTCTGAGGTCATCCGCGCGACGGCAGCGGGTCTCGGCCGAACCAACGACGCGCGCGCAGGAGCGCCGCTCTTCCAGATGATGCAGTCCCAGCCGGGGATGCGGCAGACGGTGATCGAAGCGCTTCGTCGCTCCACGGCCGCGCCGAGCCTCGCGACGCTTCTCGGCGGCGCGACCGACGAATCGGTGAAGCGCGACCTCGTCCGCCTCATCGCAGAAACGCATGATGATCGCGCGGCCGACACCCTGGCTGGATTGCTCGGCGACGCTGACAAGGAGGTCCGCTCCACCGCCGCGTTCGCGCTCGCGCAGTTTGGAGATGCGCGCGCGATGGACACGCTCTTCGCGCTCGCCGCCGACCAAGAGGACGACGCGACGATGTCGTCGGCGATCGAGTCGCTTCGCTACATCGCGAGCCCGGCTGCCACCGACCGTCTCGTGCAGATGCTCGCCGACAACCCGTTCCGCAAGGCGGCCATCCTCAAGGCGCTCGGCGCGACCGGTGACCCGCGCGCGTCTCGCGCCATCCAGGGGGAGCTCGGCGGCGACGATGTCCGCTCCGCCGCGCTCGCGCTCGCGTTCTTGGGGGACGACAGCAGCTACCGACGCTTGGTCGACATGGCCAAGCGCCCTCGTAACAAGGACATGACCGCGCAGAACGCGGCCGATCGCTCGCTTCCAGACGAGCCGATTATCTCGAGCCGAAAGGCCGCCATCATCGCGCTTGGCAAGTTCGGCCGTACCGAGGCCACCGAGACGCTCATGACGATCGTGGAAGACGAGCAGGACGACTACGAGCTTCGCGCGCTCGCGGCGGCGAGCATCGGTCAGATCTCAGACGCCGAGACGATGTCGACCATTCTTCAGAAGGTCACGAGCGACCCCGCGGTGACCGAGCTCAGCAAGACGTACTACGTGCAGGCGCTCTGGCAGCGCCCGCACGCGGAGCTCAGTGGTCAGCTTCTTGATGTGCTCGCGAGCGACGCGCCTGGCGACATCAAGCGGACCGCCGCGTTGGCGCTCGGTTACGCCGCGAACCCCGCGAACGACGCGCGCCTCGTCACGATGCTCGAGAACGAAGCGACCGCTCGATACGCGGGCCTCGCGATTGGACTCGGCGGTGGCGACGACGCGGTGGCGACCCTCATCACGAAGATCGGCGAGTCCCGTGACCTCGCCGAGATCCTCCAGATGAACTGGATGAACGAGTCGAACGACTGGTTCAACTTGGCGTTCGAGCCGATGTTCGAGAACGACGGTTCCATCTGGCGCCGACTCCGCGCGGCCAGCTTGCTCAAGACGGGGCAGGGCGACGCGAGCTACAGCTACTTCTGGCAGAAGACCGTCAACGTTCTTCGCAGTGGTTGGGAAGGGACGAACGGCGCCAGCCCGCAGTTCATTCGCAACAAGTTGTGGGAGGCGCTCGCGGGTGAAGACGCCCAGAAGCGCGAGCTCGCCGCGGCGGTCTTCGCCGATCTCCCCGAGCGAGGGCTTCTCCTTCGTGCACGTGACTCGGGTGGCGCGACCGAAGAAGTCGCCCGCGGCGTGCTCGACTGAGCAAGCACAAGTTCGTTCAAAGGCGTACTCATTTGAGTACGCCTTTTGTTTTTGAGTTCAGACTAACGCTGTGAGCGGACGCGGAACGAGGGTACTCTTAGCAGTCTAACTACTTTGGGGTGCTCAATGGCATACAGATCTGCTGCGCTTGTCTCGTCGCTCACTCTTCTCCTGACCAGTGGAGTCGCGTTCGCCGATGGCGCGCCTGGTTCTCCTCAATGCAGCGACGGCCTCGACAACGACAGCGATGGCTATGTCGACGCGTACGATCCGAACTGCGGGATCGTGGGAGCGACCGCGCCTGAGTGCACGGTGCCCATCACGGACACGAGCTTCTCGATTCGCGAGGACGACCGCACCAGCAGCGCGATGCCCAACATGGATGCACGTTGCCCGATGGTCGCGGCGGACATCGACTTCGATGGGGTAACGGAGTTCGTCTTGCGGCGTTCTGCGACGGGCGCGTCTGCAGCAACGAACAACAACCAGTGGACGGTCATCGACGCGGAGACGTTGATGGAAGAGTCGGTCATCACGGTGCCGACCGCGGAGATGGAGGTCTTTCATCCCGGCGTCGCGGTGGGTCAGCTGGACGGCTCTGGACCGCTGGAGGTCGCGTTCCTCGCGGGTCCTGCCCGTACCGGTTCGTACTACCCCTACGTCGCGAGCTTGGACGTCGCGACCTCGACCTGGACCGTGACGCAAGGTCCTGACGTAAAGACCCTAGGCGTGACCAACGCGATGATCGACGGTCCTTCGCGCGGCTGGGCGACGAGCATCGCGGACATGGACGAAGACGGCACGCCCGAGATCGTCACGGGCAACCTGATCTGGCGCTACACCGGCGGCGCGTCTCCCGCGATCACGCTCTTGATGAACGGCATGAACGCGACCGGCGCGACGGCGAAGAGCGTCGGCAACAACACGACGAACACCAACTACGTCGTCGCGTTCTCCGTGCCGATCGACATCGTCCCCGCCGACCCGGGACTTGAGATCGCGGCCGGCAACCAGATCTACATCATCAACACCGCGGTGATGCCGTGGACCGCGCGCATCGAGCAGGTGGCCGGAACGCTCGGGGACGGCATGACCTCCGTCGCGGACATGAACCTCGACGGACAGCTTGACGTGGTGGTCGCGCACCAGAGCGGGGCATACATCTGGACCCTCGCCGGAGGCAGCGCCGCGACGGTAGGCACGCCGACCGTGCTTGGGTCTTGGGCATACTCGGGCGTGTACACGGGGCGCCCCGCGATCGGCGAGTTCAGCGACGACGATCTGGAGGACGACGGCCTCGACAACGACTCCGTTCCGAACTGGCCTGAGACGTTGTTCATCACGCAGCACCGCCTGCGCGCGTTCAACCTTCACGACACGAGCGCGCAGCTCTTCAACTTGGTCGTCGACGATGGATCCGCGGCGACCAAGGCCGCCATCTACGACCTCAACGGCGATGGCACAGCGGAGATCATTTACCGCGACGAGGTCGAGCTTCGAATCATGTACGGAGGTCCGATCGCCTCTGCACCGGCGAACGTGAATACGGGGAACCGAAACTACAAGGTCGGCCCAGGGGCGGCCGACGCAGATGTCACGGTTCCGTGCGTCTCGGGCACCCGACTCGAGGGGCCTCTCATCCTCGACAGCGACAACGACGGACAGTCTGAGATCGCGGTGACCTGCAACCCGAACCTGGTGATCTTCGAGTCCGGTGGTGCGCCGTGGACCCCATCACGCCGCATCTGGAACCAGTACTACTACCACATCACCAACGTGAACGATGACGGGACCATTCCCACCACGCAGCAGGACGTCGCGGCTGACTTCCCGGCAGGGTCGGGGCGCTACCCGCTCAACGTCGCGATCACGCAGAGCGACACTTCGCTCCTTACCGCGACGCCTGGAACGACCCCCGCGATCGACGCGCGCGTTCAGATCCTGGGCTTTGAGCGAGGCGCAGACTGCGGCACTGGGGGCGGTGAACTCGTGGTGAACATTCGGGTGTTCAACGACGGCGATACGGGCTTCTTCGGGACGACCCCGATCGCGTTCTACAACGGGAACCCCGCGACCGTGGGGACGTTCATCGGCACCGCGGTGACCGGCGGAGGCGTGGCCGCAGGCGGGATGGCCGACTTCGCGGTGACCATCCCGGACCAGGTCGGGAGCTTTCAGCTCTACGCGGTGATCAACGACGACGGCAGCGACGCGACCTCCGCACCGGTGCTCGTGCAGAACGAGTGCGATGACGACAACAACGTCGCGACGATTACCCCGGTCTTCTGCTGCACGGACGAGACCGACGGCGGGACCGACACGGGCTGCCCGGCCGGGCTCTCTTGTGACGAAGACGCGACCCCCGCGGGGGCATGCGTCCCGTGCACATCGCACGCGGACTGTCCGGCGATGCCGAACAACGCCTGCGACTTCGCGACCAATGAGTGTGTCCCGTGCGTGGACGACGAGATGCCGGGACTCGATACGGGGTGCACCGGAGCGGCGCCCGTGTGCGACACCAGCGGCGCGACCCCGACATGTCTCCCGTGCGCGGACAGCGTCGCGATGGGGATCGACGACGGTTGCTCCGCTGGGGCGCCGGTTTGTGACACCAGCGGCGCGGTCCCGACCTGCGTTCCGTGCGACGACTCCACCATGGGCGGCCTCGACGATGGATGTTCGGCCGCGGCGCCGGTCTGCGTCGGCTCGGGGAGCTCCGCGATGTGCATCCTCTGCGAAGACTCGGACACCGGGAGCGGCGCCCTCGATAACGGCTGCGCGCCCGGTACGCCGGTCTGCGCGACGGGCGCGGATCCACTGGAGTGCGTTGAGTGCCTGGGGAACCGCGACTGTGGCGGCGCGGTTTGCGACCTCGCGACGAACACCTGCGCGCCATGTATCAACGACTCGGTACTCGGTGTCGACAGCGGCTGTACGTCCGGCATGCCGGTCTGCAACACGAGCGGCGGGACGCCGATGTGCGAAACCTGCGCGGACACTTCGGACGGCGGAGTGGACCTCGGCTGCGGTGCTGCAGCGCCGGCGTGCGTCGTCATCGGCGGCGCGCCGACATGCGCTCCGTGTGAAGACAGCGTCGTGGGTGGACGCGACAACGGGTGCGGCGCGGCGGCGCCGGTCTGCGACACGTCGGATAGCTCGATGCCCACGTGCGTGCTCTGTGAAGACGACATGACCCCGGGCGCGACGGACACCGGTTGCGGGACGGAGACGCCGATCTGCGCAGACGCGCGTGACCCTCTGATCTGCGTGGAGTGCGTCGTGACCGCGGACTGTGAATCGGGCGTGTGCGACGCGACCTCCAACACGTGCGTGGCCTGCCTCGATTCGACCGTGGGAGGTTTGGACGCCGGGTGCACCGCAGACGATCCGGTGTGCGTGGGGAGCGGTGACACGGCGGTCTGCCTCGGCTGTGAGGACAGCGCCGGCGCCGGCGCGACGGACAACGGCTGCGACCCGGCGGAGCCGCTCTGTGACACCACGGATGCGGGCGCGCCGACGTGTGTCGAGTGCTTCGCGACCTCGGACTGCCCAGACGCGATGCCGGTCTGCAACCCCTCGGGAACGTGCGTGCCGGGCTGCGTCGACGATGACGATTGCGCGTCGACTCCTGCGACTCCGGTCTGCGACGGCGACACCAACTCTTGCGTGGAGTGTCTCGTGGACTCGAACTGCGCTGGCGATACCCCGATCTGTGATCTGGCGGAGTTCGTCTGCGTCGGCTGCACCGACGACTCGCACTGCGACGGCGACCTCGCGGTCTGTGACGAGGCCGCGCGTGAGTGCGTGGAGTGCACCGCCGACACGGATTGCCCGGACGGCGTCTGCACCGGCGCAAACGTCTGCGTCGAGTGCGAAGACAGCGATGACTGCGAGGACGGCGTGTGCGACAGCGCGACCAACATGTGCGTCGGCTGCTTGGCGGACGCGGACTGCGACCTCGGCGTGTGTGACCTCGCGGTCATGACGTGCGTGGAGTGCACCGGCGACGCCGACTGCACCGGCTCGCTCGCGGCGTGCGACGAAGAGACGATGATGTGCGTGGAGTGCACCGCTGATGCGGAGTGTCCGGTGGGCGCTGTCTGTGACGACGAGACCAACACCTGCGGCGCCGAGTGCGAGTCGGACCTGGACTGTGAAGGCCTAATGATGGCGATGCCGGTCTGCGATGAGGGAACCTGCGTGGGCTGTCTCGACGACACCGACTGTGCCGGCGAGGCGGTGTGCTCGCCCGACCTGGTCTGCGGCGAGCCGTGCACCGCAGACGCCGACTGTCCCGAAGCGGCTCCCGCGTGCGACGTGCCCGCGGGCATCTGCGTAGAGTGTCGGGCCGACGAACACTGCGACGAGAGCGAGTCATGCAATCCGGTCACGATGACCTGCGAGCCGGGGTGCACGAGCGACGACGACTGTGAGGGCGCGACTCCCGTCTGCGACGAGGACATCGGCGTCTGCTTCGAGTGCACCGTCGATGAAGAGTGCGCCTCAGGCGTTTGTCACCCGGACCTGCGCGAGTGCGTCGAGTGCGTGATGGATGAGATGTGCGAGGGGGCGACGGTCTGCTCGGACGAGACGAACACATGCGTCGGCTGCACCGACGACGAGATGTGTGATGAGATGTGCGACCCGGTCGGCGGGACCTGCTGGGAAGGCTGCACCACGAACGACGAGTGCCTCGACATCACGCTCCCCGTTTGCGACGTCGAAGCGTCCACGTGTGTGGAGTGCTTGTCCTCGACGGATTGCGCCGATGGCGAGCTCTGCACCCCGGACCGCATTTGCGAGCCGCCGTGCACCGGCGACGCGGACTGTCCAGAGGGCGTCTGCGATCTGGGCAGCGGCCTCTGCGTGGACTGCACGACCGATGAGCACTGCGAAGCCGACCTCCGGTGTGACCCGGCGACGTCGATGTGCGTGATGGGATGCGGGACCGACGCGGACTGCACCGACCCCTCGCTCCCTGCGTGTACGGACGCGGGCATCTGTGTCGAGTGCGACGCGGACGAGACGAGCGCCTGTGACGAAGCGGCGCCGGTCTGCGACGAGACACGTAACCAGTGCGCCCCGTGCATCATCGACGGTGACCCTGGCGCGTGTGTGTCGTCCGCGGACGGCGAGCTCTGCGTGGACGACGGAACCGGCGCGGGTCGATGTGGCTGCCGCAGTGACGACGAGTGCCCGATGGACCGGATGTGTGACACCGACGCGGAGCTCTGCGTGGACACGGTCGCGCCGACCACCGATGGTGGCCTCGCGGGCGGAGCGCTTTGCGCGACGAGCCCAGGCTCGCCGGGCGGTTCGTCGACGGTCGTCCTGCTCTTGCTGGCGGGCGTGTTCGCGCGTCGCCGCGGACGTCGATCGATGCCTTCCTGAGCATCGAAGACTGCTACTCTCCGTGGCGATGGCGCATCACCTGCCGCTCGTCGCCACGCAGAGGCGCGACCACACTTACTGCGCGCATTGCCCTAAGCTTTGCCGTCACGCTTGCCCGGTCGCGACCGTTCAGGGCAGCGAGACGACGACGCCCTGGGCGCTGATGACCAGCTTGCATCACGCCGACCGCGGGAACCTCGAGGTCGACGAGAGCGTGGCCGCGGCGTGGTTCGCGTGCACCGGTTGCGGCGGCTGCAAGTCGTACTGCGAACATGACAACGACGTTCCGTCGGCGCTCTACGCCGCGCGGGCCCACGTCACCCAGCGACGGCTCGCGCCGGCCGAGGCCGCTGAGGTGACCGCGCGCCACGCGGAGCGGGAAGCCCGCGTTCGCGCGACCGCGGAGTCTCTCTTTGGTCGCGACGAAAGGCGCATCGGGCGGACTCGCTTCGTCCCTGGCTGCACGGTCCTCGGCACGGAACCAGAGGACGCCTCGCTCACGAAGGAGGCGACGGTGCGTCTCGTCGGTGACGAGGTCGACGTCTCTCCTGGTTGCTGCGGGCTCCCGTTGCTTGAGGCGGGGGACGCCGCGGGGTTTGAGCAGGCGGCGCGGCGGTTCTATCGAGACGCGCGCGGTAGCCAGCGGCTGGTGTTCGCCGATGCTGGGTGCATGCACGCGATGACGGTCTTGGCGCCACAGCACGGAGTGACACCCACCGCGGAGTCGATCCACCTTGTGGAGCTGGCCGCGAAGAACCTCGACAAGCTCACCGAGTCGATCCCGCGCGCGACGTATCACGACGCCTGTCGACTCGGACGCGGCCTCGGACTCTATGAGCCGCCGCGTACGGTGATCGAGCGGATCGCGAAAGAGGTCATCGAGCTGCCCGCGAACCGTGAGCACGCGGGGTGTTCCGGAGCGGGCGGCCAGCTCCCGCGAACCGATCGCGCGACCTCGAGCGCGGTGGCGGACGAGACGCTCCGCGGTCACGACGGGGAGTCCGTATTGGTAAGCGGGTGCCCGGGCGCCGCACGTTCCTTTCAGAAGAGAGGCGCGGAGGCGCTCGCGCTGAGCACTCTCATCGCGCGCTCCGTGCTTGAGCGAGGAGAGCGCTGAACATGAAGCGGTCAAGAATTTGCCGTGTCGGCCGCGCGTTCGCGACTCTGCGTCCGTGTCCCTTCGACCCTACGTGGCGGTGATGCCAGGCCGCTCACTTTTCTCCGGGAGCCCCATCCCGCGGGCGCTCGCGACCCCTTCTCTCGCGGCGCTCTTGATCGGTGCGGGGTTGCTCTTCGTCGGCTGTCCCAAACGCGTCGAGATGGACCCGCGCACGCTCCCGAACGTCACGACCGACGACCCCGAGGCAGAGTCGCTCCTCCGCGACGCGCGGCGCGCCGCCGACGCGGGCGACCTGCCGACCGCGAAGTCCACGTACGTCGAGTTCCTCGCGACGCATCCTGATGATCCGATGCGGCCCATCGCGCGGCTCGAGCTGGGCCGCATCGAGCTCGCCGAAGGCTCGCTCACGCTCGCGCGCGGACGTTTTGAGTCGGTCGCGGAGCACGCGGACGAAGCGGTCGCCGAGCGCGGTCGCTTCTACCTCGGGATCACCCTTCAGCTCGCCGGAGAGCACGCGGAAGCGCTCGAGATGCTGCGCCCGTTCATCGGCCGGACGGTGGATCCGGAGGAGACCGCGATGCTCCTCGACAGCATCGCGACCGCGGCGGCCGCGACCGGTGACCAGATCGGTTCGGTGGAGGCGCTAGACGCGCTCGCGCGCTCCGATGTTTCCGAGCGCCGCAAAGACGAAGCGTCCGCGCGGCTGGCGTTCCAGATCGGGGACCAGCTGACCGCCGAAGAGGTGCAACGCCTCGTCGGGTTGCTCCCGCACGACGGTCCGGGGTGGCCGGTCGCGACACGTCGCGCGGTACGGGAGTCGTTCGCGAGCGGAGACATGGAGCGGGTCCTCGCGCTGATCGAGATGCTGCGGGAAGAGGAGATCACCCTCGGCGAGGAGCTCTCCGCGATCGCGATTCGCGCCGAGCGCACGGGTCAGGCCGACCCCCGCGTCATCGGCGCGATCCTTCCGCTCAGCGGGCGAGGGCGCGAGGTAGGGCAGCTGGCGCTCCGCGGCATCACGTTGGCGGCGGGGATCCCAGCGACCGGTCCGGCAGACGAGAACAGCCCGCAGATCGTGTTTCGCGATAGCGGTGGCGACGAAGAGCGCGCGATCGCGGCGGTCGATGACCTCGTCTCCCTTCACCGCGTGATCGCGATCATCGGACCGGTGAGCGCGAGCGCCGTTTCCGGTGCGGCCGAGCGTGCCCAAGAGCTGGGCGTCCCGCTGATCGCGCTCGCTCCGGTCGACCTTCCGGCAGAGGCGACGATGGGTTTCCATCTGCTGCCGACGCCCGCGGAGGAGGTCGCCGCGCTCGTCTCGTCGGCGCGGGGGGCGATTCGCTTCGCCTTGCTCGCCCCAGAAGGCGGCTACGGTGACGCGATGGACGCGGCGCTCCGGCAAGCGGCCTCGGCGGTCGGCGCGAGCGTGGTCGCGTCGGGGCGCTATCCCGCGAGCGCGACCGAGTTTCAAGAGCCGATCACCGCGGTTCGCGAAGCCGCGCCCGACGCGATCCTGCTGGCGGACAGCGCGCGTCGGGTGTCGCTCATCGCGCCCGCGTTGATGGCAGCGGGTCTGTACTCTGTGACCGGTCCCTCGCAGGAGGTCCCGGAGACCGCGCTTCCGGTTCGGTTGCTCGCGACGTCGGCGGCCTACTCAGCGGACATCGTTCGCACGACCCGTCGCTACCTGCAGGGCGCGCTCTTCTCGGTCCCGTTCGACGCGGCGACGTCAACCGGGACCGCGCGGGACTTCGCGAACCTCTTTCAGACGCGTTTCGGCAGCGCGCCGGATCTCTTCGCGGTGACCGGACGAGACGCGTTTCAGTTGGTGCGTGATCTCGTCGAGGCGGGCGCGACCACGCGGATGGCGGTCGCGCGAGGACTGCTCGGCGCGCCGACCACAGAAACGGTCGGGCCGTCGCTCGGTTTCTCTGCCTCCCGCGGGCCGCGCCGGGGCGCGCGGGTCCTAGCGTTGGTCGGCGATAGCTTCGAGCCGCTCGTGGCTCCTGCTGCGTCTGAGAGCGCGCCGGCGGTCACGCAGTGAGCGACCCGAAGAAGAAGAGCCTCGACACGCTCGCGGTGCACGGAGGAGAGCCGAGACGACATCCCTACGCCGCGCTCGCCGCGCCGATCGTGCAGACGGCAACGTTCACGTTCTCGAGCACGGCCGAGCTGCTGTCGTTTCTTCAGGGCGAGCTCCCGGACGCGGAAGAGTACGGACGCTACGGCAACCCGAGCGTCCGGCTGGTGGAAGAGAAAATCGCGTCGCTCGAAGCGGTGGACGACGGTCTCGCGTTCGGCTCCGGAATGGCCGCGGTCACGACGTCGATCCTGGCGCTCGTAAAGAGCGGCTCGCACGTGATCCTCTTCCGCGACTGCTATCGGCGCACCCGTCAGTTTGTGCGCGACGTCCTCGGCCGCTTTGGCGTCACGCACTCGATCGTCGAGAGCGTGTCGGAGATGGAGTCCGCGTTACGCGCGGAGACGCGTCTGGTGATCTGCGAGGCGCCGACCAATCCGTTTCAGCGGGTCGTCGACCTCGCGCGGGTGGCGGAGATCTGTCGCGCCAAGCGGGTCAAGACGCTGGTCGACAGCACGTTCGCGACACCGATCAACCTGCGTCCTGCGGACCTCGGGATCGACCTCGTGGTCCACAGCGCGACGAAGTACTTGGCGGGTCACAACGATGTCCTGGGTGGAGTCGTCTGCGGGAGCCGCGGCCTGGTCTCGCTCATCCGCGATCTCCGGCACTGCATCGGGGGCATCATGGACCCGCACGCGGCGTATCTCGTGCATCGCGGGATCAAGACGCTCGCGATCCGGGTCGCGCGCCAAAACGAGAGCGCGCTCGCGCTCGCGCGCTTCCTCGAGGCTGACGATCGCATCAAGGTCGTTCACTACCCGGGGCTCCCGAGCCACTCGAGCTACGAAGTCGCGAGCCGATTGATGAGCGGGTTCGGCGGGGTCGTCACGTTCGAGGTCAACGCCTCTCAAGAGGAGACCTCGCGCTTCGTCGACGCGTGCAAGATCCCGCGGATCGGGCCGAGTCTCGGCGGCGTCGAGTCACTGATCGAGCAGCCCGCGTTGATGAGCTACTACGGGATGCCTCGCGAGGAGCGCGAGGCGCTCGGTATGGTCGGTGGGCTGGTGCGCTACGCGGTTGGGATCGAAGACGCGCAAGAGCTCATCGCGGACACGGAAGCCGCGCTCGCTCGCTTGCGGTAGGAGAGGCGCTAGCGGGAGAGGGTGAAGAACAGGATCGCGGCCACGATGACGAGGAGCGCAGCGCCGACTCCGAGCAGCACGAAGCCGATGAGATTCTTGTTCGAGGTGGTCTTGATCGGCTCCGCGACCAGCGGGCCGTCGGCGAGAACCGTTTCGGCGGTCCCGAGGTTCGACGCGAAGGGGCCGCCGTCTTGGACGGTCGCGTCCGCGCCACCGGTGCCGGGACCTTCGCCGTAGGCGACGGTGGCGGACGCTTTGGCGACCGGCGGCCAGCTCGAGACCAGGACCGGGTGAGGCGCGGTGACAGAGAGCGCGCGGGCGGTCTCGGCGAGCGGGGTCTTCGCCCACTGCGCGTGACCGCCTTCGAGCCCAAACGCGGTCACGATGGCGTCCGCGAACTGACCGGCGGAGGCGTAGCGGAGCGTCTTGTCTTTGACGAGACCCTTCGCGATCACGGCGTCGAAGCCGGGCGGCAGGTCCATGTTGATCTGGGACGAGGGCGGCGGCTCCTCCTGCACGATGGCCATGAGGATCTTCGCCACGTTGTCGCCCTTGAACGGGACGGCGCCGGTCGCCATTTGGTGCGTGATCGCGGCCAACGCGAAGACATCGGTCCGCTGGTCCACGTCGAGCTTCCCCATCGCTTGCTCTGGCGACATGTAGTACGGCGTCCCGATCGTGGTGCCGAACGCCGTCAGCTTCGCGCCCATCTCCATCTGGAGCTTCACGGAACCGAAGTCGAGGAGCTTGACCACGTCGCCGTCGTCGGACTCGCACAGGAAAACGTTGTCCGGCTTGAGGTCACGGTGAATGACACCTGCGGAGTGCGCGCAGTCAAGGGCTTGAGCGACCTGTGACACCACGCGGACCAGTCGCGCGCCGTTGAGCTTCCCCTCGCGATCCATCATCTGGCTGAGCTCCTCCCCGAAGAGGAACTCCATCGTCATGAAGTAGGAGCCATTGCCGGTCTCGCCGAAGTCGAGCACGCGAACGATGTGCGGGTGCTCCATCTCTTCCGCGGTCTCAAACTCACGCCGGAAGCGCTCTACCGCGATGGGGTCTTGGGCGACCTGCGGGTGAAGGACCTTGATCGCGACCTGCTGACGGGTCTCTGGATGACGACCCTCGTAAACGCGCCCCATGGCTCCGTCGGCGACCCGCGCGGCGACGACAAAGTCGCCGAGCTGCGTCCCGAGCCGTGGGTCTTCCTCACCGGGAGGCTGCACCTGAATCGTGATCCGACCATCATGGCCGCAGAACGAGACTTCGCTCGAGTAGGAGGTGGAACAGGCTGGGCAGACGCGGCTCACGGGCGCCACTCTACATTCCACAGGCCGTCCCGTGAAGTTTGCAGACGGGGTGAAACCTGAGGGCTTACCACCACATCCAAGCGTCCCGATCACGGTCATACGCAATCGTGAGTTCATCGTCGAAGGTGGTGCGGACACGGAAGCAGGTCAGCGCGCCACCGGCCACCCCAGGGTCTTCTTCCCACCGCCCAAGCACCGCGACGATTTCGTGGGAGCGCTCGCCATCATGCATATCGCACGGCGCGAAATCCCAGCCCACCGCGGGACGCGTGCGGACGCGAAGAAGAGGGCCGCGGGGATCCCAACCCGGGATCGGGAGGACCGCTTCGAGCCGGATGCGCCCAACCGCGGTCGAGATGGCGTCGAGGACGGTCGCGTCGGTCATCCCGCCGCGGACGACGACGACCAGAGCGTTCTCGTCATCGACGCGGCGCACGACCAGGTCTCGCTCTGAACCCGAGACGAAGAACGAGTAGGCGTTCCCGCCCTTGGCCCATCGCGTGGCACGCTGCACTTGGTCCGTGACGATGCGCATCTGCGCGCCCGCCAGCTTCGCGTCAAAGACGTCGAGGGCGGAGCAATAGTCGATGCACTCGCCGTCCTTATCGACGAACGCGATGGCGAGGACGTCGGGCTCAGAGCGCCACAGGTGCCGCAGGATCGCGGTGAACGCGCTGTCCGCTTGATCGCGCGCGAGCTCGGGAGGACGGGACGCGGTGTTCATCGCTCTTCTCCCGGGTCGATGATTTCAAACCCGGGGTTCGCCAGGAACTCCTCGAGCCGGTCCGTGTAGCGAACGTCAGCCTGCCGCGCCGCGAAGAGCGGACCCAGAGCGATCTGGCGGGCCGCGTTCGTCACGTCTGCCTCCGCGTCCGCGCGGATGGCCGCTTGGTCGGCGTCGGCGGCTTCCACAATCTCGACCACTTCGATGACGTGGAACCCATAGGACGTGCGGACCAGGTGTTCGACCAGCCCGACCTCGTCGTTCTCGAACATGGCGTCGAGGAAGGGGCGCTCAAAGGAAGCGGTCGCGCTCGAGAGCGGCAGGTCCTCGACCGTCAACGCGTCGTCGTCGGCGAATCGATTGAAGTCTGCGTCGCGGTCTCGCGAGGACACCAGGGTCTCGAGCAGCGCCGTCGCCTGCGCTTCTTCGGTCGGCGCGTCGCCTTCCGCGGCGCGGACGAGAACGTGTCGCACGCGTCGCTGCGGGACGGCGTTACGGAGCGCGCGTTGTTTGGCGAGAGACGCCTCGAGAATCTCGGGCGGCGCGTCATGAAAGTCGTGCGTCTCTTCGTGCGCTTGAAGGAAGCGCTGCACCAACGCGCGCTCGGCGGCCTCACGAGCAGCTCGGGTCTCAGCGTAGCCGCGACGGGTCGCTTCGCGCCCGAGCAGGATCTCATCCTGAAGCGCGACCAGCGCTTGGTCCGCGTTCATTCCCGACGAGCGCATCAACGCCAGCAGGTCCGCGCGCGTGATCGGCACGCCGTCAACGGTGGAGAGAACCTCGTCGCTCAGGACCGCGTCACCGCTCTGCAGTGCTTGACGCTCCGGCGCGGCGTCTCGCTGACACGCGAACGCGAAAGAGGAGAGGGTGCTCAGCACAAGGAGCGCTCCCAGCCATGGCCTCTGCGACAGCATGACGTTCACTCCCCCACCGACGGACGGAGCAGCTCGACCGAAGAGCCCAGCGCGGCGGTGCCCATCAAGGCGCTCAAAATCGCGGCGACGTAGTCATGAGAGGTGAGGCGCGTCACGGCGAACCCGTAGATGCCCAACGCGACGAGGAGGAGAATGATTCCGGAACCTTCTCGGACCACGCGCATGGCCCATTGTTACACCAAAAGTGGTGGAGCCTCACGTCATGCCGTAAGACTTGAGCTTCTTGTGAAGGCCCTCGCGGGTGATGCCCAGCGTCTTCGCGGTCGCGCTCTTGTTGTTGTTGTGCTCCTCGAGCGCCTCACGAAGGATGTGCTTCTCGACTTGTTCGACCATCTCTTTGAGCGTTCCCTTTTTGGGCCGCACCCGCTCGATCATCGCGCCTACCTGGCGGATCCGAGGGCTGAGGTGGCTCGGCTGAACGAAGTCGCCGTCCTCGTCGACGTGGATCACCAGTCGCTGAATCTCGTTCTGCAGCTCACGGACGTTTCCAGGCCATTTGTAGCTCTTGAGCAGGTCCATCGAGGTCTGCGAGAAGCCCGCGACGGATCGCCCGAACTCTTCGGAGTACCGAGAGAGGAAATGGCCGGCGAGGAGCGGGATGTCTTCACGCCGTTCCCGAAGCGCAGGTAGCTTGATGGGGAAGACGCGGAGCCGGTAGAAAAGGTCTTTGCGGAAGCGCCCCTCAGCGACCTCTTTTTCGAGGTCACGGTTGGTCGCCGCGACGATGCGCACGTCGACCTTCTTGGTGCGCCCAGACCCGACCGGGCGAATCTCGCCTTCCTGCAGAACACGCAGGAGCTTGGCCTGCAACGAGAGCGGCATCTCGCCAACTTCGTCGAGGAACAGGGTGCCTTCGTGGGCGAGCTCAAAGAGCCCCTTCTTGTCGTCGGTCGCTCCTGTGAATGCGCCCTTCTTGTGGCCGAAGAGCTCGCTCTCGAGGAGGTTCTCCGGCATGGCCGCGCAGTTCTGCACGACGAAGAGCTTCTCGCGTCGATGGGACCAGTAGTGGACCGCGCTCGAGACCAGCTCCTTACCGGTCCCGGTCTCACCTTCGATGAGAACGGTGACGCGCGTGTCGACGACCTTCTTCAGGTTCGTGAAGAGGTGCTCCATCGCCTTGCTCTCGCCGATGATGCCGTCGAAGCGGCGACGCTCTTCTTGCGACTTGAGGTAGGTGTTCTCGTTTCGCTGACGCTCCTCGGCGACGCGGAGGCGCTGAATCAAGCGCGCATGCGCGAAGCTCTGGGAAGCGCTCTGCGCGAGGAGGGCGAGGACGTCGAGGTCAGACTCTTTGAAGAGCCCGCGGCTCGCGCGGTTGTCGACCTGGAGCACGCCCCCGATCTTGTCGCCTTCCCAAAGCGGAACGCCGATCGTCGACAAGATCTGCGCGGCCATCAGCGACGCGGTCTCGCCGACGTCTCGCTTGGCGTCCGCGGCCAGGACCGCCGCGCGCTCTTTGACAACCTTCTTGAAGACGCTGCGCGTGATCGGGATGATCTCTTCGGTCGCGACGCCTTCGCGCGCACGGGTCCCCAACGGGACGTAGCGCGATGACTTGCGCGAGGTGTTGGTGTTGTCTTCGCGGAGCGCGACCGTGACGTGCGTCGCGCGGGAGAGAAACGCGAAGACCTGCTCGGCGATGGCGTTGATGACGTGCTCAAGCTCGGTCGCCGCGCTGATGCTCTTTTGCGCGTCGTAGAGCTTCTTGAGGAGTTCGCGGTCGACCGATTGCTCGACATCGCCCAGCTCGTCGACCGGGCGGACCTTGACGATGCGAGCGTCGTCCTCGTCTTCGTCACCGAGCGAGACCGCGACCACGACGGCGCTCTGTTCTTCGCCGAGGTGAATCTCGTCGCCCGGCTCAAGCGTGAGCTCGCGACCCGGTTGCGCGGAGAGATCCAAGATCCCTTGCCCGCGCTTGACCCGAGTCCCGTTGGTGCTGTGATGGTCACGGAGGACATACGCGACCCCCGTGAAAATGATGGAGGCGTGTTCGCCAGAGACGTGGTGATCTTTGAGGTGGAGGTCGCACGTCTCCGCGCGGCCGAGGCTGACGACGTCCTCGTTGGACTCGACCACCTCACCCGCGTCTTGGCCGACGGCGACCTCCAGCCGGATCATGCGCCCTGGCTCCGGGTCCGCAGACGCGCCTGAATCGGGAGCGCCTCGACCGAGAACGCGCGCCAGACCGCGCGGCCCTCTTCGATCTCGCGGAGGCTCTGGATCTTGTCGATCGCTTCCTGGCTGCCGGCGACCGCGATGCTGTCGATCGCGTGGACCGCGGCGAGGCGAACCTCCGCCTCCATGTGGTCAAGCTTGCCGACCAGCGCGGTGATCGCTTCTGCGTTGCCGCGCCCGTAGCGCCCGATGCCGTAGGTCGCCTTGACGACGATGTCCTTGTCGGCGTCGCCGAGCTTTCCGATGTAGCAAGCGAGGTCGGCGTCACATTCGGTCGCGACCGCGATGGCCTTCTCGTTGGTGGTCCGGAAGTTCTCTTGGAAGCCACCGTTTTCCGAGGTGGGCTCCGCTTCGATCATCTGGGTCAGCTGCTGGGCCTCGTCCTTGTTCGCGAGGAGCGCGAAGGACCGGAGGGCCTCCGTGCGCGCGGCCGGGTGCAGGTCGGTGTCCTTGGCCTGGACCAAGTAGAAGGGGAGGAAGCTGGCGTCGTACATGTGGCGGGTCGCGGCGAAGAACTGAGCGCGCATCTGGATGCCCGTCATGTCGTTGGGGAGCTCGCTGAAGACTCGGCGGAGGTGCTCGCGGACCTGCGGGATCTGCGTCTCGCTGAGCGTCAGACGCCGGAGGGCGAGCGCGGCGTTGAACTTACGCTGAGGGTTGTCGACCTGCGACTCCTGAATCAGCGGCTCCATGGCCTCGGGGAGACCCAGGGCGCCGAGCGCGAAGGTGGCTTCCAAGCTGGTCATCGCGCGCTTGTTCATGCCTCGGGCGGCGTTCTCATCGCGCTGTCGAACCGCTTCGATGAAGAGGTCGCAGAGGGCGTTCGCGCGCTCGTTCTCACCGCGCAAGACGCCGAGCAAGGGCTGGAGCGCCGGGCGGCCGATTCGGACCAGGGCTTCGCCAGCGACGTCGTTCATCTTCTGACCGGGGTTGGTCGGGGAGAAGAGGAAGAGGCCCTCGATCATCGCGTCGACCGCGGCCGGGTCACCGAGCTCGCCGAGCATCTGTGCTGCGAGCCGGTTGATGAGGAAGTTCTGCTCTTCGGACTGCGTCGTCGCGAGCTTGATGAGGGTCGGCGACGCGCGTCGGTCACCAATCGCTCCGAGCGTCCGGATGATCTGGATCCGGATCCGGTTGTCGATCGGGCGCGCCTGCGTCACGCGCTGCACCGAGTCGTCGAGCGCGGTGATGACCTCGCCCTTCTTGTCATCGGGAATGGTCATGAACTGCATCGTCGAGGCCGCGGTGATCGCGTGCTCTTCGGTGACCTCGGCGCGCCACTGAAGGGCCTTCACGAGGGCCGGGAGGCTGCGCGGATCCCGCATCTCCATGAAGAGGTTGAGGATGCCGAGACCGTTCTGCGTGTCTTCGGGGTGGCCGAGGTAGCAAGCGGTCAGCTTCTCGACGACCTGGTCGGCGAAGCCCTTCACGGCGGCGTTTTCGCGGTCGCCGCCATTGTCCGCGAGCGCCTTGGTGTACATCCGGCTGATGTGGTGAATCGCGTTCTGCCGACGCACCGGATCTTCGAGCTCACCGGCGAGGCCGACAGGGTCGTTTTCGTCGGCGTGACACGCGATGAAGATCGCGCTGGAGAGCATGCTGATGATGATGGAGAGAGCGAGCTTTCTCATGGTTCCTCCCAGGTCGGTCGCGCGGAGCGGAAAGGCGCGCGAAACGAGCGTTGGCTTCGTCAAAGACGGGTTGCCGCGACCCTAATCGCGGCGGTGTTTTTTTGCGACCACCACGTGGGCCTGCTCACCTTTGTCGGGAAAAGCGGACCCGTGGCGCCTGTCCGAAGCAGCTCTCCGCTCCCGCCTTTTACGCGAAACCACGGCGTTTTTGTGCGTTTTGGGGCCGCTCAGAGCCCCGCGAGCTCTCTAGCGGGTCTGGGCGGTGAAGTTCCAGCGCAGATCGAGTCGACCGCGCGCTCCGGTGAATCGCAAGATGATGTGGCGCGCGCTTGGAGAAACCGTGGGCGTGCCGTCCGGTCGGGTCGCTGGGAAGACAATGCGAAACATCTGACGATGCGGCGAGATCGACGGGAAGTAGACGCGCTCTGCGGCGCTTGGTCGGCGGATCTTTTGGATCTCGACCGGCGTGATCTGCCCCCCTGCGTCGTCCACCAACAGGACTCGCCAGGCGCTCTGCGGACCCGCGATGTCCGACTCACGGAACCCTTCGCCGCCCGCGACCGTGACGAAGAAGCGGTGGTTGACTCGCGCGTCTTCGAGGGTCTGGCGGAGCATCTCGTCCCGCGCCTCGGTGTTGATCGCGTGGTCGTTGGCGTAGCGGACCACGTACGCCCACCGGTGTTCCCATGACTCGAAGGTGGCGGTCGCGTGGAGGACCGTCTTCATCGCGCCCCAGTCGAAGTCGCCTTCGTCACGTGTCCACGCAGAGTAGACGCGTTCGTAGTCGGTTCGCGTGAACGAGCGCGGTCCCGTTCGCAATGAAATCGACGGCGAGGCGCACCCGCTCAGGAGAGCGACCGCCAGGACGAGAGGAAGTGAAAAGGAAAAGCGCGTCATGAGCTCATGAAGTCGCCGCGAGTGTACACGGCGTGGAGCTGAACGCCGGCGCCTTCGAGCGCTTCGCGCGCTCCTTCCAGACGATCGACGAGCGTGAGCACCGTCGGCACCGCGAAGCCCGCCGCCCGGAGCGCGTCGATCGCGCGGAGCGAAGAACCGCCGGTCGTGATCGTGTCCTCGACGAGCAAAAGCGTCGCCCCGTCTTTGAGGTTGTGGGCACCTTCGATGGCGCGCTTGCTGCCGTGCTCCTTTGCCGCCTTGCGGACGAAGATCGCGTCCCGAGGAGCGCCGCGGAGGCTCGACGCGAACGCGAGCGAGGAGGCGAGAGAGCATCCGCCGAGCGCGACCCCGGCGATCGCGTCAAAGCGCGCGTCGCGATCTCGCTCGATCGCATAGGTGGCCGAGGCGAGCACCATCCCGGTGAGCACGTGGCCGCGCGCGCTGAGGACATAGCGCTTGCAGTCGATGAAGAAGTCGCTCTCTCGGCCCGAGGCCAACGTGAACGTCCCGCGCTGAAAGGCGTGGCGGGAGAGCGCTTCACGGAGCTCGGCGGTCTGCGGGTCAGCGTCTCGCATCGTTCGCGGCCGCGCGGGCTAGGCGCTGCGGAGTCGGCCGCGTGAGCGTCCGATGCGCGGGAGGCTGCGCGGCGGACGCGGCGGGAGGTCCTTGGGTTCGGTCTCGGGGAGCTCGAGCTGCTCGCTGGCGGTCTGGACCAAACCATCGCGGACCGAGGCGTACTCCAGCTCGACCGCGATCGAGGCGTGCTCGTCGCTCTGGGGCGCGAGCGCGTCGAAGAGGGTGTCTGGAGCTCCTGCGTCGGCTTCGGCTTCTGTTGGGAGCTCAAGGCTCGCTTCGTCTGCATCGAGCTGCGCGTCTGCATCGAGCTGCGCGAGCGGCTGAATCGCTCCCGGCGATGACGCCGCCGGGGCGGAACCAACCACGTCATGAACGCTGACGAACTCGTCTTCGACCGCGAAGCGCGCGTCGGCAAGGTCGAGCTCGATCTCGACGGAGACGTGCTCAGCCACGACCGCCTCGACCGGAGCCTGGATGATAGGAGCCTCTATGATGACAGGAGCTTCGACGGCTCCCGCTTCCACGTTGGCCGTGGCCTCTTCGGTAACTTCCACCGCGAGCTCCGGGATCCGGAACGCGTCGTCGCCTGTGTGAATGTCGCCACGGAACCGCGCGCCGGGAGCGACCGCGACGCGAGGCGCCGTGAGGTCGCCGATGACGCGTGCTTCTTTGTCGACTCGCACCGTTCGGTCCGCGGTGGCGGCGCCCTTGAGCGCACCGCGAACGCTGACCGCGCGGGCCCGCACGTCACCGAGGACCGCGCCAACCGCTTCAATGACGAGCACGCCGTCAATGTCGATGGGCCCTTCCACGCGACCGAACACGACGAGGTCGCCTTCACCGGTGATGGTGCCAGCTAAGGTCTGACCAGAAGGGATAATGGAGGGGCCGCGCATATCGTTTGCTTTCTCGTTCATCCTCAGACGTCCGAGAGATCGAAGTCCATCAACACTTTGCCCGTGAGCACGCCACCGTCGTCCAAGCCGATGGTCGTCGAGTGAACGTCCCCCGTGAGCTTGCCGGTGCTCTGCACCACGACGTGGTCAGCGTGCACCTCGCCGATCAGGTCGCCGCCGACCGTGACCGCGCGTGCCGCGCAGGGAGCCATCACGCGCGCACCTTCACCCACGAGCAGCTGCCCGCCGATTGAGATGTCGCCTGTGAATCGTCCGTCGATGATCATGTCTCCCTCGCCCGAGAGGGTCCCCGTGATGTGGAGACCAGATCCGATGTAGCCGCGCGTCGCTCGATCCGTCACGTTTTTGACGTATCACGATCACACCATTTTCGTCCACGACGCGAAGCGCGATCGGGGAAGGTGGGTGAGTTCGTTCCGAGTCTGAAACAGTTCTGTGCAATCGCGATCGCTTCGATCCTTGCCAACCACGCTCCATTCTTTAAAAGGGAGGCCTATGGCCGGGCCACACGACGACACGCCGATCGAATCGATGGAAGACCTGCTCGCGCCGTTTCATCAGGCCGAGACGCCTCGCGCGCACTTTCGGGTCGGGACCGAAGCAGAGAAGTTCGGTGTGTTCGCAGACGGAACCGCGCTCCCGTACGAAGCCGGCGAGCGCGGGTTTGGCGTCACGACCGCGCTGACGCGTCTGCGCGATCAGTTTGGCTGGACCCCGAAGCGCGAGTACGACGACGGCCCGATCATCGCGCTCGTCCGCGAGGAGAAGAACGGGAAGGCTTCCATCACGCTCGAGCCGGGCGGGCAACTCGAGCTCTCGGGCGCGACGCAGAGAACCATCCACGAGACCTGCGAAGAGTTCCGAACGCACATGACGGAGCTGCGCGCGGTCTCCGCGGATCACGATGTTCGCTGGTTGGGCGTTGGCTACCACCCGCTGGCCGCCCAAGCGGATCTCCCGTGGGTCCCGAAGCTTCGTTATGGCGTCATGCGCGAGTACCTGCCGACCAAGGGGTCCCGCGCGCTCGACATGATGCGCCGCACCGCGACCGTGCAGGCCAACTACGACTTCATCGATGAGGTCGACGCGGTTCGAAAGATGCGGATCGGGCTCGCGCTCTCGCCGATCACCACCGCGATGTTCGCCAACAGTCCGTTCTCGGAGCGGACCGCCGACGGCACGCGAAGCCACCGCGCCGCGGTTTGGCTGGATGTCGATCCCGATCGAAGCGGCATGCTCCCGTTCGCGTTCGAGGACGGGTTCTCGTACCAGCGCTACGTCGAGTGGGCGCTCGACGCGCCGATGTTCTTGATCGTGCGGGGGAGCGAGACGCACCCGAACACCGGGCAGCCGTTTCGTGAGTTCCTCAAGGACGGCTTCCGCGGTGTGCACGCGACGATGGGCGACTGGACGACCCACCTCAACACGCTCTTCCCCGAGGTGCGCCTGAAGAACACCATCGAGGTGCGTGGTGTCGACAACCAAAACACTTCGCTCGTTTGCGCGTTGCCGGCGCTCTACTCGGGGATCTTCCACGACGAGGAGGCGTTGGTCGCGGCGGAGCGCTTCGCTTCTTCGCTCGCGCCAGACGAGCTGATCGCGGCTCGACAGGACCTGCCGGCGCTTGGTCTCAAGGCGAAGGTCGGCACGCGGGAGCTCTCGGAGCTCGCGGTCGAGGTCTTCGAGATCGCAAAGGCGGGGCTCGCGCGGCAAGCCAACCTGAACGACGACGGCCAGGATGAGACCATTCATCTCGCCGCGCTCGAGCGGTTGGTTCGCGCTGGGCAGTGCCCCGCGGACGCGCTCTTGGGAGAGGTCAGCAATGAGGCGCTCGACGCGCAGTCGATCATCGCGCTGACGGAGATGACAGCGTCACACTGACGCTGCGCTCGATTCGCTTCTTTCGCAGGCCTGCTAGAACGTCCCGCCTGACGTGAGCAGCGCGCCGCCTTGGACGGGCGCGATAGACGGCAGGTTGAGGTGGACGCGAGGCTCTTCGCTGAGGCGGCTGCGCATGTCGCGGTACGCCGACCAGCGCCGCTCGAATGTCGTGCGGTTGAGCAACCCGATAATGCCGGTGACCACCGAGATGCCAGAGCCGATCATGACGATGACGTCGACCGGACCCGTGATCATGTAGTCGTTGGGTCCCAGATAGATCGGGATGACCGCGAGTCCCGCCGCGATGTTGATCGACGCTTGCAGGATCCGCGAGAGCCGCGCGCGTCGCGCCAAGAACTCCAGCGAATCTTCACCGAAGCGTAGCCGCGCTTCCGCTTCCTCGAGATTGGTCATGGGCATGTGGGTGAAGCGAATCGCGCGGTTCGTGGGGCGCGGGGAGAGGGCGACGTCGACCACGCCGCGCGCCAAGTTCGCCGCGCCGTAGAGGAAGAGATACGAAGAGAGCGAGCGGTCGCTGCTGGAGCGTCGCGCCCAGACGCCGAGGCCGATGGAGAGACCACCGGAGACGAACGAGAGAATGCCGTCCACCATCCCGTTGCCGGAACGGGCGCCGAGGGTTTGGAGGTCGGACGAGATGATCCGCATCCGGGTGGCGAGCCGGCTCGGGAGCTGAAAGCCAATCGGCGGCGCGTACGCTTGCGGCTGAACGTAACGCGGCGCTCCATACGGCTGCGCGGGGGCGCCGGTTGGCGGAGGCGGTACGGTGGAGGGGAGCGCTTCGACCGAAACCTCCGGCGTGGGCTGACCCGCCACGGGCGGCGGGGCCGGCGGTGGTGTTTGCGTTTGCGGCGCTGGGGTCGCCACGGGTGGCTCTTCTTCGCTGTTCGCGGCGGGCGCGGCCGGCGCAGGAGGCGTCACGACGTGTCCGCGCGGAGCGGGTGCTCCCAGGCCGTCGGCGCCGCTTTGGGCGAACGCAGGAGCCGCCATGGTGAGCACCAACGCGCACACCGTAAGAGTGAGCATGGAGCTGAGGGAAAGCGACCGCGAGCCGTTCATTACCTTGAGGATAGGGCGGGCACGGGAGGGGCGCCAGGCGCCGCGCCACGCTTACTCTTCGGGGGGCGGGGTTTCTTCGGTTGCCGGTTCTCCCTCGGGAACCGGACGTTCTTGGCTGCTGGTGCCTCCGTCGGTCGGCGAGAGAACCGCGAGGGCCGCTTGGGCGCGCGGAAGCGTTGGGCCCGCTTCGATTTGTGTGAGCGCCGCGCGGGCCGCGACGTGATCTCCCAAGCCGATCGAGGCGAGTCCGACAACGAGGAGGGCGCGTTCCGAGCGCGCGGCGGCGAGGGCGGCGTTCGCGGACCGGATCGCGTCCTCATGACGTCCAAGCTCCAGCTCGGCTTCTGCGACATCCGCGAGTCGCGCTCCGACGCAGCTCGCTTCTCGAACACAGAGGTCGACCCGCAAGCGGTATCGGGCGAGCGCGTCGTCTCCGCGCCCGACCTGCAACAGCGTTCCTGCGTACACCGCCAAGAGCGTGGGGTCCGCGGGGCGCAGTTCGACCAAAGCAGAAAGGAGTCGGAGCGCGCGTCCGGTCTCGCCCTGCGCGATGAAGAGCGCGGCGAGATCCCGCGCCGTCGCGGGTTCCGTTCCATCCAGCTCTCGGGCGAAGAGAAGCGCGCGCTCGGCTTCCGCCAGGTCATTACGGGCCGCGCTGATCGCGGCGAGCTCACGAAGGAACGCGGTGCTCTCATGGTCCAAGCGAGTGGCGCGTTGACGCACGAGCGTGATCGCTCCGCCGTGGTCACCCAAGATTGCCATGAAGCGCGCGTGGGGGATGGAGGGGGGCGGCAGCGCCTCGCTCGCGCTCAGCCCAATGCGCGCGAGGCGCAGAACGCGCTCTGTCGGCTCTGCAAATGACTCGCCCTGCAGCAATCGCGTCACGGGCGAGACCAGCCGCGGGTCGTTCGGGTGCCGTCGCGCGATTGTGAATACACGTCGCTCTGCGCGTTGCGGGCGCCGGTTGAGATCGCGATCGACACGCGCGAACTGGCGACGGAGCTGAAGAGAAGCGCGCGCTTGTCTGCGGCTCTCGCGGGTCGCTCGTTGCGCCGCGCTGGGTGACGGGAAAACAAGGCTGGACACACCGACAAGGGTCCCTACAACCAGGGCCAACGTGATGGTCTTGGCGCAAAGGCGGATGGGTGGGAGCGATGCGTGTTTCGCTCTCGGACAGTCTGCTGCCCTGCCGCGCGACAGTGTCACGCAGGGAGCGTAGCAGGATATGAAGACGACCCGTTTACGTGGTGCTCGCACCAACAATCTGAAAGGAATCGATCTCGCGATTGAGCCCGGGACGTTCCTCGCGATCGTCGGCCCCTCGGGCGCGGGAAAGTCTTCGTTGGCGTTCGCGACGCTCTACGCAGAGGGGCAGCGTCGCTACGTGGAGAGCTTTAGCGCCTACGCGCGCCAGTTCCTCGAGCGGATGAGCCGCCCACCCGTCGATGAGCTTGATCCTGTTCCCGTGGGCATCGCGGTCGATCGCCAAGCCCCGATCCGGACGAGCCGCTCGACCGTCGGTACGCGGACCGAGATCGCGGACTACGCCAAGACGCTCTTCGCGCGCTCCGCGGAGCTCTTCTGCCCGGACTGCGGGGACCACGTCAAGCGCGACGCCCCCGTCGCGATCGCCGAGGAGCTGATCACGCTGGCGTCGTCTTCTGCGATTCCGAACAAGCTCGTCATCACGTATCCGGTCGACGTCGGTGATCCCGCGAGTGAACCGGAGCGCTTCGTCGGTGTGCGCGAGGCGCTCGTCTCGTATGGCTATCGGCGCGCGAAGATCGGTGACGCCGTGCGCGACCTGGACGCCGTTCGACCGAGCGACGTGAGCGGTTCCCTCGACGTGGTCGCCGACCGCACGACCGCCCGCGAGAAGGATCGCTCGCGTTTGGTCGAGGCGCTGGAAGCGGCGATGACCCGCGGCAAGGGGCGCGTCGATGTCTGGCCGCAAGGGGGAGAGAAGCGCAGCTACAGCCGCTCGCTTCACTGCGCGCGTTGCGACCGCGGCTTTCGGGACCCGGTCCCGGCGATGTTCTCGTTTAACAACCCGCTCGGCGCGTGCGCGACCTGCCGCGGCTTCGGGCGGACGATCGGGATCGATCTCGACAAGGCGCTCCCCGATCCGTCGCTCTCGATCAAGGACGGCGCGGTCCGCTGCTTTCAAGGCAAAGCCGCGCAGTGGGAACGGCGCCAGCTCCTGCGCTTCGCGAAGCGCGCGGGGGTTCCCACGAATGTGCCGCTCAAGGACCTCAGCGAAGAACACCAGACCTGGCTCGTCGACGGTGACCCCGAGTTTGATCCTGAGTTCTGGGACGAGGGGTGGTTCGGGATCCGGCACTGGTTCAAGTGGATGGAGTCGCGCGCGTACAAGATGCACGTCCGCGTCTTCCTCTCGCGCTATCGCAGCTACGACACATGCGCGACGTGCGCGGGAACGCGCTTGATGCCCGACGCGCTCGCCTGGAAGGTGGACGGTCGCACCCTTCCTGAGATCTATGCGTTGCCATCGGTCGACGCGCTCGAGGTCTTCCGCTCGCTCGCGCCGAAGTTCCGCGGAGACGCCGCGACCACGTTGCTCTTGAGCGAGTGCGAGCGTCGCCTCACCACCCTCGTCGACGTCGGTCTGGGCTACCTCTCGCTGGATCGCGGGTCGCGAACGCTCTCGGGTGGAGAGGCGCAGCGGGTCGCACTCACGAGCGCGCTGGGCGCGTCGCTTAACGGCGCGATGTTCGTCTTGGATGAGCCCACCGTGGGGCTTCATCCGCGCGACGTAAGCGCGCTCCGTGACGTGGTTCGCGGACTGGCCAAAGGCGACAACGTCGCGATCGTGGTCGAGCATGATCCCGACATGATCGCCGGCGCGGACCGCGTGATCGAGCTCGGTCCGGCGGCCGGAGAACGAGGCGGCCAGGTCGTCTTCGACGGAACGCCGGCGCAGCTCATGAAGCGCGATACCGCGACCGGTCGAGCGCTCCGGGCGGGCGCCATCTCACGAGCGCCTCGCGCGACCCCGACGCGTTGGCTGACGCTCTCGGGCGCGACCGGTCACAACCTGAAGAACGTCGACGTGAAGATCCCGCTCGCGCGGCTGACGACGGTCACGGGGGTGAGCGGATCTGGAAAGAGCTCGCTCATCCGCCAAACGCTAGAACCCGCGGTCGCGCGAGCGCTCGGGCAGAAGACCTCTGCGCGTCCCCTCCCGTTTTCGCAGCTCGCGGGGCACGAGTCGCTCACGTCTGTCGTCGGCGTCGATCAATCTCCGCTTGGTCGGACGTCGCGCGGCAACCCCGCGACCTACCTCAAGGCATGGGACGCGATTCGGAAACGGCTCGTCGCGACGCCGCTCGCCAAGGAGCGCAAGTACACCCCGGGCACCTTCTCGTTCAACGTCCCGGGCGGGCGCTGTGAAACGTGTGGCGGCGAGGGCGCGGAGACGGTTGAGATGCAGTTCCTCGCCGACGTCACGTTCGAGTGCCCGGACTGCAAGGGCGCGCGCTTCGTCGGGCCCGTGCTCGACGTCAATGTTCACGGCGAGAACGTCGCGAGCCTCCTCAAGCTCACCGCGGATGAAGCGATCGCGCTCTTCGAAGGCGACCGCCTCGTTCTCCGCGCGTTGGCGCCGCTCGCGAGGGTCGGGCTCGGGTACCTGCGTCTCGGTCAGCCGCTCAACACGCTCTCGGGCGGGGAAGCGCAGCGGCTGAAGTTGGCGGGAGCGCTCAAGAGCGTCGATGAGACCTCGCTCGTGATCTTCGATGAGCCGTCCGCGGGGCTTCATCGCGACGATATCGCGCCTCTCATCGACGTCATGCACGAGCTGGTCGAGCGGGGCGCGACGGTGCTCGTGGTCGAGCACGATATGAACATCGCGGCGTCCTCGGACTACGTGATCGACCTGGGGCCGGGCGCCGCGGGCCAGGGGGGCGCGATCGTCGCGCAGGGGTCGCCAAAGGACGTCGCGAGGTCCAAGCGCTCGCTCACCGCGCCGTTTTTGGCGGACGCGCGCAACGGCGAGCCTCCGAAGCTCTCTCCGCGGCGACGTCAGCGCGCTTCGAAGAGCGACCAGCACATCGTGATCGCGCGCGCCCGAGAGCACAACCTGAAGGACGTCACGGTCGAGCTGCCGCGGAACGCGCTGGTCGTGGTCACCGGGCCGAGCGGGAGCGGCAAGAGCACGCTCGCCTTCGACGTGCTCTTCGCTGAAGGGCAACGTCGCTACCTTGAGACGCTCTCGCCGTATGCGCGTCAGTACATGCCCCAGCTCCCGCGCCCGGCGGTGGACCGGATCGCCGGGGTGCCGCCGTGTGTCTCGCTGGAGCAGCGCATCACGCGCGGCGGCGCGACGTCGACCGTCGCGACCATCACCGAGGTCGCGCACTACCTTCGCGTGCTCTACGCGCGCGCCGGGACGCTCTACTGCCCCGACTGCGACGTGAAGATCGAGGCGCGCTCCCCCCACTTGATCGCGAGCGACCTCGCCAGTCGTCACGGGTCGCGGGCGCTCCGGATCTACGCGCCGGTCGTGAGCGCGCGAAAGGGAAACCACCGCGAGCTGCTCGACAAGGCGCGGAAGCGCGGCGTGACCCACGCCTATATCGACGGCGAAGATGTTGAGCTGGCGAGCGGGCTGAGCCTCTCGCGGTACCACGAGCACGACATCGCGCTCTTGGTCGAGACGCTCGCCGCGGATGACGCGCGGATGGCAGAAGCGCTCACCAACGCGATGCGCCAAGCGGGCGGCGCGGCGCGGATCCGCGCTCAGCGCGGCAAGCTGGATGAACTGGTCAGCAGCGCGCGTTCGTGTGCGTCATGTGGGCAAGGTTTCCCGGAGCTCGACCCCCGTTTCTTCTCGTTCAACACCAAGCAAGGCGGTTGCGCGTTCTGCGAGGGTCGCGGCGCCATCGCCGTCACGCAGGGGCGCGGCAAGAACAAGGTCGAGGTCCTCACCGCGTGCGCGGACTGCGAAGGGACCCGCTTATCTCCGCTCGCGCGGAGCGTGCTGGTGGACGATCGACCGATCGAGGAGCTGCTCGCGCTCTCGGTGGACGACGCCGGATCGCTCTTGGCGAAGGTGACGCTGAAGGGGCGCGAAGCGACCATTGGCCGCGTTCCGGTCGAGGAAGCGAAGCGTCGCTTGAGCTTCCTCTCCCGCGTGGGTCTGGGGTACCTGGGGCTCGACCGCGCGGCGAACACGTTGAGCGGCGGCGAGATGCAACGCGTACGGCTGGCCGCGCAGCTCGGAGCAGGATTGACGGGTGTGCTCTACGTCCTCGACGAGCCGACGATCGGCCTCCATCCACGCGACACCGGGCGTTTGCTGGAGGCGCTCCGGGCGCTGGTGGACCGCGGGAACTCGGTGGTCGTGGTCGAGCACGACGCGGACACGATCTTGGCGGCCGATCATGTCGTCGACATCGGCCCAGGCGGCGGACGCCATGGAGGCACGGTGGTCGCGCAGGGGGCGCCGGCCTTGATCGAGGGCGTGACGGTGCCGGCGCTCAGACGCGCAGCGCCGGTGCCCGAAGAGCGGCGCCCGGTCGACGATGCCACGCCGCGGTTGGTGCTCACCGGCGCGCGCGCGCACAACCTCAAGGACGTGACGCTGAAGATCCCGCTTGGGCGCTTCGTGACGATCACGGGAGTGAGCGGGTCGGGGAAGAGCACGCTCGTGCGCGAGGTCTTGCTGCGCGCGGTGCGTCGTGAGCTTGGGCTGGTCGCCGACGCGCCGCTCGCGTTCAAGAGCGTCTCGGGCGTGAAGGGGAACCTCAAGCGCGCGATCGAGATCGATCAGAGCCCCATCGGGCGAACCCCCCGCTCGGTCCCGGCGACCTACATCAATGCCTGGGCGACGGTGCGACAGCTCCTCGCGGGCACCACGGTGGCGCGCGAACGTGGCTACACCGCGACGCGCTTCTCGTTCAACACCGCCGACGGTCGCTGCGCGGTCTGTGGAGGACACGGCGCGCGCCGGGTCGAGATGGCGTTCCTCCCGGATGTGCATGTGCCATGTGAAGGGTGCGCGGGCGCGCGTTTTGATGAGGAGACGAATCAAGTGACGTGGCGCGGGCGTCACGCGGGCGAGCTTTTGAATCTGGAGGTGCGCGAGGCGCTCTCGGTCTTCTCGTCGATTCGCAAAGTGCGCCGCCCGCTCGAGTTGATGGACGCGCTCGGGCTCGGTTATCTGAAGCTTGGCCAGCCCTCGAACACCTTGAGCGGCGGCGAGGCGCAGCGGATGAAGCTGGTCAGCGAGCTCAACACCACCAAGAAGGCAGGGCCGACGCTTTACGTCATGGACGAGCCCACGACCGGCTTGCACCGAGACGACATCGCGCGGCTCCTCGACGTCATGAAACGGCTCGTGGAACGCGGCGACACGGTCGTCGTGATCGAGCACCACCCGGACGTGATGGTGGCCTCCGACTGGATCGTCGACCTTGGTCCGGAAGGCGGCGGAGCCGGCGGGACGATTGTCTGTGAAGGCGCTCCCGAGACCGTCGCGCGACATCGCACGAGCCACACCGCGCGCGTGATCCGCGCAGAGCTCAAGACCGCGAAGAAGCCGATGAAGCGGAAGGCGTCGACCGCGACGAAGCCCGCGACGAAGCCCGCGAAGAAGACCGCGAAGAAGACCGCGAAAAAGTCCGCGAAGAAGCCCGCCAAGAAGTCCGCGAAGAAGCCCGCGAAGAAGCCCGCGAAGAAGTCCGCGAAGCGGCGCGGCTAGAGCGCATCTTACAACCTCCCTCGGCGTTCAGCCGTCCGCTTCACGCCATCCCTAACCCGCAACCCGGAAATGCGCCCTAGATCTCGAGGCGAACGGGACAGAGCGAAGGGCGCGCACGCAAGAGGATGGGCACGTGCTCCTGAACTTCGCGCGCGCTCATCCCGCGCGGCACTTCACACAGAATCAGGCCGTCAGCGGTGAAGTCGAAAACGCCGAGGGAAGACACGACCCGATGCGCGCGCGCGACGATAGCGGTCGGCTCGGCCTCGTCCACGAAGCGGGCCCCGCCCTCGACATCGAGGAGGGCGATGACGCGCCGCGCGCTCGCGAAGACACTGATGCCGCCGCTGCCGCTCACCTCGGCCACGTCGATGACCGCGATGTCGGCGATGGCGTTGTCGACGAAGGTGATGTTCTTCGCGTGGGCGGCGACCTGCTGCGCGAGCGCCCCGGCGAGGCGCACTCGCGAGCGCTGGGGAATCTCAAGCGCGGCGCGCCGCGCGATCTCGTCTCGCGACATCATGGGTCGAAGGTAATCACGGCCGGCGCGCTTAGGGGAAGCGCGCGCTGAAAGAGGACCTGCTTGTTGCAATCGAAGAGGCGCGCAAAACCATCGCGCTCGGCGCTCGCGACGAAGGGCCAAGAGCGGCTGGCGCCCGGCGCGATGACCTCGCCGGGGTCGAGCCGATCCTGAGTGAAGGAAGCTGGAGCGGCGTCGATCTGGACGTAGCAGAGCGTCTCGTCCGACCGGTTTTCGACGACCCAGCGCAGGTCGTCTGGCCGCACAGATCCCGCTCCTACATCTCCGCGCGGCGCTGAGCCGCACGCGCTCGCGAACATGACGCAGAGCGAGAGCAAGCGCGCCAACGCGCGGTTCACTTCGTCATCTGCTTAACGAAGCGCTCAAAGAGATAGCGGGCGTCGTGTGGACCGGCCGCTGCCTCGGGGTGGTACTGCACGCTGAAGGTGTCGCTCTCAAGATGAGAGATCCCCTCACACGTCCCATCGTTGAGGTGGAGATGGGTGAGCTCGCACTTGCCCTTGAGCGAGTCCACGTCGACCACGAAGCCATGGTTCTGCGTCGTGACCTCGACCTTGCCGGTCGCGAGGTCCTGAACGGGTTGGTTCAGCCCGCGGTGCCCGAACTTGAGCTTGTACGTCTCGCCGCCGAGCGCGAGCGACAGGATCTGGTGACCCAAGCAGATCCCGAAGAGCGGACGTTTGCCGATGAGTTCTCGAACGCTCTCGATCGCATACGTCACCGCGGCGGGGTCACCCGGGCCGTTGCTCAAGAAGACGCCGTCGGGGCTCTCCGCCAGGATGTCCGCGGCCGAGGTGTTCGCGGGGACGACCACGACCTCGCAGCCAGCGTCGACCAAGCAGCGAAGAATGTTTCGCTTCACGCCGAGGTCCACCGCGACCACCTTGGGCTTGCCGTGCGTCGTCATGGGCGACGCCCACACGCCGCTCCCTTCGGTCCAAAGGTAGCGCTCTTTCGTCGTCACCTCGCGAGCGAGGTCGAGGCCGGTCATGGGCGTGGCGGCGCGCGCTTTGTCACAGAGCGTGCTGGGATCATCACTGCCGATCGCCGCGAGCTGCGAGCCGTGGTCGCGGAGGTGACGGGTGAGCGCGCGGGTGTCGACGCCTTCAATCCCGACGACGCGGTGTCGCTTGAGGTACTCGTCGAGCGACTCGGTCGCGCGCCAGTTGCTCGTGACCTTGGAGAGCTCGTAGACGATGAAGCCGGCGGCGTGCGGCGCGGCGGACTCATCGTCTTCTGGCGTCGCGCCGGTGTTGCCGATCTGCGGCGCGGTCATACAGACCAGCTGACGTTGGTACGAAGGGTCGGTGAGGACCTCTTGGTAGCCGGTCATGCCGGTCGTGAAAACGGCCTCCCCGATCGTCTCACCGTCGTGTCCGATGCGTCGTCCGGGAAAGGCGGTGCCGTCCGCGAGGACCAAGTGCGCGTTGTTCTTCATGATTGAAACACTCGTTCTCCCGCGACCCAGGTTTGCCAGATACGGCCGGAGACCTCTTGGTCGAGCAGCGGGGTGTTGTGTGACTTGGACCGTAGCGCGTCGCGCCGAGGCGTCCACGTCGCCAGGGGGTCCACGATAGTGATGTCCGCGCGCGCGCCGACCTTGAGGGAACCCATCTCGACGTCCGGGACCAAGCGAGCGGGAGACGCGGTGAGCGCCTCGATGAGACGCGTGAGCGTGAGTACGCCTTCCGCAACGAGCGGCAAGAGGCTCGGGACCGCGAGCTCGAGCCCGTTGATCCCGACCGCGGCGTCATCGAACGCGCAGTTCTTTTCAAGCACGGAGTGGGGCGCGTGGTCGGTCGCGATGCAGTCGATGGTGCCGTCGGCGAGCGCTTCACGAAGCGCGGCGCGATCCTCTTCCGTGCGGAGTGGCGGGTTCACTTTGCAGTGTGTGTCGTAGGTCAGGAGCGCGTCGTGCGTCAGCTGAAGATGGTGCGGCGTGACCTCCGCGGAGACCGGGAGCCCGCGCGACTTGGCCTCACGGATCAAGCGGACCGCGCCCATGCTGGAGATGTGGGCCACGTGGTACCGCGCGCCCGTGCCCTCGGCGAGGATGAGGTCGCGCGCGACGATGATGTCTTCCGCTTCGCGTGGCCAACCCCTCAGCCCGAGCCGCGTTGAGATCGCGCCTTCGTGCATCTGCGCACCGCGCGTCATCGAGTGGTCTTCGCAGTGCTGACTGACCAGTAGATCGAAGGTCCGCGCGTACTCCATGACGCGGCGCATGACCGCGGCGTTCTCCACGCAGCGCCCATCGTCGGTGACGCCAACGACACCCGCTTCACGCATGTCGGCCATCTCGGCGAGCTCTTCACCACGGAGGCCCTTGGTCATCGCGCCGAAGGGGACGAGACGTGCGCCGGTCGATTCTTGACCGCGCGCGACCATCATCTCAGTGATCGCGCGGTTGTCGTTGACCGGCGTCGTATTGGGCATCGGGCAGACCGTCGTGAAGCCTCCCGCGGCGGCGGCAGCGAGGCCCGACTGGATGTCCTCCTTGTACTCCGAGCCTGGCTCGCGGAGGTGTACGTGGAGGTCGATGAACCCGGGGCAGACCCAGCGCCCGGTCGCGTCCACGACGTGATCTTGAGGGGTGGCCAGCTGCTCGACGATGGAAGAGGCGTCGCCGACGCGAGTGACCACGCCGTCTTCGATGACGAGATCCACGACCCCGTCCTGGTTGGACGCAGGGTCAACTACACGTCCGCCGCGGATCACCGTGAGCGACATGAGTAGCGGTTATCTCGTTCGGACGCGCGCCGTCAATCTCGTTCGGGCGGCGCGGTCAGTCGGAGCTCAGCCCGCGGCGCTGCTGGGCTCGTCGACGGCGTCGTCCGCGACATCACCGACATCGCCAGCATCGGCCGCTTCGATCGTTCCGACGGAAGAGACCTCGTTCTTCTTCTTCTTCTCCGCCACGCGCTTCTTCATCGTCATGACCTTGCGGTAGACGGAAGCGAAGTCCTTGTTTCGCGTGGCCATGGTCGGAGTACCACCGCGCAGAAGGGTCTGGAGAATGAATTCGAGGACCTGGATCTCGCCCTCGGAGAAGCTGTTGCTGATCCGCATGAGAGCGATCTAGCACCAGAAACCACTCATCACAATCTGTGACGTGCGATGTAGGGTCACAAAACGCATGGTCACAATCGGATCATCCGCGGAACCATTTGTGATCATTGGTGAATCATGTTTGATCGCGAGATGTATCGCGATCGGGTCCGATGTGGGAGATCGCACGAACAATGGTGAGATCGCGATCGCGATCGGGGGCTCTTGGCACGGAGTCGCTCTCAGTGGACGACCATATTGTTGGTTCCCGCACCTGCGGCGCCATCGCCGCGCGTTCTCCGCTTCGCTCCGGAACACCCGCCTGAGCGCCTGTGCGGAAACGCGTCTGTCATCGACGGCGGGGGCGAAGCGGAATTGAAAAAGGCGAGCACATGGCTCGCCTCGTTCAGTCGCGCAGACAGTTGCGCAGGAGCGATCACTCCTCCGCGTTCACCGCCTCCAGCGTTTCGTGCCCTCGGTACTCCAAGAGACCCTCACTGCTGTTGAAGCCGATCCCAGAGACCCGCACGAAGCGGCCGGTGACTTTCACCTTGTTCCCGACGGCGAGGTCGGTCGGGATCGGGATCTGTCCGGTTTCGGGGTCGGGCGGCTCGTAGCGTCCACGTGCGACAAGCTCGAGCACCTCGTCGATCGACTCCTGGTTTTCGGCGTAGCCCACGACCTGCAGCTGCTTGCCGCGATCGCTCTCGCCGCGAACGTCCGCGATCCACATGTGGGGAGCGGTTGGAGGCGGGCAGGGCGGCTGACCACGACGCGATTCGCACTCGGGCGGCTGGTAGATGTCGACGATGTAACCGGTCACCGCGTTCTCGTTGTCGATCGTCGAGCTCAGGCGGCGCCGGAGGCCGTAGATCGTGTAGCTGCTGTCGGCCAGGGTCACCGGGTGCGGTGGCGGCGGCAGCGTCGGCACAGGCGGGAGCGTGGGGTTCACCTCGGGGAGGCGCTCCACGTTCAGGTCCGTCGTCGGCGTTGTTTCACAGCCGAGCGACAGCCCACACAGGCAGAAGATGAACAGGGTCTTGACGGCGGTGGCTCGCATTCGTGTGTCCTATCTCGTTGATCTTGCTCGCCTTGTGACGTCGAGCGGGAACGAGCGCTGCGCAACGTACCAGAGGGAACGCCTGCTGTGAACGCTGAAGGTATCGGTCACTCGTGGCTGGCAAGGCAGCTGCTTGGGTGGGTACTGGCGTATCGCACAGCGTTTCGCAGGGGGGCTGGGGCGAGCTCGGCGCTCGCGCGCTCGAGCTGCGCCTGGGCGGCTTCGCCTCCAATGCGTGCGAGTACCGTCACCGCCTTTGCGGCCACATCAATGTCGGGGGTCCACGGATTTGGACGGAGGGCGCGATCCAATACGGCGGTCAGCGCCGGAACCGCGTCGCGGTCGCAACGGCGCTCAACGAAGGAGATCGCGGCTTCGAGCACGACGGGCCACTCGTCATCGTCTTCCAGTCGGGCGACGACCGCCTCGAAGGAGGCGTCGTTGTCGTGCAGCGCGGAGACGGCCGCGGCGCGGACGCGTTCATGACGATCACGGAGCGCAGCGGCCACGACCGGACGCGCGCGTTCGTGGTGAACCAATGCGGCCACTCCGGCGGCGCGGACCATCGGCCAGGCGTCCCGGCGGGCAAGGGTGGCGACGCGTTCCAGGTCTTCGGGAGAGTCGGCCAGGATCTCTATCGCCGCGACCCGCACGCGAGGCGCGTCGTCCGCGAGCGCCTCACGAGCGTGGGCGGCCGCGGACGGAGCTCGCCTCGCGACCAGCGCGCGCAGCGTTTCCGCGCGAAGCGCCCATGCTTCCGACGTCAGACGAGAGGCGAGCCACTCATCGATCGCGTCCGCGCTTTCCGCTTCGCGCGGCAAGCTCTGCGCAGCGCGCACGATTCGATAGTGATCGGCGAACGCATCCGAGGCCTGCGCGTGTTGCAGGAAAGGAAGCGCGAGGGCGGGCGCGGTGCTCGACATCGCGAGCGCGACCGAAGCGGCTCCGGCGTGACTCAGCTCGGCGGCGCGCGCGGTCTGGTCGGGTCTCGCATCAGTGCGTCGAAGCGCGGTCCGCAACGCGTCGCGGAGCGGAGCCCGATCCGGCTCGCGGTTGATCTGCGTGATCAGCGCCGGGATGGCCTCGTCCGGAAAACGACGCGCGAGCTGAAGCGCCGCGTCATCACGGGAAGCGGCCAGCGTCACAAACGAGCTGACATCGCCCGACTCGCCGAGCGCGCTGAGGGCTTGCTCAGCGACTTCTTGATCGTCATCTTGCGCCGCCGCGACCAGCGCTTGTCTCGCGCTGACGTGATCTCGAGCGAGCGCCCGGTAGACGCGGATCGCAGAGCGGCGCTCTCCGCTGGGCATTTGGTTCCACTGCGCGGCGAGCGCCGGGACGGCCGGTTCACCGACGAGCGTGAGCGCGCGGATGGCGGCATCGACGCGCGGGCCGTCTCGCGAAAGGTCACGGATCAAGGTCGCGACTCCGTCGCCGAAGTCGACATCGGTAAAGACCGCGATCCCAGCGAGCGCGGTGCGCGCGTTGGGGGGCGCACCGTCGCGCGGTTGATCGAGCACGACCGAGAGACAGGAGGTCTGAAGAGGAGTTGGGAAACGAACGTAGAGCGGGACCCCGGCCGTGACCTCTGGGAACGAAACGCGGAAACGCGGACCGCTCGCGGGAACGATCATGACGCTTTGCGGGCGCGCCAGCGCCGCAGCGTTGGCGTCTTGGTCCGGCGAGGTGGTGAACCGAAGCGCGTGGATGGGCCGCGCGACCGATGTGGCCGTGACGAACTCTCCACGACCGTTGCCGGCGCTGCCCTCGATCCACAATGTCGAGCTGTCGTCGTCGTTCAACGCGGTGGGCGGGGGAGCGATCGTGAGGTCAGGGTAGCCCGCGGTCGAGCTCGCCGCGTTGAAGCGCGCGCCTGCGATCAGCGGAGCGGCCCGCGGAGCGGGAGACGCTTCGACGGCATCCAACGTGAGCTCTTCCCGTTCGGTCAGTCGCGAGAGCGTGACCGAGCGCAACGCCATGGTCTGCGGATCCAGCGCGCGGGGACTGAGCAGGGTGGCCTCTTGCCCGCAGATGCGCGTGTCGTCTCGCTCGACCCCGACGACGATGTCGACGACCCCATCGCCGTTCTTGTCCTCGGTGAGGATCACGTCACGTTGTTGCTCTCCGCGATCGCCGCGCGCGGTCAGTTCTCCTTGCCAGGCGATCGTTGCGCGCCCTCGACGCGCGGTGATCAGGAAAGCCTGGTGTCGCCCGCCGCCCTCGACGTGGGCGAGCGCGACGCTCCCTCGGGAAAGCGTGACCACCTCGGTGCGGAGGGTCACCGTGACGTCGCTCGCGATGGGGAGGGTCGCGGAGGCCGCGCTCCGTCCACGTCCGACGACCAAGCGGTGTCCTTCCTCGCTCACCGCAACCTCAAGCGGGATCGTCCGGGCCGGCGCACCAAAAGAGAGCGACTCCTTGAGAGGTGCGGCTCCTGTCGGCTGGGCCTGCACGGACGAGTGACCGAGCGAGAGCAGGGCGAGGGAAACGACGACGAAGGTACGAACGCGAACAGCGCGGACGAGAAGGAATGGCATCACGCGAGCACCTTCCCACACGTCGTGTTTCTCGTGCGCAGGAGATCGGTGTCCTCCAATGCGATCGCCATCGCGAGGTGGCGACTCCAGTGACCATCGCCGTGACATGCTGGCCACCCTGGTTGCCATCTCGATCAGAGTCGCGGCTTCCAGCGCACCAAATCGAGACAAGGTGTGATTCTGCGCATTAAACACGTTGCGGAACGCGCTTTCTTTTGGTGCGGCAAAGTTCTTGTCATTGCGGAAACTTGTGTCGCATGCACGATCCCCCCTGTTCAAAGGCGTTTTCGGCCGCACGTTGCTTGTTATGGGATTGCGAACCGAAGCCAAAACGAAGACCACTCGGGGCTCCAAACCACGGCCGAAGGGCGGCACGAGAACTGCAAAGTCCTCTGGTACCGACGGAACACGTCGGAAGAGAACTGGGAGCAGAACGATGGCGAAGCGCACCGCATCCGCGAAACACAACGAGCCCCGCACAGCGGCACCTGTGACGGAAGAAGAACGTGAAGCATCACGTCAGGGCTTGGAGCAAGCGCGGCAGGACGCGGAGAAGGCGCTCAAGGAGCTGAGCGGCAGCAAGAGCGACTCGACGCTCTCCCGCTACTTCCGCGAGATGGCGTGTCACCGTGTGCTCACTCCCGCTGAGGAAGTGGAAGCCGCGCGTCAGGTGGAAGAGCACGAGATCGCCTACTGGCAGGCGCTCTTCGCGTACCCCGCGTGCTTCGAGACCGTGGCGACGGTTGTTGAGAAGATGGTCGACCTTGAAGAGAACCCGCTCCCCGAGCTCGTCCCGATGCGCAAGCTCGCGAAGAGCGCGAAGCGCGGCAAGCTCGGCAAGCGTCAGCAGGTGCGTTGGGACAAGCTGGGTCTCGAGATCTCCACGAAGCTTCGCGCGTGCGACAGTGACCGTCTCTTTGTGCAGACCGCCGACAAGGCGGTCCATCGTCTGGCGGGCGACCACGCCGACGAGCGCGACATCGTCGGCGGTGAAGTTCGCATCACGCCGACCTTCCGCAAGTACCTCCGTGAGACCGCGCGTGCCCGTCGCGCCCAGCGCCGCGTGAAGAACCGTTTCGTGAAGGCCAACCTTCGACTCGTCGTCTCCATCGCGCGTCGTTACAACCGCGGCCGCCTCCCGCTCATCGACCTCATTCAGGAAGGCAACATCGGCCTGATGAAGGCGGTCGAGCGTTTCGATCACAACCGCGGCTACCGTTTCAGCACCTACGCCAGCTGGTGGATCCGCCACGCGATTTCACGCGCCCTGGCCGACAAGGGCCGCGCGGTTCGCATCCCGGTTCACATGCTCGACACCTACAACCGAGTCGCCCGCGCGACCCAGGCCATCGCGACTCGTACCGGGCACCAGCCGACGCCCGAAGAGCTCGAGAAGGAGACCGGGATCACGAAGGAGAAGCTCGAGAAGATCAAGGGCTACTGGGCCGAGACGCCGTTCTCGCTCGACCGTCCGGTCAACGATGAGGATGGGCGTAAGTTCATCGACTTCCTCGAGGAAGAGAACACGCCCGACCCCTACGAGCAGCTCGAGAGCAGCCGCTGGGCGGAAGAGGTGCAGCGCCTCCTCGCGACGCTCACTCCGATGGAGGCGCGCATCCTCCGCTGGCGCTTCGGCCTCAACGAGGAAGAGGAGCTCACGCTCAAGGAGATTGGCGACAAGTACAACCTCTCCCGCGAGCGCATCCGTCAGCTTCAGGAGCAGGCGCTCGGCAAGATCCGCCGCCAAATCCAAGAGTAGCGAGAGACTCTTCGGTACAAGCGAAACGCGTGCAGGCCTCCTGCGCGCGTTTCCTCGTTAAGCGTCGCGCGGAACAAACACACAAGTGTAGGTGAGCGAGAACGCAAGGGGCCTCAGGGTCGGCCGACGTCTCAGAGCAAAGTGACCGGAGCGGAGGTCGAGCCTTGGCGCCCCGCGCAGAACACGTTTTGGGGGAATCGCCGAAGGCGAGGGGGTCTTCGAAACAAGACCCCAATAAGTCAGAGCTAGTAGAGCTCCTCCGCGATCACGGTGACGATGCTGTCGGCGAGCCGCCGGGTGACGCCTTGCTTGCCGCGGATGCCGTTCGCGAGAAACGAGAACGCCACGGTGTGTTCGTCGTCTTCGCCCAGGACGTAACCCGAGAGCGAGATGACGTCGTTGAGCGTACCGGTCTTCGCGCGCACGATGCGTCGGGGCCGCAGCTGCCGGAGCCGTCTCCGCAGCGTCCCGTCGACGCCGCCGATCGCGAGGTGGGAGAGATACTCGTTTCGCACGCCGCGCTGCGCGTACATGTACTTCAAGAGCGTGACGAGGTGAGCAGAGGCGATTTGGTTGCCATCAAAGAGACCCGAGCCGTTCACGATCGTGGTCGCGCCCTCGGTGACGCCCGCGCGCGTGAGGACCTCCTGGAGGATCTCCGCGCCGCGCTGACTGCTTCCAGGAGCTTCCCGTTCCGCCGCGATGACCTTCAAGATCATCTCCGCGACGAAGTTGTCGCTGTGCTTGCCGACGCGATGAAGGAGCTCCGCGACCGAGCGCGAGCGCAAGCTGTTGAGCTGAGGAAGGCCGGTCGGGACGCGTCCGTTTTGCGGCGCGCGTCGCCCACCGATGCCAACGCGCTCGAGCGCTTCTTTCATCGCGTACCCGGCGTGGACAATCGGATGCGCGATCCGGCGGCGGTACCCGACGCCCAAGATGCCCGCGGGAACCGTCCCGCGGAGCCGCAAGCTGAGCCGCCCGTCGTCCATCTCGGACTGCGCCGCGATCACGTTGGGCGCGCCCGCCTCGCTCGTGGTCATCTGGTTGTCGACCACGAAGTATCCTGTCGCGCCGAGTCGCACCGTGGGCACCGCGCCGACCGCCGCCGGGATGACGCGCAGAACGTAAGCGCTTCGCTCGACCGCGACCGCGCCGATCGCCGCGCGGAAGGGGGCGACCTCGTTGGGTTGTTGCTCAAAGGCGGGCGGCAGGACCTGGTTGTCGAAGTAGCTGCCGTCGATGTAGATGCGGTCGACCGCGCGGACCCCGCGATCGACGAGGCCTTCGGCGAGGTCAACGAGGTCAGCGAAGCGAAGCCCCGGGTCGCCGGTTCCGCGAACCACCAGGTGCGCGATCCGGCCATCCTGAACGCGGCCGGAGAGCGAGGTGGTCATGTGGAACTCAGGACCCAGCTCGAGCAGCGCCGCCGCGGCGGTCACAAGTTTCATGTTCGACGCGGGGTTACGAAGCGTTTCGCCCGCGATGTCCGCGATCGGGCGGCCATCGACATACTGGACCTGGACGCTGATTCCGTCTCCCAGCGCGGCTTCCCGCACGAGGTCCGCGATTCGGCCGCCGAGCGGGGAGGGTTGTCCGCTTTGGGCGGAGACCGGCGCACAGAAGAGCGCGGCCCAGGACGACAAGAGCGCGACGATGAGCGCGAGAGCCAAGCGAGTTCGCATGGGCGCGGACGCTACCACGTGGTTGGGACTTGCCGTTGCGTCGACGGGCCCCATACACTCCCGCGGACCTTCGCGCCGCCGTACGAGAACCGGGCGCTCGGAACCGAATCACCCAAGGAAACCGTTGAGATGAAATTCGAAGTCAAGCCGCTCCCCTACGCCAAAGACGCGCTCGCTCCCGTGATGAGCGAGGAGACCCTCGAGTTCCACTACGAGAAGCATCACAAGGGCTACATGAAGAAGCTCGCGAAGCACTTGGATGGCAACCCGCTGGCGCAAGAGGGCCTCATCAAGGTCGTCCGTGGCACTCAGGGCGGGGCGTTCAACTGCGCCGCGCAGGTCTACAACCACCGCTTCTTCTGGCGCGGCCTCTCGCCCCAGGGCGGCGGCGATCCGACCGGCGACGTCAAGGACCTCCTGGTCAGCAGCTTCGGCTCGATCGAGAAGTTCAAGGCGGAGTGGCTCCAGAAGGGCTCCGGCCAGTTCGGCAGCGGCTGGGTCTGGCTCGTCTACAACAAGCAAGAACAGCGCGCCGAGATCATCTCGACCGGCAACGCCGAGACCGCCGTTACTGGACCGCACAAGCCGCTCCTCGTGACCGATGTCTGGGAGCACGCCTACTACATCGACTACCGCAACGCGCGCGGCACGTTCATCGAGCGCGTCATGAACAAGCTCACGAACTGGAATTTCGTGAAGGAAAACCTCGACGCCCAGTACGGCTGAGAGGCCTGTCCTTCTTGATGGAATCGCTCGGCCGCATCCTGGATGCTGCCGAGCTTTTTCGTTCGGGGACGTTTGATTCGACCCCGCTCGAAAAAGACCCTCCAACAAAATTCACTGTCATAGTGTGCCCCGATGCGTGAGTGCTCATGATTCTCCGTGACCCGGTTCACGGCTTGGTGGTGTTTGAAGGCATCGCGGAACGCGTCGTCTCGGCGTTGCTCGCGACGCGCGAAGTGCAGCGCTTGCGTCGCGTTCGCCAGCTCGGGCTGACGTCCCTCGTGTTTCCTGGGGCCGAGCACACCCGCTTCGCTCATGCGCTCGGTGCCGCCTATGTCATGACGCGTCTGCTGGCGCGCATCAAAGAGTGTGACCACGACCTGCCGGTGGACGCGCGGGTGAATGATGAAGCGACCGCGGACGCGGTGGCGGCCGCGATGCTGCACGACCTGGGGCACGGACCTTTCTCGCATCTTTACGAAGAGGTGAGCGCGCACTCGAAGTCGCACGAGTCGTGGACGTATGACGCGATCCTCGATCCCCAGACGGACGTGTACCGCGCTCTCTCGGCGTGCTCCGCGGGTATGCCTGAGCGTGTTGCGGCGTTGCTCCAGGGCACCTACCGCCTGGGCTACCTCTCGCGCGCGGTGAGCGGCACGCTCGACGTTGATCGCGCGGACTACCTGCTTCGCGACAGCCACATGACCGGCGTCCGCTATGGCCTCTACGACCTCGACTGGCTGCTCCGCGGTCTGACCTTCGCGGTCGCGCACGGCGAGCACGTCCTCGCGGTGGAAGGGCGCAAAGGCGTTCAGCCCATCGAGAGCTTCTTCTTGGGCCGCCACTTCATGTACCAGCAGGTCTACCACCACAAAGCGACCCGCGGCGCCGAGGGGCTCATCCGCGCGATCTTTCATCGCGTCGCGGAGCTGTGCCGAGACGGCCGCCCGCCCAAGGTGCTCCCCGTCGCGCTGAAGAGCGCGGCGCTCGGCGAGGTTCCGTCGCTCGGCGAGTATCTCGAGCTCGACGACGCGCGGCTCTACACCTGCTTCGCGGAATGGGCCCGCGGCGATGACCCGCTCCTCGGCGACCTCGCGAATCGCGTTCTCTCGCGTCGCCTTCTGAAGACGCTGCCGCTCCCCGACGATGAAGAGGTCTGGGGCGCGGCGTTCGAGATCGCGAAGCAGGCGGTGCGGGACATCGGGATGCGCGACGACCTGTTCGTTTGGATGGACACCCCCGAAGACGTTCCGTACTACGAGCCGCCACACGATACGCCCGAGGGCATGTGGGTCGTGCTGCGTCATCAGCCGATTCGACGTCTTGGCGACGTCAGCTTCCTTTTGCGTGAGCTCCGGAACAAGCGCCTGCGTCGCCCGCGTCTCATTTTTCCAGAAGAGGTGCGGGGCGTGGTCGAGAAGAACATCAAGGAGTCGTTCTCGTATGCAGAGAGTGAACTATGAAGCGAAGCGCAGGAGCCCCCGTGTCTCGAGGTAGCGTAAGGAGCCTCGTGATCGCGACCGTCGCGCTCGCGGTCGTCGGGATCGCGTCGTTGGTCTCGCCTCCCTGTGCAGAGGCCGGCCGCCCGGTCGCGCCACCGCTTGAGGTCACGCTGACGCCGTGGGCGGAGATGGGGCCGTTCGTGTATCGCCTCTCGATCATGGCGACCGAAGATGTCCGCGCGGTGATCGACCGACGCCTGCTTCGCTTTCGGGTCTCTCCGGACGGAAGCCGACGCCGGCTGCGCTGCCGTCACCCGGATCGTCGGTCGCGCGTCTCCTCGTCCCGGGTTCGTGAGATGCGCGAAGGGCAACGAGTGGTCGAGTGGATCGACATTCGGATGTACTGCAGCGGGCGCGCGCGCCGGGCGCTCTCGAGCGGCGCGACCATCACCGCCGAGTACGGGTTCCCGCGACGCGGTCGTCGTCGCTACATCGCGCAGCGTGACGGCGTGCGTTTCGCGAGCCGGATCTCTCTCGCTGACCATCGCCGTGAAGCTGTCGAAGCGGTGCCTTCGCCGAACGTGAGTGAAGACGTCGCCGTGCGCCTGTCCGCGGCGACCGGACGACGCGCCCCCGCGCTGCGTGTCCGCGTGAGCGCGCCAACCGGGAAGCGGCTCTACTTCCGCGATGACCTGCTCTGGTTCACGATCCGCGGGCCGCTCGGGGAGACCACGTGCAGGCCATCGCGCCAGCCCATCAATCCGATCCGCGATTTCTATCGGCGACGCGCGCGCACCTCGGTCGACCCGCGCGCCTACTGCGAGGACCACCCGTTCCCGGTGCCCGGCGTCTATGAGGTCACTCCGCATGTGGACTTGGTCTACGATGGGACGCGCTACGGGCTCGACGTGGTGACCGGGACGTTCGAGGGGGCGCCGGGGGTGGTCCGCGTACGCGGACGCGGACGCGCGTACCTGGAGCAAACCGAGCAAGCGCTGCGAGACGCGCGGCGATGACCTCCGGAAAGATCGAACGCGATCCCGTCGCCCGCCGCTTGGGGGTCGCGGCGCTCGCGGTCGCCTTCGTGGCGTTGGTGTTCGCGGGATACGCGGTCTCGCTCGGTCTTGAGTATCTCGAAGAAGTCGAGACCATCGGACGCGCGCTTCGAAACAGCGACACCCGACCGGCCGTGCCGATTAATCCTCCACCACTCAAGCTTGCGGAGTAGCTCGCGGCGCACGTGGGTCGATGGTATCTCCCGTCTACTCACGTGATGCTCGACACGAAAGAGAGGGGACGATGAGCGCAAAGATCCTTGTGGTCGATGACCAGCGGAACATGCGCACGACGCTGAGCATGATGCTCCAAGGGGCGGGGCATGAGGTGGTCGAGGCCGGCGGTCGTGAAGACGCGGAGCAGCGCATCGCCGAGAGCACGTTCGACATCGTCCTGACCGATCTTCGGATGGGGGGAGAGCTCGACGGCATCTCGTTGCTTCGCCATGTTCGCTCTGCCGCGCCGCTGACCGAGGTGATCGTGATGACGGCGTTCGGCTCGATCGCGACCGCGGTCGAGGCCATTCAGGTCGGCGCGTACGACTATCTGGAGAAGCCGTTCGAGGAGGGCGTGCTGCTCGCGAAGGTGACCAAGGCCGTGGAGCGACGACAGCTCGCGGGACAAGTGTCGCTCATGGCGGCGGACTTTCGGGAGCGGTACCACTTCGACAACATCGTGGGTCGCAGCGAAGCGATCCGAAACGTCCTCGGGCGCATCGTTCGAATCGCGCCGACCGACGCGACGGTTCTGATTACGGGCGAGAGCGGGACCGGCAAGGAGCTGGTCGCGCGAGCGGTTCACGCGAACTCGCAGCGCGCGGAGCGACCCTTCGTTTGCGTCAACTGCGCGGCGCTCACCGACACCTTGCTCGAGAGCGAGCTCTTCGGGCACATGCGCGGCGCGTTCACCGGCGCGGTCGCGACGCGTAAAGGCCTGTTCGAGGAGGCGAACGGCGGGACGTTCTTCTTTGATGAGATCGCGGAGACGCCGCCGTCGCTCCAGGCCAAGCTCTTGCGCGCGATTCAGGAAGGCGAGATCCGCAGGCTCGGCGACAACAAATCGATCACGGTCGATGTCCGCATCATCGCGGCGACCAACCAGAACCTGAAGCAAGCGATCGAGGACAAGCGGTTTCGCCAAGACCTCTACTACCGGCTCAACGTCGCGCGCTTTCTCCTGCCGGCGCTTCGCGAGCGCCGCGCCGACATTCCGCTCCTCGCGGAGCACTTCCGGCGTAAGTACAGCGCGAAGATGAACCGCCCGTGTGAGTTCGGCGAGGGGGTGCTCGACTACCTTCAGCGCTACACCTATCCGGGGAACATTCGTGAGCTGGAGAACCTGGTCGAGCAGGGCGTGGCGCTCGCGCTCAACCGCGTGATCCAGCTGGACGACATCATCCCGCCTGAGATGGCGACGCTCTCCTCTTCTCCGCCGCCTGGGCGCTCTCTTCAAGACGTCGTCGATCGCGCAGAGCGCGAGGCCATCGCGGGCGTCTTGCGTGAGGTGGACGGGAACAAAGAGCGAGCCGCGACGCTGCTCGGCTTAAGCTCGACAACGCTTTGGCGAAAGATGAAGCGCCTCAACGTGGTCTGGTCGTAGCGCCCGTTCAGGCGTTCAGCAGCCCGCGAGACGAAGACGAGATACGCAAAGCTCCGCGGCCGATCTACTCTATGCGCGTGGAGGCACCCGCGCGGATTGGAGAACTGTTGCTCGCGGCGGGCTTCGTTCGCGCCGAGCAGGTCGAGGTCGCCGTCACCGCGCAGCGAAAGTCGGGGCGGCGTCTTGGTGAAGAGCTGGTGCGCCTCGGGTTCGTTTCCGAGGTCCAGCTGACGCAGATGCTCTCGAACCAATTGAGCGTCCCGTGGGTGTCGCTCTATCACGTCGAGTTCTCGCGCGAGCTGCTCAACCTCATCCCCGCGCGGCTCGCTCAGCGGTACGTGGTCATCCCGGTCTACAAGCGCCGCGTGCGCAGACGCGGCGAGACGCTCTTCGTCGCGATGCACGACCCGACCAACGATGACGTGCTCCACGCGATCTCGGACGCCGCGCGGCTCCCGGTGAAAGCGATGGTCGCGCCTCCCTCCGAGATCCGAAACGCCATTCGCGTCTACTACTTCGCGGGCGCGACTCCGCCGCCGTTCTCGCTCCCGCGTCTGCGCGATTCGGTGAGCGCGTTGCCCGCGGAGCGAACGCAGACCGATCTGCAGCGCGAAGCGACCGACCCGGAGATCCGCCGAGAGCCCACCCGACCCGACGCGATTAATCCGAAGCCCGGCGACGTGGACCAGACCGGCGAGACGGACGCGATCGTGATCGCGGACGCGGAAGACGAGTCGCTCGAAGCGCTGCCCCCGCTCGCGGGAAGCCAAACCGAGCGCAAGCTTCACAACAACGTCGAGCCGACCGGGGAGCACGACGCACAGCTTACGTCGGAGCTGGATGAACTCGCAGATGAACTCGACGACGCCTTGGCCGCTGAGAAGAAGGGGCGCTTCGATCGCGAGGTGATCACGAACGTGACCGCGCCGGCGCCGAGCGCGACCTCGGAGACGCTGCCGTCGTTGCGGACCCTCGCGAAGGAAGCCGCGGAGCACGAGGCGAAGCTGGATATCGCGCCGGTCGCTCACTTGGACAGGGGCGACCTGGACGCCGACGTGGATGAAGCAGCGAACGAGGCCGAATCAACGGCGGTCGAGGATCGCGAGATCGACGTGACGCTTCCGCGCCCGACGCGCATGCGAACGATCACGCTCCTCGACGGAACCAAGGTGCGCTTGCCGACCTCGTCGACCGAGGTCCCCGCGGCCGAGCAGCTGACGGCCGCGGACCTGATCGCCGCGCTTATGGCGAGGCATCAAGGACAGGACGTCTCTGAGATTCTGCGCGACGCCAGCTTTGATTCGCTCTTCGCGACCCTCCTCACGTTGCTGATCCGCAAAGGCGTGATCGCGGACTGGGAGTTCGTCGAGGAGTGGAAGAAACGCCGCCGCGAGACACCGAAGAGCGGTCCAGAGAACGAGTAGTCTCGCTGTTCTCAAAAATCGAGCGACGCCAGACCGTCTTCCGTCCTCGAAGATGCTGTGCATCGACTTCGTCACCATCCACGCAACTCTGATGCTCTGGCGACGCCCGAATTTTGAGAGCAGCTCTGGCGACGCCCGAATTTTGAGAACAGCTCGTCTCGATCGTGGCGCTACGGCGTGGGCGGGGCGGGCGCGCCCATCCCGAGGTTGAGCCCGGTCCGATCTTGGACTTCTTCGCGCAGCCGCTCGCTCCCGCGGTCGATCCCCTCCTCGATGCGCTCATCGATTCGCTCGCCGATGCGTCGCTCGACGTGTCCCAAGACGCCGCCGTCCGGGAAGCCCCCATCGGGCGCGAGGTGCGCGGCGACTTGGTCCTCGAGATGGTCGCCGATACGGTCCGCGGCTTCTCCTGCCTCGCGACCGATCTCCTTCGCCTCATCGGATTGAACCCAAGCCATCGCGTGACGGAAAGGCGTCTTGTCGCCGAGCGAGACAAAAAAGAAGAGGTAACCGAGCCCGACGATGACCGCGAGCTTCACGAGGTTGCCGAGGAATTCTTTCACTTCGCTTCTCCCTGCCGCGGGCGGTCTTCGCGCCGGATCCCGTGGCCGCGCATCTTCTTGTGCAAGTTGGTTCGCTCTACGCCGAGGCGCCCGGCCGCTTTGGAGATGTTCCAGTCGCACTCATTGAGCATCGCGAGGATGAACTCGCGCTCCGCGTGTTCGCGGTACTCCTTGAGCGTCATCTCGCCTCCGACCGGCAGCGTAACTTCGGGATCGCTGAGACGCGTCGGCGTCGGCACGTCCTCCATCGTGATCCGGGCGCCGGAGAGGATCGCCATCCGCTCCACGACGTTCTTGAGCTCGCGGATGTTCCCAGGCCAAGGCCGCTTGCAGAGCGAGCTGAGCACGTCTGCGTCGATGGGCTTTTCCCGGAACCCGTTCGCTTGGCAGAACTCGCGAAGGAACGCGCGGACGAGGAGCGGGATGTCGTCGCGTCGCTCGCGGAGCGGAGGGCTGCTGAGCGGGACGACGTTGAGGCGGAAGAAGAGGTCCTCGCGGAAGCGTCCCTCCGCCACCTCGAGCTCGAGGTCTTTGTTGGTCGCGGCGACTACGCGCACGTCGACCGCGATGCTGGTCCCGCCTCCTACCCGCGAGATCTCCCCGCTCTGAAGCGCGCGGAGAACCTTGGCTTGCGCCGACGCGCTCATGTCACCGATCTCGTCGAGGAAGAGGGTGCCCTCGTGAGCGACTTCGAAGAGCCCCTTCTTGCGGCCGTGCGCGCCGGTGAACGCGCCCCGCTCATGTCCAAAGAGCTCGCTCTCGATCAGCTCTGCGGGGATGGCCGCGCAGTTCACTTTCACGAACGCCTGCGCGTGGCGTGGGCTGAGCTTGTGAAGCGCGCGCGCGATGAGCTCTTTGCCGGTTCCGCTCTCTCCGGTGATCATCACTCGGCCACTGGTCGGCGCGACCTTCTCCAGTTGTCCGAAGAGCGTCTTGATCGCGTCGCTCTCGCCGATCATTTCGTAGCGCTGTTCCGCGTCCGCGCGCAGGAGCCGGACCTCGCGCTCGAGCTGCCAGGTCTTCAAGGCGTTGCGCACCGAGACCAGGACGCGATCCCGATCGAGCGGCTTCTCAAAGAAGTCGGTAGCGCCTTGCTGGACCGCGCCGACCGCCTCCGCGACGGACGCGTGGCCGGAGATCATCAAGACCGGGAGGTGACGGGTCTCCGGCCGCGCGCGCAGCGCCTGAAGCGCGTCCAGCCCGCTCATCGACGGGAGGCGGATGTCGAGAATGACGAGGTCGATCCCGCCAGCCTCGACCTTCTCGAGGCCCTCTTCCGCGGTCCCCGCGTCCTCTACGGAGAAGCCCTCGCCCTCGAGCACCATGCGGAGCGTCCGGCGGATGTTTTTCTCGTCGTCGACGACCAGGATCGTGGCCATGGCCGGGTATACCAGGTCCGCGGAGCGTCTGCAGTCGGGCCTACTCGAGAAGCGCGGCGTGTAGCGCGGCGACGCAGGACGCGCGAGACGACTCGTCAACGACCGCGCTCAGGAGCATGGGCGTGAAGTCGACCCGCGCGGGAGAGAAGGGCGCGAGCGTGGTGTGCGCGCGAGAGAGAACCGCGTCGGTGAGGAGTCCGCTGCCGACGACCGTGACCCGCGCCATATTTGAAGTGACCACCGCGCCGCCCTCGACGAGCCCGTTGTGGAGCTCGGTCCAACCGGTCGCGCTCCCTTGGGCGACCTCGAAGCGCACGCGCGAATCTTGGAGCTCGATCCGGCGCGGAGACACGCCAGCGGAGGTCGCGCGTTCGAGCAGCGTCGCGTCGCCTTCCACGATCGCGAGATCGCGCTGGGAGGTCACGGCGCGCGGTCCGGAGCTCGCGCCGATTTCGTGGATGAGCGTCCGCTTCGGAGACGCGCTCTCATCGAATGTCGAGCGCGCGTGGATCGCGATCTTGGCCTCGCGGGCGAACTCGACCGCGCGCGCGTGCAAGACCTTCGCACCAGACTCGGCGAGGTTCTGCATCTCCTCGTAACCGATCTCTTTGAGATGGTGCGCGCCTTTGACCTCCCGTGGATCGGCGGAGTAGACGCCGTCGACGTCGCTGTAGATCTCGGCGCGCTCCGCGCCGAGCGCGGCCGCCATCGCGAGCGCGGTGGTGTCGCTTCCGCCGCGGCCGAGGGTCGTGATCTCGCGCTTGTAGCTCATGCCCTGGTAGCCCGCGATGATGACGACGCGTCCCCGCGCGAGCTCGTCTTCCACACGGTGCGGGCGGACGTCGATGATGCGCGCGTCGAAGTGTCGGTCGTTCGTGATCAAGCCGCTCTGCGACCCGGTGAATGAGATCGCGTCGCAACCGCGTTTCTGAATCGCCATCGACATCAGCGCCATCGAGATCCGCTCCCCTGTGCTCAAGAGCATGTCGAGCTCGCGGCGGGGCGGGCTCTCGTCGACCTCCCGCGCGAGCGCGAGGAGCTGGTCGGTGGTCTTGCCCATCGCGGAGATGACCACGACGACGTCGTGACCAGCGTTGCGCGTCGCGACGACCCGCTCCGCGACTTTGCCCATTTTCGCGACGTTCGCGACGGAGCTCCCGCCGTACTTTTGAACGATGATCGCCATGTCTTCCTGGTATCACGCTCACGGAGAGCGCCCAAAAACGGCGTCCTGTCTGCTCTTCTTTTCGGTCCCCGGCGGGGGCGTTGCTAGAGTCGAGACGTGGTCGCGCGTGAGCCCGAAGAAGACGAGCCGTACGCGGCTCAAGCGGCGCGGATCCGCGAAGCGTTCGAGGAGCGCTACCGGACGCTCGCGCCCTTCGCGGAGGAGCGCGCGCTCGCGAGTGAGGTGGCGACCGAAGCGGGACCGGCGATCCACGCCTTGGTGTTCGCGGGCGAGTCGCGCGAAGCGGACGAGCTCGCGCTCTCTCACCACGAGAGCCTCGCGATGACGCAGCTGCTGGGGCGCCGCGTCGCGGAGCTGGGCGCGACCCCGACGACCGCGACCGCATTGGTGCCCGAGCTGCTCCGGCTCGTGCGCGCGGAGGTTCCGGTTCCTGAACGCCTCGATCGTCAACTGGTGAGCGTGTTCGCGGAAGGGTACGCGCGCGGTCGGGAAGATCGACTCACCACGGAAGCGACGCAGGCGCGCGTTGAGGCAGCGCCGATCGTGTTGGTCGCGGAGCGGTGTTACGCGCTCTTCATCCGCGGGCCATTGGAAGCGGACGCGGTGACGGAGCTGACGGAGCGGTTTGGTCGCGTCTTGTTTAAGGCCGACGCGCGCGCTGCGATCGTGGACGTCGCGGGCTTTCCCGACGATGACGAGCGTCCGGTCTTCGCGGCGCTCACGGTGGACGAGACCGCGAAGATGCTCGGCGCGCGTTGCGTGTTCGTGGGTGACCACCCCGTCCTGCGAAGCCAAGAGCACGCGGATCGTGTCGACCGATTTTCCGACGCACTGGACCTCGCGCTTCATCACCTTGGGCTAGCGATCAAATCGATGAGCTGGTTCCGGCGCCGGACGCCGTCAACCACCGAGTAGCCGCTGAGGCCGCGGCGCGATGCGTCGTTAGAACGCTTCGGCGGCCTCGAAGCTCTCCGCGGACGGCGCGCGCCGCATCTGTCGCCGGCGGGCAGCGTCGATCGTGTCGAGGCGCGCCAGCTCACGACGCGCAGCTGCGCGTGTGGTCTCGAATCGTTCCGCCCGCGTGAGCAACGTGCGCGCGGTTGAGTAGCGACCCAAGCGTCGCTGGCAGTTCGCCGCCTCGATGAGCGCTTGCGGCGTCTGCGCGTATTGCGGGAAGCGCGTGAAGAGCGACTGGTAGTGACGTACCGCATCACGGCACGCGCCGTTGCTTCGGTGGCTTCGGGCGAGGTGATGAAGGGCGCTCGGCACGAAGCGGGTCGATGAACCAGGGCGCGCGACGGCCGCGCTCAGGTTCTCGATCGCGTCGTCGTAGTTGCCCGCGCGATAGCTCTCGATGCCGCGTTGGTACGGCGTCGCTCCGCGAGTGGTCTCGCGGGCGGAGGGCGGAGGCGCGCTCATGGCGCTCGCGGTCATTACGCTGTCCGCGGCGTTCGCCGCGCTGCTCGTTCGGGAAGCGCGAGTCGTCGTCGCGACCTGCGCGGCGGCGCGCTCGCTTGGCGGGGCCTGCGAAGGAGCCCACTGCTCGCTACCACCCGCTCCACCACCCGCTCCCATCGAGCCGCCGATGGAGCCTTCCATCGCCCCACCGAGCGCGCTGTCGAGGGAGTCTTCGAGCGACGCGGTTCGGGTGTCGCCCGAGACTTCTTCCGCCGCCGCCGAGAGCGGTGCGCTCTGGAACTCCACACCCCGCGCTTCGTCGCGAGCCCGCGCTTCCGCCACGCGAGTCTCGCTCCTCAACGCGTCGTCGATCACGCGTCCACCGGTGGCTCGCTCAGCATTCCGATCGGTATCCCCATCGTTGGCCTCCACGCGGCCGCGCGGCTCTCCGGACGGGCGCGTCGCGTCTGACGGTCGGGCTGATCGGGTACGCGCGACTCGTGCAGCGGCTGGTTCGAGCGCGGGGGGCGTGTCCACGTTCAGGCTGTCCGCCCTGTCGCGGTCTTCGTTGGCGAGTCGGGCACGCTCGGCTTCGTGCGACTCGCGCGCGAGCCCGGCCGCGGCGACGTGTTCACCACCTTCTTCGCTCTCTTCTTCGCTCTCCGCTTCTTCGATCGCTTCGGGCTCGTCGTTGCGGGCGACCGTGAGCCCCCCGCCGCGGGCGTGGCTGGGCGCGGCTTCACCATCCGGATCGATGATCAACGCCGTGTCTCCCAGCGGTGCGTCGGAATCGCGCGGCACGTACCAGACCCCGAGCGCGACCACGAGCATCATCACCGTCGCCATCGCGAACTGAGGACCGGCGACGAGGGAACGAATGCCCGCCAAGAAGCGGTCGGTGAGGGTCGGCGCAGGTTCCTCTCGGGGCGTTGCTTGCACCGCGCGCTCTGCGTTCTGCGTCGCCTTGAGACGTGCCGCCTTCATGATGATGTCGTCGAGATGACCGGGCGGCTCAACCACTTCGAATCCGCCGAGCGCACCGTGCACCTGCTGGAGCGCGTCAAACTTTGCCTGGCACTCGGGACAGTCCGCGAGCTTCGCCGTGACCGCTTGGGCACGCAGGTCATCGAGCTCCTCGTAGAGGAGATCGATCAGCAGCTCTTCGCATTCGGTGCAGTTCATCGGGGGAGGATCTTGTGGCGGGGGGCCATCATTACTTTAGCTGGTGCGCGTACTCGCGGTACTCGGCGAGGGCTTGCTGCAAACGTGTCAGCGCGTAGCGCATCCGGCTCTTCACAGTGTTCTCTGACGCATCGACGACGCGCGCGATCTCTTTGAACGACATGCCCTGCACATGTCGCAGGACGAAGACCTCTCGTTGAAGGTCGGGGAGGGCTTCCACGGCGTGCGCGATCTCCGACTGGAGATGGTTGGAGGTCGCGCGTCGATCGGTCTCGAGTTCGGTCGAGGCGATCCGGTCGACCAACGGCGCGGAGCCTTCATCTGCGCGGACCGGTGCGTCCAAGGACGCGTGGCGCCTGTGAACCATCTTGCGGCTCATGTCGATGCAGAGATTTCTTGCGATGGTGTACAGCCATGTTGAAAATTTGGATTTTCCTTCAAACTGGTCCGACCGCTGGACGACCCGGAGGAAGACCTCTTGTTGAAGGTCCTCCGCTTTTTCAATGTTGCGGACAGAGCGCAAAATGAAGTTGAAGATCGGCCGGCGGTATCGACGCAAGATCTCAGCGAAAGCCTCGGCATCTCCTTCATTAAATGCGGCAATGAGTTGTTCGTCACTGGAGTCGGTGAGGGAAAGGTCCCGGGCATCCGTCATGGAACCCGTCTCTTTCGTAGACGCACCACACCACCAATCGGTCTGTTGAACGGCGTCGGACGCGCTCCACGTGACTGCGACAGGTGTGTCATCGGTGGCGATTGTAGCGAACTGGAGTTCACGGAAAAGGAGATCAGCCTCAGGTGCTACCGATGTGGGTTCGACCACTCACACTTGACGGATATTACTTGGTTTTTCGGGAAAACCAACGCCTTAAAGGTGCGTTGACGTCCATTTTCGGCGTTGCTATACCGCCTCGGAATCGTTTTTGCTCGTACCACTTTGGGTTGAGTAATTTCTTCTTTTCAAGCAACGGACGGCGGAATGCCCGTCGAGTTCCGTTCGGGCCGTGTGCGCCCCCTGACAAATCACAGGTGATGACAATGCGCTTTGCGCTTCCGAGCTTCGGTCTCTCCTTCTTTCTTTCGGTCGCTGTGTTCGCGACTACACCTGCGATGGGTCAGGACGTCGCGGATGTTGGCGAAGCGATGGCGGATCCCGCCGGAACCGCGGACGACGCTGCGGGCGCCGCGAGTGATGCGGCCGCAGGAGCCGCCGCCGCCGCCGCCGACACGGCTTCCGAAGCACCACCCGTTGCTCCGGTTGGCGGAACGGACGGCGCGACGACGAACACCGCGGCTTCGGATGCCGAGATTGACGCAGGAACGTATGCGGTCCGCCTCCGTGATCTGGAGCAGCGCATTGATGAATTGAAGGAGCAAATCTTCCGCTCAAAGGCGCGTCTTTCGCTCCTCGCGGAGACGGTGCTTCAGGGTGTCGTTGCAGGTGCACAAGCGGTCCTCATTCATGAGAACCGGATGTCGTCTTCGTACCGTCTCGTGAAGGCGGTCTACGCTTTGGACGGCGCGCCCATCTTCAACCGCGCCGACGAAGAAGGTGAGCTTGGAGAGCAGGATGAGTTCCAGATCTTCAACGGCAGCATTGTTCCTGGAGAGCACACGCTCACGGTGAACCTGGAGTACCGCGGCCACGGCTACGGCATCTTCTCCTACCTCAAGGGCTACCGTTTCAAGGTGCGGTCAAACTACTCCTTCACGGCGCCGGAAGGACGCGCGGTGACCTTGCGGGTGGTCGGCTACGAGAAGGGCGGTCCGACCGCTCCGCTCGAGGAGCGCCCCGCCATCCGGTACATCGAGCGTGTTGATGAGCGCTCGAGCCGCTCGGCGGAGACCACCGGGGGCCAGTGACGTGAACTCCGGAATCGTATCCCGACGTGAAGATCCGGAGCGTGATGGAGAGAGAGACCAACGAAGCCCCACGGGCTTCCTGACATCTCACCTGACGTCCCTTCGCTTGTTTGCTTGTTCGTCTTTTGTTTCGTCCAGCGCGGTGCTCATGCTCGTGCTCTCCGCCGCCACGCCTGCGCACGCGCAAGAGGTGCCACGTGTCGGCAGTGAGCTTACCGAGATTGACGGTGAGGTCGCCGCGCTCGTTCGCGAGCCCCTCCGCCAGACCACGCAACGAAGCCCGACTTACGTGGAAGAGCGCCTCACCGACGGCGAGCTCTTTTACCGCCTCCGCGACTACCTTCGCGCGAGCATCATTTTCACGGACATCGTGGAGAACCACGCGAGCCACCGCGCCTATCCCGACGCGATGTTCCTGTTGGGCGAGTCGCTCTTCCAGGCGCGCGATCTCCTGGGCGCCCGCACTCGCTACAAGACGATCATCGACAACGCCAACAACGCGACGTTCCGTCCGTTCGTCCAGCGTTCCCTCGGCCGTTTGATCGAGATCGCGATCCGCATCCGCGACTTCGATGACGTCGACTCTTACTTCCAGCGGCTCAGTCAGCTCCCTCCTTCCGAGATCGGCGCGACCACCGCGTACTTCCGCGCAAAGTACCTCTACAACCGCGCGGTCCCCGACGACGACGAGGTCGTGGGCGGCTCCGCGACCGTGAACACGTCCATGCTCGATGAGTCCCGACGCGCGTTCGAAGCGGTGCAGTCCGGCGGCGAGTACTTCCTCCAGGCGCGCTACTTCATCGGAGTCATTCACACGCTGCGCGGTGAGTACCCGCAGGCCATCGAGGCCTTCCGACAGGTGCTCCGCACGCAACCGGAGACGCCCGAGCAGCGAGAGGTCACGGACCTCACGCAGCTCGCGTTGGGCAGGCTCTACTACGAGACCGATCAGCTCGATCAAGCGGTCGAGGCCTACCAAGCGGTGCCGCGTACCTCGAGCAGCTTCGACACTGCGCTTTACGAGATCGCCTGGGTCTACATTCGGCTTGGCGACTCGACACGTGCCGAGCGCGCGCTCGAGGTCCTCTCGGTCGCCGCGCCGGACAGTCACTACATCCCCGACGCCAAGGTGCTCCGCGGCAACCTCTTGCTTCGAAACGGTCGCTACGGCCGTACATGCATGACCAACGCCGAGGGCGAAGAGGTCTGCTCGGAAGAAGACGGCGCCGAAGAAGTCTTCCGGAACGTTCGTCGTGAGTTCGGCCCGGTCTACCGCGAGCTCGAGCAGATTCGTCGCGACCACGAGGGCAACCTCCACTCCTACTTCCGTGGCCTCGTTCGCGAGAACATGGACGACTTCGACGTGAACGATTTCCTTCCGGAGAGCGCGCGCCGTTGGGTCGTGCTCGAGGGCGACTTTGATCGCGCGTTGACCGTGTTGTCCGACCTCTCGCAAGCCCGCCAAATGGTCGCCGAGACCCACGACCTCATCCTTCGGCTCAACGCAGCGTTGACCGCGCCGAGCCGCGTCACGATTTTCCCTGACCTCCGCGGACAGCGCGAGCAGACCACCGCGTACCGGAACCGTCTCGCGCGGCTCCGTCAGCGGCTCATCACGATCGAGGCGCGACAGAACCCCGCCGCCGCCAACGGTGAACTGGGCCAGGTCCGCGAGCGTCGGCGCCGCATCGAGCGTGCGCTCGGCGGGATGCCCACGTCGGATGACGACTTCATCTCGCGTGATGACCAGCTCCTGAACCGTTACCGTCGACTCAACCGCGACCTCAACGAGATGCGGGTCGAGGTGATGGGACTCGAGGCGCGGATTGTTGCCACAGAGCGCTTCGTGGCTGACACGGCGGAACAGCAGGACAACTTGGACGCCGTTCGCGCGGAGCTTCGCGCGCAGCAGTCGGCGGTCGAGCAGTACCGTGAGCAGATCGAGCAGCTTGAGCGCGGCATCGAAGTGGGCCGGATTCAGGTCGGCGTGGGTGATGTTCGCTACCAGCGTGACGATCGTCTTCGTGACGAGTACCGCCGTTTGATCGACCGCGAGCGCGAGCTCAGCGGCGGCGGGCGCAGCGAGACCGATCGCCTGTTCTCCCGCATCACCGGCATCGAGAGCCAGCTCGACACACGCGATCGTCAGATCGATCAGGTCGTCTCGGAGCGCGTTGCCAACATGGAGCGCGTGATCGCCGAAGAGAGCCAGAAGCTCGACGGCTACCGCGCCGCGATCGCGTCTCTCGAAGGAGAGACTGAGGAAGTCGTCGGCGCCGTGACCTACGAGAACTTCAACCGGGTTCGTGATCGTTTTTACGATCTCGTGCTTCGCGCAGACGTTGGTCTCATCGACGTCGCTTGGGCCCGCCGCGAGGAGCACCGCTCGCGCGTTGACATGCTCACACGTGAACGCTCCCGCGATATTCAAGCGCTCGACGATGAGTTCCGCGACATCATGGATGAGTCGACCGACGACGAAGGGGAGGAGTGATCATGAAGTCAGCTCACAAGCTCACGCTCTGCTCTCTCGTCCTGTCACTGGGGGCGACCTTCGCCGTCTCCGCACAAGACGCTCCGGTGATCGGCGCGCCAGAAGATGAAGCCGCCGCCAACGCTGCCGCGGCCGCCGCCAACGCTGCCGCCGCTGCGGCTCCTGCGGAAGCACCGGACCCTGCGGGGGCCACTGATGACGCCGCGGCCGCCGCTGCCGCGGCCGCTGCTGCGGCGCCCGCTGCTGCAGCGCCCCCCGATGACGCCGCGGCCGCTGCTGCCGCGGCCGCTGCTGCCGCGACGCCGTGGCAAGGCACCGAAGACGTCGCGCTGCCGTCGTTCCTCGAGACCGATGACACCCGCATCGTCGACGACCGCCCCGCGCCGAGCGCGGCTCAGCTTGCCGCGCTTCGCGAGATGGAAGCCGAGGTCGAGCGCTTCACCAAGCGTGGTGGTTCCTATCGCGACACCGTCGTGTCCATGGTGCGCCGCGAGTACCTTCGTCAGCGCCGTACCCGAGACCAGTGGTACGCACGTCAGGTCCGCGCCGAAGAAGGCTTGATGAACGACGCGCGAGACCGCGCGATCCGTCAGTTCGAGCGCTTCATTCGCCGTTACCCAAACGACCCGACCTACACGCCCGACGCGATGTTCCGGTTGGGCGAGCTCTACTTCGAGCGGAGCGCGATTCAGTTCCAAGAGATCTACGACCGCGCAGAAGAAGCACGCGACGCGGGTGATGAGAACGCGGACGCCGACCTGCCGGATACGCCCGACTTCGATCCGACCATCCGTCTCTACCAGAGCCTCGTCCGTACCTTCACGGACTACCGTCGACGTGACGGCGTGTTCTACCTCATCGGCTACTGCCTGAACGAGATGGGCCGCGCGGAAGAAGCCCGCATGGCGTGGCTCAACTTGGTCTGCGCGAACAAGTACCAATACGACCCAGACGCGCCGCCGCCCGGCTCGGACGAAGAGATCGACGAAGAGGTCGACAACTCTGAGCACCCTGCGCTCGATCTCGACGGTGACGGTGAGCTCGACCCCGAGCTCCCGCCCGCGCCATATCTCGACCCGTACGCGGAGTGCACCCCGGTCCAGGAGAACGCGCAGTTCCTCAGCGAGACCTGGTTCCGCGTGGGTGAGTTCCACTTCGACGACTACACGGACGACCATGCGCTTGAGAACTCCATCAGCGCGTACAACCGGATTCTCCAAAACCGAGACGACCGGAACTACAACCTCGCCCTCTACAAGGTGGCCTGGGCGTACTACCGCGCGAGCAAGTACCCGGAAGCGATTCAGCACTTCGCGCGCTTGATTCAGTGGTCCGACGATGAGCTACAGCGCACCGGGCGCGGTGGTTCGGAGCTTCGTCCGGAGGCGCTTCAGTATCTTGGCATCGCGTTCGCGTACGATGACTGGAACGAGAACGCGATCGTTGACACCAACGAAGGTGCGCCGCGCGGCATTGTCCGGATTCAAGATCCCGAGCTGCTCCCGCAAGATCAGGACTGGACGCCCGAGGTCTACTACCAGCTCGGCCAGGTCTACTTCGACGAGGCTAAGTTCCCAGACGCGATCGAGGTCTGGCGACTGCTTCTTGATCGCTGGCCGAATCATCACATCGCGCCGCAGGTGACCTCCCAAATCGCGACCGCGCACGATCGTCACAACGACTTCAGTGAAGCTGTCGCCGCGCGTTCCGAGCTCAGCCGTTTCCGTGAAGGCAGCGACTGGTGGAACGAGAACGTCGACCACCCGAGCGAGCAGCGTGACGCCGAGGAGCTCGCTGAGAAAGCGTTGATCGCGACCGCGATTTTCCATCACACGAGCGCGCAGCGTTTACGCGCGGATTGTCGCGCGCTCGGCGCGTCCGATCCGGAAGCCGCGCTTCGTAAGTGCTCCGAAGCGAGTGAGTCGTACGGCCTCGCCGCTGACGCCTACCGCGGCTACCTCGAGGCCTACCCGAACAACCCACAAGCGTACGAGCTTCAGTACAACTTGGCGGACGCGCTCTACTGGTCACAGCGCTATGAAGAAGCGGCACAGCAGTACGCCGCGGTGCGCGACTCCAACCTCGACGACACCCACCTCTCCGAGTCCGCGCGTCGGGTGGTCGAGGCGCTCAAGAAGATCCTTCAGCAGAAGGAAGCCAGCGGTGAGATCACCCTTCGCACCGAAGCACCGGAGCCCCAGGGGACGCCCCCGCAGGTTCGTCCCGAGCAGATGCCAGAGCTGGTTCAGCGGATCGCCCAAGCGCGCGAGATGTACATCGCACGCGTTCCCGAAGCGCGTGACCAAGAAGGTGTCCGCGCGCCCTACGACTACAACAACGCGGTCTTGCTCTACCAGTATGGCTACTGGCCGCAGGCGAAGGAACGCTTCGAGCGCATCTACAACGAGCGTTGCTCTGGCGACATCGCCGACCAGACGGGTCTCGTCGCGTGGGAGAGCCTTCGCGAGATGGCCATCGCGCTCAATCAGATGGAAGAGGTTCGTCGACTCGCGACCGAGCTGCAGAGCCGAAGCTGTACTTTTGGAACTGGCGCGTGTCCGCGCGGGGAAGCCCTCAAGTCGTTCTGCGACAGCTCCGAGAACGCGGGCAGCCACTGTTGCTCGGCGCTCGACGATTTGACCGCGCTGGAGTTCCAGGACGCGCTCGCGAAGTACAACGAAGCCCGCGAGGCGGAAGGCGAAGCGCGGACCCCGCTCTATGAGCAGGCCGCGACGATGCTGGTCGAAGCCGTCAACCGAAACCCAGGCAACAACCAGAGCCCGATCGCGCTTGAGTACGCCGCGGAGTCACTGGAGCAGACCCAGCGCTTTGACTCGGCGGCCTCGCTCTACCAGCGGATCATCGACGAGGTCGGACCCCGGACGTCGAGCGATCTCGATGAGCAAGAGAAGCTCGACTCGATCGTCGCGAACGCCTACTTCAAGGTCGCCTACAACGCGAACCGCGGTTTCAACTTTGAGCGCGCGGTTGAGAACTACCGGGTCCTCGTCGACAACCAGCGCTTCGCTCGTTCGCGCAACCCAGACATCCAGAACAACCGAGAGAGCGCGCTGATCAACACCGCGGTCATCTACGAGAACCTCGGTCGTTATAGCGAAGCGACGCGCTACTACCGACGCGTGTACGAGACGGTCGACGACCCCGGCGTCAAGCGGCGCGCGCTCTACCGCATCGCTGAGATGGCGTACGAGCAGGAGAATTGGAACGGCACCATCCGCGGCATGCGTGAGTTCATCTCACGTTATGAGCGTGACTCCGAGGCAGGCGAGCTGGTCGTTCAGTCGTACTGGCGCATCGCCGAAGCGCGGAAGAAGCAGCGCCAAACGCGCGAGTACTCCTCTGCGCTCAACGACGTTGTGCAAGCGTTCGCGCGTTCGGGTCAGCCGCCGGGGTCGCTCGCCGCGGAGTACGCCGCCAACGCGCGCTTCCTCATCGTGGACTCCGGGATGGAGAGCTTTGAGAGCTTCGAGATCACGGTCCGCAACCCGCGCAGCATGGAGGCCTACGTCACCGCGTTGACGACGCAGATCGATGATGGGGCGCGCCGCGCGAAGAACCTCGCCGATGGCTACGATCCGATCCCCGCGTACCGCGCACCGTCCTGGACGATCGCGGCGTACGTTCGCCAGGGTCGCGTCTACGAAGTTCTCGCCCGCGCGATCCTGAACGCGCCCTTCGTCATGCCCCAAGACATGGCCCGACAGCTTCGTCGCGTCGACGAGTACGCGCGCGAAGACATCCGCGTGCAGGTCGAGGACCGCGTTCGTCAGCTCCTTGATGAGCGCGTTCGTCCCGTCGAGTGCTTCGCGGTCGCGCGTTATGCGCTCGCTTCCCGCGCGGCTCGCGTCGGCAACATCGACAACGAGTACACCCAGATCGCGATCGACCGTTTGCAGGCTTACGGCGACGAGCGAATCGCCGAGTGCGTCGCGCAGGCGCAAGCCGCCGACTCGAGCTTCCAGGCCTACACCCCGGGCGAGTTCGCGCGGAGCCCGCGAGGTCAGTCCCTCACGATTGAAGCCGGCGTGGCGCCGCCGACGTTGGCGAACTGATGAGCACGGAGCACGCCGACATGACCTCCGAAGAGCACATGGCCGACACCACACTGGAAACGAGACCCATCATGAAGCGCTTCGCGAAGCACTTCCTCCACGCCGCGACGAACGCCTCGGTGATCGCCATCAGCGTGACCGCGCTTGGGCTCGTGCTCGCGTCGTGCGGTGGTAGCGAAGAGGGCAGCGGAACCGAGACCGCGTCGACCGGAACATCCGGAGGCGAGACCCCAACCACGACGCTTGAGCGACCGCCCGGAACAGTCGAGCCGGACGAGTGGGACGAAGAAGAAGTGGGTGAGCCGGTCGTCGCCGAGACCCCCACGGAGACTGGAACCGAGACGGGGGCGTCGGAGGGGCCGAGTCCGTGGGGCGCGACCCGCGCGGAGCAGTGCCGTCGTCCAGATCGACAGCCGATGTCCGGGTCCGCCCAGAGCTCGTTCGACCAGGGCACACGTGAAGCGGGCGCGGGGAACATCGACGCCGCGCGCGCAGCGTTCCAGTCGGCGCTCGCCTCGGATCGCAACGCCTTCAAGGCCGCCTACAACCTCGGGGTGTTGGCGGACCGCGCGGGACGTGAAAACCAAGCGCTTGAGTTCTACCGTCAGGCGCTTCGCATTCAGCCCGACTATGAGCGTGCCGCCGAGGGAGTGATCACGATTCACGTGCGTCGCCGCTCGCCAGGAGACGCGCTCTCGTTCATCTCCCCGTTGGCTCGCGCGAACCCGACGAACCTCGAGCTCCAGGCGCTCTACGCCGAGGTGCTCGTTCGGATGCAGCGCTACGAAGATGCCTTCGCAGCGGCGCGTCGTGCGCTGCGTTGCGACGAGCGTCACGTTCCTTCGTTGACCGCGTTGGTGAAGGCCAGCTTGGCGCAGGGCCGAACGGAGCTCGCGAAGACGATCCTCGATCAGGCGCTCTCGATTGATGACAACGATGCGCAGCTTCACTTCATCAAGGGGACGATGCTCCGCGAGCAGCCGAACGGTTTGCGCTTGGCGATGGAAGAGTTCTCACGCGCGGTTCAGCTTCGCCCCGACTATGCCGAGGCACGGATGGCGCTGGGCATCCAGCAGCTCGCTGGGGGCAACTACACGGAAGCCGTCCAGAACTTTGAGGCGGCCCAGCGGCTCGCGCCGTCGCTCGTTCCGGTTCACCTGAACCTCGCCGAGGCGTACCGCTCCACCAAGCAGTGGGAGAAGGCCAAGTCCACCTACGACCGCGCGCTTGGGATGGATGGGAACCTCGCGCAGGCGCACTACGGTCTCGCGCTGATGTACATGTCGGCGGGTGAGGAGTACCCGGGGCTCGACGATCTGACGTCGCTGCAGAAGGCGTCCGAAGAGTTCCGCCGGTACCGCGATCTGATGGGACCACGCTTGCCTCGTGAGGACCCTTCAGTTCAATACCTCACCGATCTTGAGCGTCAGATTAAGCGCGTGACCCGACGTCGCGAGCGTGACGCGGAGCGCGCCGAGCGTGAAGCCCGCGAAGCCGCCGAGGGCGGTGGCGACGGCGGTGACGGTGACGGCGGCGATGGCGGTGGTGATGATGATGCCGCCGCTGGCGGAGACGAAGAGGGTGGCGCAGAATGAATCGTATGAAGTTCACGTTTGCGCTCGCCGTGATTGCCTCGCTGGTTCTCTTCACCGAGTCCGCGAACGCGCAGCCCATCCAGCTTCCTCCTGAGGTCGTCACCGCGACGCGACCGACGCCCGGCGTGACCGTGGTCGCCGCTCGCCCCACGGTTCGTGACGGCGCTCGTCCGCTCCCCAAGCAAGAGTTCGCGCGCCGCGTCGTCCGCAGCGTGAACCGTCGGCCTTTCTGATGAACATGAAGCTCATTTTTGGTTGCCTGATCGCCGCGGCGTTGTTCGTTCTTGTGGCGCCACAGTCCGCACAGGCGCAGCGGGGCCGTGGCGCCCCCCGAGTCATTCAGCTCGAAGAGATCCGGATCGAGGGTCGAGTCCAGAAGCCGAACGCGTTCTACATCTTGAACCGGTCGAACATCGGCTACGAGGTCCTCGATCTGCGCACGAGCTTCGTCCGCGACATCGTTCGAAGCGTTCGCCGCGACCCTTTCTGACTCACTGAGTGTCGGTCTTTCACGCGTTCCAAGCGTTTGTGCTGATCGCGCTGACGCGCGAGGTGGTGCGCGTGACACAGTTCGCGTTCACCGTCGATGAAGACGAGATCGTGCGGCGGATCCGGCACGGGTGGACCCCCTCAAAGAAGATCGCGCCTTCGTTGGTGCTGGAAATCGTGCGCAGCGATGAGCCGATGGAAGGGATCGCTGACGCGCTGTTCCGGAATGGGCAGATCCGCCGGACGTTGAGAACCATGACGAGTGTCTCGACGGGTCTTGGGTTGTTGGGCGCGCTCGGATTCATTGGCTGGGCCCGGTACGGATCGCACCCACTCCGCGCACTCGCGGCCGGGGTCATTGACCGGGAGGCGAACACCGCCGCGATGATCTCGGTAGTCCTGGGTTTTGGCGGAACCGTGTTAATGAGCGCGGTCCGACGTCCGCTCTTTCGGCAGCTGAAGGGCCAGCGACGCGCGCTTCTCCGCCTTCGGGAGTATCTCGAGGGAGACATCGGCCGACTCGAGCGGCTGGTTGGGGAGAGCGACGGTCTGTGAACAGCGCCACTCTTCGGAGACTGTGCTAGCTTGCCGTCGAAAGGTCGGAACTTTCGAGAACTTCGGATGTCCCACCTTCACCTCTCATTTTTGTGACTGTGGTCCTCCTCAAATCGAGAGCGGGGGCACTCGAGCACAGGCACTTTTGGAACTCAGGCAACTGGAATTCAGGCGATGAGCCAACAACAAAACAAACCGGGCGCGAACCGACCGGGCGCGATGACTCAGGCGATGGCGGCAGTGCAACGCGCACCTGCTGGCGGTCCCAAGGTCTTGCGGATCGGCGTGATCCAAAACGGAAAGATCGTCGAGACGAAGGTGATCCGGAAGCGGGAGACGGTTCTCGTCGGTCCGTCTGAGCGGAACCACATCATCGTCAATGCGAAGGGGCTTCCTGCGAAGTTCCAGCTCTTTCAGCTCGTGAACAACGAGTACATCCTCAACTTCACCGAGGAGATGAGGGGCCGCGTGGGTCTCCCGAGCACCTCTCCTGGCGATTCTCCGGCGAAGAAGCTCGCGGACATCAAGCGCTCTGGTCTCGCTCGAAAGTCGGGCGGGAGCTACCAGATCAAGCTCGGCGACACGTCCCGCGGCAAGATCGTCATCGGCGATACGCAGCTCCTCTTTAGCTTTGTCCCGCCGCCCCCGATCACTCCGCGTCCACAGCTTCCGGCCGCGGCGCGTGGCGGTTTCGTGAAGAGCATCGACTGGCTCTTCACCGCTTTCGTTGTCCTCTCCTACATGACCTTCTTCGGTTTCGTGATCTATCTCGAGAACGCGGACTGGGAGATCGACAACGACATGAACGCCTACCCGGAGCGGCTCGCCGAGCTGTTCTTCGATGAGCCGACGCCACCGGAAGAGCCGGAAGAGGTTGAGGCGACAGACGAAGAGGGCGAGGAGCCCGAAGAAGAAGAGGCGGAGGCGACGCCCACTCCAACCAAGCGTCCGACCAAGCAGGCGAGCGGCGGTGACACGGGTCGTTCCGACCCTGCCGCGAGCGCGGAAGCTCGCGCCCGGATCGTCCAGGAAGCAGCTGCCCAAGCGGAAGCCATGCTGATCGGTGCCCTCAGTGATGAGGGCGGTGCGCTCGCCGATGTTCTCGCGGGCGGTGCGGTCACGGGCAGCGCGGAAGACGTCATGGCGCAGGCTGGAAGCGTCGGCGTCGCGGACCGCAGCTCAGGTGCCCTTCGATCGCGATCGGGTGGCGGCTCAGGTCAGCGCGGACGGCTCGGCAGTCTCCAAGGCGGAATGGGCGGCGGCGGAATGGCTGCGTCCGAAGGCGAGGTGATCGTCGAGCGCCGGATTCGTGGTCGCATCAACCTGGGAATGGGTGGTGGTGACATTGGGGGTTCCGGTGACTTCGACGCGCGACTCGTTCAGCGTCAGATCCGTGCGCGTCTTCGCGCGATTCAGCGCTGCTATGAGAACGAGCTCCGCCGGAACCCGACCCTAGCTGGCAAGGTCACCGTCCAGTTCACGATCGTGGAGCGTGGAACCGTCTCTGCAGCACGTGCGAGCGAAAACACAACGGGCAGCCCTGCAGTGGCGAACTGCGTTGTCCGCACGGTCCGCCGGTTCCGCTTCAACCCGGGTCCCGATGGTGGCAGCGTTCAGTTCCGTTACCCGTTCGTGTTCGCTCCGCAGAACTAGCGGTCGACACCACACAAAACAAAAGCGGCCCGGGTCTCCCGGGCCGTTTTTGTTTGTACGATTCCGACGTCACCCCATCGGCTGCTCGGATGATCTTTGGTGTTCTTGTGTGCAGACCCGCCATTCTCTTGCTACGTTCTGGGTGTGCCGCGTTGCTGGAAAAATTCAACGAAGCGCACCTTTCGTGAAAGGACTCCACGCCTCTGGTGAATCTCATGAAGGGTTGGGGCAACAGTCAGGTAGAGGCACAAACTTCAATGTTTTCGCACCCTAACGGGCCGTTGACATGCGTAAGTCGCTGGCTATACTCCGACGACCAAACCCAGGGTTTTTTGCATGATTAGACGTTTTTCCACTCTTGTGATCGCGTGCGCGCTTGCCGCTGCAGGTGGCTTTGGGTTTGCCGGACCACAGTTCGCGTCAGTTGACGCGCAGGACGCCGCTCCCGATCCCCAACCCCAACCTTCTCCGGACGGTGAGGTTGAGGTCGATCAGGGCGCAGCGCTCTCAGGCTCCGATCAACTCACCGAATCAGAGCGCATTCAGCAACGCGGGATGCAGGTGAGCCGTCGTTCCTCTTCCATGCTCAACGAAGCGCGGAACGAGAGCGACATCATCCGTGCGACCTGTCTCGACGACAAGCTCACGCAGGTGAACGCGAACCTTCGAACGGTCGATGGCCGTCTCGTTTCTCTTCGCGACGCCGTTGAGGCGGGGGACACCAGCCGCCGAAACCACGAGTACACCGTCATCGTTGTTCTTGGTCAGAAGTTCGTCGTGCTTGAGCAGCAGGCGAACCAGTGCGTTGGCCAAGACATCTACGAGACCAGCGCGACGCGCGTGACCACCACCATCGACGCGAACACGCCCCTCGATGACGCGATCTACATTGACTTCGTGCCGGCGATTCCTGTCCCGGCGATTCCTCCTGCCGCTAGCGCAACCATCTAGCTACTACTCGGCGCGCAAAGCACCGAAGCAAACTTAGAGACACAATGACGAAAAGCTCCATTGCTTGGTCGGTCGCGCTCGCGCTGCTTGTGCCCTCGTTAGCGTCCGCACAGTCGGGACGTGTCGTGGGCGGCAACGGCTGGCTTGAGGATCGCCAGCGGGCTGAAGGCCCAGGTTTCCGGATTGGTAACCTCGAGCTACATCCCGGGTTCGGCGCCGAAGTTGGCTACGACACCAACGTCTTCCTGGAAGACGAGTCGCCCCAGGGTGACGGGATCATGCGGCTCACCGCCCATCTCTTGGTCTCCACCCTTGGTGCCCAGCGACGTAACGAAGGCGAGGGCTCTTCCACCAATGACAACGTCGGTCGCCGTAAGCTCGCGTTCCGAGGCGGTGCTTCCGCCTCGTACTACCACTACTTCCGAACCCGAGCGCGGAACAACCTTGAAGCGGACGCGTCGTTCTCTCTGACGATCAACCCCGACGGGGTCTTTGCCTTCCGCGTCTACAACGAGTTCAACCGCAGCATCCGGCCGTTCACCGAGCCGTCTACCGGAGGTCGCGCCCCGACCTTCGCGCGGGACCGCAACCTCGCGGGTGCGGAGATTCAGCTTCAGTCCCGCGGACGCATCATCACGGGAAGCCTCGGCTATGAAGCGAACCTCGACTGGTTCGAGGATGACGTCTTCGACTACGGAAACAGCATCACGCATCGCATTCGACTGACGGTGAACTGGCGCTTCCTTCCGAGCACCGCGATCATCCACGAAACCCAGGTCAACTTCCAAAACTACATTCGCGAGACCGATGGTCCTGCGACGCTCGTCGGTGACAACCGCACGGTCACGAGCCGCGTTGGCGTCAACGGTGCCATCGGACGCACCTTCGCGATCACCGCGATGGCCGGCTACACCGCGGGCTTCCAGCAGAACGCGAACCTCGACGAGTACCAGTCCATCGACGCGCACCTCGAAGGTCGCTGGACGCCGCGTGGCTCCTCTTCGTTTTCGTTTGGATACCGGCGGCGCTTCCGTCCGAGCTTCTTGGGCAGCTTCGCCAAGCTCGACACCATCTACCTTCGGTTCCGCATGATCGCCGCTGGTTCGTTCCTCATCGGAGCCTCCGGAAGCGTCTCGTTCGACAAGACCGGCTCCGGCCTGGCGCCCGATGGCGTGACGTTGGCGGGTAACCAGGACGAGCGTAGCGACATCCGACTTCGGCTCAGCCTCTTCGCGGAGTACCGCATCACTGATTGGCTCGGCATCAACGCGACGCTCGGCTACCTCTCCTCCTTCACGGACTACGAGTGGATCGCAGGGAGCGGCGGCGGCGGCGCCGGCAGCTTGCTCGACCCCCCGAGCGCCTTCAGCAAGTTCGACGCCTTCCTCGGTGTTCGCGCCTTCTACTGATACGCCGATGACCTCCGCTGTACGACTCTTCGCCGCGCTCCTCCCCGCGGCCGTGGGATTCCTGTGCGTGGGATCCTTGTGCGTGGGCTGCGGCGGACCGGTCGCTCAGACGACCCCTCCTCCTGCTCCGGTGCTCGACACCTCTCTTGGGCCTGGGGATGTCTTCGACGTCCGCGTCATGGGCGAGGACGAGCTCTCCAGCACCTTCCGCGTCTCGAACGACGGCGGCGTGGACTTCCCGTTTGTGGGTGAGCTCGAGGTCGCCGGGCTGGAGCCAGAAGAGGTCGCGGATCTGGTCGCGGTTCGCCTTCGCGAAGGCGAGTTCTTGGTGGACCCGCACGTGAACGTCTTCGTTCAGGAGTACCAGTCGAAGCGGGTCTCCGTGGTCGGCGCGGTCAAAAACCCTGGAACGTTCTCCATCGCCCCTGGGCTCACCGTGGTCCACGCGATTCAGCAAGCAGGTGGTGCCTCCGCGCTCGCCTCCCAGAACGACACTGTGATCACGCGCCGCATCGAAGGTGAGCTGCGACGCTTCCGCGTTCGCGTTCGCGACATCACTCGCGGGCAGTCCGAAGACTTCCCGCTTCAGGCCGGTGACATCATCTATGTCCCCGAGCGAATCTTCTAGCGCTCAATCTCGCAGCTCGATCTCGCAGCTCGATCAGCTCAGAGCTTCTTCCGTTTGAGACAGTGGATGATGCAGCTGTTGTGACTGCTCACCAACGCGGGCGGTAACGTTCGCGCGGCGCGACCACCCGGCGCGTCCGGCCGCGTCGCGAGACCACGAGAACAACCTCAACGCCCACCGGGCCGCGCAACGCACCGCGTGCCTGTGCCACCGCGAAGATGGGTTCACCGTCGATCGATTGGATGACGTCGCCGCGCCGAAGGAAGCGACCTGCTCTGGAGGAGCGCGCGGTCGCGAGCACGACGATGTTCTCGCCATCGCGTCCCACGCGAACGGCCACCCCGGTCTGCAGGCCTGAGATCCCGCTCCCGCTCGTTGCGTCCGCAGCGTCGTAGCGCTCGGGCAGCCGGATCGTGATCCCTTCGGTCCGCTCCGCTTGGCGCACCGAAACCTGCTCCTCAAGCTGTCCGGCGCGAGGGTGGCTCACCACGAGCGACACGTAGCCCGGCGACAATCCCGTGAGCGTGAAGACGCCCTCGACGTCGGTTCGAACAGACTCCTCGCGTCCCGAGATGCTCACACGCGCGCTGCTGACCGCGCGTCCCAGCGCGTCCCGAACCTCACCCGTGATGCTCCCACCAGGCGCGAGCCAGACATTCTCGAGGTCGGCATCGCGGATGCCGCCGCGGTCCTCGCTGAGCTCGACCTCAACCTCCCGCGGGAGATGGTCCGCGCTGGCGAACTTCGCGACATAGGAGCCGATCGGCACCCGCGATAAGGCGAACCGACCATCAGCGCCGGTGCGGGCGCTCGTGAACACATCGTCTTCGCGGGTCACGAGCTCCACCATCGCCGCTGGGATGGGCTCGCGGGTCCAGTCGTCTAGCACGCGCCCGGACACCGCTCCGCCGGCCTCCAGCGTGATCTCGAGCTCGTCGCGCGTGCTCGCGACAGGCTCGACGCGCATGAGCGCGTGACCGGGGTGGTCTGCTTCGACGCGGTAGGGAGGCGCTGGGAGGCCCTCGAAGGAGAACGTCCCATCATCGCCGGTCTTGGTGTTCGCGCGGTGCGGGGTGCCTGCGCTCAAGGTGCGGATCCGAACATGGACATCGGCCAGTGGATCGCCGCGGGCGTCACGGACCCGCCCGTGCAGCGTCTCCGACGGGTCGCCGAGCACCAGCGAGACGTCGACGTCGGGGCCGGATGCCACCTCGAGTCGCATCCGCGCCGCGCTTCTCCCTTGGGGCAGGGCGGTGAGGATGACGACGCCGAGCGCGCCGCGAAACGAGAACGTTCCGTCAGGGCCCGCCAGGGTCATTCGTGGCGCGTGCTCATCTTGCGCCCGCAGCTCGACGATGATGTCGCCTTGGGGGAAGCCGCGGTCATCGACGACGCGTCCGCGGATCGTCGCTCCGCGCGGCATGACGAGGCTGAGCTCAAGGGACTCACGCGGACGGAGCGCGTGCGGCTCGCTCAGGACGGGCGCGTTGTCGCGGTGCTGACACAGGACCTGAATCTCGCCCGGCGCGACCCCGCGGATCTCGAATTTTCCTTCTTCATCCGTCGTGATGCCGAGGACGTGCTCGCCGGACACGGGCAGGAGCGGAACCGAGCCCATCGTGACACCAAGCTCGCCGGCGGCGGTGGCGAGCGGGCCGCGCAGCTGTCGCTCAAAGAGGGAGTCGCGGAAGCGCTCTGCGGTGTTCGTGAGACCGATGCCGGCGAGCCCGAGCACCTCGACCCGGGCGTTGCGAACGGGCCGATCGTACGCGTCGTAGACCGTTCCGGAGACCGTTCCTCCAGGTCGCAGCGTGACCTCCAGAGGCTCGGAGGGCGCGGCGGTGATCGGGGGCTCGACGACGTAGCCATCCGCGCGGACGTTCACTTGATGACCGCGTCGCCGGAGGCCCTCGACGCGGAATTGACCCAGCGCGTCGGTCCGGGCGACACGTGGGTGCATCGCGATTCCGTGCTCGGAGACGATGATCTCCGCGCCTTCGATCGGAGATTGGTCGTTCGCGTCGGTCACGGTTCCGACGAGCACCGCGCCTGGTTCGAGCGTCAGCGTGACGGAGGCGGACCCTCCCGGCTCAAGTCGCAGGCCTTCGCGAGGTCGAGAGACGGTCGCGCCGCGATGCGCGCGCACTTCATAGATGCCGGTCGGTACGTCATCGAAGCGGAACTCGCCGCGCTCGTCGGTCCGCCGTTCGCGCGGAGGCCAAACGCCGCTCCCCGCGAGGATGACTTTCGCCCCCGAGGCAGGCTCTCCCGCGCGATCGATCACGCGTCCCGCGATGACCGAGGTCGCCTCGAGCGCGACCTGAAGGTGAAAGGGCTCGCCGGGTCGAATGAAGATGTCGCGCAAGACCGGGGGGAGCCCGCCATACACGATCCGAACCGAGTACGTGCCCGCGTGGAGCGTGTCGAACCCGAACGCGCCGGCGTCGTCGGTCTCGGCGGAGAACGGGACCGGGGCGGCGTCGGGGGCGCGTCGGCGGACGTGGACCGACGCGCCCTCGATCGCTTCGCCCGTCGCGGAGAGGACGCGGCCGGTCATCTTCGACGCAGGCTGGAGCAGCTCCGCGTTGACGATGAGGTCCGTCTGGACATCGATCATTCGCGCCCACCGCCGGTGCTCGGCGAGCTCCACGACCAAGAGGTACGTTCCAGGATCCAGATCGCTAAATGAGGCGCGGCCTTCAGGGTCGGTGTTCGCGTTCACCAGCGCGCCGACGCCGTCTTCGACGTTCGCGGGGAAGAGGCGCGCCTCGGCCGAGGGGGCCGCCGCTTCCCCAGAGGTCACGCGAAGCTCTACCTGGACCAGCTCCGGGAGCACGGGCCGCTCGACGTCTTCGTTGGGCGAGACCACGTTCGGGGCCGTGAGCGGGACGAGCGGTCCGCCCGCCAGCGTCGCGCACGCGAGGATGAGGAGGCCCACCGCGGTTCCGCTGATGCCGGCGCGGTCATCGCGCGCGGTCGTCTCAGGCTCACGTCGCTCGCCGTCGACTTCAACGTCGGGTTGACGTGGCTCTTTGTCCGGGGCGCTCACTCGGCGGCATCGTAACAGGGGGACCTCAAGGAGGACTTGCGCGAGCGGTCTGAACGCGCTGAATTGGCGGGCCGGTGCATCCGCTCCCCAAAGGCTCTCATCCAGACTCGATCCTGCTCACGTTTACCGTGGCGCCGGAGCACGCGGGTACGCGGCTGGATCGCTACATTCAATCGCGGATCCCGCGGCTCTCCCGTACGCGCGCGGCGAAGATCGTGAAGGCGTGTGGACGCCGCGCAGACGGAACGCCGCGACGACCCAGCGAACGGGTCAAGCGCGGCGAGGTGGTGCTCATCGTCCGCCCGCCGATGAACGAGCCCGACGCGCCGACCACTTACGGGATCATCTACGAAGACGACGCGGTGCTCGTGGTCGACAAGCCCGCGGGGCTCCCCATGCACCCGACCGCGACCTACCACCGCAACACCTTGCTCTGGCTGATGAAGCAGAACTACGGCGAGGAGAACGCGCCGCAGCTCGCGCATCGTCTCGACAAGGAGACCAGCGGGGTCGTGATCTGTGGAAAGACCCGCGAAGCCGAGCGCGCCTTGAAGCGTTCGTTTGAGCGACGGGAACCAAAGAAGGAGTACCTCGCGATCGTGCGGGGGAAGCCAGACCCGTCGGGCGCGATTCAGGCGTCGATGGGACCCGCGCGGGAAGGGCTCCACATCCTGATGGAGGTTCGGGAGGACGGGCTGAAGGCGAGGACGGAGTACGAGGTGCTCGAGAGCCGCGCGCGTCGCTCGCTCGTCTCTCTTCGACCGCACACCGGGCGCCAGCACCAGCTCCGGGTTCACCTGGCGTCCATCGGGCACCCGATCGTCGGCGACAAGCTCTACGGGCCAGATGGTTCGCAGCCCTTCCTCGATCACATCGACAGCGGCATGACCCCGGCGCTCTTGGCGCGGCTGGGTCACCCGCGGCAAGCGCTTCACGCGCATCGACTCGTCATTCCGCATCCAGACGATGGACAACCGCGGGAGTACGTCTCTCCCTTCCCGGAAGAGCTACTCGGTCTACTTGCGGAGCCAGAGCGGGACGAGGACGCGCTCTAGTCGCTCAGCGGGCCCGTCGACACGCCAATGCGCCGCCCTGCGCGTGAAAAATCTTGGTACCTTGTGCGCGCTTATGCAGTCGTTTGAAGAGGCGCCGCGGCTCCTGGTCGTCGACGACGAGAAGGTCATCCGGGAAATCCTGGCTGACTTTTTGTCGATGGAGGGCTTCCACGTGCGCACGGCGGAGGACGGTCAAGAAGCGCTCGGAGAGCTCTCGCGAGCGCGCTTCGATCTCGTCTTGAGCGACCTGAAGATGCCGAACCTCGGCGGGATCGAGCTCCTCGCGGCCATTCAGAAGCACAGCCCGCAGGTGGTCACAATCATCATGACTGGCTTCGGAACGGTCGAGACCGCGATCGACGCGATGAAGAAGGGCGCCTACGACTACATCCTCAAGCCGTTCAAGGTGGAGGAAGTGATCCACACGATCCGTCGGGGCTTGGAGCGTGGTCGCCTTCGCGCGGAGAACATCCGGCTCAAGGAGTCGCTCTCGCTCTACAAGGTGAGCGAGGCTATCGCGGCGAGCCTCTCGCTCGATCAGGTGGTCGAGACGCTGGTCGACGCGGCGCTCGACGAAGTGCTCGCGGACCAGGTCGTGGTGATGCTTGAGGACGGACGTGACGGCTACTACGAGCGCCGTCGCGAGCTCAACAGTCGTCTCGTCGTAGGCCCCACCGGCCGAGCGCGTCGCGGCGGAATGTTCGACACGCACGCGATGCTCACGCACTTCGCGGAGGACCGTCCGCTGCTCTGTCACGGGGAACGCGCGCGCGACTTCTACGTCGATGTCGACCACCTCCCAGAGTCGCTCTTGGTCACGCCGCTCCGCGTGCGAGACCGCGTCGTCGGCTTCCTCTGCGTCGAGAGCCATCGTTCTCAGCGCTTTGACGAAGGCCAGCGAAAGCTCCTCCACATCATCTCGAACCGAGCGTCCGCGGCGATCGAGAACGCGCGTCTCTATGAGGATCTCCAGGCGACTTTTCGCCAGACGATCCGTGGTTTGGCGAGCGCGATCGACAAGATGGATCGCTACACCTCGGGTCACTCCGAGCGGGTCGCGAACTACGCGCAGCTGCTGGGGATCAAGCTCGGTCTTGGGGACCGCGACATCGAGATCGTGCGTCAGTCCGCGCTGATGCATGACATCGGCAAGATCGGTTGCGTCATGAACCTCAACAAGACAGGCAAGCTCTCCCAAGAAGAGTACGAGGTGTTCAAGCAGCACCCCCTGCACGGGCGCGACATCCTTGAGCCCATCTCGTTTTTGCATCCGCTCATCCCTGGCGTGCACCTGCATCATGAGCGATGGGATGGGTGCGGGTATCCGCTCGGGCTCGCCAAGACAGGCATCCCGCTCATGGCGCGGATCATTTCTGTCGCCGACACCTACGACGCGATGACGAGCGACCGGTCCTATCGAAAAGCGCTGCCGCACGCGGTCGCGATGGCAGAGATCAATCGCTGCTCAGCATCGCAGTTTGATCCCGACGTCGCTGGCCCGTTCCAAGAGATGATTGAGGCGCACCGCGAAGAGCAGCAGAGCAACGGCGAGTGGATCCCCGAGTGAGCTCACGCTCATTCAACGCCAAACGCGCTCAACGCAAAACGCCGCCCAGCAGAAGCTGAACGGCGCATCGCGCGAACGAAGCAGGGCGGGCTCAGCCGACCCCGATGACCTTCGTTAGCACCACGGTCACGTTGTCGGGACCGCCGTTGTTGTTGGCGCGGTCGATGAGCGCGTCGGCGGTCTTTTGAAGGTCCCGCTCGTGCCCCGCGACGATGTCTTCGATCTCTTGGTCCGTCGCGGGACCACAGAGGCCATCGCTGCACAGGACGTAGATATCGCCTGCCTGAGGTCGATCGAGCGAAGTGTCGACCTTGACGGTTTCCTTCATTCCCAACGCCCGGACGATGACGTTCTTGTGCGGGAAGTTCTCGATCTCCTCCGGCGTGAGCCGCTTCATCTTGATGTAGTCGTTCAGAAGGGAGTGATCCTCTGTCAGCTGATGAAGCTTGCCCTCCCGCATGCGGTAGAGACGCGAGTCCCCCACATGCGCGACAAGCACTCCATCATCCACGATGAGCATCCCGACGAACGTCGTACCCATCCCGCGAAGTTTAGGATCCCGCTGTGCCGCTTCGTAGATACGCAGATTCGCGAGCTTGATGCTCGTGATCAAACGGTTCTCTTCGTAGCCGCGCGACTTGTCCATTTTGTATGGCCAAGTCGCTTCGGGGTCCTGACTGGTTGCCCGGAAGAACTCGCGGAGGGTGTCGATCGCCATCTGGCTTGCGACTTCCCCTGAGGCATGACCGCCCATGCCGTCGGCGACGACGTACAGATGGTCTTCCTCAATCACCGCGAAGTTGTCTTCGTTGTGGCTGCGCTTCATGCCGACATGTGTATTGCCGGCTGCAAGCACTCTGGCTCTCGCTGCCACAAAACCTCCAAAAGCTGAGTGGTATCAGTGACCCTACAAATCGCGGCCGCGTGCCGTCAACAGTTCATCCGTTGGACGGGTCTTTCCCGGTTCTGCTGTATACCTGTTGCCCCTCGCTGGCTTTACACCCCTACGAGCGCCTTGTAGACGGCGTTTCATAGCGGTTCGGCGGCACAAAGGCCGTTTCTTCAACGGTCGCGGCCGTAGAGCGGCGAGATCCAATCGGGGAGAGAGGCACGAGACGGTGGGCCAAGAAGAGATCGAAGACGAGCTCCTCGCGATCACAAAGGAGATCGGCGCCGCGATTGCGTGGGAGCAGGAGATCGGGGGCACCTTCGGGTTGTCGCCGTCGAGTGTTCAGCTCGCCCCGATAGAGACGGAGCCGGTCGCGCCTGTGCCCGCGCCGTCCGTCGAGCCGGTCTCTCTCGAGGTCCTCGCGTCCGACGCCGCGCGCTGCACCGCCTGTGGTCTTCACCAAGGTCGCACCCAGTCCGTGTTCCATCGCGGCAATCCCAACGCTGAGCTCGCGTTCGTCGGGGAAGGGCCGGGGTACCACGAGGATCAGCAAGGGCTCCCCTTCGTCGGACGCGCCGGTGAGCTCCTCGACAAGATGGTGAAGGCCATGGGCTACGGCAAAGGCGAGGTCTACATCTGCAACGTCGTAAAGTGCCGGCCGCCCGAGAACCGCACGCCTGTGCTCGCCGAGGCCAAGGCGTGCGAGCCCTTCTTGGTTGGACAGCTGGAGATCGTGAAGCCCAAGATGATCGTCGCCCTGGGACGATGCGCCGCCGAGAATCTCGGCCTGACCGAGCCCGGCGCGCGGGGCTGGCGAGGAAAAATGGGAGAGTGGAACAAGATCCCCGTCATGCCGACGTACCACCCGGCGTTCCTCCTCCGGAGTCCGCAGTTCAAGCGCCAGGTCTGGGGTGACCTTCAGGCCGTGATGAAGGCGCTGGGGCGAACGCCCGCCTAGCAGGTCGCGAAAACTCACTCGCGCGCTTTTCGCGACCTTTCTTTTGCTCAACGGATCGCCTTCGCGCCACGCGCCCTCTAGACTTCAGATGACCCCTTCCATGAACGACGACGAACTCCTCGATGACCTCCTGTTGGACCTGCCTCCGATGGGCGCCAGTGATGACGATCCGCTCTTTTCCGATGAGGAGTCGCTGATCGCCGGGATCGAGTTCTCGAGTGATGAAAATGTCGGGCTCGATGACGAAGAGGGGCTGGAGGATGACGTGGATCCCGCGTCGTTCCTCGACCTCGGTTCCTCGAGCGACGAGACCCACGACGGCGGTGACCTCAAGTCCGCGGCGCTCGATCTCGACCTTTTGGAAGGCTACGCGGACGGCGCGGAGTACGGCCTCGTCGTGGACAGCGACGCGCCCTCGCTCGACGAGTGGGAAGATGACTTCGAGGGAACGACGGAGACGACGTCCGTGCGGGAAGACGACGGCGAGCTCGGCGTCGAAGATGAGTTCACGATCGTTGGCGATGATGACGACGACTCGGGGCTCCCGCCGCTCGCTCGAATCGGCGACGAGGAAGACGAAGAGGAGGTCGCGGCCGACCTCGATCTCGCGCTCGACGGCGAGGTCGACTCGAGCGGTTACGGCTTTGAGCATGAGGCGCGTCTCTCGGGGCAGTCGCTGCCTCCCGGCGCTCCCCAGCAAGTTCAGTTCCTCGGGCTCGACGCCCCGATTCACTCTCTCTTCGCGACCGAAGAAGGCGATGCGTACGTCGTCGCCGGAGGCCTGTATCGCGTGGGCGCGGGCGCGCTTCATGAGCTCCCCGCCGAGGGCCTGGCCGCCGGCGAGATCACCTCCGTGGCTGCGCTCGCGAACGTCCTGGTCGTCGGCACAGCGGCGTCGGGGACCTGGCGCTCAACCGACGGCGGCGCCTCGTTTCTGCCCGCGAACCGATGGCGGCGCGGGCGAAGCTTTGCGCCGTGCTCTCCTTGCTTTGTCACGGCGCAGCAGTCCCGCTTGTGGATGCGCGTGCAGGGCGGAGCGCTCTTTCGGAGCGATGACTTCGGCGAGTCCTGGGAAGGTCCGGTCCTCCCATCGCCTGTGGTCGCCGCGCGGGGCTCGCACGGGTCCCTCGTCGCGCTCTGCGTCACAGCGACCGGGGCGATGATTACGCGTACGGAAGACTCGGGACGTCACTGGGTGGGTCGCTCAGTGCCGCTGACCTCGCGCGCGGACGATTACTTCGTCGACGTGGCAGGCGATCTGCTCGTCGCGGGCGCGGTGGGTGACCCTGCAGGCGGGCAGATCAGCCGAGACGACGGCAAGACCTTCACGCGGCTCGATGGCTTGCCGCGGATGGGGCCCGCGCGGCTCTTTACGCGCGGAGGCGAAACGGTTCTCGAGACCGTGGTGTCGCTTCGTCCAGACGCGCCCGGCGAGGTCGTGATTCGGCGCGGTCCGGACGGAGACGCGTTGCTCTTTGACGCGCGAGAGTCGTCGCCCCGCGCGGGTGCCGTGCTCGATCTAGCGCCCGTTCCGGGTGGGCTCTTGGTCGCGACCGACCGCGGGCTCTTCATGGTGCACGAGACCGGTGAGGCAGACGCGGCGTGAGCGAAGCGCGCCTCAGCAAGCTGCGAGCGGGTCTCGCGCGCGGGCTCGGACAGGGCGAAGAGGACGTACGTCAGACGCTCGGGATGGCCGACGCGAGCGATCGGGACGCGGCGCGCGCGTTGGTTCAAATCGTCTTCGCGTGTGAGCTCGCGGAAGTGGGCTCGCATCAACCTCGGCGTGACCCCGCTCCCGTCGCCCCGAGCGACGACGCGTCTGCGAAGACCGACGCCGTCGATCATGTTCGCGTGGGTTCGGACGACGGCGCGTCGATGGACAAGCTCGAGGACCTGCGGACCTTGGTTGGCTTTCTTCGCGCCGGCACCCGTCTCCAGCGCCGTGCCGCGCTCACGCGTCTCTCCGAGCGGCTCGCGGAACCGAAGGGCATCCCGAACGAACAGGTGCGGCTCGCGACGGACACGCTGACCTCGATCCGTGACGCGTCGCTCGCGTATGAACTGTCGAAGGCGCGGGAGTCGCTCCCCGGGGCGGTAGGGCGGAGCGCTCGTGCAGCGAGTGAGCAGTGGCGCAAGCGTGCGGCCAAGATCCAGCTGGAAGAGTTCTGGGACGGCGTCGACCCCTACGACCCGATCCTGTCGCTTCCCGTGGAGCACCGCGGCGAGCTCTTCCTTCGCGTGCGCGACCTCCCGGATGACATCAGCGCCCATCTGGGCGCGGTGATCGAAGGGGGCGATGGTGTTTCGACGACCGGCGCGCGACGGGAGCTCGTCGAGATGTTGCGCTATGGCGGCGACCCTCGTCTCGTCCCGGCGCTGGTGTCCGCGCTTCGCGACCAAGACCCTGGTATCCGGATGAGCGCCGCGAGCGCGCTGGGTCACATCGACGATCCACGCGTCAGCCGGGCCTTGGTCGATGCGTACGACCGCGTGATGGTCGACGAGCAGCGGGTCGCGCTGGCCGGCGCGCTCGGCGCCACCGGGGATCGACGCGGCGCGGAGTACGTGCGCTCGGTATTGGTTGAGGCGGACGCTCCGCGAACGATCGTTGGCGCGCTCGAGGCGAGCGCCGATCTCTTCGGGGTCGAGGACTCGCTCGCGGTCGCGGAGCACCTGCAAGCGGAAGAGCGCACGGTGGTGGAGCAAGCGGTCCGCACGCTTGGCCGGACCGCGGATGCGCGCGCGCTCGGTCCCCTGGCGGAGCTGGCGGCCAAGACGCGAGTCCCCGCGTTGCGCGCAGAGATCGAAGAAGCCGAACGCGCGATCATCGCGCGGATGGAGCTACGCGGTGAAGAGGTCGAGCGCGTCGAGATGACCGCGCGGGAAGAGGAGCCCAAGGAGCGCTCCCGCTTCGGGTTTCGCGCGTACTGGGACCTCTTGATCGGCCACATGTGGCTCGCCCTCGGCGCGATGGGAGCCGCGATCAAGCGGTACGAGTCGAGCGCCGAGCGCCGACCCGGTTGGGGCGCTCCGCTGGTCTCTATGGCGATGGCGTACTCGGGGCGGGAGCAACACGCTCAGGCGCTGAGCGCGTTCCGGCGCGCCTCGGAGAGCGACCGCAGGCGGGTGGAGCGCAACCCGCTCTATGCACACGCCATGGCGCTCGCGTACCTAAGGCGCGCAGAGGAGCTCGAGATCGACGGTCGAGTCGACGTCGCGCGCGGACTGATCGGCGAAGTTCTCGCGATGGATCTGCGACGCGCGCCGAGCTCGATTCGTATCGAGCTGGATGTCCGCCGAAACCGTCTCCATGATCCCAAGACGCGAGCGCTCTCTCGGGCTTCCCGCCGCGCGCCGAGGCTCGCGTGAGTGATCTCGACGCGGTCGCGGCGATGCGGGCCGCGGGCCTCAGCCGCATCACCTTTGAGCTTAGTCGCGACGGCAAAGAGGAGCTGGTCGTGGTCACAGCGCGCGAGGACGAGCTCGTCTGCGTGTCGAGCGATGGCGCGACCGACGGGGCACACATCGCGGCCGCTCGCGCGCTGCTCGCGACCCTGTCGTTCGAGAGCGCCGACCTCGGCGTCGCTCCCGCGCCCAAGCCGACCGTTGTCGCCGCCGCCAACGCGGACATCGCGGTCGCCGACGCGCTCGATGATCTGCTCACCGCGATCATCCGCGCGGGGATCGATGAGGCGGAAGACTCGCCCGCGGTCAAAGAAGCGATAAAGCGGATCACCTCGTTGCGCGAACCGCTCCCGCTCGGCCTTTCTCGGTTCGTCGGGCGCCTTCGCTTTGCGCTGCGTACGCATGAGCTCACGGTTGTTGCCCGGCTCCTCGATGGCGCCTCTCGTCTTGTCGGGAACCTGCGGTCTGGAACGCGCTCCGAGGACGAACGCGTTCGCCTCTCCGCGTGGCTGGATCGCGGGCGCGTCTACGAGACGATCCACGATCGCGTATTGGTGGAGGTCGGCCGGGAGTGGGTCGACGGGGTGGAGCCGGCGAGCATCGAGCGTCGCTACCTCGCCCACATCGGCGATGGCGAGGTGTTCGTCGAGGAGCGCGCGCGCGACCAGCAGAGCTCTGTTGGGAGCTGCCCGCGCTATGTCCGCGTGGGCCTGGCGGAGGTAGAGCAAGGACCGCTCCCGCGTCGGATTCGGCTCCTTCAATACGCCGCGTCTCCAACAGTGCGAGAGGGGCGGTTTCGGGAGCTCGGCGAGCTCGCGAACACGGAGTTCGAGGAGCTCGCGTTCAGTTTTCGCTACGACCTGAAGTCGTTCCCCGCGCTGACCGAGCCGTTCGTGCTGGTCGCGCCCAATCGCTGCGAGTTCGAAGGCGAACAGCTGGTCTTGATCGACGCGGAGTCACGCCCGCTTCCGATCGCGCAGGATGGGGAGGGGACGGCGGCGCTCTTGTCGGAGATCGTTCGGGCGAGGGACGTGCTCTTCCTCGCGGGTCGCGTTATCGACCGCGCCGGCGCGCTTGTGTTCGTGCCGTTCTCCGTGGTGTCTCGCGAGAACGGCGCGCTCGCGTTCCATCGCCTCCGCTGACGGTTCGCTTACGCGTCTGTCCGCGCGACTCTTCGCCCCAGTAGCCGAGCGCGCCAGCGACGAGCGCGATCGCGATCGTGAGCGTCGCCGTCGCGCCGAGCGCGGCGTCAAGCCATACGCCGCCTGCGCGCGCGAGCAAATCGAGCGAAGCGAAACACACCAAAAACGAGACGACCGCTGCGCGAAGCGAGCGACCGCGGAGCCGCGAGGTGGCCATGAACGCGAGCAAGACGGCCGCGAACGCCGCGACGACGGAGCCGACGCGGAATCCGGTGTCGAGCGGGAGCGGGCCGCGCTCAGCGACCGCGATGCCTGCGCTCGTCCCGGCCGCGATCAGCAGCCCCACGAACGCCCCTGGAGACAGCTCCGCGCGAGGAGCATCAGACGACGCTGGAGCGCGACGCGTGAGCCGCTCGGCGCTCCGCTCTTCGGTCACCCGCGCGAGCGCCGCGTCGAGGGCGAAAACGTCTGGGAAGCGATCTTGCGCGTCGCGGGCCATCGCCCGTTCCATCACCGCGACCACCCGTTCGTCGAGCGAGGGGTTGTAGGCGCGCGCGGGCGTTGGCGCTTCGTGAAGGAGCTTCCCGAGCGTCCCGGCGGCGGTTCCCGCCACGTAAGGCGCGTGACCGGTCAGCATGCGATAGAGGATCGCGCCCACCCCGTAGACATCGGCGCGCACGCTGACGCTCTTGGAGCCGACAGCTTGCTCGGGAGGCATGTACGCAGGAGTGCCCACGACCGCGCCGGTCTGCGTGAGGTCGGCCGCGTCCATGAGCTTCGCGACGCCGAAGTCGAGGAGCTTTATGTGGACCTGTCCTGCCTCTTCGCAGAGGAAGACGTTGGACGGTTTGAGGTCGCGGTGGATCACCTGTCGGGTGTGCGCGGCCTTGAGCCCGGCGCAGACCTCGCGCGCGATGCGGAGCGCGTCAGCGATGGGGAGGGTGGGATCGCGATCGAGGCGCGACTTGAGGTCCTCGCCGTCGAGCTTCTCGGTCACCATGCACGGTCGACCGTCGTGCACGCGCGCGACGTCCAGCACCGCGACCACGTGCCGGCTCCTCACCCGACTCGCCGCGAGCGCTTCCCGTTCGAATCGCGCGACCGCGCCGTCGTCATGTGCGTAGTGCGCGTGGACCACTTTGACGACCACCCGTGAGCGGAGACGGGTGTGCTCCGCCTCGTAGAGTCGGCCCATGCCGCCGCGAGCGATCACGCGGAGCAGCCGGTAGGAGCTCGCGACGATCTCTCCGACGAGAGGATCGTCGGGGGTCCGCTCGCCGAGCGGGGTCTCGTCGTCTGGGCAGACGGTGTGCGAGTCGCGGAAGCGCCGACCGCACGTGGGACACGCGCGCGAGTAGGTCGGGCTGGGCGCGCCATCTTGCACCTCGCGACGCTACCCAGCTGTGCTCCGGAAGTCAGAAAAGCGGCAAGCATGTACGAGCAGCGCGCTGGGACCTTCTCGCGTCCTTCGCTGCAGGGCGCAGATAGGCCGCGAATGCGCACGGAGCGCTAACCCATCTCGGCAGGCTATGGCATACGTGAGCCATGGCGGACGAGACCTATTACGCGCCCGAAGACCTCGGGAAGTTCGGACAGATCGGCGAAAACGCGCCCGAGCTCGCGAAGAAGTTCTTTGATTGGTACGGCGCGGTGTTTGAGGACGGCGCGCTCTCGGCGCGCGAGAAGTCCCTCATCGCGCTGGCGGTTTCCCACGCGGTCCAGTGTCCTTACTGCATCGACGCCTATTCAAAAGATGCGCTCGAGAAGGGCGCGGACCTCGATCAGATGACGGAAGCGGTTCACGTGTCCGCGGCGATTCGAGGAGGCGCGGCGCTGGTGCACGGGGTGCAGATGCGCAACCACGCGACGAAGCTGAGCATGTAATGGGTCTCCCTGTGCTCAAGTCTCTCGGCGCGCGTGGATCGACTCTCGCCGCGCCATCGGCGCAACGCGATGCGCTCCGGCGCCTCCCGATGATCGATTTCGACAAGGCCCTCGGTGACGCCTCGCTGCCGTCGCTCCGCCCGAGCGGGCTGAGCGTCCTTCAGGTGAACGTCGGCAAGATGTGCAATCAGACCTGTCGTCACTGTCACGTCGACGCGGGCCCCGACCGCCGGGAGGTGATGACGCGCCAAACGATGGAGCACTGCCTCGCGTTGATCGAGCAGGCCAAGATCTCAACCGTCGATATCACCGGTGGCGCGCCAGAGCTCAACCCCCACTTCCGTTGGTTCGTGGAGGAGTGTCGTGACCGCGGCGCGCACGTGATCGATCGCTGCAACCTCACCATCATGGAGACCCGCAGTCACCACGACCTCCCGACCTTCTTCGCCGACCACGACGTCGAGGTCGTCTGCTCGCTCCCGCACTACCGCGCGACCCACACCGATCGGCAGCGCGGGGCGGGGGTCTACGAGAAGAGCATTCGCGGGCTGCGTCGGCTCAACGAGGTCGGCTACGGCCAAGGAGACCCGAAGCGCCGCTTGGTGCTCGTCTCCAACCCTGCCGGCGCGTTCATGCCGGGGTCACAGGCTTCACTCGAGCGAGAGTGGAAGCGCGAGCTGCTCCGCAATCATGACGTGCGTTTCGATTCGCTCTTCACGATCACGAACATGCCGATCAGTCGGTACCTCGAGTGGCTCATCGAGACAGACAACCTTGAGTCGTACATGAAGAAGTTGGTCGGCGCGTTCAACCCGCTCGCGGTCAGCGGAGTGATGTGCAAGGAGATGGTCTCCGTTGGCTGGGACGGCCGCGTCTTTGACTGCGACTTCAACCAGATGCTCGAGATGGAGGCGCGCGCGCTGGGGGCCGGGGGCGAGACCATGACGATCGCGAGCTTCGACGTGGAGACGTTCCTGGCGCGCGAGATCGCGACGGACCGACACTGCTTTGGTTGCACCGCGGGTTCCGGCAGCAGCTGCGGCGGCACAACCACCTGAACCGCGGCCACCTGAACCGCCATCACCTGAACCGCCATCACCTGAACCGCGGCCACCTGAACCGCCATCACCTGAACCGCGGCCACCTGAGCCGCCATCACCTGAACCGCGACCTGAACCGCGACACTTGAATCGCGACCACGGCACCAGGGGACGGCCGCGGTTGATCGTCGGCGGGCCTTTGCGCCATGCTCCCGACGTGAACCGACCTCAGCGGCTGCTCTTGTTGTCTCTCCTCGCCTCCCTCACGGCTTGCGGGAGCACGACCGCTCCTGTCGAGGTCGCTCCGCTGCCAGCCGATGTCCCGCAGCCGCAAGCGCTCGCGATGGAGGGCGGGGACCGGGTGACCTTTGCGCGAACTCAGCTCGCCGAGGGCACCTCAATGACCCTGCGTGGCGGCGCCTGCCGTGATGTGTTCGTGTTTCTTGAGAGCGGTTCTGTTGTCGTTGAGGGGGAAGAGCGGCCACTGCGACCGGATGACGCCGCGCGGCTCACCGAGGTGACCGAGGTTCGCGCGCTCGCGCCCTCGGACCTGGTGATCGCGTACGTATTTGATCCCGCAGGCGGGACCGCGGCGCGCGGTGCCTTGTCCGCGCCAGGCTGCACCGCGCTCCCGACTGACAACCTGGTGCGCTGTGACTTCGGCGCGCTCGAGGAGCATCGAGTCGCCGAGGGCAAGCTCGCGGTTCGAATTCTCTTTGACGCCGACAACGGCGCCAGGCTGGGCGCGCTCTCGCTCCTCGCCGGCGCTCCTGACCTCGCCGTCGGGAGCCACGCACACGAGAGCTCCGTCGAGGCGCTCTACATCCTGTCGGGCAGCGGCGAGATGACGATTGGAGACCGCCAGCTCACGATCGGTCCCGGCGTTGTCGCCTATGTTCCGGAGAACACGCTGCACGACCTCAGGCCCGCGGGGACGACTCCGCTCCGCGCGATTCAGATCTACGCGGGACCGGGCCCCGAGCAACGCTTCCGCGCGGGCCCGACGGTCGTGGCGCCGTCCTCCCCCGCCGAGACCGGTGGTGCACCTTCGAGCTCCTTTGGAGCGCAACAACACGTGGAGACGAGCGTGACCGGCGATGAGGGCGCCGAAGAGGAGGTCGCGCAATGAACTTTCAACTTGAGGGAGACGCCCGCGACGTCCAAGAGATGGTGCGGGAGTTCGCGCGACGTGCGCTCCGTGAAGGCGCGGTCGAGCGAGACGAGCAGGGCGCGCTGGACGTTCCGAAGGTCGCCGCGCTGGTAGAGCTCGGCCTCAGCGGGATCGTGATTCCGGAAGCGCGCGGTGGGCTCGGCCTCGGCGCGACCAGCTACGTCGCGGCGGTGGAAGAGCTCGCCCGCGAGGACGGTTCGCTGGCTCTGGTGATCGCGATGATGGCGGGCCCGGCGGCGGCGGCGTTGTCGACCGATGAAGCGGCGCAGCGAGCGCTGGCGGAGGGGGCGCTTGTCTCATGGTCGGCTGACGGTGCGCTCGCCGCGGTCGCGACGCATGCCGCTCATTTCGTGGTCGGAGATGAGCTCTCTGCGAGCGCGGAGGTGACACCGGTCGCGACGCTCTCCTGTCCCGCGGCCGGTCGTGGAGACGTCGCGCTCACCGGCGCGTCGCGGCTTGAAGGAGCGACCACCCGGGCGCGACCGTGGGCCGACCTTGGGCTCGCTGCGTTCGCGTTGGGACGCGCCGAGTCGGCGTTCGAGGCCGCGGTCGCATACGCCAAAGAGCGTCGTCAGTTTCGACGACCGATCGCGGACTTTCAGGCGATCCAGTGGAAGCTCGCCGACGCACGAGTGGGGCTGGACGCCGCGCGGGTCGCGACCTCGCGTGCGGCCCACGAACTCAGCGCGGTGAACGCCGCGACCGCGCGGCTGTTGGCGGCGGAGGCGGCGCAGGCGGCTTGTGACCACGCGCTTCAGGTCCACGGCGGCTACGGCTACACGCTGGAGTATCCGGTGGCGCGCGCGCTTCGTGACCTCAGCGTGGCGCGCTCCGAAAGCGCGCGACTTCGTTCCGTGATCGCAGAGCCGCTCGTCGCGCTCTAGCAAGCTGAACTACCGGCGGTGGTAGGTGCAGCCGCTCCCCTCGCGGAGAACCTCCGCGCGAATCGGGACGACGCCTTCTTCTTCCATTTCCAAGAGCTGGGCGGCGGCCTTGGAGAGGTCGAGGATCCGTCCGCGGTTTCCGAACGGGCCGCGGTCGTTGATCCGGACGATGACGCTCTGGTCGGTGTCGACGCGGACCACGCGGACGACGGTACAGAACGGAAGGTCGCGGCTCGCGGCGGTGCGATCCGTGAGGTTGTAGGTCTCGCCGTTGGCGGTGAGGTTCCCGGCGAGCGAGTCGTGATAGAAGCTCGCCTGCCCGGTGAGTACGCGAACGGGGGGGACGTTCAGGGTCTCTGGAGCGGGAGCGGGACCTTCGGCGAACTCGCCGCTCGTCTCGGGGGCGGGTGGCGGCGCGGCCGGAGTTGTGTCCGGAGTCGTCTCGGTCGTCGCGGTGGTCTGTGTCGACGCTGTCGTCACGGTTGTGACACGCGCCGGAGCGCTTCGCGTCGTCGTCGCTGGGGTCGTCGCTGGGGTCGTGCGCGTCGTCGTCGTCTCCGCCTCCGCCGTTCGCGTGATCGCAGGAGCGGCGGTTCGCGTGGTCGTGGTCGTCGTGGTGCGCGCCGGAGCGGGCGTCGTGCGCGTCGTCTGGGTCGTCGTGACCGTTGCCGTTGGCGTCGTGCGGGGGGGCGTCGTCCGGGGCGGCGTAGGCGCAGGTGCGGGGGGCGTACGCGTCGTGGTTGTGGTCCGGGCAATCGGCGTCGGCGCGGGCTCGGGTGTGGTTCGCGTTGTCGTGCGCGCGGGAGCGGGGGCTTGTCGCGTCACGATCGTTCGCTGCACGACCGGAGGCGTGGGCGGCTCCGCCGCGACGGGAGCAGGTGCGGGGGCGGGTGCGGGTGCGGTTTGCGCCGTCTCGACCGTCTCAACCGTCTCGACCGTCTCGACCGTCTCGACGACCGGAGCTTCGGCTGTCGAGGTGGTCGTCGTCAGCTGCGGACGGATCGGCGCTGACTCGCCCCACGGCATCGCTTCGTCACCGTAGGTCGCGGGATGGGTCACCGCGCCGCAGCCGAAGAGCGACAGCACGAGCAGCAGCAGAAGCGAGAGCCCCGCGGCGTGGTTCGCGGGAAGGAGAAAGGGTCGGACGTTGTTCATGGCGTTTCCTCAGGTAGCCCGTGGCCGGGCACAACCACGAGTCGCATGTACGCCTCGTAGTTGAATCGATCACTGTGTTCTTCGTTGTGGCAGCCGGTGCAGGTGCGCTCGGTGGTCTCGCGCTGAATGGCGCCGCTCTCGGGCGCTTCGGCGTGCGCGCTGCCAGGACCATGGCAGGTCTCGCAGCCGACGTTTTGGAGCGCGGTCCCGAGGTGGTGCGTGACCGTGGATCCACCTGGGCGTTCGTACCCCGTGACGTGGCATCCGACGCACTCCAAATGAAACTGCTTGTTGCGCTCGGTCAGGGTTGAGTAGGCGTGACCGTGCGGGTGTCCATTCCACCAGCGCGCCGCGCTCTCATGGCATGAGCTGCAGCGCGCGTTGCCGACGTAGTGAGGCTCGCCCTCGCGAGGCGGTGGCGGAGCGCGGTCGGCGAACGCCTCTCGGTTGTGTTCGTTGACCTGGACGTCATACGCCTCGATCCGTGTTCGCGCGCTAGGGTCTCGTGGCGCGTCAGGGTCGAGGTCGATGCGCTCGGCCGAGAAGGCGTTGCCCGAGATCGCCCGCGGCGTTTCGAGCGAGGTGAGGTCACGCTGAAAGCGAGCCAGCCGCGCGCGCTGGGACGCGAGGTCCGCTTCGTCACGACCCTCCGCCTCCCATTCGCGGAGCTGTGCTTCAAGCTCGGCGATGTCCGCTTCAAGCGTCGCGCGCTCATTTGCTTGGGACCACGCGCTGACGTTGGCGAACGTGCCCGGCGACGTCCGCCACACATCCACGACGAGCAGGCCCTGTCCCTGACGCCCCGCGTGAAAGAGCCAACCATCGTCAGTCTCTTGCGGCGCGATCGCCTCTTCGCGATCGAGACCGGCCTGAAGAACGAAGTCGGCGCGAAGGGAACGCGCGAAGCGGCGGGTGCCGACGGAGAGCGCCAAGGTCAGGTCCGCGGTGGGCAGCTCGGGGGTCCGCGTCTCGAGACCGTCTCGCTGAAGGTCAGCGTCCGCAGTGATCCGCAGCTGGAGATCGCCGAGCGGCTTCATGATGGACGAGGCGAACATCGAAGGGGAGGCGTCACGGGTCGTGAACAGCAGCGGCAGCTCGTGTTCTTGTGCGAGCGCACGAAGAGAATCAAGCCCGCGATCGAGATCGTGTGGACCGACCGCGATCGCGTCGACCTCAAGCTCGTGAAGAATCTGCGCGATGAGATCGGCCCGAAGCGACTCTTGACGGTCGTTTTGCAGACCATGGTTGTCGTGCCCGTCTGAGTACAGGAGGTCTCCCGCGACGACGAACGCCATGGGGATCCCGGTCTCCCGAAGCGCTCGAACGCGCGCTGCCATGCGGTCGATCCCTCCGAGTGGACGGCTCGTGCAGCCACAAGGCTCAAGGTATCCAGCCAGGTCGGTCAACGCGACGAGCCGAAATTGCGGGGCTGGACGGTCCGGGGTGCCCGTCACATCCGTCGCGTCCGTGCCGCAGCTCTGACAGCCTGTGATCGCGAACGCGATGAGGACGAACAGGAGCGGGATCAGGGGAAAACGCATCGCGGTGGGTTGTAGCACTCGAAAAGAGCCGTGCAGGGTGGGGGGTGTCCTCCACTTGACGCGGCAAAACGCGGGAGCTAGTTTCCGCCACCCTCGCCCACCCGGCGGGTTTTTTCGAGTTTTCGGGAAGCCACACAGAGCGACCCGCGCCTTCGGGCGGATTGGTTTAAGAAGGATATCTCATGGTTAAGGTTCGACTCGCGCGACGTGGCGCCAAGAAGCGCCCCTTTTATCACCTCGTCGTCACCGACAAGGAGAACCCGCGTGACGGAAGCTTCATCGAGCAGATCGGGATCTACGATCCCAGTCGCCCGATCACGGAGGCCCGCGTTAACCACCAGCGCCTCTCCTACTGGGTCGGTGTGGGCGCGAAGATGTCCGACCGCGTGAGGAAGGTCGTCAAGATGCACGCGAAGGAAGTCGGCACGCAGCCGATGGACTACCGTCAGAAGTACGTCCCGAAGACCGCCGCCGCGACCACCAAGTCCATCACCGAGGCTGTTGTCGCCGGTGAAGCGACCGCGCCCGCCGAGGCCGCTCCGGAGGCGCCCGCCGCTCCCGAAGCCACTCCTGACGCGACCACCGAGACCGTCGAAGCGTGAGTGACGTCGTAGATCGGATGCGCGAACTCGTCGCGTTCCTCGCGCGGTCGTTGGTCGACGAGCCCGACTCCGTCGAGGTGACCGTCGTCGAAGCCGACCGCGCGACGATCTACGAACTCTCCGTTGCCCCCGACGATCTCGGAAAAGTGATCGGACGGGAGGGGCGCACCGCACGCGCGATTCGACAGCTGCTCGTTGTGGGCAGCGCGGACGCGAACAAGCGCCCCATTCTCGACATCCTCGAGTGAGCACGCCGTGACGCTTCATCGCGTCCCGCGCTCGGTCAACGTTCATGCCTGACGACGAAGCTTCTGAGCAGATCGCCGTCGGCGTGATCAGTAAGCCCCACGGCGTCCGTGGGGAGGTCCGCATTCATCCGTACAACGCGGACTCGGACCTGCTTGTGGGCTTCAAGAAGGTGACCTTGAAGCCTGAGAACGGGCCTGCCCGTGACGTGACGATCAAAGCGTCTCGCGGGCCGAAGTTCTATCGTGCCCGACTCGGCGGCGTCGACTCTCGCGAAGCTGCTGAAGAGCTACGCGGCACCGAGGTGCTGGTCCCGCGTAGCGAGCTGCCGGAGGTCGAAGAGGGGGAGTTTTACCTCGTCGATCTTCACGGCCTCGTCGTTTGGTGTGACGGCGAAGAGGTCGGCGTCGTGAAGGACACCGTCGAGTATCCCTCGGCGGCGTGCGCGGTGGTTCAGTTTCGAGATGGGGTGCGCGAGATGCCGCTGCTGGAGCAGTGGATCGCGGACATCGATCTCGACGCCGGGAAGCTCCACCTGCACGGCTTTGATGATGTGCCGACGCGTTGAACCGATCGGCGGAGCGGAGGTGACGCGTGCGCTTTGAAATCGTCACGCTCTTCCCGGAGATCCTCGCCGCGGCCGAGGTCGGTTTGCTCAAGAAAGCGATTGAGCGCGATCACGTTCAGCTCATCGCCAAGAACCCGCGCGACCACACCACCGACCGACATCGCAGCGTGGACGACGCTCCATACGGAGGCGGGAGCGGGATGGTCATGATGCCGGGGCCGCTCGTATCGTCGCTGGAGGCGCTCGACGCGGATCGCGCCGGCCCGAGCCACAAAGTGCTCCTCACGCCCCAAGGCACGCCCTTTACGCAAGCCATCGCGGAGCGACTCGTGACACAACCCGCGCTCACCTTGGTTTGCGGTCGCTACGAAGGTTTTGACGAGCGCGTCCGGCCGCATGTCGACGAGGAGCTGTCGCTCGGTGACTTCGTTCTCTTGGGCGGCGAGATCGCGGCGCTCACGATCATCGAGGCGACCGCGCGCTTGCTCCCTGGCGTGCTGGGGAACGCGGACTCCGCGATTGAAGAGTCGCACTCAAGCGGCCTGCTGGAGTACCCGCAGTACACGCGACCGAAGGTGTTTCGAGACGAAGAGGTCCCCGCGATTCTCCTCTCGGGTCACCACGCTGCGATCGCGAAGTGGCGCCGCGAACAAGCGCTTGTCCGCACGAAGACGCGACGCCCGGACCTTCTTGAGCGCGCGTCGTTGACCAATGAAGACAAACGGTTTCTCCGCGAGCTCGCCGAGGCCAATCGAACCCATGAGGAGCCGGAGTCATGACTCTCTATGTCGCGCTCGTTCATCACCCATGCCGGGATCGCCGTGGCGATGTGGTGACCACCGCGGTCACCAACATCGACGTGCATGACTTCGCGCGCATGACGACCACCTACGACGCCCGTTGCTACATCGTGACGCCGATTACCGCGCAGCGAGAGCTGGTCGACGGGATCGCGCGGCACTGGCGCGAGGGACCAGGGAAGGTCCGCGTCCCCACCCGCGCCGCGGCGTTCGCGAGGTTCTCCGCGGTGGCCTCCATCGATGACGCGCACGCCGACATCGTCGAGCGGGAAGGGCGAGCGCCGGTGTGGGTGGCGACCGCCGCGGCCCGGGATGATCGCGAGCTCACCTCGTTCGCTTCTCTTGGAAAAAGGACCCGTGACGAACCGGTCCTCTTGCTCTTCGGGACGGGCCACGGACTCACAGATGACTTGCTCGATCGTTGCGACGCTCAGCTTCCTCCGATTCGTCCGCGGAGAAAGCCTGGTGATTTCAATCACTTGTCTGTTCGCACGGCAGCCGCGATTATCTTGGACCGGCTCCTCGGGGACGGGGAGACGCCTCAGGATTGACGCCGGTTTAGGCTCGTGCTAACCCCCCGGTCCCTTTGCGGTTTTGGCCGCAAGCGCGCCTGTTTTCAAACGAAAACACCGTTCAACTACCACGGCGTTTGACGCCCCGGATTCCCCATGACCACCAGCTCCCCACAAATCGAAGCCATCGAGGCCGCCTACAAGCGCGAGCTTCCCCCGTTCCGCGTCGGCGACACGGTTCGAGTGCACTTCCGTATCCGTGAGGGTGAGAAGGAGCGCATTCAGGTATTCGAGGGTGTCGTGATTCGTCGCAACAGCGGCGGCATCGGCGCGACCTTCACGGTCCGCAAGGTCAGCTACGGCGTGGGCGTCGAGCGAATCTTCCCGGCCCACTCCCCGCGCATCGAGACCATCGAGATCACCGCCCGTGGTCACGTGCGTCGCGCGAAGCTCTACTTCCTTCGTGACCTTCGCGGCAAGAAGGCGCGCCTCCGCGCGAGCCGCCGTCATGGTGCCGATGAGGTCGTGCAGAAGTTCAAGGGTCGCAGCACCCAGGGCAAGAAGAAGCGCCGCCGCTAAGCAGGTGTCTTCCGTCTCGAGCGACGCGTCGTCTCCCTCGAGCGGCCATCCGCGCAACCCCTATCCCACGGTCGACGTCATCGTCGAAGTGGAGGGCGGCATCGTCTTGATCGAGCGCAGCAACGAGCCGCGCGGCTGGGCCTTGCCCGGTGGGTTCATCGACTACGGTGAACGGGTCGAGGACGGTGCGCGTCGCGAGGTCATGGAGGAGACGGGGCTCGTCGTGGAGCTCACCGCGCTCCTTGGAGTCTACAGCGACCCATCGCGCGACCCTCGGCAGCACAACCTCTCCGTCGTCTACATTGGGCGCGCGGAGGGAACGCCGGTGGGCGCGGATGACGCGAGCGATGCCAAGGTGTTCGCGCTCGACGCGCTTCCCGAGACGCTCTGTTTTGACCACGGGCAGATCCTCGCGGACTACAGGCGCTTTCGGGAGTCCGGCGCGCTGCCCGCACCGCGCTAGAGCGGTCGGCGCTCAGCGACCGCGCCAGCGCCGGTCGCGACCGATGTCCACGTGAACGAAGTCGGACGCGCGGTATGTGCCGATGCCGCCGACGTGGACCTCTTCGACGGTCGCCGCGAGGAGCTCTGCAGGGACGCCGGGGATGCGAAAGTCGAGCGCCTGACCAAGCGTGTGGTGACTGTTTCGCGCGACCTGACGACCCTTCTTCCGGAGCATCTCGTTGAACTTCGGTGAGCGGAAGCCGCTGATCACTTGGATCTGCTCGGACTCGAAGCGCTCCGCCATGTCGAGCGCGACGTCGATCACGCGACCCGCGACAGCTTTCTCGTGTCCGGTCACGCGACAGCGCAGAAAGGACGCGACCTCTTCTTCCTGAAGCGTCGCGGCGCGGGGAGCCGGCATCAGCTCGTGCGTGTGCATGTTGAAGAACGTGGCGCGGTAGGTCGTGAGACGAGTCCGCGCGGTGTGCGGCGCGTCTTGTTTCCGTGAGTAGTCCACGATTGGATCGTCGTCGTCTGGCGAGTCAACCGCGATCGGCGGAACCGTCGGCGCGCGGGGAGGCGGAGGAGGCGCGGTCGCGTACGCAGATACGACGACCGCGCAGAAGGTCAGCAACGCGTTCACACGTACCCACATCCGGCGATGCTGTGAACACGGGAGTACACGGTCAATATTTCTGCGCTGTGTTGTTGAGGGGGGCAACTCGCGCCCTCTCGCCTTCGGCGATTCAGCCCATCGTTCGCGTCGCTCAAGTCTTGCTCCCACCTGCGTCCATCTGCTGGTGCTTTGCGAACTCTCGGGAGCACGGGTCCGAAGGCTTTCGCGTTTCTGGGCCTTCGCGTTTCTGGCGGCTCGCTTTCCTCGTTGCCCATCGTTCGCTTCGCTCAAGTCTCGCCGCCACGGTTCAGGTACCTTCTTGGAGTGGATGAGGACGGAGCGGAGCAGTCGGCCGAAGAGCTGCTGTCACGGGCGGCCGCGGCGTATCGATCGGGAGAGGTGGGGGAAGCGCGTGATGCTCTGGTTGTCGCTTGGCGTCTGACTCGACATCCCGCGATCGCTGATTTGGTCGACGCCTTAAGCGCGCGACTGCCTCGCGATGCGATCCAGGGGCGAACGAAAAGGGAGCAGCGCGCGAACTGGCTCGCCGTGGCCGTGAACCACGACCCGACCGACCTCCCGGCGTTGCTCGCGACTCCGTGGCCGCCGAAACAGATGGACGCCCGCGACTGGGTCAAAGAGCTGTCGTCGTTCCCGGCCGACCCGCGTATCGCGCGGGTGCTGACAGATATCCTCACGAGCGTCCCGTACAAATCGAGCACCGCTTACCCGCTCTACAACGCGATGCTTCGCGTTCTTAAGTTGCATCGAGATCCGCGCAGCGTCCCGCGCCTCAAGACCATCGCGACTCGCGAGATGCGGTACGGAAGCACGTTGCAGTCCCGCGTGAAGAATGACCTGCGGACCTTGGAGACGCGAGCGAAGGCGGCTCCGCTGAGCGAGACCGCGCGAGCGAGTCTGGACGCCTTTGCGGACGAAGCGCGCCAGAAGCAGAGCGCCGAAGAGCTCTTCGAACGCGTGTATGGAGCGCTCTCCGAAGACGCTCCGCGCCTCGTCTACGCCGACTTCCTCTCTGCCAAGGGAGACCCACGGGGCGAGTACATCTCGCTCGCGTTGAGCCGCGGCGACGCTCCTCCGAGTCGTCGAGAGAGGGCGTTGCTGAAGACGCACGCGGTGGAGTGGTCTGGGCCGCTCGACCCTCTGTTCCACGCGAAGGGACGGGTCTGGCGGCGCGGTTTCCTCGCGGGCGGGAACGGGATCTGGCGGCGTATGGAGTCGGCAGACCGCACCGCGACGTGTCGCGAGTGGGCGATGATCGAAGAGATCACGCTCTATGGATCCGTCGGCGCGATCTCAGAGAGGCTCGCGCCAGCGGTTCGTGACACGCTGCGCGCGCTGCACAACGTCGACCTGCTGTTCTTTGGCAGGCAGGCCGGCGCGCCGTTCGCGTTGACGACGTTGAGCATTTACGACGGGATCGACGCTCCGCTCGGGCCGCAGTTTCAGAACGTGAAGGTGCTCGGGTACGTGACGCCGGTTCACATGACCGCTCACGACTCGTTCCTCATGACGCCGCCATCGTGGCTCTTTCGTGACGAGGTCGGCGCGCAACTGGACGAGTTTCAGGTGCTGACCGCTCGCCCCGTCGAGACCACCGCGATGTTGATGGAGCACAGTCGCAGCGACTGGAAGCGCGTGCGGGTCTTGGACAGCAAGCAGGTCACGTTCACAAAACACAAAGGGTGGACCTACACGCTCGACAAGGACGGGGCGGGTCGCTTCCGCGTTCTTCGCGCACGCTTTCAGGGCGGGCGCTTTGATCAGGGCGACAAGCTCATCTCGCTCGTCCGAGGGTTACCGCCAGATACCCTCAGCGAGGTTCACGTCGAAACCGAAAAGCGCGCGAGCTGGCCCGAGTCGTCCATCGAGCGACTGGAGACCGCCATGGGGCGTCACCCGAGCGCGGTGCTCAAGACCCGACCTGTACGTACGTTGGAGACGTAGTTCGGGGAGGGTCGACAAAAAGACCCTCCAAGAGTCACGTGAGGAAGGGTTCGGTCGTGATCGCTTGCGGTCGCGAGATGCCGAGACGCGCGATGATCTCTTCGGCGAGGCTCGCGAAGATGGCGCCGACCGCGCCAGCGGTGGGTTGTCCCAACGCCGCGGCGCGTGAGAAGACCTCTGAGCGGGGCACCGGCGTGTCGAAGGTGCGGTAGCCGTCTTGCTGCGCGACCTTTTGGAAGGCCGAAAACGCAGGCTGTGACTGCGCGGTGAACATGTTGACGATGACGCCGATCAGCTCGGGGCTGTCGGGATCGGCGACCTGGGTCTTGAGCAGCATGTCGAACGAGCGGCTCGCGATGCTCTCGGCCTGAAGCACGCCGACCGCGTGGGTGGCGCAGCGCATCGCGGCGCGCGAGATACCAAACATCCCCGCCGGGCAGTCGAGCAAGATGATCGTTCCCGGGCGGGCGAGGCGGCCGAGCATCGCCGGGAGGCGCGCGGCCGCGACCTCAGGGTCGAGGGAAGCGATGGAGGTTTGTTTGCCGCGCGCCGGCAACACCCGAAGGTTCGGAAGCGCGGTTCCGCGCAGGCAGTCGTCGATCGTGGCGTCACCCGCGAGCACGTCGTAGAGCCCGCGCTCGATCCGCTCATGCGCGTCGAGCGCCGACGCGATATCGCCGTTGGGATCGACATCCGCCAAGATCACCGTGCGGTGTTGCCGCGCCATCGCCACCGCGAGGTTGAGCGAGACCGTGGTCTTGCCGACGCCTCCCTTGGGGCTGCAGATCGTGATCAAGTGGCCGCTCGAGGTTCTCGGCATCGCCTTCTTCCTGTCTTCTGTCTTGGGGGGGGCGGGGTCCGTGGGGGCGGGCGTCTCCGCGACCGTGTCGGGGAGCGCAGCGATACTTGGGGAGCTCGCGGGTCGATGCTCTCGGAGAGATGGGATGGTCTTGGACGGGCCGGCCTCAGGTTGGTCGTACCGCGCGGTGGACGCGCGCGCGCTCTGCTCGCTCGGGTCACCGGTGAGCGTCGTGCGCTGCGTCGTGTCGGTCGGCGTCGGGAGACCCTGAGTCATCCCAGCGTCATCGGTCACCGTCGGCGTCCCCGCGAACTCTTGCGTGACCTGCTTGCGCGGGGCGGGCTCTGGCGCGGTTTCCGCTTCAGCGGCCGCGTCGGGCTCCGCGCGCGGGTCGAGTCCCTGCATCGTCATGGCGGGGCGTCGAGGCAGCTCGACAGCGGGGCGCGTAGCAGAGTCACTGGCGTTGCCGGCTGACTCGACCAAGAGTCGCCCAAGGCTATCCACGCGCGCGTAGCTCTTTCGTTCCGCGAGTCGGTAGATGCGATAGGTCAGCAGGTTGTTCGACTGCATGAGCGCGCGGAACGCCGTCCGCGCGTCCGGAACAGCGGGCTCAACGTGAACGACCTGGTGCGCCTTCAAGAAAATCGCGCCGACCGGGAGGTCGCGTCGATCGCGGAGCTCCACCGCGGTGAAGTGTTCGTTCTCCGCGGCCAGCGTCAGAATGTCGCCGAGGTTTGACTTGTTGAGCAGCCCCTCTTTGACCAACGAACGCGTGACCTCGCTCATGACGCCCCTCGTCGATTCCGGTTCATAAGCCGCTACGCTAGCGCGGCGAGCGGCCGCCTTACTACTGAACATTTTAAAGAGCGCGCGGCGGAGTCCTGCTTCTGAGGCTTTTTGCGGCGCCTGACGAGCAAAAGCGCCGTTAGGAGATGGTGATCCTGGACTCGTGGAACGCGTCCGTTCCGGGGGTGTGAACCCAGAGCTTTCGATCGCGGACCATGCCGTCGACCACGCTGACGACCAGGAACGCGCAGGGCCACATCAGCTGCCCTTTGTACGCGAAGGTCTGCGAGTCCTCGGCGCTGAAGTAGGCGCCGGCGTCGCAGTGTGAATGGTAGATGACCTTCAGCGGTCGGCCGTTCGCTTCGCCCTGCTCAATGGCGTCCATCGCGCGCTTCTCATGAAGCTTGAAGTAGGTCTCCCCGGTTCGCGGAAACTGTACCGGGTCGAGCTTGTGGTACTTGTCGGCCAGGTTCTCTTCGCGCCGGGATTCGTCGAGCGAGAGCGGGGCGTCGGCCGGACCGAAGACCAGCCCGCAGCTCTCTTTGGGGTAGCACTCGACGGCGTGCGCTTCGATATCGGCGAGCACCGCGCGATCAATGACGAGGTCTCCCGCGATCCAGGCTTTCGTCGACTCACCAGACATAACGCTTCTCCCACTTCATCGGCGCGAAGTATCGGTCTCCGCGATCACACGCGATCGCGACGATGCAGCCCTCACGTTTCTCCGCGGCGAGGCGCTTCGCCATGACAACCGCGCCGGCCACGTTCGCTCCGGTGGAGTGACCCACGTGGAGGCCTTCTTGTTCCGCCAAGCGATCGGACATGTCCCAACCATCTTCGGTGCCGACCGGCAGGATCTCGTCCGGGAGGTTCGCGTCGAAAATGGGCGGGACGATCGAGCTCGCCATGTGCTTGAGGCCCTCAAGGCCGTGGAGGGCTTCCGCCGGCTCGACCGCCACGCAGTGCACCTTGCGGTGGTGCTCGCGCATCCGTCGCGTTGTCCCCATGCAAGTGCCGCTCGTCCCGAGGCCCGCGACGAAGTGCGTGATCTCGTCGCCGACCTGGTCGATGATCTCGGCGGCGGTCCCGAGGTAGTGCGCCTTGGGGTTGCTCGGGTTGCTGTACTGGTCGGGGTAGAAGTACTTCTCCGGGTTCTCTCCAACGACCTTCTTCACGAGGCGGATGGCGCCGTCGCTCCCTTCCATCGGGTCGCTGAAGATGAGCTCGGTGCCGAACGCTTGCGTGATGTCTTTGCGCGGCTTGCTCACGTTGCTCGGCATGACGAGCGCCACCCGGTAACCGAGCGCGGCGCCGTAGAGGCTGTACGCGACACCCGTGTTCCCGCTGGTCGAATCGATGAGGATGCGGTCCTTCGTCATTCGGCCGTCCTCAATCGCGTCGAGGATCATCCGCAGCGCGGGCCGATCCTTCACGGAGCCGCCCGGGTTCATGTACTCAAGCTTGAGGTAAATCTTCACGCCCGGCGTGTCGCGATCGATGTGTCGCAACCGAAGCAGAGGTGTGTTGCCGACAGCGTCGACGACCGATTCCATTCGACGAAAGCGCAAGGTCAGTCCGTTCCTTCTGGCGATGGTCCAGGTGGTTGGGGAGAGGGGGAGAGGAGCTGGTAGGTGGAGGGGAAGGGCGCGCGTTCGCGCCCGAGAGCGACCTTGATCGCCTCGACCGCGGCGAACGCGGCGACGAGGGAAGTCGCGGCGGAAGCGAGCGCGGGGTCTTGGGTGAGCTGTCGCGCGTCGCGTGGGTCGAGCGAGGTCGTGATGCTCTCGCTGCGCTGCACACCCGCGCGCGTCAGGTATTCGTTCGCGAGGTCCGAGCCGGGCCCATCAATGCGCGCGCTCGCCTGACACAGGCGCTGCTGCCCTTCCGGACCGATCTCCGGTAGCAGGAGCTGCCGCGCGAACGCCACGCGTTGATGAGCGCTCAGGGTCACGCGCCGCCAGCGATGGCGGGCACAATGCTGACGCTGTCGCCCGCCTTGACCGCGGTCTCGAGGTTGTCGAGGAACCGGATGTCCTCGTCGTTCGCGAAGATGTTCACGAAGCGGCGGACGCCCTTGTCGTCGCAGAGGCGCTCTTTGATGCCGGGACAGGCGGACTCGAGGGCGTCGATGACCGCGCCCACGGTGGCGCCTTCGACAGAGACCTCGTCCTGACCACCGGTGAGGGTGCGGAGCGGAGTGGGGATGCGGACGGTTACGGACATGTTCTGTTTTCTCCTTGAGCGCGCTCTATGGAAGCGCGCGAAAATCATGGTTACGCGGCGCAACCTTGGGGCTGATAGCGCGCGGCGTCGAGGTGGGTGATCTGACCCGCGCATCCGGCGCAACCTTCACGGCGCTTGACCCGTGACGCGCGCAGCTGGCCGGACAGGCCGCGGTAGGAGTGCAGTCGATCAAAGGGTCGGCGGCCGACGAGGATGGCGAGGCCGAGCGCCGCGGACATGGCGCCGAGGACGCCGACCACCGGGCCAACAACACCAGCGTCTTCGCAAGTAGGTGTATCGCCGCTCGGGACGTCTTCAAATACGCAGCGCAGACAGGTGTGTCCGGGCGCGCTCGCGAGCGCCCATCCATGCCAGGTGACCGCGCCCGCGGAGATCAATGGTTTGCCAGTGAGCGCCGCGGCGTCGGCCGCGAGGAACTTCGTCGCGTAGTTGTCCGCGCCTTCGATGATGAGGTCGTGGTCCGCGAAGAGGGCTTCCGCGTTGTCGGGGTAGAGGCGCGCGCGAAGAGGGCGAGCGTCCGCGCCGAGCCCGGCGAGCGTACGCGCGGCGACCTCTGCTTTGCTGTCGCCGACGTCGTCTTCGCCAAAGAGGATCTGTCGATGGAGGTTGCTCGCGTCCACGACGTCGTCGTCCATCAGCGTCAGCGCCACCGGCACGCCGCTCGTCGCGAGCACGCGCGCAGCGGGACAGCCGAGGCCTCCGACGCCGATCATCAAGACGCGAGCGAGAGTCACTCGAAGTACTCGTCCAGGCTGAAGTAGCGCTCGCCGGTGTCACACAAAATCGTGACGACGTGCGCGTCCTCGGGGAGCTCCTTGGCGATCGCGACAGCCGCCGCGACGTTGGCGCCCGCGCTGATCCCGACCAGCAGACCCTGCTCCTGCGCGAGGCGGCGCTTCATCTTCCACGCGACCTCATCGTCGATGTGCATGATCTCGTCGACGACGCTCGCGAGGTAGTTCTTGGGGACGAACCCCGCGTTGAGCCCCTGCATCTTGCTGGGGCCTGGCTCTCCGCCCGCGAGGACCGGGCTGCTGCTTGGTTCGACCGCGACGATGCGCGTGCCCTGCGCAGCTTTGAGAACGCGCCCGACTCCGCTAACCGTGCCGCCCGTTCCGACCGCGGCGATGAACGTGTTGATCTTCTCGCCCGCAAAGGCCTCAAGCAGCTCCGTCGCGGTGGTCTGCGCGTGGACGTCTGGGTTCGCCGCGTTTTCGAACTGCTGCGGCATGAACGCGTTTCGCTCTTTCGCGATGCGGTGCGCGGCCTCGAGGGCCCCTTCCATGACGCGCTCGGGCTCCGTCAAAATGATCTCCACGCCGTACGCTTCGAGGAGCGCGCGTCGCTCCAGCGACATGCTGGCGGGCATCGTGAGCACGAGCTTGTAGCCCTTCCGCGCGCACACAACCGCGAGCCCGATCCCCGTGTTGCCACTGGTCGGCTCGACCACGGTGTCACCAGGCGAGAGCACACCCTCGCGCTCCGCGCGCTCGAGCATCGCGAGGCAGATCCGATCCTTGATCGAACCGCCCGGGTTGAGGTGCTCGCACTTGCCCCAGACGGTCGCGCCACCTTCGCTGACATTGCGCAGCGCGATGACAGGGGTCTTGCCGATGAGCGCGAGGACGCTCTCGACAACGGGCGCGCGCCCGCGCGGGGAGGGAAGATCAGGTTGAGTCATGGAAGCGTTCCGTAGGAGGGGTCAGAAGGCTAGATGGAGTAGACGTAGCGCTTGGGACGGGTCCGGCGCACTCCGTTTTCTGCACCGCGTTCGCAGAGATGCGCAATGGTCATGCGGTCGAGGCTGGCCTGCAAACGCTCGGCGAGCTCCTCGAGCGCCGATTCGGTGATCGCGCGGCTCTTGAGGTCTCCTCCCGCGCGCGCGTCCGGCGGAGAGGCGAGGGTCATCGGGCCTTCGAGCGCACGGACGATGTCGCCAATGCTGATCTCGCTGGGATCTCGTGCGAGCGCGTAGCCGCCTTTGGGACCGCGTTTGCTGGTGACGAGTCCGGCGCGCTTGAGGTCTTGAAAGATCTGCTCGAGAAAGCGGGGCGGGATCGCCTGACGCTCGGAAATCGTACGGATTTGCGTCGGCTCACCGGCGTTGTGAAACGCAATGTCGAACATCGCGCGGACGCCATAACGTCCTTTGTTCGAGAGCTTCACGAGCAGGAACTTAATTCACACATCGGGAATGTCAAGAATAGCTCGCCCTTGCTTCGCCGCAAAGCTGAAGCTGCGATTTGGAGTACGGTTCCGTATGACTCGCCTTCTGTGTTTGCTTGCGCTTCTGGTTCTCATCGCGTCGTTCGGCTGCGGCGACGACGACACCAGCGAGAGCGATGCGTCGACGGACGCGACCGAAGACACGTCGACACCGGACGACACATCCGTTGCGGACACGGCGGTGGCCGAGGACACGGCGACCGGCGAAGACACCGGGGGTGTCGATAGCGGCGGAGAGGACGCAGCAGATGTCGGTGTTGACGCGCCGCCGACGGGCCCTTCGCCAGAGGCGATGGGTCCCTTCATGGTCTCGATGGAATCCGAAACGGTTCGCCGCGGTGGCCGAACCATTCCGACGGCGACCTACGTGCCCGCGGCGCTTCCCGCCCCCGCGCTTCTTCTGCTTCCTGGCTTTCAGATTTCCTCGAGCGCATACGATGGTCTCTGCAGGCGCATTGCCTCCCACGGCGTTTTGGTCACGCGCGCGGACCCGCCGGCATCGCTCCTGTCCGTGAGTCACACCGACATGCGTGACGACGCGATCGCGGTCTTGGACCTCATGGCCGCGCGCGCGGATGTAGACGGCACCCGGCTCGGCGTGGGTGGACACAGCCTCGGCGGCAAGGTCGCCGCGATGGTGGCCGCGATGGACAGTCGACCGCGCGCGCTGCTCTTGATGGATCCGGTGAACGGCGCGAACCCGATCACGGGTTACTCGGCCACCGTTCCCGACGTCGTCCCGAGCCCGGTCGATAGCATCCTCGCGCACACCGGGATCATGGGCGAGACGACCGACGCGATGCCCGGCCTGGGCGGGATGGCGTGCGCTCCAGCGGACCAGAACTTCGTGACCTTCTACGACGCGATGACGTCCGCGCCTTCCATCGCCGAGTGGGACTTCATCGGCGCGGACCACATGGATTTTCTCTCCGATCGGTCTGCGTGTGGCTTCGCGTGCTCCGCGTGTCAGAGCGGGAGCGCCGACGACGCCACGGTCGCGCGGCAGGTCACGACCTTGGCCACCGCGTTCGCGCGACGCCATCTCCTCGGCGATGCGAGCATGGAGCCGTGGCTCACGGGCGATTTGGTGCCGAGCAGCATCAACACGCGGACCCGCTAGCGCGTTCGGGGATCAGTCGCGGAGCGTTTCCACGAAGCGCTGCACGAGCGCCATCTCCGCGCTCGTGAGTGGCGTCCCGGGCGGCATCCGGCGGACCGCCGAGGGACCCAGCTGCGCCGCGAAATGAGGCGCGCCATCTTCCGGGTGAAGCCAGCCTTCACGCGTCATGTGGGTGAGGGCGGTATTGGGCGTTCCACGTAGGAACGCGTGGCACCGGCTGCAGCGCGGAACAAACACGTCGCGATGCGCAACCCGAAACGCGTCGGTGACCACAACCTCAGGACCTCGAGTGGCAGCCGCCGTCGCGGCGCCGGTCGGGAGGTAGCGGTCGTTCGCCAAGCGGAGGACGGTGCCGTTTTTATCTTCGACGAGCCAGAGTGAACCGTCGCGCGCGAGCGTCATGTCGACGGGCGCGCCGCGCGGCCCTCGGTCGCTCGGATCCCAACCCGCGATGACCTCCGCGGGCACCTCGTCCGCCGGCGGAACGCCGCTGTCGTCGACGCTCAGCGAGAGCACCCGATGGCCGGGCGCGCGATACCCATGAAGGGAGATGAGCAGCTTGCCCGCGAGCCCGCGGAGCGTCGCGTCGCGCGGCAGGTAGGTCATCCCGAGCGGCGCGCCGTGCGGAGGCAGGAGCAAATGAGGCGGGGCGTAGTCGGCGTTGCTCGCGTCGCACGCAAAGGAAGAGTGCGTCCACTCCGGATCGCGACCATCGCGGTCAAAGCAGTAGGGCCAGCCGTAGTGCGCGCCTTCGCGGATGACGTTCAGCTCTTCGTGCGGGCTTCCGTCGTCGCTGAAGTCCACGCCGTTCTCGGCTTGAAGAATCGTCCCGGTCTCATGCGCTGCCAGCGCCACCGAGTTTCGGAGCCCGTGCGCGATCACGTTCGGCGTGGGCACAAAGGCGTCGCCTCGCTTGGCGTAGCGCCAGAGCGCGGCCGTGTGATCGGCTTCGTCGTGGCATCGATCGCTTGGCAGAGATTCTTTGCATCGATCGGTCGCGGACCCTTGGTTGACGACCAGGTCACCGTTGGACGCAAAGATGAAAGACGTGAGCGGGTGAAAGCGAAGACGCTCTCCAGACGCGAGCATGGTGGGCATGTCCGCGACGACCACTTCGCGTGTCTCGGCGAAGTCACCATCGGGATCGAAGCGGATGATCTGGTGCACCTCGCCGACGTAGATCTTACCGTCCGAGCCGACGCGAGAGCCGTGCGGGCGGTCGAGGCGACGCGCGATGCGGGTCACGTTCCATGACTCGGCGCGCTTCTCGATTCGGAAAATTCGGCCACCCCGCGGACGGCGGGCACCTGCGTCGACCACGAAGAAGACGTCATCGCGGGTTGGGTGCTGGACCAGGGAACGCGGCCGAAACCGACCACGCTCGCGGGCGATCGCGGGGAGCTCTTTGTGGAGCACGAGCCCGAGGCAAAGACCGTCGCTCGTGGTCACGCCGACGCGCGGGTAACCATCGCAATCGCGGCCGACGTCGACGGTGTAGGCGCCTTGCTTTACGAGCCGCGCGGCAGGCGCGGGGACACGTGGATCCTCGACCGGCGCGGGTACGTTCTCTGCGATGTCCGCCGGGTCGGCGGGTTCAGCAACGGGTTCAGAGACACTTACGTTTGGCGGAGCGGTGGGGGCCTCGTTCTCGCACGAAGAACACGCCGCGAGCGCGACACAGAACGCGATCAATGCGCGGAGAACCACAGCGCGAGTGTACGGGACGGAAAGCGACGAGCCGAGAGCAGGGGTTCGCTCTCGGCTCTTTTCGTTCGTCTATCGGCGCGTTGTTAGTCGCGGACAGCGCCGCGGCCTGCAGGCGCGGAGACGCTTCGGGAAGGCGCGCGAGGATCGACCGCGATGCCCAATGACGCGCGGGCGAGGATGAGCTCGCAGAGATCAGCGAAGTCGTAGCCTGCGCCCTGGGCGACCTTGGGCAGAAGCGAGGTCGGGGTCATGCCGGGGAGGGTGTTCACCTCGAGGACGTACTCGTTCTCGCCTTCGGTCACGAGCAGGTCGACGCGGGTCGCGCCGGTCGCGCCGACACACGCCACCGCGCGCTCGGCCAAGTTGAGCACGCCCTTGTAGCGGGTCGGGGTCAGGCGGGCGGGGAAGTGATAGTCGCTCTGGCCGCTTTGGTACTTGGACTTGTAGTCGTAGAACGCGCCCTTCGGAACGATCTCGACCGCGCCCAGTGCGCGCCCATCCAAAACGCCGACCGCGATCTCGCGACCGACGACAAAGCGCTCCACCAAGACCGAGCGATCAAACGCGCTCGCGTCTTCCGCGCGCTCTTTGAGCTCGCCGAGCGAGGTGGCGCGTCCGGCACCCACGCTGGAGCCTGCGCGACGTGGCTTCACGAACGCCGGGAACCCGAACGAGCCATGGGTCTCTTCGAGACGGTCGAGGTCTTCGCGATCGACAACGTAGTACGGCGGGGTCGGGACGTTGTAGAGCCGGAACAGCTCCTTGGCCTTCAGCTTGTCCATGGCCAGCGCGCTCCCCATCACGCCGCTGCCCGTGTACGGGATCTGCATCAGCTCGAGGAGCCCCTGGATGCAACCATCTTCGCCGTAGCTGCCGTGGAGCGCGATGAACGCGACGTCGATCGGGGTCTGTCGAAGCACGCGGTCGATGTCGTGGTCGACGAAGATCTTCACGACGTCATGTCCGCGAGACTCGAGCGCCGCCGCGATGGCTTCTCCGGACTGGATCGAGACCTCGCGCTCCGCGCTAAGGCCGCCGAGGAGAACGCCGATTCGGGGGTGGGTCTGGTCTTCCATGTTCTTGCTCGTCTGCATGAGGCGGGATCTTGCGAGTCCCTTGCCGAAAATGATCTCAGGTGAAAACTAAATGAAAACAGGTTCTTGGCGGCGAGATGGCAACCTCGGCCGCGGTCGTTTTGACACGGTCGCGCGTCACTATGTCCGATATCAGAGCAAGATCGAGCCGGTCAAAAAACTGGCGGGGCAGTTCGCGACCGACCCCGCTTCAGAGCGTCCGTTCGTAGACGACGATGGGATGGTCGGCTTCCCCGCTGTCCCCTGTGATCACCGAGACCCGGAGGATCGCGCCACGCGTCATCGTCAGCGCGCGCAATTGGTCAGCTTCGCGAAAGAGCAGATCGACCCAAGCCGCTCCGCGGGCGTGCTCACATGAGATCGACATGCGATGGCTCGCGCCGTTCGGGTAACGCGTAATGCCCGTGATCGGAAAGATGCGTCCGGCGTATCCGATGGAGCAGGTGCGCTGTGCGCCGACGACCTCGTCCGCCCGAGAGAAATCAAAGCCCGCCGGGACCGCGGCGAGGAGACGGTCGGGGAAGGGCGGCGTCGGGAAGACCCGCACGACCTCCTCAAGCTCCATGATCAGGTAACCCGAGAAGCCGCCCTCGCTCTTGACGACACGTCCCCGAATGCGCGCGCCAGCTTCGACCTGGTCGGCGGTCTCGACGTTTTCCTTTTTTGAGATCAGGTCCACCCAGATCCCGACATCTCCGCTTCCGCAACGGATGGTGCGTCGGTGACTGGGGCGAAGGTCCTCGTAACGCCCAACGTGGCGCGCGGCGACGTCGAGGCGCTCACTCGCGAACTCGAGGTCGCAGGTTCGAACGCGCCCCTCGTGGTCGTCCGGGTACATATGGACCAACCGGAAGTCGAAGGGCGCCGCGGGATCGGGCTCGTCCCGCTCGTCAAACTCGTCCTCTTCCTCGATGACCTCGGGCTCAGGCTCCGGAGGCGGGGCGATCGGCTGGGGGCACCCCGACGACGCGACGCACAGAGCGGCGATCGCGGCCCAGCGCGGGAGAGTGGAGCCGAGCGGGTGGAGGAGGCGGGGGATCACGTTGGAAGTCAGCCTTAGGGGCGCGTTTTCGTAGCAAATACGGGGGGGCGCGTCGATGCGGGCGGGGCGAATCGTTGCCAGCGCCAAGTGGCGGTGGTACCTCAATCGCGCGGATCGTCCGCAACTGTATGAACCCGGAACCCAGCCCCGTCGTCAACGAACCTGGTTGCCCTTGCGCCTCTGTGTGGGGCTTCACCGCGTTGTCTTTCAACACGCGACAGAAGCCACATCTCAGCGTGAGCCACCCACGGCGTCACCCGACCCATCGAACCCTGTGCTTCTCGGCACGGAGTCGCTTGGCAGAGTCACGAACGCCCGATCCGACGCAGCAGAGGGTTCCCTCGCAGCGACCCACCGGGACCCCTGTCCCGCCGGTCCTTGCTCACCAAAAGGATATTGAACATGACGTTTACGGAAGCCGCCGTGGAGGTGCTCCGGCTCGTTGGTAAGCCGCTCCATTATAAGAAGATTACGGAGGTCGCGATCGCGCGGAACCTCCTGTCGCATGTCGGAAAGACACCCGAGATCACCATGAGCTCGCGGCTCGCGACGATGGTTCGGAAAGACCGGGGCGACGCTCCGATTTTGAAAGTGAAGCCCGGCGTGTTCGGGTTGAGGGATTTCTCCGCGAAGGTGCTGAAGGCTGCCGAGCGCGAGACGGGGCACGAGTACGACCTGCCCGATGACCTCCCCGAGCCCGCGCCGCCATCGGCCGCCGCTGTTCCTGCTTCGGAGTCGCAAAAGCTCCCTGGCCAGGACGTCTTCCCGGAAGAGGATGACGACGATGAGCTCATCCTGGGCGTCCTCGACGACGAGAAGAAAGAAAAGAAGCGCAAGCGGCGGAAGCGGAAGTCTGACCGTGATGATGATCGCGAGCCGCGGGAATCGCGTCGCGAATCACGCCGCTCACGCAACAAAGACTCACGGCGTGGACGCGATCGGGATCGCGATCGCGATCGGGATCGCGGAGACGAGCGGGTTCCCGTCGCGGGCGACGTGGTCGGCGATGAACTCGCGGATGCCGTCGCGGTGGTCCTCGGCGGACGAGGGCGCACCCCACGCTCACTGACCGACATCGCCGAAGCGTTGGTCTCACGGGGTCGCCTTAGCGGAGATCCCTCTTCCCTGACCCCGACCGTGGCCGCGGCTGTTCGCGCGGATGCGGCCCGGCGCGAACGGGTCGGCGCGACGCCGCGTTTTCGTCTGAACGCCCAAGGTCTCTCGCTCGTCTCCTGGGCCGCGCCGACCGAGGCGTCACGCGCTGAAGTCGACGCGCTTCGCGCCGCTACGCGTCAACGCGAACTGGTCCGCCGCGCGTTCGTGCGTCGACTGGAAGACCTCCCGGCCGCAGGCTTGATGGAGATCCTCGCGACGTGGTTGAACGTTGAGGGCGTCAGCGCCTTGCGCGCCATCCGGCGCGAAGGGGCGGGACGGGACGAGTTCCATTTGGCGGGTGTCGCGCGCCGCGGAACCGCCAAGGTCCCGGTCGCGATCATCATCTGCCGCAGCGCCAAGAGCCTTGGTCGCGAGCGCGTGGTCGAGGCCCGTGGATCGCTCCATCACTACGGAAATGCCCGCGAAGCGTGGCTAATTACGCTTGGTCAGGTGCTCTCTGGTGCGCTTGAAGAGACCGAGGTCCAAGGCGCCGCGCCAGTGCAGCTCTTTGACGGCAACTCCCTCGCGGAAGCGATGGAGCGCGCGGGAATTGGCCTCTCCCGTCACACCATCCCGATCGTGTCGATGGACCTCGACCTCCTCGAGTCGCTCGGCGGGAAGCGCTCGGAGGGTGGACGTCGTCGCCGACGCGATGAAGACGAGGGTCGCCGCAAGCGTGATGACGAGCCCAAGGGACGTCGTCGCCGCGGTGGCAGCAAAGACGATCAAGACGACAAGAAGAACGAGCCGCAGAGCGACGCGAAGGAAACGAAGGACGCAGACGCGACCGACGAAGAAGAGCCGACCGGGAAGCGTCGTCGTCGTCGTCGTCGCCGCGGCCGTGACCGCGAAGAGGCGCCCGCCGAGACCACGGAAGAGAACGCCGAAGCGTCGACCGATGCAGCGGACGCAGACGCAACACCGGCCGCAGACGCAATTGATGACGACGCGGACGCGACAGGAGACTCCGCGGACGCCAGCGATAGCGATTCGGCGACCGATGACGCGACGGAGGCGAAAGCCGTTGCGGATGACGATGACGACGTGATCATCGCGTCCGACGCGACGTATCAAGGAAACGATGAGGCCGAGGAGCCTCCCGGAGATACTGAGGAATTCGCTTTCGCCGGCGAGAGCGAAGAGTGATTCACTGGCGCGCGTGTGCTCGCGTGCCCTAGGATCGCTCGACATGCGAACCGTTATCGCGCTGCTCCTCGCGAGCGCGCCTGTTGCTCCTGCCGCTGCGCAGGGCACCGGCGCGCCCGCTGCTGAGTCTCCTGTCCGCACGATCCCCGTCGTGGTTCAGAACGCCCCCGCCCAAGAAGAGGCGAGCGACGCGCCCGTGCGCGCGGAGCAACCGGAGCGACAGGAGGCCCATTCCGACACAACCGGCCCACGTGCTCCAGCGACCCGTCGCCACAGCAACACGCGGATGTCACGCGCGCGGAACGAAGCGCCTCCGCGCGCCGACCGTCGCGTGCTCCCGAATCATGTTCGGGCACGTGACATCAATGAAGACGATGACCCGATGCGCGATCCTGTGATCGGCCTGGGGACGATTCAGACCAACGACCTCGACCCGGCCACCGCGAGACGTCTCGACGATCCGGGAGCGATGGCCGTGGCCCGCGCGTTGAACGAGCGGCTCACCGTCTGGCACAACGGTCGCCGGCGTGTCTACGTTCGCCACTGTCGTGAGGGCGGAGTGGACTGCATGACCCGTATCGCCGCAATGGCCCGCATCATCGTTGATTCGGCGCGGATTCATCGTGTCGATCCCTTCCTGGTCGCGGCCATGGCGCTTCGGGAGAGCGGGCTGAACCCGTTCGCGGAAGGGGGAATCGGCGAAAGAGGCCTGATTCAGCTCCACCCACGTGGTGTTGGCAACGACGTCCGATTTGTCCAGAACGACACGTACCGCACCCGTTGTGCCCAGCGCGCTGACGCTTGTCAGGCGGAGGTCCTGGACGTGGGAGCGCGTTTGTTGGCGAACTCGATCCAGCGATGCGGCAGCGTTGAAGACGGGCTCGGGGCCTATAACTCCGGTCACTGTCAGACCACGAGCTACAGCGCGCGCGTTCTTGAGGAGCGGCAGAACCTGCTCCACCTTCTGAAGCGCGGACGACGTCCGTACGCGCGTGAGGAAGGCACGAACGACCCGACCTAGGCTCCGCGACTACTTCTTCTTGTCGACCAAGAGTCGGCGAAACGCACGACCGACGCCTTGCGCGACGATCTCGAGCCGCTCTTGCCCGATGCCGTCGTGCGACACACCGCTCGCGACCAGGAGCGCGACCACGCGTTCGTCCACGGTCACTGGCAGCACCACGATGTTGTCGGTGCGGTTCCCGGTCGCGGCCCGGAAGAGGTTGTCGGCCGCCGCCGAACCAAAGGGGCCCTCATATCGTTCACCACTCTCGACGACGGTGCGGAACACGGACGGGCTGTTCGCGGGGATCCAGAGGTTCCGGATGGCGTCTTCGCTGATTCCGTCTCCGGTACCGTTCCAGCCCTTGAGAACGCCGCGGCGAATCGCGAGAAAGACGACGGCGCGCGCGACCGTGGCGGCGCCCTGACACGCGAGCGAGACGATTCGATCGCGGTCGTCCGTGACGCGCATCTCGGTGAGGAGCGCGCGGATCTCCATCGGCTTCTTCTCGGCGAACTCCGTCGGTCCGACGCTTCGCTCCATGTCGGAGAGGTCGCCCCACTGGTCTCCCGAGGCGTCCTCCGGATCGAGCTTCCACTCACTGCTCTTCATGCGATGAAACACCCGCCGACTGGAGTGGGCGCGCTCGTCGTCGCTTTGCGTGGGCGGCGCCTCCGAGTCGCGGTCCTCGACCGGGTCGAGCGCTTGCTGGCCCGAGCGATGGTCCAGGACGGGAGGCGGAACGCTCGCGGCGTCTTGCTCAGCGAGGTCGGGTGTGGTCTGACGATCCCGCTCACGACGGGCAGGGTGATCCGGCTCCGCTTGCTCTTCGGCGTCGGCGCTCTCCGTGTCGGTCTCGGGCCGCTTCTCCGCACGCAGAATCGCGGAGCGATCGAGAAACTCTTCCAGCGGGGGATCAAGCGTCTCGGCGACCGAAGGGGGGGCCTCCGCGACCGGGGGGACCGGCGTGCGATGCGGAGCGGCCTCCGCGCGCGCTTCGGCTTCCGCGGCCGACAGCTCCGCTGCGATGCTTGACAGCTCCGCCTCCGCGAACCGCGCCTCCGCGCGATCGAGCTCGGCTTCCATTTCGGCGAGCTCCAGATCCACACTCGCCGGACCGTTGTCCGGGATCAGCGGCGGGTTCGCGCTTCGCTTGTCGAGCTCGTCAAAAATGTCCGCCTTGGCGTACTGCGCCGTCCGGGTCGGAACCGACAGCGGGAGCGCTTTCGTACGGACCAAGGGAACGACGAGCTCATCGTCGAGGCCGAGCGCGCTTCGGAGGTGCGCGTAACGTGCGGCGACCGGAATGACCCGCTTCTCGATCAACTTCTCAAGCGCATGGGTCGCCAAGTGGTCGCTTGGATCCGCCATCGCGACGACCAACCCACGCGCTTCTTCGCGTAGGGGGATCGCGAGCAAGCGGGACGCGACGTCTCCTGGGACGTGGTCGCGCGCGGCCGAGCTATCGAGCTCATGCTCCTCGACCAGCGGACCAAATCCTTCCGCGATGAAGAAGCCGGCGAGGGCGTCTTCCCGCAGGCCCGCGTCGATCAGCGCGCCAACGGGATGCGCGTCTTGGCCGATCGTGTCCTCCATCTGAGCACGAGTGATGAGCCCAGCGCGGAGCAGGCGGGTCGAGAGGCTATCGGCCACCTCATCTAGGTATCGACCGAGGGAACGCGGGTCAACTCTTGCGGACCTCGACCGGCACCCGCGCATCGCCCCAAAGGCCGCGACCGTCGGGTTTCTCGCGAAACGTGGCGAACTGGTTAACAGTAACTCGTGGCACGCGTCCTCCACATTGAAGACGATCCGAAGAATCGGCGTTTGGTCGAGAAGCTCCTGGTCGCAGCGGGGCATGAAGTCGACGACGCCGCGAGCGGTCTCGAGGGGATCCGTCTCGCCGTTCTCCGCCGTCCGGACCTCGTGTTGGTGGACATCAACGTGCCTGACCTCGATGGCTATGAGGTGACGCTTCGTCTTCGCGGGATGGCGTCGCTTCGGGGCGTCCCGATCGTCGCGATCACAGCGGAGGGCGATCGCGAGACGAGCCTCGCGGTGGGCGCCGATGGCTTTATCTCCAAGCCGATCGAAGCGGGGAAATTTGCGCGGACCATCGAGCGTTTCTTGGAGGGTCACCGCGAGCGTCCCGACGAGGACACCGGCGAGATTCGCCTTCGTGAACAGTCGCAGAAAATCGTCGGGCGGCTGGAGGAGAAGTACGTGGCGCTCCTCGAGGCGAACGCGCGACTGGAAGAGATGGCGCGGTTGCGACGCGAGTTTCTTCAGAACGTGAGCCACGAACTCGCGACCCCGATGACCCCGGTCGTCGGCTACCTGCGTCTGCTCTTGAACGAAGAGCTCGGGCCGCTCACGCCGTTGCAGCAGAAGTGCTTGAGATCGATCGAGTCGTCGACCCAGCGTCTGCGCGGCGTGGTCGACACGTTGCTCGACGTGAGTTCGCTCGAGACGGGGCGCATGCACTTCTACGCGCGCCGCTACGACTTCCTCGAGGTCGTGCAGAACGCCTTGCGCGCGACCCGCGATGATCTGGCCGAGCGCGACATCACCGTGATCGAAGAGCCAGCCAAAGCGGGGATGCCGGCGCTCGGCGATCCGGAGAAGCTCGAGCGCGCGATCGTGCATGTGCTCGACAACGCCGCGAAGTTCACGCCCGCGGGAGGTGAGGTCGCGATCGCCGTGCGGCGGTGCGGCCCGACGGGAGCAGAGTACGAGCTCCTCGTCGCGGACAGCGGTCCAGGCATCGACCCGGAGCAGATCTCGCGCATCCTGGAGCCGTTCTACCAGGTCGATGGTTCCGCGACGCGTCAGTACGGCGGCGTCGGTCTCGGCCTGGCGTTCGCGAGTCGCGTGACCGAAGCGCTGGGCGGCGGGGTCTCCATTTCGAGCCCACCCGATGATGAAGTCGCTGGCGTCCGGCTGTCGGGGACGATGGTTCGACTCCGCGTCGGTGCTCGCGCGGGCTGACGTGATCTATCTCGATCATCACGCCGCGACGCCGCTTCACGCGTCGGCGCGGACCGCGATGGAAGAAGCGATGAAGCTCGCGTTCGCGAACCCGTCCAGCGTTCACGGCGCGGGACGAGTCGCGGGGAAGTACCTCACGACCACTCGACGCGCGCTCGCCGACGCGGTGTCATGTCGCGCGTCCGAGGTGATCCTCACGGCGGGCGGGACCGAGGCGGTGAACGCGGGGGTGTTCGGGCTCCCAGCGGCCTCGATGATCACGACGACGCTGGAGCATCCCGCGGTTCGCGAGAGCGTGCACGCGCGCGGCCTTCCGGTGGAAACGCTCGCCGTCTCTTCACAGGGAGCGTTCCTCACCGACCTCGCCGATGCGCTCGAGCGGCTCCCGGCCCCTGCGCTCGTCGCGCTTCAGTGGGTCAACCACGAGGTCGGCGCGGTCTTCCCGATCCGCGAGGTCACGAAGACCGCGGCTGAACACGAGGCGCGCGTGTTCGTCGACGCGTCGCAAGCGCTCGGGAAAGTGGAGGTCGACCTCAAGGACGTGTCGGTCGACGCGGTCGCGTTCGCGTCACACAAGATCGGCGGCCCAGCGGGTGCCGGAGCGCTCGTCGTCCGGCGCGGGGTCCCGTTTGAAGCGCGGACGTTTGGCGGCGGCCAGGAACGCGGACGGCGCGCGGGGAGCCTTGATCCCGTCGCCCACGCCGGATTCGGCGCGGCGTGTCGCGCGGTCGGGTCGCGACTCGAGGCGATGGTCGGGATCGCGGCGCGACGTGATCGCTTGGAGCGCGCGCTCGTTCACGAAGGCGCACGCGTGAACCGCGCCGACCTTCCGCGGGTCGCGACCGTGACGAACGTCAGCGTGCCGAGCTGGCGAGGCGATGTCTTGGTGGCGGCGCTCGACGTCGAAGGGCTGTGCGTCGCGAGCGGCGCGGCCTGCTCGTCCGGCGTCGCGGAGCCGTCGGCCGTGATCCGGGCGCTCTTTGAGAACGCCGCGGACCGCGACGAGCGCGCCGCGTCTGCCCTCCGCGTCTCGATCGGTCCAGAGACCACCGACGAGGAGGTCTCGGCGGCGTCCGCGATTTTCGCGTCCGTGCTTCCCCGGCAGCGCGGATAAGTGGCACGCGTGGACAGCTCCGGTTGACGTCGCGCCGCAGAGTGGTCATTCGGTCACCATGAAGGAACGGGTCGTCGTAGCGATGAGCGGAGGCGTGGACTCGTCTGTGGCCGCCGCGCTGCTCCACGAGCAGGGTCACGACTTGGTGGGCGTCACGCTGCACCTCTGGGACGCGAGCGGCGATCAACTGGTCGGTCGATGTTGTGCGCCCGAGGACCGCGGAGACGCGCGCGAGACGTGTGAGCACCTCGGCATCCCCCACTACGTCTTGGACGAGCGGGAAGCGTTTCGAACCCACGTCGTCGACCCCTTCCTCAAAGAGTACAGCGCTGGGCGGACGCCGATCCCATGCGTCGAGTGCAACCGCACCGTTAAGCTCGTGCAGCTTGCAGAGCTCGCGGAGCGCTTCGGCGCGTCACGCGTCGCGACGGGTCACTACGCGCGGGTCGAAGAGGGCGCGCGCGGACAGCGGCTCTTTCGCGGACGCGACCACGGCAAGGACCAGAGCTACTTTCTCTTCGGTCTCCCCGACGAGACCCTCAAGAAGATGGTCTTCCCGCTCGGCGAGCTCGAGAAGGGCGAGACGCGCGCACACGGTCGCCGCCTCAAGCTGCCCAACGCGGACAAGCCAGACAGCCAGGAGCTCTGCTTCGTGCCGGACGGCGACGTCCGCGGTTTCGTATCGCGCGAGCTGGGTCCCCGCGCGGCGGGAGAAGTGGTCGACACGGAAGGGCGGGTGCTCGCGGAGCACACTGGCATCGAAGGCTTCACGATTGGGCAGCGACGCGGTCTCGGCGTCGCCGGCGCGGGCAAGCCGAAGTACGTGCTGCAGATCATCGCGGACCAAGACCGCGTCGTCGTCGGCGAGGCCGAAGAACTCATGCGCTCCACCTTGACCGTCAAGGACGCGCATTGGCTCCCGCAGGCGCCCCGGGAGCCCTTCGAAGGTGAGGTTCGGATTCGTTATCGGCACACCCCCGCGGCCGCTCAGATTACGCCCCGCGGGGACCGCTTTGACGTGGTCTTCGACACGCCGCAGCGCGCGGTGTCGCCGGGACAAGCCGCGGTGGTGTATCGTGGAGAAGAGGTCTTCGGCGGTGGATTCATCGAGTCATAGGTTCGCGCTCCAGGTCGGCGCCGTCGTCATCGCGGTCTTGTCGATGGCGTGCTCGGAGGGCGTCGGGATCGGCGAGGTCGGCGGCACACTCTGGGCACCCGCCTGCGGATTCGACGGGGACCCGCTCGAGCTCAACCCCACGTTCTTTGCGGCCGATCCCTTCGAGGAGTCGCTCGAGATCACGGTCCAGCGCGGGAGCGACTTCGAGGACCTCACGGACGGCATCTCCATCTTTGTGCCCAACCCATCAGAGATCACGACGCAGCTCGGCGAGCCGCTGCCTTTTTCAGAGACCGGCATCGGCGGCATCCGGATGAACCTCTTCCTCCATCGGACCTGTCGGTTCTCGCGCGACCATCCGCCCGTGAGCTACGTGGCGACCTCGGGTTCCATCTCGTTCGACGCGATCTACGCGCCCTCTGTGGATGAGGACGCGCTTCGAACGGCGGCGACGTTCACGGACGTCGTCTTGGTCGATCCGGCACAACCGGAGACCCGCCGCGCGGAGCTGAACGGCGAGTTTAGTTTCCTCTTCAACCGCGGTCGACCTGCGCAGCGCTTTCCTTGATCGCGCGCTCGCGCTGTTCTGGACGCGCGCCGGTGTCATGAGCAAGAAGAAACGCAAGCCGCTGATCCTCGATGGGCAGGTTCGTGATCTCGCGGCAGGAGGTGACGGCGTCGTGGCGACCGAGCGTGGCGTCGTCTTCGTGCCCCACACGGTTCCGGGCGATCAGGTCTCCATTGCGTTGACGTCGCGCGGCAAGGCGTCCCGCGGCGTGCTTCGCGAGGTCCGTGAGCCGAGTCCGGATCGCGTCGAGCCGCCGTGTGTCGTCGCGGCTCGGTGCGGCGGCTGTCCTTGGATGGTCGTCTCCCGCGAGCTCCAGCACGAGAAGAAGGTGGAGCGCGTCAGCCGGGCGGTCGGACGGGAGGTGCAGCTCGTCTCCCGCGAAGCGCTCGGGCAGCGCCGTCGCGCGCGGCTCTCGTTCGCCAACCGTCAGCTGGGCTTCTTCGCGCGACGCTCGGATCGCATCGTCGACGTCTCTGCCTGCGTGATGCTCGACGACGTGTTGAGCCGCGGTCTCGCCGCGATCCGCGCGCGGCTGTTGACCGCCTGGAGGGGACGCGGAGAGCTGTCTTTGGCGCACGGCGGTGACCTTGCCGATCCTCGCGCCGTCGTTTGCCTACGCGCGGAGTCGCCGCAACCAGGCCCTCTCTACCAAGCGTGCGAAGCGCTCGTCGCCGACGGTGAACTCGCGGGCATGGCCCTCTCCGTGGATGGCTCTCCATACGCGATGATCGGGGACCCGCGCGAGCGCACGGCGGGCGCGGATGGGAAGGTGCTTGAGGGAACAGTGGGCGGCTTCTCGCAAGCGAACGCGGCGATCAATCACCTGCTCGTCGCGCAGGTGGTCGCGTTCGCTGGGTTCGCTCCCGACGAAGAGTGTTCCGTCCTCGAGCTCTACGCGGGGCACGGCAACCTCACGATCGCGCTGGCCAGTCACGCCACGCGTTGCGTTTCGGTCGAGTCCCATCGGGAGGCGAGCGAGCGCGCGAGAGAGAACCTCGCCGCGCGCCATCTCAGCGCCACGGTTGTCGCCGGAGACGCCGAGAAGCCGCCTCGCGGACGCTTCGATGTCGTGGTCCTCGATCCTCCGCGGGAAGGCGCCCGCGCCGCGATCCCGAAGATCCTCGCGGCGCGTCCCTCGCGCATCGTCTACGTGTCGTGCCATCCCGAAACCCTCGGACGCGACCTCATCGCGCTCGAGGGCTACGAGGTCGTCGACGCGGTCGCGTTCGACATGTTCCCGCACACCGCACACGTGGAAACGGTCGTCGCCTTGCGTCGCGCTTCGCGGTGACCGGGTTGTACGAACGTGGTCGCGCTGCTGAACAGACTTCGCGGTCCGAATCGGTGCGCATCGCGAGATTCCGTTCCCATAAGACTCGGCCGATCGGCCAAAGGTCGACCTGCCCCGCGGTCGATGCGCTTCATGCTTGATCCCGGTGTCGCGACCGATTAGCACCACGTCATGCGCTGCCCTTTCTGCAGCACGCTCGACAACAAAGTGATCGACTCGCGGCTCTCCCAGGCCGGCGAGGTGACGAGACGTCGGCGTGAGTGTGAGGGCTGCAAACGCCGCTACACCACCTATGAGCGCGTTGAGCGAACGCTCCCGCTCGTGGTGAAGGAAGACGGCCGCAGGCAGCCTTTCGACCGCGAGAAGCTGCTGTCCGGCTTGCGGCGCGCGTGTGTCAAGCGACCCGTGAGCGCCGAGGTGCTCGAGTCGATCGTAGATGGGGTGCAGCGCGCAATGGCGGGGAGCGGCGAACAAGAGCTCTCGTCGGCGTGGCTCGGCGAACGCGCGCTCGAAGCGCTGCGCGAACACGACGAGGTCGCGTACGTTCGGTTCGCGAGCGTCTACCGCGACTTCCAAGGCGTCGGTGAGTTTCTCCGTGAGCTCGCTGAGCTGACCAACGTTCCACGCGAACGGGGACCTGACGCCGAGGGCACAGGTTGACCTCCGCTGCGTCACTCGTCCTCGACGAAGCGATGATGCAACGGGCGCTCGAAGAGGGCGCGAAGGGGTACCCCAGTCCGAACCCGCACGTCGGCGCCGTGGTCGCCGATGGTGACCGCGTCGTGAGCGTCGGACATCACGTCCGCGCAGGGCAGATGCACGCGGAGGCGCTCGCGCTCTCCGTCGCCGGCGAGAAGGCGCGCGGCAAGACGCTCTACGTCACGCTCGAGCCATGCAACCACCACGGACGGACGCCTCCATGCGCGGACGCCGTGATCGCGTCGGGGGTCTCGCGCGTCGTGATCGGTTGTGCTGATCCCGCGCCGCACGTCGCCGGCTCGATCGAGAAGATGCGCGCGGCCGGGGTCGAGGTCTCGGTCGGGGTCCGCGAAGACGACGCCTACGCGCTGGTCGCGGACTTCCACAAGCACCACACGACGGGGCTGCCGTTCGTGACGCTCAAGGCCGCGGTCACGCTCGACGGGAAGATGGCGACGCGGGTCGGCGACTCGAAGTGGATCACGTCGGAGGCGTCTCGTGTCGAAGCGCATCGGATGCGCGATCGGAGCGACGCGATTCTCGTCGGCATCGGAACCGCGCTCGCGGACGACCCCGCGCTGACCGTTCGGCACGTCGAAGGACGGGATCCGCTTCGCGTCGTGCTCGACTCCGAGGGCAGGCTGCCGAGCACCGCGAAGCTCGCCTCGAGCAACACGCTGGTGTTTCGCGCGCGAGGGGTCACTGCGCCGATTCCGTCGGGGGTCGAAGTCGTCCATGTTCCCCGGGGCGAGTCCGGCCTCTCGCTTCCTGATGTCCTGCGCGAGCTGGGGCGGCGCGACATTGTTCGCTTGCTGGTCGAAGGCGGCGGACGCGTCCACGGCGCGATGTTGGATGGAGCCCTGGTGGATCGCGTCGCGGTTTTCATCGCGCCGGTCGTTCTCGGCGACGCCTTGGCCGTCGGGTTCGCGGCTGGCCGCGGCGTGGACTATATGGCTGACGCGCTGCGCTTGCACCGGGTGCGGCATCGTTCGCTGGGCGAGGACATTCTGATGACGGGCGACGTGGCCGCGGCGGGTGCGCGCTTGCTTCGCGACTCAGATGCACCAAAGACTCCCTGAGATGTTTACTGGACTCGTCGCCGCCATCGGCACCGTCAAGCGCGCGGAGCGCGGGCCCAAAGGGCTCCTGCTTCGCGTGACGTGCCCGTTCCCAGAGCTCGTCCTCGGGGAGTCGATCGCGGTCTCGGGATGCTGCCTCACGGTGACGACGATTCACGAGGACGGTTTCACCGCGGACGCGTCGTCGGAGACGCTCGCGAAGACCCACCTCGGCTCGCTTCAGACCGGGTCGACCGTTCACCTCGAGCGCGCGCTCTCCCTCGGCGACCGGCTGGGCGGCCACCTGGTCAGCGGCCACGTCGACGGCATCGGTTCGCTGGTGTCTCGCGCTCCATCGGGCGACGCGGTCGTCGTGACCTTTGAGGCGCCGACGCACCTCGCGCCGTTCCTCGCGCCGAAGGGGTCGATCACGATTGACGGGGTCAGCTTGACGGTCAACGGCGTCAAGGGCGCGCACTTCGACGTGGTGCTGGTTCCCTTTACGCGAACCGAGACTCACTTCGATCAGCGACCGGTTGGGGCCGCGGTGAACCTCGAGGTCGACCTGCTCGCGAAGTACGTCGCGCGGCTGCTCGGTCGACCTGGGGTCGACGGCGTGGATGACTCGGCGATGCGCCCAGCGCCATCAAACGACAAAGAGATGTGGGCGCTGCTTCAGCGCCAGGGCTACACGGAGACAAAATGAACGGCACCCCCATCGAGCGCGTTCGCGCAGCACTGGAAGACATCCGAGCCGGAAAGATGGTCATCGTCGTCGACGACGAGGATCGCGAGAACGAGGGCGACCTGTGCATGGCCGCGGAGCTCGTCACGCCGGAGACCATCAACTTCATGGCCACGCATGCGCGCGGGCTGATCTGTTTGAGCTTGACCGAGGACCGGATCACGCAGCTCGACCTCCCGATGATGGTGGACGAGAACCGAGCGTCCCGTTCGACCGCGTTCACCATCTCGATCGAAGCGCGCCACGGCGTGACGACGGGCATCAGCGCGGCCGATCGAGCGCGCACCGTGAAGGCCGCGGTCGCCCGTGACGCGCAGCCCGCCGACATCGTCAGCCCAGGCCACATCTTCCCGCTCAAAGCCCGCCCCGGCGGCGTGCTCCAGCGTACCGGTCACACCGAGGGCTCCGTGGATCTCGCGCGGCTCGCAGGTCTGTCTCCCGCGGGCGTCATCTGCGAGATCATGAAGCCCGATGGAACGATGGCGCGGCTCCCCGACCTTCAGATTTTCGCGGAGGAACATGGGCTCATCCTCTTGTCGATCGCGGACCTGATCGAGTACCGCCTCTCGCGCGAACATCTCGTGCGGGTGACGAGAGAGCACGAGGTGGTGATGCCCTCGGGCAAGACGTGGACCGCGCGGGTGTACTCGGTGCTCGGTCAGCGCCAGTTTCTCTCGCTCTCCCACGGTCCGATCGATGAGTCGCCGACGCTGGTCCGCGTTCACACGGGCAGCGTGATTGGCGACGTTCTCGGCGTAGAGTCGCCGGACCGCGTGATGGCGCGCGAGGCGATCGAGCGCATCGAGCGCGAAGGCAAGGGCGTCCTCTTGTTGGTTCCGGTAGAGCAGAACTTGGAGAACGACCTCGCGTTCTTCGCGGGCGAAGAAGTGAAGCCACCCGCGCGAGAGCAGGGCGCGGTGCTACGGGAGTACGGCCTCGGTGCTCAGGTGCTCGCGCATCTCGGGCTGGGTCAGATCCGCATCCTCACGAACCGTCCGCGTCGTATCCCCAGCCTCGAGGGCTACGGGCTACGCGTGGTGGAGCAGATCCTGGTGAGCGGCTCAGTGCGCCCGAGAGAGCACGTCACGCACTAGCGGGCCAGCTTCGCACGCCCGGCGACGAGGAGCGTGACGTTGGCGGTCTGGCGTCGCTCGCATTTTGAGAACAGCGAGATGAGCTGTTCTCAGCGCTCACGCGATTCGAGATACGCGCGCAGAGACCGGAGCAAGCGCGGACGCGCGAGCATGAACGTCACGTTTCGCGTCGTCCTCCAGGTCTGTCCGGTTTGAGCGGCGAAGACGACTCTGCGTGCGCCCACGGGTGGCGTCGACGATCGACACGGCGCTCGTCTTCGGGTTGGCGGAGGGTTATCGAGTGAGAAGCGTTCACCGACGTTCAGCGGCCCCTCGAGACGTTCAAGCACCTCGAACGTGATGTTGTCTCCCTCCACGGCGAGGACGCGCGCGACGACGATCGCGTCCGCCGCCGCCACTCGCTCGGAGAGCGGCGCACGACAGCGCCCTGCGTACACCTCCGTCGGTTGGAAGGCGATGAGGGCGAGCAGCGCGAGCAGCGCGAGCGAGAAGATTTGGGGTGGCTTTCGCACTTTCTTCCGACCACGCCGGGAGGCCGCTCCTTGGGTCAGTCGCAGCTGTCCGCGACCCGCTCTCGGGCGCTCGCGCAGCGTGCCGTTCCGTCCTCGCAGCGCTGCTCGGTCAGCGGATCTTCGGTCTGATCGGCGAGCTCGCAGATTCGCTCAGAGAGCTGGCAAATGCGGTCACGGAGGTCGCCCGCGCCGTCACAGTTTCCCGCGCTCAGCTCGCTCTCGAACTGGCCGTCGAGGTCCACCATTTCCAGGTTCATCGCGTCCCAGTCGGCGATCGGCGCGCTGGGTTCGCCTCCGCTGCCGTCTGTCGTGGTCGCGGTGGTCGTGGGCGCCGTGCCGGGGTCGACATTGACGGATACGTCCCCGCCCGCGCTTTCGCTCACGGCGGGGTAGGAGTCGCGTGCAGCGCTGCCCCCACAACCCGCCATGACGACCACAAAGACAGCAACGAGCGCACCCAAGAGGAATCGGTTCACCGCGTGAGCGTAGGCGGAGTGGACCGTCGGCTCAACCAGACGAGGGCCGCTCAGGTCGCGTGCCCGTGAACAGAAACCAGCGCGGCGGATGTGAACTGGTGTTCCCGCCGTCGCCTCGTGCCCACGTTTCTCAGCGTGATCGGGGTTGGTACGGGCCCTGCAAACCCTCTTTGCATGCTCGCTCGACTCCTCGCCTTCGCCGTCGCTCTCTCCGCCCTCACTTTCGCCGCGCCGGCGGAAGCCGATCTCGTTCAGATCGGCGCGCGGGTCGGCGCGACCTCGTTCGTGTCCCCGAGCGGGCGGTCGGTACGTCCACATCTCCGTGTCGACGCGAGCGTTCGCGCGGCGGGTCCGTTCCTGGTGGGGGCCTACCTCGACGTGAACGGAGAGGCGTTCCCGCTCAAGACGCCGCACTTTGGTGGCGGCCTTCAGCTCGTCCTCCGACCGAAGCTGCCGGGTCTCCCCATTCGCCCGATGCTTGAGGCATCCGGTGGCGCGATGCGGGTTCCGACAGATGTGCAGGACACGCCCTCCTCGGCGTTCGTCGCGACCTTGGCCGGCGGCGTCGCCATCGACCTCTCGCGCCGGGTCTCGCTCGAAGGGCGACTCGCCCACAGCTGGCTCTTCGGCGACGCGGAAGCGACCCGCGCGTTCAACGGCAGCGTCGGGTTCATTCTCCGCCTCCCGTGATCGTATGCTTCTGGCGTGAAGCGAAACCCCGCCCTTGAGCGAGCCATTTTTGACGCTCCCGACGACCCCGACGCCTGGTCGGTCTTCGCGGATTGGCTGACCTCGATTGGGGATCCACGTGGCGAGCTCATCTTGCTCTCTCGAACTCGCGCCCCCGAGTCGTTCTCGCGCATCGCGGCGATCATGGAGGCGCATCGTGACGAGTGGAAACGTGGCTACCGCGCAGAACTGCGACGCGGCTTCATCGACAAGCTGTCGCTCGACCCTGACGAGCTTCAAGACGTCGCGCGCTTGCCGGCGTTGCTCTCGACCATCCCGTTCGCTCGAACGCTCAACTTGCTCTTTGATGAGCGGTCGCCGGTCGCCGTCATCATGCGAGCGCTGGAAGAAGCGGCCCCGGAACATCTCCGGCAGCTGGCGAACCTCTCGCTCTGCGGCACGGTTCGGGGTACAGGCGCGCTTCCGTTCCCGGACGTCAGCGGGCTGATCAAGGCGCTGCCCCTGACCGACCTCTCGGTCTTGCAGCTTGCGCCGCGCTCTGCGGTGTTCGAGAGCGACACGATCGAGACGCTCTTTTTGGGCGGGACTTCGATGCCGCGACTGCGCATGCCCTCGCTGACCTCCGCGAGCTGCCTCGGGGGAGACTCGGCCCAGCTCTACGCGTCGATCGCAGGAGGAGATGTCCCCGCGTTGCGATCCGTTCGCCACCACAGAACAGCACCGCACCTCGACGCTCTGGAAAACCCTGAGCTGCACCGTCAGCTCGTCTCCGTCGGTTTCAGGGTGGTCGACGAGCCGAGTCTCCCGCGTTTGCGAGCGCTGGCCCAAGGCACGTCCTTGCTCATCCAGATCGATCAGTCCACGCACCAAGCCTACGAAGCCCTGCGCGACCTCCCAAACGTGAAGATCCCGGCACCTGAGGGTTGGCACGACGACGAAGACGACTACGAGGACGGCTGGGAGTAGCTGTCGTTCTGGGGTCAAGCGCGTACACTCTCGCGGTGCATCGCTTCGCCGCTTCGTTCTTCGCGCTGCCCCTCGCGCTCTTTCTCAGCTGCGCCGAGCCCGACCCCGCGGAGGTTCGATTGGCGGAAGGGGAAGCGCTGCTCACGCGCGCGCTCGGCGGCGAAGTCGAGCTGCGCCGGGACGCTATCCGTTTGCTCAAAGAAGCGACCGAGCTCGATGCGGATCACCCGCGCGCGCATCTGATGTACGGGATGGCTCTCCTGAGCGCGCTCGCCGAAGAGACCGATCTGCGCGCCGCGCTCCGCGTGGAAGCCGTGCTCACCCGCGCTATCGAGCTCGCCCCGGACGACCTTCGAATCCCGGGCTGGCTCGCGATCTATCGCGTGCGCTTTTCACAAATGATCGGGACGGAAGAGGCGAAGCAAGCCGCGATCGACGAGATGATCGCGGCGGCCGATCTTTATCCCGACTTCAACAACTTCAGCCTCGCGATCTCCTTCATTGGCCTACCCCTCGACACGCCCTACCCCGCGATGGCGGTCGAGCGGATGGAAGCGATCCTCGATTGCGGCGATCGCGTCGACGTGTGTCGTAACACCGCGCTCGTCCCCTTCAATATCCAAGGCTCGATGGCGACCCTCGGCGACATGTACGCGCGCGTCGGTGACCGTGAGCACGCGCTCGCCGCCTACGACTTGGCGCTCGAGCGCGACGGCGGCGAAGACTGGCTCTTCCGCGACATCGTCGAGGCGCGGAAGACCGACATCGACGAACGCATCGCGGCCTACCTTGATGACGACCCGATCGATCCGATGACGTTCGCAGAAGGCGCAACGGCCTGCGTCGGCTGCCATCAGTCTCGTTAGGGGGCTCGTCGCCCCCTCTGGGCTTCGCCGATTCACCCCATCGTTCGCTTCGCTCAGATCTCGCTCGCCGGAGTTCGCAACGCGTTCATTCTTCACGAACTCCGCCAACCTCGGTTCCTAACGCTTCGCGTTCGGGTCTTGCTCGCTGCTCTCTTGCTTCGCGGCTTCGCCGATTTACCCTCGCTTAGAGCAGGTCGACCACTCTTGTGTAGTGGTCGCTTCGCGCGAGGTCGGCGGGACTGACGAGGCGGGTGCGCTCGGTGAGTCTTCCTTGCGTCAGCGCGTGGACGCGGTTGGCGTGTCCTCCGAGCTCGACCGTGTGCGGAACGAAGAGGTCTTCACCGAGCGCGTCGCGGATCCCTTTCGCGATGAGCTCACTGCAATAGATCGCGCCTTCGTCCCACTGGTAGTCGGCGTCGTACGGGCGCCCTCGCATCGCCGCAATCGCGTCGCGGATGTCCGCGTGACGTGACGCGAGCGCGGCGCTCGGCCGGTATATCGCGAACGCCCCGCGTCGAACGAAGGTCGCGAGCGGGACCTTCTCCACGTTCGACAACGCTTCCCACACAACGCGCTCACCGTCCGCGTCCACGTCGACAAAGCCAACATGTGAGTAGGGGCTCCCCGTGACGTCGCGGATCAGGTCGCAGCGCTCTCCGCACGCGAGGTCCTGAAACACCAAGTCGCCTGGGAGGAACTCCACTTCATGAGCGTCTTCGAGCGCCGCGAGCTCGCGTTCGCTGAGGCCCGAGGTCCACCACGCGGTGACCGCGACAACGAGAAGAGCGGTCGCGAGAGGGGCGAGGGAGAGAAAACGCATGAGCGGTAGACACCGGCGTCACGGGTAGGTTCCCGGGAAGCAATCGTGGTTATCGGAGAGCCATGAAACCGACCGCCTTCATTGATGTAGACCGCGTGGAAGTTCTGAGCGGGTCCGACGTCGCGGTCTACAAACACATGAGCTTCCCGAGACGGACGCGAGTACGACGGGTGCCCTCGCCAGTCGCCGATCGACCTGGTGCCTCGATGCTCATCGACGAACTGACCATCCAAGAGGTCGAGGAGGCCACTCCGCACGACTGGGTCGCGCTCCCCTACTTCCGCGGCTCGGCAGACCTAAGACGCGCGCTGCAGAAGCGCGGCACGCGTGTCGCGCTATATGGATTCGCACTCGACTTCGACGATACGACCCAAGATGTCGGGTCGCTGATTCGAGACTCCGACACGGCGGACGCGGTGATCGTCACGCTCCTATCAAGCTGACCGAATGCGCTCGAAGCGCTCTTCACTCAGGGCGAACATCCGTCCGTCGCCTTCACTCGCCAAGAGTTATCGACGCTCCTGCACCGGTTCCCGGTCATCCTCAACTTCCAGTGTTGCCACGAACGCCAAGCGTGGGCTGAAGCAGTTGGCGCGGTCGGAACCCTCTCGCTCCGCGGTGGGCCATCCCGCGACGGCGGGGCGCCGTGCTTCGACGACTGACTGCTCACCATTCGCTCAGCGCGCGCCTCGTGCTTCCCGCGCGACATCGGCCATCTCGCTGAACACAATGAACTTGAACGGGTTGTTCTGCTGGTTCCGTTCGCGCAGCCCGTTGAGCGCGCGAGTTCGGAGCGCGTGGAGCTCGACGCTCATGGGGTGGGCTCGGGTCGCGCGTTCGGACATCCGCCACGCGACCTCAAACTCACCGCGCGCGAGGAGCGACGTGAGGGCGCTGCTCCACCGTGACGGATCGCCTCCGGCGAGAAGATCCAGAGCGGCCGCCCAGGCGTCCTCGCCGATCACCTCGATGCCTTCGCCGTCCGGCTGCCAGTATCCGGTGCGTTGACGATGGAGCCGCTGCACGAAGGTCGCCCGCGTCACGGTCGCCGCGGTCGCCGCTTTCGGGAACTCCGCCAGCGCCTCCGGCAGCAGCGTCACTCGGAGAATCTCGCTGATCGGGAGACCGGACTGAACGCCCTCTTCGACCGACGCGATGAAGTGCTCGTACGCCACCTTGAGGCCAGGGAGCGCGTCGACATTGAAGAAGTCCGTCAGCGGCGGGTGACCATGCACAAGGAACGCCGGCTCGCGCGCCAGGATCGTGTCGATGACCGCGGGTAACGCTTCGGGTCGCCCCTCCGCCGTGAACGGCGCGCCGATGTAGGGCATGAAGCAGTCGCCGACGAACACGACGTCGCCTTCGTTCCACTCGATCAGCAAGGCGTCCTCCGTCTCGCCCCCGACGACCGGCACCGCGGTAAACGACATCTCGCCGACAACAAAGGTCTGCTCGCGCTCAACCAAGATGTCGGGCTCGACATCGTAGAGCGACACGCCCGGCTCCTTCACTACGTCGTCTCCGAAGAACCACTGGAACGGCAACGGCGAGTTGTTCACGATCGCGAGCTCCTCCGCGAAACGTTGCTGCGCGATGACCCGCGGGTTGTCCCCGACGAGCGCCTCGATCCCGCCGATGTGGTCCCAGTGCGCGTGCGTGAGGAAGAGCGTGTGAATCGGGAGCGGCCCGACCTCCTCGCGAATCGCCGCGAGCGCCTCCGCGGTCCGCGCCGGATCCGTCCCCGCGTCCACCACGACCAGCCCCGCGCCCGTCACGACCGCGTGGATGTCCCCGAAGTCGAACCCCAGCGCGGAGATCAATCCAGGTACCGGCCGCGAGAGGTACTGACGCGAGAAGCGGAAACCGCCTCCTGGCGAAACCCCGTACCCGGTCGCCAAGGTCACGTTCTCGTCACGACCGCCAGCGCGCTCCCACGCCGCGTCGGCGAGCGCCGGCTGCAGCAACTTCTCGTAGGCCATCGCGACCGACTGATGACCGCCGCGGACCAAGGCGTCTCGCACCGTCGACTTGACCTCCGACGAGGTAAAGAGAAACGAGTCCGGGGAGAGCAAGGCGTCGAACTCGTCGATCGCGGGTTGCATCTTATCGAAGCGCTCCGGGAGGCGTGACCAGACGACCGCGCGCAGGTAGCGCGGGAGCGTGTCGTCGAGCGCGACCGCGCGATCGAGATCCGCGAGCACCTCTTCGACGTAGCTGACGCGCGAGAGCAAGCGAACGGTGTCCGAGAGGTTCACGCGAAGAACAGAGCGCATCGCCAGCAGCGGCCCGTTGTCGGGGTCAGCCTGCACAAGCTCATCGAAGAGCGCGGCGCCATCCTCATGACGTCCCTTCGCGAGGTAGACGTTCATCAAAGCGACCAGCGTCGTTGTCTCCGCGTTCCCGAAGCGCGCGGCTTGCTGGAGCGCGCGCAGCTCGTGGTCATCACGCAGCTCAGGCGGAGGGGCGCCCTCGGTGCATCCGAAGCAGACCACGAGGGCGATGGCGAAGAAGCGCTGTTTCATGAGCATGAGACAGTTGTGGGCCTCAATGTTGTCACTGTCAACATCAAATGTTGACAGTGACAACACTAGACGAAACCATGACCAGGTGCCTCGCTATCACCATGGTGATCTTCGGAACGCCCTTCTCGACGCGGCGTACGCGCTCGTGGACCGCGAAGGCCTGGCGGCGCTGAGTCTGCGGCGACTGGCGAGGGACACGAACGTCAGCCACGCCGCTCCCGCCCGGCACTTCGAAGGCCTGGCCGGTGTGCACGCGGCGGTCGCTTCGCGCGGACTCAAGGAGCTGCTGGAGTGGATGCGGCGGATCCCCAGCGGCGCGGACCCACTGACCCGAATGCGACGCGTCGGCGTGGGCTACATCCTCTTCGCGTTCGAGCACGAGGGGGTCTTCCGCGCGATGTTCCACCCAGACCTCGTCCCGCATCACGGTCTCGAGGGGGTTCGGGAAGCGTACGACGCGACCTTTGGATACGTCGTCGAGAGCGTCGCGGCGTGCCAGGACGCGGACATGATTCGGCCTGGGTCCGCGCACGAGCTCGCGCAGTACGCTTGGTCGAGCGTGCATGGCGCCGCCGTTCTCGCGATCGACGAGCAGCTCTCGTTTCACGAAGACCACGAGAGCTACGCCAACCGCGCGACCGGGAACCTCTTCGCGGGTCTCCGGAACTTCTGAGCGCGGCCCCGCAAGCGGGTCGAGCGCGTTGTCCCGCAACCTGCTAGCGTCGCGCGTCGTGGAAGAGCAGGTCGAAGATCCCGTCCGGGTGGGAGACGTCGTCGGCGACTGCAAGGTCACGTGGCGGCTCGGGCAAGGTGGATTCGGGGTGGTCTACGCCGGTGAGCGGCTGACAGATCGCGCGCCCGTGGCGATCAAGTGTCTCCACAAGCACCTGACGAGCCAGAAGGACATCGTCACTCGCTTCCGTCGGGAGGCGCTCGCCGCGAGCAAAATTGGGCACGCCAACATCGTGAAGGTGCACGAGTCGGGCACCACGTCGTCCGGCGTCATCTTCATCGTGATGGAGCTCTTGGAAGGTCGTGACCTCGCGGCCGAGCTCAAAGAAGGTCCGCTCTCCATTTCGCGGGCGGTGACGATCCTCGCGCAGGTCTGCGACGCGCTCTCCGCCGCGCACGCCGTCGGGATCGTTCACCGCGACCTCAAGCCCGACAACATCTTCCTCGTTGGCGACGAGCCAAAGGTAAAGCTGCTCGACTTCGGGATCTCGAAGTTCACGACGACGGTCGACAACGCCTCGCTCATGACGCGCACCGGTACGCAGATCGGTACGCCCTTCTACATGTCGCCGGAGCAAGCGCAGGGGAAGCGAAGCGTGGACCACCGCGCGGACGTCTACGGTGTCGGGGTCCTGCTCTTTCGGATGCTGACAGGGCACCACCCTTTCGAAGACGACAGCTACCCAATGCTCGTCGTGAAGATCTGTACGAACCCGCCCCCCGCGATCACGACCTACCGCCAAGACGCGCCCCCGGAGATCGACTTTCTCCTAGAGCGGCTCCTCGCGAAACACCCCGACGACCGCTTCGACAGCTGCGCGATGACCAAGCAGGCGCTCCTTGAGTTCGCGCATATCGATCGCCCACCGGAGCTCACGGGAGCGGCGGGAACACGAGGGGAGTCGGCCTCCGCGCTCAGCTCCGCGCTCGCCCGAACCCAAGCGTCCACCCCTCGCTCCTTGGACGAGATCGAGCTGGCGCCTTCGGAGACGCGAGTGGTTCGCGATGGCAACCGTTGGGTCTTCTTCGCGCTCGGTGCGGCGCTCCTCGCCTTGATCGCGGGAGGCCTCTACTTCTTCTTCTCGCAACAGCGAACGCAGCAGCCGGTCGTAGCCGAGCTCCCCGAACCGCGCCCCCCGATCGTCGCGCCGCTCCGCACGCCGCCCGCCTCGAACTTGGACTGGACCTGGCAGAACCCGCTGCCGCGCGCCTTGCCGACCTTCAACGACGTCGCGGTGGGTGGACCTGGACTGATCGCGGTCGTTGGCCGCAACGGTCTCGCCGCCAAGTTCCGAGAGAACACCCTCACGCGCTGGACGACGGGCGTCGAGGTCGACCTCCACGGGATCGGCTGGGCCGGGCCGATGCAGGGGCTCGCTGTCGGCGACGAAGGCACGCTCGTCGTGATGATGCAGAGCGGATCTCAGAGCGTCTCCATGCAGACCGAAGCCACGCTCCGCGGCATCGTTGTCCTCTCGCCCACGGAGCAGTACGTCGTCGGCGACGAAGGGACGCTCTTGCACCTGGTCGCGTTGCGCCCAGAGCGACTCGACGCTCCGTCGAACGCCTCGCTGACCGCGGTCGCCAACCACGACGGCGCGATCTACGCGGTCGGCGCCGACGCGACCATCTTGCGCGTCGCGCTCGGAGAGACGAACGTCGTCAGCGAGCACGTCGGCACCGGGACCTTGCGCGCGGTCGGCGGGTGCCCCGACGGCGATGTCTACGCCGCGGGAGACTCCGGCGCGTTGTGGCGTCGTGTCGAAGGGCCGCGCTGGGCTCAGCTGCGCGTCGAGGTCGAGGACGACCTGCTCGACATCGGCTGCGACGCCGGACGGGTCGTGGTCGCGGGAAGCGAAGGCCACGTGCTCCTCGTGGTCGGGGATGAGCACGTGATCCTCAACGGCGGGACACGCGGGTTCCGGGGCGCCGGCAGCGCGAACGGAGAAGCCACCTACTTGGTAGGCGATGGCGGTCAGCTGGCGCGTCTCGATCAGAACCGCGTACGCATTATGACGAGCGGGCCGACCGACGAGATCTTCGATCTAGAGACCTTGGGCGGTGTGGTCGTCGCGGTAGGGCGATGGGGAACGGTGTTGCGTGCCGAACCCGACGGCGTGACAAAGGTCGACAGCGGGACGCACGCGGGCCTGTCTGGGATCGCCAAGCTCGAGGAGCACCGACTCATCGCGGTCGGCGACGCGGGCGTCATGCTCAGCATCACTTGGGACGCGGTCGCGCCGCTCGAGAGCGATGTCGACGCCAACCTGCACAGCGTCGTCGCGCGAGACGGCTGGATGACCGCCGTCGGTTCCGGCGGCGCGATCGTTCGCGGGACGGAGGGCGCCTTCGCGACGACGACCGTGAACGGCGTCGAGACCTTGTGGGCCATCGCCGGCGAACCGGACGCGGCCATCGCGGTTGGCGATCGCGGCGTGGTCCTGCGGATCGGCGAGCAGTCCCATGACCAGCTCGACTGCGGCGTGAACGCGACCCTGCGCGGCGTGATGATCGGCGAAGAGGCCGCCTTCGCTGTGGGTGACGACGGAGTCGTTGTGCGGATCGAAGAGAGCGAGTGCGTGATCGAGCACCAGGGGACCGAGTCGCTCTACGCGGTCGGCATCGGTCCCAGCGGCGCGCCGCTCGCGGTCGGCCGAGGAGGCGCCGCGCTCACCCGCGGTGCCGACGGTGGCTGGAGCACAGAGGAGGTCTCGGCGCTCGGCTTCCACCTTAACGCGATCCACCGCACCGCGCGCGATGTCTACGTCGCTGGGCAAGGTGGCGCCCTGCTCCGTCATCGCCGCGTCGAATAACCACGCGCCCTTGAGTCCTCGCGCGTGGAGTAAGATGCCCCATGCACAGAAGCGATGTCTTGATCGTCGGAGGCGGTCACAACGGGCTGTGCGCGGCGACCTTCCTCGCGCGCGCCGGCCGCTCGGTCCACGTCTTGGAACGAGCCAGTGTCTTGGGCGGCGCGGTGCGCACCGAGTACCCGTTCCCGCGCGCGCCAGAGGTCGCCGCCTCGACCGGCTCGTACCTCCTCGGCCTCATGCCCCCGGAGCTCGTTCAGAAGCTCGGGATTCAGGTGCCGCTGATGCGCCGCGACCCGCACTACTTTTTACCTACGCAGGGTGATCGCTATCTGCTCTTCGGGAGCGACGCGGCGGAGATGAAGCGACAGTTCCTCTCGTTCTTCTCCGAGCAAGACTTCCGCGCCTACCAAGCGCTCCAGGCCGAGCTCGAGATGTTGCGCGAAGACACCGCGCCGACCTGGCTCACCGAGCCGCTCTCGATTGAGGAGACCGCGGAGCGGTACATCCGGCCGACGCTGCGAGACACATTTATCAAGCTGTGCCGTGGCTCGGTCGGCGACTACCTCGAGCGCTTCGACTTCAAGAGCGACTTAGTGAAAGCGATGTACGCGGTCACCGATGGCTTCTCGGGTCTCGCCGGGACCTGGGACACGCCTGGGACGGGGATGAACTTCCTGGTCCACAACATGTGTCGCCTGCCCGGTGCGGACGGAACCTGGATGGTGGTTCGGGGCGGGATGGGTACCGTCACGCGCCTCCTCCACGAGCAAGCGCGCGCCGCCGGCGCGACCTTCGAGACCGACGCCGAGGTCGGGTCGATCGACATCGAGAGCGGCGTCGCGAAGGGCGTCACGCTGATCGACGGGCGCGTCTTCCGCGCTGAGCAAATCATCGTCAACGCCGATCCGTTCCGGATGAGCGCGCTCTGCGGCGACCAGATGCCCGCGGCGTTCGAAGAGAAGATCGCGGGCTACGAACGCAAGGGGACGACGTTCAAAGTGAACATGGCGCTCAGCGCGCTCCCGACGTTCACGTGTCTCCCGGAAGACCGCGGGCAGCACCGCGGGACGATTCACTTGCTCCCGGAAGAGTCACGCGTGCTGGCGTCGCTGCACGAGAGCTTCGAGGACATCCAAGCCGGCCGGCTCGCCGAGTTCCCGACCATCGAGTGGTACATCCACACGACCATGGATCCCGCGCTTGGTGGACCGCAGGGCCGACACAGCGCCGCGCTCTTCGTACAGTGGGTCCCGTATGAGATCGCGGGGAGCTCATGGGAAAAAGAGGAGTCGCGCTACATCGAGCACCTCCTGTCGATCTGCGATCGCTTCGCGCCGGGCACGAGTGACCTGGTGATCGACACGTTCCCGCTGCACCCGCAGAAGATCGAGTCGCACTTCGGGATCACCCACGGCCACATTCATCACATCGACAACGGCTACGGCTTCGCTGACCGGCTCCCCTATCGCTCACCGATCGCGGGGCTCTATTCCTGCAGCGCCGGTACGCACCCGGCGGGCTCGGTGATCGGCGCAGCCGGACACAACGCGGCAATGGCCGTGCTTGATTCCTAAGGGTCTTTTTTCGAAGACCCTCTCTCCCTTCGGTCGATTCACCCAAAACGTTCGCTTCGCTCAGATCTCGCTCGCCGGAGTTCGCAGCGCGTTCATCCTTCACACGCTCAGCGCGAACTCCGGTGCGAAGCGAAGACCGAGCGGCGTCAGCGCCGGCGGCGCGGAACAGAGAATATCGCGCGGGCTGCGCCGTCTGAATCTTGTGTGGTGAGGTGAGACCTTGGAGGTCCCTCGTGCGGAATCGAAACGCGGCGCTCTTGATCGCGCTCCTCTCTTTAGTCGTCACTCCCCTGCTGCCGACCCCGGTCGCTGCCCAACGCGATGGTCGCGGCGCGGTCCAGCGTCTGGCGTCCGCGCTCAGTACGATGCGCGCGTCTGTCGGGCACCGTCGCGGCGGGCAAGGTCACGTCGCCCAGATGGAACGAACCGTCGCGCGAATGAGCCAAATGCTGGAGCGACGCGGCGCGCTGGGTCCGCGGATCTTGTCGCGACTCGACGAACAGCACCGGGCCGCGCGTGCGCGCTTATTGAGCCGCTTCGCAGGAGACGACCGCGTGATGGACGCGTGGGAGGAGGTCGTCATCGCCAAAGCGCGCGTTCGCCGTCACGCCCCGGTCGCGCAGCACGTGGGCGGATATCCCGGCGGCCATCCTGGCGACCAACCCTTCGCGGACCCGGGGACGCAGCCGATTTATCAGCCCGTGCATCACCGGCGCACCTGGGTGGAGTTCTCTGGTTCTTTCGAGGGCACCCCCGTTCGCTTCGAGGGCGAGAGCGTCCAGAACGTTCACGCCCAGTGCACCAGCTACATGAACAACGTGTTCCGGACCGTGAACGTCGACGACATCGTCATCTTTGGCACCGCGCACCGGAACGGTCCACGGTTCTGGAGTGAACGTCAGCTCTGCGCGATCGTTGCGCTCAACGCGCGCGGCGGTCATGGCGCGTCAGTGACCGGTCAAATCGAACGCGAGGTCCCCTTCTCGATCACGGGCAGCGCGGACGAAGTGCGCCGTCGGTTGTCGCGCTACCTCCCGGTGCTGATGCCGGTGAACGTGGACGACGTCTGGGTGAACGGTCAGCACTTCCGAAACGGCCCCGGCTTCTGGAGCGCAGACGAGATCGCCTACCTCGTCTCTTCCCAGGCCACCTCGTCCGCTCGCCCGACGGGACGCCGGGCCGGTCAACGAGTCACCGGCCGTCGCTCCGGTCGACGGCGATAGCCGGACAGAGGGGAGACGTTATGCTGCGGGCATGAACGCGCCCGAAGCGAAAACAGACAAGGGTCGTCGCGGCTGGGTCGTGGCGACCGTCTTGCTTTCCATCGCGCTCGCGGTCTCGCTCTGCCTCATCTCGCTCTTCGCAACAACGTACTTCCCGCGCCCGATGAACGACCTCGACGTTCGCGACACGCCCGCCGTGGTCACGGGATTGCGCGACCTCGCGAGATTGGAAACCGCGAGCGCTCACGTCGAGCGCGTGATCGACATCCGCGACCGCCAATCGCGCCTCTTCGGAGCCGTCGAGGCCGAGGATGCGATTCTCTTGGTCGCCGCGGGAGACGTGGTCGCGGGTGTTGACCTCACGACGCTTACGGACGGCGACATCGTCGTCGAATCCGGAGCCGAGCTGGTCCACGGCGAGCAAGAGAGGCTCTACCAGAACGTCGTCGTCACGCTCCCGATGCCCATTGTCTTCTCTGCGCGGCTCGACAACGCGCGCACCTACGTCCACACGCGGGACACCGATGCGCTGGCGCGACGAAACGAGACCCTGGAGACGCGCGCTCGTCAGGAGGCCGAAAGCACGCTTCAGGCCGCGGCCCTCGACAACGGTTTGCTCACTCGCGCTCAGGCGAACGCCGAGACCACGATCTCCGCTCTGCTCCGTTCTCTCGGCTTTGATCACGTGACGATTCAGTGGCGAGAAACACCGGTCGCCGCGCCCACCGGCGAATCACGCTGAGATCCGGGCGGTCAATCGCGGGTTGGTCTCGGAACAGATTGACAGCGCGCGAGCGGCACGCCTACGGTCACGCAATCTTCGTGCGCCGCTTATTCACGTTCTTCGTGGTCTCGCTTTTGCTGCTCTCCGCCCACGACGGCGCGGACGCAGAAGCCCGGTCACGCGTCTTCATCAACGGTCGGATGATCCCGGTCTACTTCAGCGACGGCGATAGCTATCGTCAGCTCGCCGGCGAGTGGGCGGGGAGGAACTCGCGCCTTGCAGGGTTCAATACCCTCGAGAGCTACGGTCCGGCCCACCAGTGGGGCAACTGGCATCCCTACGAGTTGTGGATCCTGGCCAAGCAGGCCACCTACAACGCCCGCCGAGGTGTCTGGCACTGCACGAGCGAAGGCGAGCTCGATACTTATGGGCGCGTCCTGCTCGACTGCCCTGATCTCGCCGTCGACCAGATTCGGAAAGGCTTCGCTCACGCGATGAACATCGACGACACGCCGTCGCGGCCGGAGTACATCCGCGCGCAGCTGGAGGCGATTCAGAACCGCGCCGGGATGTGGGCGCACGGCGTCCCGAGCTTCGTCGTCACCTCGCTTCATTCCCACGACGAAGACAGCCGCCCTGTTCACAGCAACCGAATGGTCAGCACGCGCGACGGTCACTCCGAGCGGTGGGAACACACCGACATCTACTCAGAGTGCACTTGGCAATGCGCGACCGAGATTCGCGCGGACCAAAACCTCGTACGTGCGTTCGCGCGCACTCTCCGCGAGGATCGCGCTCTCGCGCCACAGCTCACCGACATCAGCAACATCCTGCTCATCGAGGTCGTCGACCGCTTCGCGCGTCTCGGCGAGGTCCCCGCGTGGCTCGAAGGGGATGTCCGCGCGCAGCTCGTCACCCGGCTCGGCACGGCGCGTGAACAAGGTCAGCTCGGTCAGCCCTTTGAAGCGCGCGGCGCGTGCGTGCTCTACGCGGCCTTCCGTCGACGTTACGGCAACAACCGCGCGGCGTGCCTGATCGGTCACGGCTCGATTCCGGAGCACATGATGACGCCAGGAGCGCACCCATGAACCGCATCGCACTCGCTCTTTTGGTCGGGGCATTTTTCAGCGGTTGCTACACGCCTCCGGACTCCCCCGTGGGCGGGTACGAGACCGACATCTTCAAGTGCGACAACGGCCGCGACGACGATGGCGACGGTCAGATCGACTGTGACGACGATGACTGCCTCCTCGGCGGTTTCTGCGGGGAGCACATCCCGATTCTTCCGCCTCCTGGCCGCGGCCACGAGGACAGCTACGCGCTCTGCGTCGATGGCGTCGACAACGACATCGATGGTCAGTTCGATTGTGGTGACCGCGGTTGCCAGTCGATCCGCGAGCTCTGCTGCGCGAAGGAGTTCTCGGACGTTCTCTGCAGCGACGGCATCGACAACGACGGCAACGGCTTCGCGGACTGCGCGGACTTCGCGTGCCGCACCAACCCCTTCGTCACCGTGTGCAGCGTGGAGCTCTCCTGTGGCGACGGCGTCGACAACGACGGTGACCGACGAACCGATTGCAACGACCGCGACTGCGAAGGAGCGAGCAACTGCATCGGGGAAACGAACTGCGTTGACGGCATCGACAACGACGAAGACGGAATGATCGACTGCCTGGATGCCGAGTGCTCGCGCGACCGCGCCTGCTCCGGCCCAGAGGGCACGCTCGAGACCTGTTCGGATGGTCGCGACAACGATGGCAACGGCTTCGCCGACTGTGGCGACTTCGCCTGCTCGCGCTCGATGGACATGGCGGTCGTCGACTACTGCGCGATGCTCGCGGAAGACACCCTCGAGAAGTGCATGGACGGCATCGACAACGACGGCAACGGCTTCGAGGACTGTTCTGACTTCTCGTGCTCCATGTCGCTCGACATGGCAGTGGCCGACTACTGCGCGTCCATCGCCGAGACGACCGTCGCCAGCTGCAGCGACGGCATCGACAATGACGGCAACGGCTTCACCGATTGCGCCGATTTCTCCTGCTCAGACTCCCCCGACCCTGAGCTTCGCCGCGCGTGCGAGGCGAGCTTCGACTCGTGCACGGATGGTCTCGACAACGAGGGCGATGGGTTCGCGGACTGCAACGACTTCTCGTGCCGCAGCGTGGTCGAGCAGGTGTTCTTCGAGTCCCCCACGGACACCTGCGGTGACGACGTCGACTGCACCGACCCGGTGTACCCGCAGTGCCGCGACGGCAAGTGCGGCCGGGCGCTCAACGTCAGCCCGTGCAACGAGAGCGAAGCCGGCGTCGACCCGATCGCGGATCCGGTCCGCGCGCGGATGGGCGCAGAGGCCCGATGCAGCGATGGTATCGACAACGACGGCGACGACTTCGTCGACTGCGAGGACTGGGAGTGCCACTGGAACCCGCTCCTCAACCCGCGCGCGACCGACCCCACGTCGACCGCGCCCTCCTTCTGCGAGATTCGCTGCGCCCCCGACGCGATGTTCCCGGTTCGGTGCGCAGGTCCCGCTGCGATTTGTGAGTAGACGTGAACGGAAGCGTTCTCGTGCTGTGTGTGTGCTGGTGAGGCCAGCGAGAAAAGGCTGATTGACTTGATGAAGCGATCCACCCTCTTGATGCTCGTGCTCGCGTCTTTCGCGACGTTCGGGCTCGCGACCCAAGCGTCCGCTCAGGACGCCCCAGCCGGTCCTGAAGGCGATGAAGACGTTGATGTCGTTCAGCCCGGAACCGAGGTCGGTCCCGCGCAGATCGGCGTGCCTCAGGCCCCAACGGAGCCTGTGGTCTCCGAGCCGCCGCCGCCTCCGCCCGTTGTGCCCGTCGCGCCGACACGTGAGACCGCGTGCAACGATCGGGTAGATGACGATGGCGACGGGATGGTTGACTGCGCGGACGCGGATTGCTTCGGCAACACGCTCTGCGAAGCGGGCGGCAGCGAAGAGCGCACCCCTGCTGCATGTAGCGACTGGATCGACAACGATGGCGACGCCGGCGTCGACTGCGAGGACCCCGACTGCGCGGACTTCGAGGTCTGCCAAGGCAGCATGCCGAGCGGCGGCGGCAGCGGGGGTGGCGCGAGCCACGGACCGGTCGACGAGGACCTGCCCGAGCTCGGCGAAGGTATGTCAGTCGAGGACCTCCTGGGGCGCGGGAGCGACAACAACGGTGAGCGCAACGATTTCGTCTGCAGCGATGGCGTGGACAACGACGGCGACGGCCGCATCGACTGCCAGGACTTCGGGTGCCGCTTCGACCCCGCGGTCACGGTCTGCTCCAACTCCCCCGGAATGCGCTTCAGCGTGGTCGCCGGCATCGGCGCGAGCGTCGACTTCAACGCGCCCGCGAACGAGCGCGGGGACATCCGGTTCACGCGCCTCCAGCTCCGCGCGCTCGGTCCGATTCCCTCCATCAACAACTCATTCTTCCTGTTGTCGATGCGAATGGAGCGCTCCCCGCGACTGACCTTCGCGCACTTCCAGATCCCCTTGAGCAACCGAGGACACTACCTCGCGCTCAACAGCGGTTCGGGCAGCCTCTCGACCGGTCTGATCATCTCCGCGGCGAAGCAGCCGCTCCTCGACGCGCCGTTCTACCTCTTCAACGCTTTTGAGCAGGGCAACGGCGCGGCGCTCGAGACGGGTGGCCCGATCGATGAGAACGGCCGCCTCATGTACCGCTTGTTCGTCGCGGGTGGCTCCGGCGAGTTCAACGGCAACGTTGGCGGACGCTTCTTCCGATCAGAAGACCGAAACTTCACCTACACGATGGGCGCCCAGCTTCAGTTCAACTTGGTCGGGCACTTCAACCGCTTCGACTCGCCCTTCCTCTACACGAAGGAGCCGCTCGCGATCGGCGCGACCATCGGCTTCAAGTACGACCAACGCGCAGAAGAGCGCTTCCCGGCGGGCAACGCCTACTTCATCTTGCGCACCGGGCGCTTCTTGCTCCGCGCTGAGACCTACATGAAGTACGAGCTCGACTTCGGGAGCTTCCAAGCCGCCTACAACGTCCAGACCAGCATCCTGCTCGTTCCGCAGAAGATCCTCTTCGCGGCCGACTTTGGTCAGTTCATGGCGAGCGACTACCAGACGCCTCCGGGAGCCGGCGAGGGTCCGCGTGACTACCTCAACGAGACCCAGTGGCGCGTCGCGCTGCACTGGTACTGGTACCGCAACATCGGCATCCTCTCGCTGATGTTCCGCCAGACCTTCCTTGAGGAGAACCCGTCTCGCCCCGAGGACCCGACCCGCGAGGACGAGCTCCGCATCGAGGCGCAGTTCCGCTTCTAAACAAGCTCCCAAGAAGCTCCACATTGAAAACGGCGCGGCTCAAACGAGTCCGCGCCGTTTTTCGTTTACGGCACCCACCCATCCTCGGCGTCAGCGTGAGTGACCGCGCGAGTGTTGGTTTGTTGGCGGGGAGCGTTCCTAGAGTCGTCGTTCGTGATCGCTCCTCGGAGCGACGATTCAGTCGTCGGCCGCGAACCCGCGCGCGGCGTCTACGTACATCGCGACGTGCGCGGCATAGAGCGTCTCGCCTTCTGCGCTGCTCGCGTCCGCGGGGTAACCGAAGTACGCGCGCGGCCCGCCAGCTTCCTGGAAGTTCGTCTTCCCTTCGCGAATCGCGACCGAGAGCGAGCTCGGGTTGGACGGGAGCGCGTGCGCGATGTCGCCTCGCACGAGGAAGGGCTGCGCGGCCAACACCAAGCTCGTCTCGTAGCTCCCGGCGTGACACGCGCCGCTCTTGAACTCCTCGCCCAAC
>CALJDU010000046.1 GCA_938024995.1 uncultured bacterium
AGACCCTAAAAAAACAAAACAGCAAGAACGGCCGCAGGGCCGTAGCGAAGCGGTCGCGCAGAACGGTGGGTGAAGCGCCGCAGGCGCGAGGGTCTGAGACTCAGACCCTAAAAACAAAACAGCAAGAACGGCCGCAGGGCCGTAGCGAAGCGGTCGCGCAGCAGAAGCGAACGGTGGGTGAATCGCCGCAGGCGCGAGGGTCTTTCGACAAAGACCCTCAGCAGAACAGCAAGCACGAGACGACGCCCAGCCAAGGCCGGTGACGCAAAGCGATTGGGGACCGCCAGCGAGCATGAAGCAAGAACGGCCGCAGGGCCGTAGCGAAGCGGTCGCGCAGCAGAGCGAAGCGAACGGTGGGTGAAGCGCCGCAGGCGCGGGTCTGAGACTCAGACCCTTAAAAACAAAGCAGCAAGAACGGCCGCAGGGCCGTAGCGAAGCGGTCGCGCAGCAGAGCGAAGCGAACGTTTGGGTGAATCGCCGCAGGCGAGAGGGTCTTTCGACAAAGACCCTTAAAGCAGTCAGCCCGCGAGCAACCCACCGTCGACGTGCAGCACCGCGCCTGTCGTGAAGGGGGCGTCCAAGAGATGAAGCGTCGCGCTCGCGATCTCCGCCGGTTCCCCCACGCGGCCGAGGGGATGAAGCGCGGCGAGCTCGCGCATTCGGCGCGTGATCGCGTCCGCTTCGGATTCACCCTCTCGCCGATCGCGCGCGACCTTCACCATGTCGGTGTCGACAACGCCAGGCGCGACCGCGTTCACGCGGATCTGGTGCGGGGCCAGCTCGACCGCCAAGCTCTTGGTCATCGAGATGAGCGCGGCTTTGCTCGCGGCGTAGAGCGCGGTGCTCGGCGCCGGGCGAACGCCAAGCGTGCTCGCGATGTTCACGATCGCGCCGCCGTGTTCGTTCCGCGCCAGGATGTGCGCGGCGGCCTGGGCCAAGAACGTGGGCGCCGCGAAGTTGACCGCCATCTGGAGCGTCATCGCTTCGCGCGTCATGCGTCCAACCGGTTCGTACGCCACGACGCCCGCCGAGCAAATCAAGCCATCGAGCCCATCGAGCGCTTTGTCGGCCGCGGCGATCAAGGCGTCGCACTCGTCCGCTTTGCTGAGGTCGCCGACGAGCACCGGGACGCGTCGCTTGCTCTCCCGCGCGAGGGCCACCAACGTGTCCCGATCGCGCCCCACGATCGCGACCTGCGCGCCACGGGAGAAGAGCGCGCGGGCGATGGCGCGACCGATCCCGCGGCTCGCGCCCGTCACGAGCACCCGACCCTGGCTGACTCTTTGCTTCATGGAGGCACCCCGACCGGCCCCCACGGTGGTTCAGGAGGAACATCCGCTGGCTCCCCATCGACCTCGATCTCGTCCTCCGGAATGAACGGAGGCGAGTCGACGCAGAGGACGGATTGATGGCGATCGGTCGGGTTGTCGTAGACGTGCGCGGCGTTGCGTGGCCAGCGATGGACCGTGCCGGGCGGGACCGCGGCGCGCTGACAATAGAGCCCGCCGGTCAGGACCATCTCGGCCTCGCGCATGACCTTGTGGATGTGCAACGGGATGCCGTGACCCGGCGCGATGTGCAGCCGGTAGATCCCCGCGTCCTTCGTCTCGTGAACGATGTCGACGCGGCCCCACTTCTTTTGCTCTACCTCGAGCTTCGGTTCGTCGACCGCGAACCGCGTGATCTGCAGCGAGGGAATCGCGAAGCCGCGGAGCGCGCCCGGTTTGCGGAGGCGGACCGTGACGCGTTCCACCTGAGGCTGCGTTCCGCCTGGAGGCGGCGGCGCGAGGACGTAGCGCGCGAGCGTGTGCGCAGCGGTCTCGAGCAGACGAAAGCGACAGCTCCGCAAAAGGAAGACCACCTGCGAGGCGACCGCGGCGTAGTCGACCGTGTCTCGGACCGACTCTCTCAGCGCAGCCGGACGCGTGTCGAAGCGCATCTCGAGATCCACGTGGAGCGGTTGGCTGGCGTTGCGCTCGTGGGGCCACACCCCGACCACGCAGTCGACCCGGAGGTCGTCGATCCGGAGAACGTCGCTCATGGTGCCTCCAGCTCAAGCAACATCGTCACGTCGTTGGGGACCCCGGGATCATCTTCGGGGAGCGTCTGGCGGTTCATCATCGCGGTACCGGTATCGTTGATCAGCCGCGCGAACATCGCGATGGTGTCGCCGGGTTCCGTCCCGAGAGCGCTCAGCGGGATCGAGGTCTCGCACACTTCCTCGAGGCATATCGCGGGCGCCTCGGTCGCCTCGATCCATCCAAAGTCGGTCACCATCGAGATGTCCCGCCAACCGATGTCGGGATCAAAGCCCATCGCGACGTCCGGCATCGTCCGTACGCCAAACGCGAGGTCGACATAGACGTCGGAGGGGATCGTGATCCCCGCGCTGACCGAATCATCGATCGGGCCGATGCCGTCGGTCAGGGAGAAGAGGTCTTGAACGCCGCGCACCTCACCGCGCTGTCCGTCGACGTAGAGGACGATGGTGTTCGTGAGCGGCTCGACGATGCCCTCGATCGCGACGTAGAGCGTGGTGTCGTCGGCGATGGCGCGAAGCGACCGGAGCTCGTTGCCCACCCAGACGGTTTCCTCGGTGTTGCGAACGACAGGCACGTCGTCCCACTCACCCTCGCTCAACGTTCCGTCGATCGTGATCGCGACCACCGAGGCATCACTCGCGTCGCTCGCGTCCCCGGCGTCCGGCTCGACGTCGCTCGCGTCCGGGTCGACATCGCTCGCGTCGGCGTCGCCTCCATCCGCGTCCGGCCCCGCGTCTCCCGCGTCATCGCGACCGGTGTCAGGATCGCCGGTGTCGAGGTCCCCCGTGTCTCCCGTATCCGCTCGCGTCGTGTCCGGAGCCCCGGTGTCCGGCAGCGGAGGAGGCGGGGGCGCGTCGTCACCGCTCGCGGCGCAGCCCACCGCGCCGATCAACGCGAGCGTGAGGGCGACCCGCGCGAGAAAGGAAGGTCCGGTCATCGGCTCAAGCGTACCCCAACCTCCTCTGCTATACCCGCGACCGCGCGGTCCCCGCGCGAGGAGACCAGGAGACGACGATGAAGAGCAGCCCGCCGGACCCCACAGAGCTCTCGACATTAGCCGCGTTTCGCGAGGTCCCGCGCACGGGCGTGATCTACGTGTCTGTAGAAGCCGGCAAGCGGGGCTTTGGTCGCGACGCCGAGGGCTGGTGCAACCTTGGGCAAGGACAGCCAGAGACCGGCGAACTGGAAGGCGCGCCCCCGCGTCTTCGACAGATCCCGATCGAGCCTTCCGATCTGGAGTACGCACCGGTCCCCGGGCTGAACGCGCTACGCGACGCGATCGCGGAGATGTACAACCGACTCTTTCGGCGCGGCATGCCGTCACGGTACACGCGTGAGAACGTCGCGGTGTGCGGCGGAGGTCGCGTCGGCATCATGCGCGCCTGCGCCGCGATCGCGCCGGTGCACCTCGGCCACTTCCTCCCGGACTACACCGCGTACGAAGAGCTGCTCGACGTCTTCCGTCGCTTCCAACCGATCCCGATCTTGCTCGATCCCAACGCGGGTTACGAGTTCGACAGCAAGTCGCTTCATCGCGAGGTGCTCGGGCGCGGCCTCGGCGCGATCTTGATGAGCAACGCTTGCAACCCGACCGGCAAGCTCGTCCACGGTGATCAGCTCGCCGCGTGGATCGGGATCGCGCGTCAGCTTGGCTGCGCGATGTTGATGGACGAGTTCTACTCGCACTACATCTGGAACGCGCCAGCCGATGCGCCTCTCAGCGAGCGCATCGTGAGCGCCGCGAGATACGTCGAAGACGTGAACCGTGATCCGGTCGTCATCATTGACGGACTCACGAAGAACTGGCGCTACCCCGGCTTCCGCGTGTCGTGGGTGGTCGGCCCCAAACGCGTCATCGACTCGGTCTCGAGCGCGGGTTCGTTCCTAGACGGCGGAGGCTCTGCGCCGATGCAGCGCGCGACCATCGATCTCTTGCAGCACGAGCACGTGCTCGCCGAGACCGCGGCCATTCAGAAGACGTTCGGCGCGAAACGAGATCGTCTCGTGAGCGGACTGCGCGCGCTCGGCGTTCGCTTTGATCGCGAACCCGAGGGCACCTTCTATTGCTGGGGCGACCTCAGCCAGCTCCCTCCTTCGATTCGCGACGGCGAGGCGTTCTTTCAAGCCGCTCTCGAGAAGCAGGTGATCTGCGTGCCGGGCCGGTTCTTCGACGTGAACCCAGGCAAGCGTCGCCTCGGCCGGCCCTCGCGTTTTCGCAACCACGTCCGCTTCTCGTTCGGTCCGGAGATGTCGGTCATCGACCAAGCGCTTGAGCGGCTCGGCGAGGTCGTCAAAGAGGCGAACTAAGAGGCTGCGTTGACACGCGAAAGCGTCGCGTCGACAGTGCGCGCATGTTCGCGCTGCTTCAGGCCGCCGGGGACGCCACCCGCGATCCCCTGACCACGAGCTACGGCGCTTCGCTGTTGCAAACGCTCCTCGCACTCGGCGCGGTCTGCCTGCTCGCCTGGGTCGTTTTGCGTTGGGGCGCCAAAAAGGGCCTCATGCTCGGCGGTCGAGGCCGCCACATTCAGATCATTGAACGCGTGGCCCTCGACCCGAGGCGTTCGCTCTCCCTGGTGCGGGTCGGCGAGAAGCTGCTCCTCATCGGCGTCGGAGACGGCGCCGCGCCGACCTTGCTGAAAGAGCTCTCGGAACGCGACCTTGCGGAAGGCGAAATCGCGCCGAGCACGTCCTTTCGGGACGTTCTCAAGCGAACCGTGCGCGAAGAGGAATAGCGACCTCGTCGGGCGTCTTCGAAAGACCGCCGCACGAGACAGCGCTTTTCGTTCCGTCGAGACCGCAGTAGGTTCGACGCGATGACCGGTGAGAACGAATCCGAAGTCGGCGGCGGTTCCGACAACGAGATTTCCGAAATCTCGTGGGGCGCGGTCGCGGCGTGGACGATCCTCTTCGTCGGGTTCGTGCTCGGGACCTGGGACAGTTTCTTTCGTGACCGCGAGCCTGGGTTTCTGACGCGCTTCGCGTTTGGCTTCGCGGCGACCGCGGCCGTCTGGCTCTTCGCGGTGTCTCTCACGAAGAAGCCCGACGACGACGAATAGGCTCGCGGACGACAGCCGCTCTTTTGTGTGTTCGCGCGTGATCTTCCATACTCTGCGCATGCCCCGCGCTTCCCACTTCGGCATCCTCACGAGCTTCGTGCTTCTCACGATCACCGGAGGTTGCGAGTGGTCGGAAAACGACCCCGGAAACAGCCGCGTCTCCGGCTTGAGCGGAGCAGGTGCACAAGCCGTGGTCGGAGAAGGCGCGGCGGACCCGTTCAATCAGGGCTCAGACCACCGCACGCGCCCCGATCAGTTGGCGGCCCCCGGGCGGACCGTCTCGTGGGTCGAGCGCGTCGAGCAGGAAGCGGAAGAAGCCCCCGCGGAACCGGAACGTGATCTCAGCGCGGAGCTCCACCGCGCAATGGGTGATCCCTCGCGGTGCGCACCCGCCGGCGCAGAGCTCCCCGCCTCGTTCGCGGTCAATGTGAACGTGTACGCGAGCGTGACCGGCGCCGTGACGCGCGCTCAGGTCAGCGGGCCAGGCCTCCCCGTCGCGATGATCACCTGTCTCCGCGGGCGCGCTGAACACGTGAGGTTCGCCAGCCCGGTTCCCGAAGCGCCGCGATCGATCAGCGCGCGGCTCGAGGTCGAGCGACAAGGTCCGCCTCCCACGAAGACCGTCGAGACGATTCGTGTTCCGGTCGCTGCGGGGTACGAGCTTCAGCCCGGACAAGACGCGATCGCAGGACAAGCGGGAACCGAAATTCAGGCCGAGCCGAGCGTCGCGATTCAACCCGCGCCCGCCGTTGCGCCTCCCCCGCCCTCAGGCGTCCCGATCAGCCCCAGCCTCATGGGCACCCCGATCTCCGGCCCCGCCGGTCGCCCGATCGGTCAGTAGTCTATGGGGTCTTTTTCGAGACCCCTCTCCGCCTCGCGGATTCACCCCAAACGTTCGCTTCGCTCTGCTGCGCGCGAAGTGCGCGAAGCTCCTCGACCGGTCGCTGCGCTCCCCATCTCGTCGCTTCACCACGTCGCTTGCTCTCTCTCTGTCTGGGGTCTTTTTCGAGACCCCTCTCCGCTTCGCGGATTCACCCCGCTGTGAACGCTGTCAGTACTCGACGAGGACGTCTTCGAGTGTCTTCTTGCTGATGTTCGGGACGGCGCAATCTGAAGCGGGGAACCCGACCGGGATCAACATGTAGGCGCGCTCGTTCTTCGGACGCCCGAGCAGCGACGCCAAGAAACGCATCGGGCTCGGGGTGTGGGTGAGCGTCGCGAAGCCAGCATGGTGGAGCGCGGTGAGTAAAAAGCCCACGGCGATCCCGACCGACTCGGTCACGTAGTAGTGGCGCGCGGGTTCGTCACCGTCGTCTGCGGGACCGGTCCGCTGCGCAAAGACCACGATGAGAGCGGGCGCGGTGGTCAGGAACGGCTTGGACGGCCCCGTGCCGAAGGGGTCGAGATCGCGAAGCCACTCTTCGCTCGCGCGTCGCTCATAAAAATCGCGCTCTTCTTTCTCGGCGGCCTCTTTGATCTTCGCTTTGATCTCGGGGTCGGTGACCAACACGAACGTCCACGGCTGCTTGTTCGCGCCGGACGGGGCCGAACAGGCGGACGCGATACAGCGACGAACGACGTCGAGCGGGATCGGGTCGGCGGAGAACTCACGAACGGAGCGCCGCGTCCTAAGGTCCTCGTACAGCGACTCGGCGCGAGCGCGCATCTCTTCGTCAGAGCGGCGCGAAAACGTGAGCGGTCGGAACTTCATCGCGACATGCTTTTGCTGCACATGGGGGTTCGTCAAGCGCTCAGGACGATTCCCCTCGGGATGAGACCCAGAAATCCCGATTCCACGTGCGCTGATGCGTCCCATCTCGTCCGCTTTGCGATACAAGGAACCTGATGCGACAGAAGCTGGTCCTCCTCGGCGCGGTCTTTTCGTGTGCCCTCGCTGCCCTCCTCGTGAGCGTCGCGCCTGCTGACGGTCAGCGACGACCGCGACGCGCTCCTGTTCCGGACGACGCGCCCGAGCGGCCCGAGAACGAAACCGCGTGCAACTACCAAGACCCGCAGGACTTCATGATCCGCGAGAACTTTTTGGCGAACTGGAAGCAGCCGCGTGACGAGCAACAGCGGCGACGCAAGCTCCAGCGCGAAGCGGTCCGCTACCGCACGGAGCAGTACGGCTACTTCGAGGGCTTCGGCAACCCGCGCTGGAACAAGCACGCGCCGACGCACTACGCGAAGCGCGTCCAGTTCATGGACCTCCCGATCCGCGTGAACGAAAAGATCATCCCGGCGCTGGAGTGCGTCGAGGCGCAGCTCCGCGCGGAGTGCACGGAACCGGTCTACACACCGCGGCGGCTCTCAGGCATCCGAACGAAGAACACGTACCACAACGGTCAGGCGAGCAATCACATCTACGGCATCGCGGTGGACGTCGATCCGCTCCTCAACACCTGCTGCATGTGCGTCGCGCAGTGGGGCGATCACCCGCTCTGCCAAAACGAGGTCGAGTCGATCTACGAGCGGATGGAGATGCCGCCCTGCTGGGTCCACGTCTTCGAGCGATTCGGGTTCTACTGGCTCGGGCGTGACTCGCTGCAAGACACGATGCACTTCGAGTTCCTCGGAGACCCCAACCACATCCTGAAGACGACCGGTGACCCGCCCCACATGGCGGAAGCGCTCGCCGCCGAGCGCGCGGTTCAAGAAGAGCGTGAAGCGGAAGAGCGCGCGGCAGCGGAAGCCGAAGCCGCGCGAATCGCCGCGGAACGAGAAGCTGAGCTTGAAGCCGCGAGGCAAGCGGAGGAACGAGCGGCGGCCGCGCGCGCCGAAGCCGCCGCGGCCCAGCAAGCCGCCGCGGCCGAGGAGGTCGCCACCACCAGCGAGCGACCACAGGCGAACCGAGGTTGCTCGGTCAGCGCGCCAGGCCTCTAACGCCTTGACCACGAGCACACCGAAGAGCGGGCGGGGCCAACCTGCGCTCCTGCTCGACGTCATGGGCACGCTCGTTCACGATCCCTTCTTCGATGAGATGCCCGCGTTCTTCGGGCTCACCTTCGAGGCGATGTGGGCCCAAAAGAGCAAAGCGCACTGGTTTCCTTTCGAGCGCGGGGAGCTCGACAGCGACGCTTACCTCGCGCGCTTCTTTGAAGATGGTCGCGCGTTCGACCACGAGGCGTTCCTCGCGCATCTCCGCGCGTCGTATCGCTTCCTGCCCGGGATCGAGGCGCTCCTCCGCGAGCTTCACGACGATGGTGTCCCGCTTCACGCGTTCTCCAACTACCCGGTCTGGTTTGAGCTGATCGAGGAACAGCTCACGCTCTCGCGATACCTCCCGTGGTCGTTCGTCTCTTGCCGCACGGGTCTCCGCAAACCCGACGAAGCGGCCTACCGACTCGCCGCCACCACCTTGGCGCGCCCGCCATCCGAGTGCGTCTTCATCGACGACCGCGAAGAGAATTGCGAAGCCGCGCGGAGGGTCGGCATGCGCTCGTTTCGCTATGTCGACACCGACACCTTGCGGCGTGACCTCAAGGCGATCGGGCTGCTCGGAACCTGAGCTCCGAACTCGAAGCGCGGCGGCCTGCTAGGCGCGTCGAAGCAAAAGGTGCGCGACCCGAGGCCGCCGACGCGCGTCCTCAACCTGGATAATGCGCTCGACCGTAAAGTCGAGATCTTCGAACCACGCCGTCAGTCCCTCGAGCGTGTAGCGCCGACTGAATAGCATCGTGCACGCGCGCTGCTCTTCCTCGATGACGAGGTCGTGACAGAAGTTGCAGGAGCCAGGCACCCGGCTGCTGTCATCGTCTTCACGCACGACGACTCGCATCCCGAGATCGGCCGGCGGCCGTCGCGCCTGCGCTTCCCAGCGACGGTAAGGTCCGGTCAGCAAGTGGATCCGGTTCATCTCGGTCGCGGTGTTCTGCCGGTTCTCCTGCGTGAGGCGAAAGAGTGGTTCGTCAGTGAGCTTCTCCGGACGCAACCCAACCTCGATCCACACGAGGTCGCCTGGCCGCGCGAGGCGCCGGAGCTTCTGGCGTACGAAGCTCTCTTCATCGCGCAGATTGCCGAATGTGTTCCCGAGCATCACGACCAAGCGCAGACCTTCCGCGTCGGGGTGCCGCTCGGTCGGGAGCCGCTCGAGAAACTTGAGCGAGCCCTCTTCAAAGTCCGCGCAGAACGACATGAGGTCGGCGCTCACGTCCTTGTTGTCGGCGAGCTCGTGACAGCCCCGCGACGCTTTTAGCAGCAGCGGGATCGAGACATCGATGAGGCTGTAGCTGAGCCACGCGAACGACTGGTCGATCATCTTCCGAAGCAAGAGCGTCTCTTTGCCGCCCTCCCCTGGCCCCAGACAGATCACGTCGAGGCCGCGCTCCTTGGCGCGTTGATCGAGGTGACACATCCGCGCGATCGGTCCCTTGGCGCGTCCTCGGCGATCCTTTTTGAGCGTCAGCCACTCGTCCGCGCAGCGCTGCACCCCGAGGAGCCACCGCTCCTGCTCGTAGCCTGCCTTGATGAGCATCTCCCACGCGATCGCGCCTTGGGGATCGAAGTAAAGGAAGCGATGCCCGAGGTAGTCGTAGTCGACCCGCGCGCGGAACTGACGCTGAATATCGGCAGGTCCCGAGCCTTCCTCGACCTCGATGCGACAAAGCTGGTCGACCCGGGAGATCGCGGCGCGTTCTTTGAGGGCCGCGATCCGCGCGGACAGCCCGGCTTTGACCGCCGCGAGCTTCTGGGGTTTGAGCTCGCTGACCGCCCCCGAGCGCCAGTTGTTCACCGTCTCGACGCTCACCCCAGCGAGGCTCGCGAGTTCCCGATCGCTGTCGATCCCGAGCTCGGCGCACATCGTCAGCACCAGGTCGAGCACTTGGCTCAGCTCCGCGGACCCCTTCTTCCTTACCACCCCGCGAGACTACCGCCGCGACACCAGCAGTGCTGGGTCGGGGTGCCGATTTCATCGTTTTTCGACACGGGGTTCACGTTTTCGGAAATCGAAGCGCCGTTTTCCGTGTTTCGCGACCCAAGGACAAGTCGCACTCTATATTCATGAAGCACCCCTTTCTCGCTGCGGCCTCCTTTCTACTTCTCATCACGTCAGGGTGCGGTGCCGCCCCTGGCTACGAGGAGTACTTTGGTGAATCGCACGCGCAGGGGACACCGGCGTTTCACGAGGCGCTCGACCCCTATGGGGAGTGGATCACGCACGCGGAGCTCGGTGAGCTCTTCTGTCCGGCGGACCCCAACTACCAGCCCTACTACGCCGGTACCTGGCAGGAGAAACACGGCGTCTACGAGTGGGTGAGCGAAGAGCCGATCGCGTGGGCGGTCTATCACTACGGTCGCTGGGCGAACCTGGGCGGCTCCGAGATTCAGGTGCAGGTCCGCACCGAGTCGGGACAAGCGATCAGCTCGTGGTGCTGGCAACCTGGCAACGAGTGGGCGGCGTCGTGGGTTGAGTTCCGCGTCGACGAGCGCTTTGACGTGGTCGGTTGGGCACCGATGGCGCCGGTTGGATGGGACGTCCCGTTCGCGGGCTTCCGATACGTCGACATCGAGGACTTCTTCGCTGACGATCTCGTCGCCTGCTACTACGAGCCGCGAGAGATTCGGCGCATCTCCAGACGATCGGTCCGCGTTCGCCCGAGCCGCCTTCGACGCGAGCATGAGCGACGCCGACGCATTCGCGTGACCAGTCGACGACGCGCGCGTCCTGATCCGGTCGCTCTTAACGTCCGCCGGCAGCGCGTGCCGACGCCTCCTGTGTCCGCACCGCTCCGTGACTCCCGTCCCTCGACGAGCGTTTTTCAGTCGTCGCGCCCGCGCGTCGCCGTCCCTGCAGGGACCGCGACACCGTTTGCCGCCGACGTCCGGCAGACCCCAGCCGCCCGTCCCGAAGTGGTTCGTCGCCGCGCTCCGAGAAGAGCTGCGCCTCCCGCGCACAATCGCGTATCGCGCAGAGCTGTCCCTCGCGCCGCGCCGGTGCAGCGAACGGTCCCTCGCGCCGCTCCGCAGCGAGCTCGACGGGTCCGCGCCCGATCCCATCTTGATCACCCGATGACGCGTCCAAACAGCATTCCGGCGCGACGACGCGCAGCTCCCCGTCGCGCGACCCCTTCGCGTCCCAGCGCACCTGTCGCCGCGCCGCGGGTTCACTCTCGACAGGTTCAGCAGCCGCAGCCCGTGCAACGCCCGCAGCGGACGCGCTCTTCTTCATCAAGCTCAAGCTCAACCTCAAGCAGCAGCTCAAGCTCGAGTCGCTCGAGCACTCGCGCAACGACCCGCGTCTCCTCACCGATCCGCGCGGTCGTGCCGAGCAGCAGCAGCAGCTCCCGGCGAACACGCGTACGCGTTCGCTAGTGGGCAGAACGAAACCCTCGGCGACTCGACTCACGGGAGCGAACGCCCCAACAGTTGCCGAGACCCAAAATCGCTAAGCGAACGATACTGAGCGAACGTTGGCGTCCGGCTCCCAACGACTTACTCGTTGGGAGGGGCCGAACAGACCCTCCCAAAAACACAGACTCAGCCGAACAACAGACTCAGCCGAGCAGCTGACCCGCGAGCTTGGAAGCGGTCTTGCCGTCATACCGCCCGGCGAACTGCTCCTTGAGCGCCTTCATGACCTGACCCATCTGCTTCTTCTCGGTGAGGCCGAGCTCGGCGATGATCTTTGTGATCGCGTCCTTGGTCTCATCGGCGGAGAGCTGGCTCGGGAGGAACGCCTCGATGATCTTGATCTCGGCGCGCTCCTTGTCCGCGAGGTCGGTGCGCCCACCGTCGTCATACGCTTGCGCGGAGTCCTTCCGCGTCTTGACGGCGCGGGTCAGCACCGCGAGCTCGTCCTTCTCACCGAGATCATGACCAAGCTCAAGCTCCGCCTTCCCGAGTTCGGACTTCAACATGCGGAGCGTGTCCCGAGCGATCGCGTTCTTTTCCCGCATCGCGCTCTTGAGCTGCTCCATGATCTTCTTCTGAAGGTTCTCCATGGCGGCGGCAACATGGGGCGACCCAAGGCCAAACGCAATAGGGAGCCTGCGTCGCCACGGTTTTCAGCAGGCGAGATCCGCGTCATAGTCCCGTCATGCGCTTTCTTTCCGCCCTGCTCGCCGGCGAACCTGCTTCCTCGCGTCGCTCCGCGCGGCCCGCCCTTTCGTTCGTGGGCCCGTTCCTGTCGCTCGCGCTGCTCTTTGTCTTGAGCTGTGAGCAGACCCCGCCTCCCGCCACGCAAGGTGACCTCATCCCGGAGACCTACGTCTCGGGTGCCGGGTTGGCTGCGCTTCCGCGCGACGGAGCGTTCCTGGTGTCCGAATCGCTCGCGGCCCCAACCGGCGCGACCCGTGCGGGCTTCTTGATCACGCTCCGCGACGACGCGGCGCCGGTGCCGCGGATCGAGGCACGCGGAGGCCACGGCGCTTGGCATGAGGCCGAGGTCACTTGGCGGGAAGGACGACTCGCGGTGCTGCGCGCCGAGCTTGGGCACGTCGCTTACGCGTCGCAGTGGAGAGTCGCCGCGAGCGCGGAGCCGTTGCTCGAAGCGGTCGCCTTCTCCGCGGTGGTCCCTGTCGCCCGACCGGCGCTCGCTGACATCGACGAACCCGACATCGTCGCCACCCGTGCTTCCCTTCGCTCGGAGCTCATTGACATCGGCGTGAACTCACGTGCGGACTGGGGCGCGCGCGCGCCGAACTGCAGCAGCCCCGACAACAGCAAGACCCGCTTCGCGGTCCACCACACGGTCACGCCCGCCGACTCCGATCCCGGTGTTCGGCTCCGCGGCATTCAGGCGTACCACCAGGACACCCGCGGCTGGTGCGACGTCGGCTATCACTTCTTGGTCACGCTCGATGGTCGCGTCTGGGAAGGACGCGAGCTCTCAACGCTGGGCACCCACGTCGCTTCGCACAACAGCGGCAACATCGGCGTGTCGTTCATTGGCTGTTTCCACTCCTCGGGTTGCAACGACTGGACGCCCTTCGAGCCGCCGGACGCGATGATCGAGTCTGCGGGTACGCTCATCGGGACGCTCGCGCCGCTCTACGACATTGAGATCACGACCGCGACCGTGAAGGGTCACCGCGACCACTCGGGCGCGACGACCTCATGTCCGGGAGACAACCTTCACGCGCGCCTCGACGACATTCGCGAGACCGCGGGCAGCGGCGGACCCGGAACGCCCATGCTCCGGGCGGCCTACGTCTCACAGAGCTTCCCGCTCGCGAGCGTTCCTTTCGAGGTTCAGGCCGGAGAATCGGTCTCGGGCAACCTGGTCGTCCGGAATACGGGCGCGCAGACGTGGGTTCCTGGGCGGACGTTCCTCGCGACGACAGAGCCGAGGGACTCACGGAGCATGATCGCCGGAGCCGATTGGGAGTCCCCCAACCGCGTCGCGACGGTGGATCGAGAGGTAGCCACCGGCGACATGTACAGCTTTGACTTCAGCGTCCGCGCGCCCGAGGCACTCGGCGAGTACCCCCAGTTCTTCAACTTGGTCCACGCCGGCGTCTGGTTCTCAGACCCCGGCCAAGGTGGACCGCCCGACGATCAGTTCCAGGTCAAGGTCACCGCGGTCGCGAACGCGACGCCCGACGCGGGCACGCCTGACGCCGGAACCGACGCTGGAACAGACGCTGGAACAGACGCCGGCGACGGCACCGATTCCGGCACGGGCGGAGACGCCGGCACGGGCGATGACGCTGGGGACGGTGATGGCGGAATGCGAAGGGAACCGGACGATGGATGCGGCTGCCGCGCGGGGGTGACCGGGAGCGCGAACGGCGCTTGGTTCCTCCTCGCGCTCGCTTTGGTCGCACGACGACGCGAGAGCCGCTCTTGAGAAAGAAAGACTACGAGGCCATGAAGGCCGCGCTCCTCGGAGACTGCGAACGAGTCGCGAGCGAGTACGACGCCGCGGAGGTGTACGCCTTCGTGATTAGCTGCGACTTCCTCAGCGGCGACGTGACGATGGCGCTCAACACAGAGAGCGCGTTCCAAGAAACGGTCGCCGCGAACCCTGACGTCACCGGCCCCGCGATGGACGGACTCTACGGACTCCGGCACGCGCGAAAGACCTTCGTACACCAGCCCGACCTCTCCGCAGAGACGAAGAGCGTGGTCGCGCAGTACCAACGTCACCAAGACGAGATCCGCACCGACCAAACGCTCAAGCGCCACCAGGGGATCTTCCGAGAGCTCATCTTGTCAGTGCTGCACGAGTCGGACCTCACGCCGCTCAACATGAGCGAGCGATTCGTCGCGTACGTCACGCCGCCTGATGGGCCCGATGTCCGCTTGCTCGAAGAGACGATCGACAAAGACATCTTCGCGCGTGCCTTCCCCGACATCGCGGCGTTTGATCAGGGCCTCAACGCGATCGCGGAAGCCGACGACGACGCGCGGGCCACCTACTGGCTCCGCGCGGCTTATGACACGGCGCTTGATCGCCGAACGATCATGCACAAGCGTCTCGAAGCGCTCGGGCAGAACATGTCGACCATCAGCGACCATTTGGCGGCGTCCACCGCGTCGTCGGGGAAGATCTTGACCGCCCTTGAGGAGCTGGCGTTCGCCGCGGAGCTCACCGAGCGCGGGACCGCCGAGTACGAGACGCTGGGTCGCTTCACGCGTGAAGGGCGCCTCTGCACCAAGCTCGCGCTCACCCTCAGCCGCGTGCCGCTCACGGACGCGGAGGTCGACAGCGTGCGTGACCTTCTCCAGCGCGTCTTCGCGACGAAGCCCGAAAAGGGAGTGATCGGGACGAACGTCCAGGTCCTCGCGCGGGTGCTCCACACCGCCCGACCCGAGCAGTTCCCAAAAGCGGACGTTCGGATCATGGACAACCAGTTGATCAACTGGGAAGCGTTCGGCCTGACGCGCTAGAAGACGAGCCGACACCGGCGGCGAAGGACGCCCACCTGTTTCGAATCACGCGCTAGCAGCGCTCGCACGAAACAAAAAAACCCGGTACCAACGGTCGTGGCCAACCTTACCGAACGTCCCACCGGGCCCTTCGAGCTTCGCGGGGAAAAGATCGGGCGGTTCGTCGTCACCGATCAACTCGGCGAAGGCGCGATGGGGGTCGTGGTTCGCGCGCATGACGTTTCGCTCGATCGCGATGTCGCGATCAAGATGATCAAGCGGCACCTGCTCTCACCCTCCATGATCTCGCGCTTCGACCGCGAGGTACAGACCATCGCGGACTGTCGTCACCCCAACGTCATCGACATCATCGAAGTGGGCGAGCACGGCGGCGCTCCGTTCTTGGTCACTGAGTATGTCCCTGGGCCCAGCCTCCGCGAGTGGCTCGACCAAACGAACAAGGTCAATCTCCGCGCGGCCCACACATTGCTGGACGGCATCTGTCGGGGCGTGGCCGCGGTGCACGAGAGCGGCGCGATCCACCGCGACCTTAAACCGAGCAACATCCTGATCGGGCCCGGCTTCACGCCGAAGCTGATCGACTTCGGGCTCTCGCGTCCTCGTGGCGTGACGCGGCGCTCGAGCCAACAGATCGCGCTCGGTACGCCTTCCTACATGGCGCCCGAGCTCTCCCTCCAGAGCAGCATCGAACCGCGCTTCGAGAACCGAGCCGACATCTACTCGCTCGGGCTGATCGCGTACGAGCTGTTCTCTGGAAGCGCGCCCTTCGAAGGGGACGCGCTCCAGGTCATCGCGCAGCACACCATGGCGGAACCGGACCCCCCGTCGTTCCGCGGCGCGCCCGACGAGGTCGACGTTCCGATCTTGAAGGCGCTGATCAAGAAGCCGGAAGCGCGAATCAAGACAGTGGAAGCGTTCCGCCGCGCGGTCGCTCGCGAGCTCGCTCCGCTCATTCGCAAGGGTCGACCGCACGTCGTGATCGCGACCCAAGGCGACGACGAGTATCGCGACACGCTCAAGGAGATCAGGCCCGATCTCAAGCTCTCCTTCACCAGTTCGGGTCGGGAGGTTCTCGGTCTCGTCTCGGAACACGAGGTTGATCTTGTGATCCTCGACGGCATGGACGGAGACCTCCACGCGCTTGAGCTGGTCGCGCTCCTCGGGTCCCGTTCACCGCTGACGATGACCGCGGTCGTGCTGGACAGCCCCTACGAGTGGGAGCGACAGCTGGAGATCGGCGCCGACGCGTTCCTCGTCCGCCCGACGACCGAGACCCGCATCGCGAAGATCTGCGAACAGCTCCTCGGCATCTGAACCGGAGGCCACGGCGCAGAAATCCACGTGATCGGTCTGGTCGAACGCGACGCAAAATTGGATAATCAGCTTATCAGTCGCGCTGCGCGTGGCTTGCTGGGAGTGTCGGCGATGGGGATTGAGATGAACGCGGGTCGGGGACGCTTCTTGGCGGTGTCTCTCTTGTGTGTCAGCGCGGTCGCGCTGCTGGGGTGTGAGACCACATTGCCGGCGCGCGATACCGGAAGCGCGGACACGGGAACCGACGCCTCCGAAGACGCCGCGGAAGATACATCTGAAGACGCATCCGCGGACGCCGCGGAAGACGCTGCGGACGACGCGAACGGAGAAGACACCGGCGGCGCGATGGAAGGTCGCGGCGACTTCTGCGGCAACGGCGTGGACGACGACCAAGACGGCGAAATCGACGAGCTCTGTGGCTGTGCCGAAGACGCGCCTCCCGAGCCGTGCTGGACCGGCAACCCCTCCGCGCGCGGCATCGGCGCCTGCACCGATGGCATGCGCACGTGTACCGCGGGCGATGAATTTCGAACGTGGAGCGATTGCGAAGACGAGACGCGACCGTCACGGGAGCGGCTCTACAACGAGATCGATGATGATTGCGATGGGCTCACCGACGAGGGCGACGCGGTCTGTGTCCCGATGGGCGCAGAAGTATGTTCGACCGCGATCGATGAAGACTGCGACACGCTGATCGGCTGCGACGATCCGGAGTGCCTCGGCACCGCGGGTTGCCCGATGGAGTGTCAGCCGACGGAGGTGCTCTGCTTCGGCGGCAACGATGACGATTGCGACGGCGCGATCGACTGTGACGACGCGGAGTGCTTCGGCGATGACGCCTGCATCAGCGGTCCGTGCGGCGAGGGCTCCACGCCGACCTACCGCCAGCGCGTCTACCCGCCCTTCCGTGGCGCCAGCCGGGTGATCGACGGCGACGGGCAGCCGGTCCAACCGATGGAGTGCGAGGAGATGCGCTGCCCGCCGGGACAGGTCGCGGTTCAGTCTGTGCCCGGTGGTCCGCTCGCCTGTGTCCCGCCGCCCAGCGACTGCCCGCCTGGCCAACACCCGACCTACCAAGGTCGCGGGTGGAGGTGCGATCCGCCCTGCGACAAGCTCGTCCAGTACGGTCACCTCTTTGACTACGAGCAGTCGTGCGCCCCGCCTCCTCCAGCGACCCCGTGCCCCAGCGGCCAGGTCCAGACCTTCGTCTACGAGACGCAGCGATGGGAGTGCCGACGCACCTGCAACAACGGCCTTTACGATCGGCGTCGGGTCGACGGCATCAACGTCTGCATTCCCTGCTGACGTGACCCGAGGGTTGGGGAACCGGTTCGTCTCGACGATGCGTCTCGCGCTCGTCATGTGCATCGCCTTGACGGCGTGTGCCGTGGGGGAAGGCGTTCCGGATTCGTCCCGAACGCCCCGAGACGCCAACACGGACATCGGAGCGCGCGACGCCTCTTCAGATGCGGAGCGCGACGCGGACCGAGACGCCCCCGACGCGGCGGATAGCGGAACAGACGTCCCCGACAGCGCGATCGACAGCGGCACCGACACCGCCGTCGACAGAGAAGATCCCTGCGGCGCGCTCGGGTTCTTGTGCTGCGTCGAAGAGCCTCGCTGCGAAGGAGACAACGTCTGCTCGGGCGGAGAGTGCCGCGCCTGCGGCGGATTGACGGAGCCATGTTGTGAAGGCGCAGCATGCGGCGCGGGGCTCATGTGCCGAGAGGCGACCTGCGTGTCGCTCAGTTGCGGAGACGTAAGCCAACCGTGCTGCGGCGGCAGCGCCTGCAACAGCGGGCTCACTTGCATGGACGGCTCCTGCCGAACGACGCCGTGCGGAAGCGAAGGCGGTCTGTGCTGTGCGGGCGGGAGCTGCAACTTGGGGCTCACCTGCTCGAGCGGTCGCTGCACCAGCGCGCCATGCGGTATGAGCGGAGACACCTGCTGCCCAGGCGGGACCTGCGAAGGCATGCTCCTCTGCCACGCCGGCACATGCGGAGGATGCGGCACGCTCGGGCGTCCCTGTTGCTCTGGGAGCTGCACCGGTGGGCTCACCTGCGACAGCGGAACCGGCGAGTGTCGCGCTGCGATGTGCGGAACCGAAGGCGCCGCGTGCTGCGCCGGGGGAACGTGCGCGACCGGCCTTGAGTGCAGTGGAGGCACCTGCGGAACGCCTCCCTGCGGGGAGGTCGGCAACGCGTGTTGCACCAGCGGACGAGCGTGTGTCGCAGGCGCGCGCTGTTCCTCAGAAGGTTGCATCGCGTGCCCGGGTGGGACCTGTTGTGGATGGGCGAGCGAGGCCTGCTGCGGTGGTTACATGGGCAGCTGCAACGCGGGCTACGCCTACTGCGTGGGGAGCTCGTGTCGGGCGTGCGGCGGACCTGGCCAGAGCTGCTGCGGTGGCTACATGGGTAGCTGTCGCTCCGGCTCGTACTGCACCGGCTCGACGTGCACGGCCTGCGGCGATCCCGGCGAGGCCTGCTGCGGCGGGTACATGGGTTCTTGCAGCAGCGGTTCCTACTGCACCGGCTCGCGTTGCACGGCCTGCGGCGATCCCGGCGAGGCCTGTTGCGGCGGGTACATGGGCGCGTGCGTCGCGGGCGCGGAGTGCCTCAGCACGACTTGCCGCGCGTGCGGAACCGTTGGCGCGCGCTGCTGCGGCGGATATGGGGGAAGCTGCGGCGCAGGGATGGAGTGCCTCAGCACGACCTGCCGTGCATGCGGCGACATCGGTCAGCGTTGTTGCGGCGGATATGGCGGTCGCTGCGGCGCAGGGATGGAGTGCCTGAGCACCAACTGTCGCGCGTGCGGCGCGGTGGGTCAGCGTTGCTGCGGAGGATACGGCGGTCGCTGCAACACGGGGCTCAGCTGCTCCGGCACGACCTGTCGATAGCTGCGCCAGCCAAGCGTTTGCTTCACAGCTTCGAGCGGAGCGTGAGCACCGGGCACTTCGCGTGCCGGACCACCTGCTCGGCGACCCCGCCGATGAGCATCTTGGCGAGACCTGTTCGCCCGTGCGTCGACATCACGATCATGTCGACGTCTTCCTTCGCGGCGTAGTTCACGATCCCGTCCGCGGCGTTGTCACTGATCACGAGCGCGGTCTTCACCTCGTTGATGCTCGCGAAGAGCTCGTCCGCCCAGCGACGCAGCTCGCTGTGGATCTTGGTCTCGGTCTCTTGCGGGATCGACTCCACGGTTTGGAATGGCAAGCGCGTCGCGGTGTGCACGTGCACCAGCGTTACCCGCGCGTCGTTTTGCGACGCGAGAATGGCGGCGGCTTCAAGCGCGAGACGCGACGACCGCGAGAAGTCGGTCGGCGCGAGGATGTTCTGGGTCAGCTGGACGTTTCGGTAAACCACACGCGAAGCCTAGCAAAACGGGGAGCGAACACGGGCTGAGCGAAGCGAACAAAGTGGCGGCGCTGTCCGCGCTTAGGAGTCCGCCCAGCCAGCATGAGACGACGCCAAGCAATCCCCGGTGCCGCAAAGCGATTGGGGACCTCCAGCCAGCGTGAAGCAAGAACGGCCGCAGGGCCGTAGCGTGTCGCGCAGCAGAGCGAAGCGAACGGTGAAGCGCCGCAGGCGCGAGGGTCTGAGACTCAGACGCTAAGTCGCAAAACAGCAAGCACGCGCCAGCGAGCACGCGCCAGCAAGCACGAGACGACGCCCAGCCAAGACCGGTGACGCAAAGCCGTTGGGGACCGCCAGCGAGCATGAAGCAAGAACGGCCGCAGAGCGGTAGCGAAGCGGTCGCGCAGCAGAGCGAAGCGAACGGTGGGTGAAGCGCCG
>CALJDU010000047.1 GCA_938024995.1 uncultured bacterium
AGCGCAGAGCGACCTCGCGGCTTCGCTGAGCGCCCGAAACGAAAAGCGGCTTAAACGAAAAACGAGGACCCGGAGGCCCTCGTCGTTCAGTCCCATCGGGCTCAGCTCAGGGAGCGCACTCGAGCATCGAGGGCGCGCCGAGCACGTAGCTCGCCGGTGTGGTGCCGTCGGTGGACGCGACGCGGTGAAGCGCCATGCCGTCCGGGATGGCGGGAGCGCAGTCGGCGCTGTTCCACTTGGTCGCGTCCATACGCGCAGTCGCGAGACGCGGCGCGCGACCGGAGCCCCAGCAGACATAGTCGTCAATGTTCGCCGCGGCGCTGAACGGAGTGCTGCTGTAGATCGCGAGGTCGCTACCTGACCCGGCAGGTCCCCCCGGGAGTTCCGCCCAAGGAACGGTCATGTAACCGCCCGCGGGGATCGTCGCCGCGAGGGTGTCCTGCAGGGTCGAACCGTAGGTGCGGTTGACGCACCACTGGTAGCCGCTTCCGGGCGGCGTGAAGTCGCTGTCGCCCGCGTTGAAGAGCTCCACGTACATGCCGGGCGCGACCTCAGAGATGATGAGGGTCTGGGTGCCGGTCGACATCAAGTCGGTGCACTCGGCCATCATGCCGGTGTCGTCCCCGCCAGTATCGGGCGTGCCGGTATCCTCGCCCATCGTGTCTTCCGGGACGCTTGTGTCCTCCGCGACGTTCGTGTCTTCCGCCACGTTCGTATCTTCGGCGACGCTGGTGTCATCCGGGACGTTTGTGTCTTCGGAGACGCTCGTGTCATCCGGAACGTTCGTGTCTTCTGCGCCGGTGTCGTCGTCGCCGCAGCCAACCATCAGGCCCAAGGCCAAACCAAGTACTAAGAGTTTCTTCATTCCAATTCCTCTGGTCGCGGAACGTAGCGCGCGCCAAGCAACTTGGCGAGTTACGATCCCTACGCGCAACGACTACGCTTCGCGAAGGATAAAGGCACATGAAACAGATCGCTCTCCTTTCCCTTCTTCTCACCGCATGCGTCGACAAGACCTGCCCGGAGCCCGCCGTCAACGACGGCAATCGCTGCATATGTCCCGAAGGGATGGAGTGGACTGGTACCGGCTGTGCGGGCATCCCGGGCTGGGACGCGGGAATGGACGTTGGGCCGGACACACTCGTTTCGGACGCGAACCAAGACACGAGCGTTCCCGACGCCGCAACGGATCCTATGGTTGATACGAGTGACGACGCGAGTCTGCCGCCGAGCGAGAACGTCTCGCTCCGTTTTCCCTGGAACGGTTACTACACAGGGAGTCCTCATGTCCCCGATGGTGGCGGTCACTCACCGCTCCGACCACGTTTCGTCTGGGAACTCGTCCCCGACGCCGACAGCTACCAAATCCAAATCGATGACTCCTGTGACCAGCCTGCAACATGTGACTTCCGGTCTACAGAGCTTGACGAGCGCGTCGTGGAGACTTCGTTTCGAGCACCTGCGCTGGATGTCTCCACAGAAGCCCCTGTTGGGACGAGGTATGCCTGGAGAGTGCGGGCCTGTCGCAGAAGCGCGTGTTCCGATTGGTCTTCCACGCGATACGTGAATGTTGGTCGCGTACCGACGGACACTGATGGCGATGGGTACCCCGAAGTGCTCGTGACGGAGCCTGAACTCGAGACGGGGGGCGTGCTTCGTGTGTACTCGGGCGACGGCTTCTTTGAGAGCAACGAACCACGCTCGATCTCAAGCGACGGATTTGGAGGCGTGGCTGCGGGTGACTTTGACGCTGACGGTTTCTCCGACGTGGTGGTCACGAACGCGCGGACAGATCGCGTGACCATCCACTGGGGAGGGCTCGGTGGAGTCGAGTCGTCTTCTTCGCGTTCGTTTCCTGTCGCCAACTTCCAGGTGGCCGATACGGGGGATGTCGACGGTGACGGCTTCGACGATCTTGTTTACGGTGGAAGTGACGGGCTGACGATTTGGTTCGGACACCCCCGTTCGAGTCCCGACCGTAGGGTGGAAGTTGACGGGGAGTTGAGAGCGAGCGGGCTCCGGGTCGGTGGGGACCTTGATGGTGACGGCTTCGCCGATATTGTGGCAAACCAGGTCGGCTCTGGTCTCGCGATCATTGACTTCAGAGGCGCATCGCGCAGCACTGGACTGACAGGGACGGCGTTTTGCGTAGTCGATGAAGACGGTGACGGGTTCGACGACGTCGCGCTTCACACTACGCAGCTTGATCCGCGTCTCAACGAAGTCTCGGTCTATAGAGGTGGGCGCGGTGGGTTGTCCTCAAGACGAGTACCAATCGCGAGTTCAGCTACCGTCTTCGTGGATCCGCTACTTGGTTGCGGCGACTTTGACGGTGATGGGGCTCCGGAGTTCGTTATCTCTCAACGTGGAGAGTTATGGATTGTCGCGTCGGAGGGAGAAGAACTCGTTCCGCTTCCCAGTGGTTCAGGGGCGACCAACTGCCACGCTCTTGGAGTTGGTGACACGAACAGTGATGGATTCGACGACTTGCATTGCGGCGACATCGACTTTCGGAGAATGCCTGACCGAAACGGAGCGCTGTTTTCGCTGAGCGGAAACTCTACCGCCCTGACGATTTCTCGAGAACTACTCGCGACGAGCTACTCAACGCTAGGCGCTGACGTACTCAATTGACTCTCAATCGTGTGCAGTCGGAGTTCGTGCTCCTTGCGGCGTTCGTGCTGCTCGTGGCATGCGGCGACGACCCAAGTACGAAAGCGGACGCAGGACCGCCGGATGTTTCCACAGACTCCGGAGCCGACACACGGGATGTCGGCGACACGGGGACGACCTCGACCACCTCCGCGCTGCTCACTCTGAACCTCCACTGTCTCTCCCAAGAGGGTACGCCCTTCGACTCGGTGGCGGCGCGTCTCGCTCATGTCGGGGAGGTCGCGGTCGAGAGCGGCGTCGAGGTGATGCTCCTCCAAGAGGTCTGCCAAACCGACACGATCGACACCGTCGCGATGCTCACGTCTTCACTGGAGAGCGCGAGCGGCGCGACGTGGTCAAGCGTGTTCGCCGACGCGCATCTTGCGAACGAGGGGACATCCGACGAAGCGCGAGAGGGTCTCGCGATTTTTGTGCGCGGTTCCCTCACGTCCGAGGAGAGGTACACCTACCTCGCGCAAGAAGGTCTCCAGCGCGTCTTGCTTGCCGCGACGGTGTCCACGGCCTCCCTAGGCGCCTTCCGCGTCGCGACGTTGCACCTTGATCATCGCGACGACGACGTGCGGCGCGCGCAAGCGGAAGAGAGCGCCGTGCTCGGGTTCATCGCTGAGCCGATCACCGTGCTCGCGGGCGACCTCAACGCTCAGCCGGGAGAGCCCGCGCACGACGCGCTGCGCGGCTTTGGGTACCTCGACGAAAGCGCGTCGCTTCGGCGCGATCGAATTGATCATGTCTTTGTTCATCGCCAGGCCTCGCTCGAGAGCGTCGGCGCGACCTTTCTCTTTTCCGGCGCGTCGCCTCGCGTTTCCGATCACCCGGGCGTCATGGTTCGCGTCCGTTCGATCGAGCGCTCGCCCGGCGCGGTGACCCTCGTGACCGCGCGCGTCGATGTCGGCTTCGGTCGTCGCCTCGCGATCCGTGGCGAGGCACCACCGCTCTCATGGGATCGAGGCCTCCCCATGATCAATCGCGGCGCCGACGAGTGGGTGTTCGCGACGACCGAGATCCGGACGGACTTCGCGTTTAAGACCGTTGTGAACGACGAGTCGTTTCAGACGGGTCCGAACGAGATGGGCACGGCCGGCGCGCCGACCGAGGTCACGCCGCTCTTCTAGTTCGAGCGGCAATCAGTTTGAAAACGCCGCTCAGCTGCGGCCTTCGGCCGGATCCCGGTTTACCTCCTCGCGACATCGGTCGCTGTGCAACAGCACACCTCGGTCTGCCTTTGCCGGGGCACACGAGCGCAGGCTCCAACTCCATCACCAGAGCGACGTCTTCAAACGGATCGCCGCTCCGCTTCGAGTCAGCCGCTAGCGCTTCGAACTCGCGCGCTTCTCGGTTACAGCGATGGTCATGTGGTTGCTGATCATCGCGGGGGCGCTCGGTCTCTCCGCGTTCTTCATCCTGATGTTCCGCGTGCTCTACCCGAACCATCGCCGGGTCGCGACGGCGCTCTCCATGTTGAGCTTTCTGCCACTGGGGCTCTCGGTGCTCGAGCACCGGCGACTCGTCGCCGATGGCGTGCACCAGGTCGAAGGCGCGCTCCACGGCCACGTGCCTCACGTCGTCGCGCTCGTCGCGCTCCTGCTGGTTGGCTACCTGGTCCGCGTCGTCTTTCCAGACGCGCCGTCACCTGCCGCTGGCATGAGCGAAGAGGAGCTCGAGGCGCGGCTCCATCAAGACCTCGATTTGCTTCGCTACTTGATGGACCGGCTCGCGTTTGCGAGCGAAGCGATCATCCACAGCGAGCTCATCGCCGATCCCGATGCCGCGCCGACCGCGGAAGAAGATCAAGCGCTCCGAACGCTCTGGGCGAACTACGTCGAGGCGAGCGTAGAGATCGACGCCTTGAAGCTGGAGCACCGCGGGTTTCAACGCATCCCGTGGAAGACGAAGCCGCACGCCGAGGCCTTCCTGATCGCGTTCGGCGCGTTCGTGGCGCAATATCGCGCGGAGCTCGAGGTGACGGCCGCGGTGCGCGGGAACAACCGCGTGATCACCACCTTCAATGATCCCAACCCGCGGGCCGATCTCCCTGAGGACTCCTACAGCGCGATCCAGGCGCGACAGATGGCGCCCGAGAACTTGGTGAAGCTGAACGCGGGGCGGGCTTACCTCAAGCTCGTCAAAGGTCGGCTCGATCATCGCCCGCAGATCGTCGTCCGCGTGCGCGCGATGCTGCACGACATCCAAGACACCGCGCTCAACGATCCCATGGCGGTCGTGCGGAACCCGTTGCACGCGTTTGAGAAGGTCCTGCTCGACGCCTGGTTTCCGATTCAGAAGGGCGCGGCGGTCGGCGTCAGTTATCTCCGCACGACCAACCGTCGTTACTTCATCAGTCACGAGGTGGCCGGCGAGGTCTCGTCGCGACTCGAGCCTGGCGACATCATGCTGGAGCGGCGCGAGTGGCACCTCACGAACCTCGGCATCCCCGGCTACTGGACCCACGCCGCCCTTTACCTCGGCACGCTCGATACGCTCGATGCGTTCTTCGCTGATCTTCCGGAGCTCGGCGGAGCCTCTGCGCGTGACTATCTCGCCGAGCGCTGGCCCGAGGCGATCGCGGCGATGGCCGAGCCCGGCGAGAACGGGTTCCCGCTCGCGGTCATCGAAGCGCTTCGCCCGGGGGTCGTGTTGACGTCGCTCGAAGCGAGCGGGTCCTGTGACTCCCTCGGCGTGCTCCGCCCGCGAATCGATCGCGCCGCGAAGCTCCGCGCCGTGGTCGACGCGCTTGAGCACTTCGGCAAACCGTACGACTACAACTTCGACTTTACGTCGGATGATTCGTTGGTTTGTTCCGAGCTCATCTACAAAGCGTTCCACGCGTGCCCGGACATCACGCTCGAGCCAGAGATGACCAACGGGCGCTTGCTCTTGTCGCCGAATCAAATGGCGATGAAGTTCGACGCGGAGCTCGAGCGGGACGATCGACAGCTCGACTTCGGGCTCTTCCTTGACGGCACCGGGATCGACGAGGTGCATGAGCGAACCGCCGAAGAGCTGCGCAAGGCCTACGAGCGTCCCAAGTGGCACGTGGTCTTCGCCGACTGAGTCCGCGACGTCTGGCGCGGCGGGAGGTTTTGAGATGCGCTCTCGCTCGTGATCGCTACTCGGTTTCGACGTGACGTGACCCTGTGATCCAGCTCGCTTGATCGAGGGAGCACGTCTTGCGGAGCCCGCCGGTTGGCGTGAGTCACTCGTCCGCGTTCCAAAGCCGATTCAGGGATCTCTCTCGAAGATGGGGGAGCCCAAAAGGGCGAGTCGCGGTAACCCGAGGTAACCCAGGTTTCGTGGACGACCCGACGGGTGAGACACACCGTCTCGACATGAAACGAACAACCTCTCTCAGCGTTCTCCTGCTGTCTCTCGTGTCTCTCTCTGTAGCGTGCGGAGACGATGACGGGACGTCACCCGACACGAACCCGGACCCCTCGGATTCGGGTGTGGACACGGCATCGGATACCTCGACCCGTCCGGATACGGGGATGGGCGACACCTCGGTCGACACCTCGTCTCCGGACACCGGATCACCGCCTTCGGGCTGGGCGGTCCGCTCCCACCCGTGTCCCGGCGTCAACCGCACCGACGCCTTCTTCGTCGACACCGATGGCGCGTACTGGCTCGGGTGCGGCAGCGGCGCGGACGGCGACGGCCTCTTCTACAGCGAGGACCAGGGACAGAGCTGGATGATCCCCGCGACGAACCCTGCGAACGTCCTGACCGAGTTCCGCGTGCTGTCGATTCACCGCGGCGCGGATGGCCTGCTCTACGTCGCAGGCGAAGGACCTGCCCGCGCGATGGCGATCAGCTTGGACACCTCCAGCTCACCCTTCGCGGCCGCCGCGGTGTTGACGCGCGGTTCACGTATCGGTTTCTCGTTCCTCGCGTCTCCCTTCGTGACGACCGCGAGCGGCGCCGCGTTTGCAGACTCCTTCAACGGTTCGGACCTGCTCTACCGTCCTGATGGATCCATCGGCGACGACGCCGAGATGTGGACGAACGCGGGCGACTGGGAGGATGACGGAAGCTTCCACCAGATCCTCGACGCGGTGCTCGACGAGACCGGTGAGCGCTTGATCGGATGCGGCAGCACGATCGCCGAGCCGCCGCTGGTTTACCTCCCGTCGCAGGCGGCCGGCGCAGAGCCGTGGCAGATGACGCCGGTGACTCTCGTTGACGGCCTCGGCTCGTACACCGGTGAGATGTGGGGTGTCGCCGCGAACGCGGACCGCGTGGTCGTCGTGGGCGTCGATCAAGACAACAACGTCGGCAAGGTCTTCGTGTCGGGCGCGGACCGCTACAACGCGGGCGACTACACCGAGACGAGCGTCGACCCCTTGGTCAACACGGTCGGGGACACCGACTCCACCTGGTCGCGCGGCGTCTGCATGCGCGGTGATCGCGTGGTGGTCGTCGGCGAGGTGCAGCCGCTCGGAGCGGGGGACAACGCGGGCTTCGTGCTCGAGTCCGATGACGGCGGCGCGACCTTCACAGACATCACGCCAGAGGGGTCGCCGGTGACGTGGAGCAAGTGCTCCATTGCGGCCGACGGGACGCTGAGCGTTGCGGGTGCGGGGATGATCGCCGTCGCCGGCTGACCGTGAGCGCGGCGCGATCGGGTCAACGTGGTTGGCGTCGCTACAATGGGGGAACGTTGACGCTTGGGGGACGGCCCGGGTGATAGGATCCAGCGTGGATCCTATCGCCCGACCGCCGTTGCGGTTCGTCCTGCCAAGAGCTCCCGCAACGTTCGTGGGACGGTCGCGAGAGGTCAAGCGCGTCGCGCGGATCGTCGAGGCGACTGGACTGGTCGTGATCACGGGACCTGCGGGGATCGGCAAGACCGCGTTGGCGCGAGCGAGCGTTCGCGACGCTTGCGTAATTCGGTGCGAGCGAGACGACCCGTTTGAGCAGCTCGCGGCCACCGTTCTCACCGCGCTGGGCGCGACCTCGCGGGCGTCGGATCCCCAAGAGCTCGCGGCCTTGATGCTGGACCTGGTGGAGCGTCGCCGCGCGAACGTGGTGATCGAGGATCTCCACGAGCTGTCGCCGCGGGATCAGGCGTCGTGGCTTGAGCTTCTTCGGGCGTACACCCGCGATGCACGCTGGTTCGTGACGACGCGAGCGCGACCCACCGATCCCGAGCTCCTCGACCACGTCGTGGACCTGCTCCCGCTCTCCGATCGAGACGCCTATGCGCTCGCGCGAGCTTGCTCTGGCAACATGCGCGAAGAGATGCTGGACGCGATCGTGGCGCGCGCGAGCGGGGTCCCGCTCACGATTCGAGAGCTGACCGCGGTCGCGCTGCGCGAGCCGTCTGAACCGCTCGGCGGTTTCTCGTTCACGCGACTGTCGGCTACCGAGCGTGACTACGTCGCGTCGCTCGCCGAGGGAGCACCGCTCGCCCAGCGGCCCGAGCTGGAGCCGCTTCATGACGCGCTCCTCGCCGCCGGCGTTCTCGTTCCGTCTGGCTCGCGCCGGCACCTGCACGATCTCACCGCGCAGCGGATCCGCGACGCCCTCTCTGCGGACGAACTCTCGGCCGCGAAACGCGCGGCGGTATCACGGCTCTGCGACGACCCGAACCCCATCCACCTCTCGGTGGCGTTCAAGCTCTTGCTCGAGCTGGGTGACGTGGAAGCCGCGCGGGCGTTGGCGGCCGAGGCGATGGACGGCTGGATCGAAGAGAGCCTAAGCGGACGGGTCTGGAACACCGCGGCGCGTCTCCTCGCCGATGTCCCCGCGCACAAGCAGCGCGGGGACGGAGAAGCGCTGGCGCTCGATCTCGCCTCTCGTTTGGCGACCCGAGCGTCGCTCTCGTGGCTGCTCACGCAACCCCCTCCTGAGTCACCGTCACCGCGTCGCCGGTGGGCGGCCGGTGC
>CALJDU010000048.1:5000-69557 GCA_938024995.1 uncultured bacterium
TGATCCGTGGCGCGACCACTTACGCGAAGCGGCTGACCCCGAAACACCTCAGAGGTGCCATCACGGACCACAAGCACAACCGTTCGCTCAGATGTGGGCTCCGCTGCAGCAGGAGCATCTGTGGACGGTGGCGTGCTGACGGGAAGGGGCTCGAGCGAAGAACCTGGGCCATGAGAAGAGAGCGATGAGCCACTTCGAAGGCCGCTCACGTTCGTGCCCCGGGAGTAACTCGCTCGATAGGACGCGGGTCGAGGCAAGGGATCCGGCTCGGTCGGCCGATGAACGGGTCGATCATCGGCCCCGAGCGCCCGTAAACCTGCGGCTGCTCCGCCTAAATCGACCCGCATAAAGCCGATCGAGGGCAAAAACACCTCCGCAAAGGCGTGTGCCTCGTTCTGGACGAAACGCGCAGGAACGCCGAGCGCCATCAACGTGATCACAAACCCATACGCTCGATGACGACACACCCCACGCATCCCGCGAGCCAGATCCAAGAAGATGTTCCCGGAATTTTGGGGTGGTTCGCTCGACTCCTGGAAGCTCCGAAAGTGCCGTGTGAGCACCTCAAGGGTCTCATCCAGTGGGTCTCCTGGTTCGATGGAGAGTTCCTGAGCGAACTCCAGCGCGTCCCGCTTCACGCGTGGGGGCAGGGGATGGACCCGATCTTCGGCAATGTTGTTCGGGACGTTCGGGATCTCGGCGGCGTTGAAGTAGTGCCGAGGTGCATCCATCAGGAAGATCGCACGCACCATTCGCCGCTGGTTCACGTCGATCACGGCTGTGAAGTTGTCCGCGCCATCCTTTTCGAGGTGAATCGGAACCGCGGGCACGAACCGAAGCGACAAGAGCCGTGATTCCGGCGACACGCTCGGGAAAGGCACCCGCGATCCCCCGCGGAAATCGAGAACGATGCTCCCCCAGAACTGCTCACGAGACGCTTCAGCGTCGTCCGGCGATAGCGTTCGGACCGCGGTGGTCTCGCGTGGCTGATGAATCGTCAGGGTCGGCACCCTTCCCTGCATCGCCACTTCGTCGAACGTCGAGATCCGCTTAAACGGCGCAATCAACGGCGTAAACACCGAGTAATAGCCGAGTTCGTTTTCCAATTCTGTCTGGCGATCGGGCCGAAAACGCGGCGATCGCGCGCCCGCACGCTCTTGTCCGCGCGAATCCCCCGGCTGCGCATCCATCGGCGCCTCATCGGCACTGGGCCCTCCACGCTCTCGAGGACGTGGCAAAAGCTCTCCATTGTAGAGAATCGCGCTGTCTCCGCCGGTGCGCACAAGCTGGGAGACCTCTTCATCGATCAGGTCCGGGACGTGCTCATGCAACGGTCGCTGGGCCGATGCGCCTTCCAAACCCGCAACGAACAGGACCGAGAGACACAAACCAGCCCTCCAAAGCGCGCGCTTTTCTATCCGTCGGCCCCAAAACACCCGCGCGAGCATAACAGCGGATCCGCCCAGTTCATTCTTGCCCTCCAGTCGTCGCGACGGCTTTTCGTACGAGGCCGTTCACGTCGCGTAGCAAGGGCTCGACACGACGACCTGTGGCACTATGCCGAGAACGTGGGCGTCACCGACATCCTCCTCGCCATCGTGGGTATCTCCATTTTGGTCATCGTCCACGAGACGGGTCACTACCTGGCCGCGCGCGCGTTCGGGATGCGGGTCCTCGAGTACAGCATTGGGTTCGGTCCCACGCTGCTCAAGTTCCAGCCCAAGGACAGCCCGACGGTCTTCAAGGTCGGCGCCATTCCCTTCCTCGCCTACGTGCGCATCGACGGGATGAACCCCCAAGACGAGGTCGACCCCGAAGACCCCGCCATCTACCCGAATGCGAGCGTCTTCGGTCGCATCGTGACCATCGCGGGCGGCCCCTTCGCGAATTACCTCGCGGCGGTCATCTTCGCGTTCGGCATCGGACTCGCGGGTTGGCCTGGCTGGGCCTACAGCTTGATCGAGAGCCCCGTCGTCATCGGACAGGTGGTCGACGACTCCGCTGCCGCCGAAGCCGGTCTTCAGGTGGGCGATAAGATCATCATGGCGAACGGGGTCGCGAACCCGACGTTCCAAGAGCTCATCATGGCGACCACGCCACGCGCCGACCAGGAGACCGAGTATCGCGTCCTCCGCGACGGCGAAGAGCTCTCGTTCATGATCACGCCGCGGCGCGCCAGCGAAGAAGACTCGCGCGGCAAGATCGGCGTCGCGCAAGCGGGCTCGGAACCGTTCACCATCGAGAAGGCCGCGCGCACCTCGGTGATCTATCCGTGGCGCCTGACCGTGCTCCAGCTCGACGGCATCGCCGACATGTTCAAGAAGCGCTCGACGGAGAACATCGGCGGCCCGGTCGCGATGGGCGAGATGGTCGGGCGCGCGGCCAAGCAAGGCGCCTCCCACTACTTCGCGATGCTCATGCTCCTGTCGGTCGCGCTCGGTCTCTTCAACCTCCTGCCCTTCCCCGCGCTCGATGGCGGCCGCTTGGTGTTCTTGGGCTACGAGGTGATCACGCGGCGACGTCCCAACGAGAAGTTCGAGACCATCGTGCATACGGTCGGCCTGCTCTTCTTACTCGGGGTGCTGGTGCTCGTGACCTTCCGCGACATCTTCAGCTGACGCGTTCATGACCGCGAAGCCCGACGAGCTCGTCGCTGAGGCGCGCGCGATCCTGGACGCGATGGGCTCGCCCCAAGACGCGTTCCAAAAGCTCGACCTCGTGCTCCCGTCGCTCACGCCGGACTGTGCGCTCAAGTCAGACACTGCGCTCTTCGCGGATGCCTGGACCGCGTTTGGCTTGGTCGCGGATCGTATCGTGGGCAAAGAGCTCGGTGACCTCTCGCGCAGCGTCGCGGAAACGCCGACAGAGCCGCGCGGGCTCTTCGAACTCGGACACGCGCTGCTCTCGCAAGGGCTCGCCCGGCACGCGATTCCGCTTCTTCGCCACGCGCACCAGCTCACCCCCGAGCCGGCGGTCAGGCGCGCGCTCACGGTCGCGTGTCAGAAGGCCCATCACTACGACGAGGTCGTGGAGTTGCTCTCGGGTGGAAGCGATCTCACCTACGCCGATCGACACGCGCTGGTCTTCAACACCTTGCTCGTGGGTCGCGTTGAGGAAGCGCTCGGCACTCCGCTTGGCGATCCGCCAGACGAGAACTGGACGGTCGCGCGGCAGCAGCTCGACGCACAGCTCCGGCGCGCCGCGCTCGCGAAGACCTTGCCGGGCGCGCTCTCCTCCCAGGACCTGCGCGGGTGGCACTTCACGCTGACCGGCGCGGTGCTCTTGCACCTCTCGCCGTACGGGTTTCCCGAACCCATGGCGGGGCGCTACGCGATGCTCAACGACTCAAAGGAGCGATGCGCCCACACCGTCGAGGCGCTCGCGACCGTTCTCGACATCGTCGGGCTCGAGCCGCCGCGCATCGTCGCGCTCCCGGATTACGACAGCGAAGTGATCGCGACCGCGCTCGCGACGCGAATGAACGTTCCGCTCGAGAGCTTTGGCACCGGCCGCGAGGATGCCGCCCTCTTGGTCGCCTACGACCTGGGCAACGTCGCCGACCTCGCCCTGCGCGCGGTCTACCATCGACGCGTCGGGCAGATGTTGGTCGAGCACGCCAGCCAGTGGACGGATCCGATCGAGCTCGCGCCGGACGTGTGCGGTCACCTTCACCAAATCAACACGCCGTTTTGGAAAGACCAAGGCGTGCCGGCCGATCCGCACGAGCACGCCGCGACCATTTTGAAGGCGGCGCCTGACGACGAAGACTTGTCGTCGCTGAAAGCGTTCACCAGCGCGGTGCGTGAGCTCGTCTTGGAAGCGCTCCAGACGGAAGCGTTACGTCCGCGGCAAGAGTGCTGGATGGCCATCCGTAGCAACCAGTTTCGCTGAGCGGGACCGGCGACGCGCTACACCAACATGCTGTGGTTGTTGAGCGCGCGTTCCAAGGCCTCGGGGCTCATCTTGGCCGCTGGCGCGACCCGCCGCATCGCGGCCGGGACTTCCTTTGCGTAGACCGACGTCGACGAGAGCAACGAGATGCGTCCGTAGGTCGCGTGGATCACCGCGGCGCCGAACCCCTCGCCTTGCACCAGCGCGACCCGGAAGCGCGTGATCCGCAGGAGCTCCGGCACGAAGCCAAAGATCACGCGGACGCCGCCGGCGGTCGGGGGAGGATCACTCGCGTCGTGAACCAAGAGCAACACACAGGGTCCGCGCTCCGCCGCCATATCGCGAACCACCTGCGCGGCGCGCTCTGCGGCTTCCGCGGTCGTGCGTCCGTGCCAGCGAACGACGAGCAGATCCTCAAGGCGCAGAGCGCAGAAGTTCGCGTGCTGGATGCTCTCCATTCGGACGCGAACAGAATGCGGCCGAGCGGCGCGTCGTGAAAGACGAGCGCGCCGCTCGACCGCAGGAGGGTTAAAGCCTCAGGGACAGTGCTTACTGGAGTTCGGGGCGAGCGCTTGTCGTTGTGGTGTGCTTCTTCGTCCCCTTTCCAAAACCGGCCGTCAACGCGAAGATCCGCGGTGGCGATCCTGGCACCACGCCGCGCACATCGATCGCCTGTCCGGCGAACACCGCGCGAATGCGATCGGTGCCTTCGAAGGGCGCGCCGTCACTCCCGTCCTCGATCGAACCGGGCATCAACAAGTGTCGCGTGGTTTCCGTGAGCGGTGCTTCCTGAAGTTCCGTGATCGGCGCATCGTCGCTGTCGATCACGCGGATCGCGACGGTCCGTACATCGAGCACGCTGTCGCGACCAAAGACCGAGTAGCGTACCTCGGGCGGCCCGCCATCGCGTGGGTCGACGCGGATGTAGGGACGCTCGGCGGCGTCGTCGGGGAAGTCGCCGACTCGGGTCCAACCGGCGCCGGCGATCACGTCCACCGCGGTCGCGGTCGAGAAGCGGGTCGGGTCGTATGGCGGGAGATCGTCTTGCGTTACGACCGAGAACCGAAGCGGCGTGCCTTCGGTCGCGTCGACGCCTTCGAGCGCGGCGAGCGTGAACAAGCGCTCCTCCGCGGTTGGATGGTCGCCTCCGACCGTCTCGGTCATCTCGTCGCCGCGGAAGAACGTGAACTCCAGCTCGATCGCGTCGGTGGTGTCGTCGTGCACGGACAAGACCGCGAATGACTCGTCGTAGTAAATCGTCGCGGCCGGATCGCGTCGCGTTTCGTCGCGCGGGATCACGGTCTGGAAGGTGGTGCCGCCCGTTCGCTCGCCGTCCTCGAAGGTCACCTCGAGCGTGACGGGCACCTCGGTGCAGTCGCCTTCGCAACGCATCAGCGCGTCGGTCAACATCGGCACGTGCTCCATGTAGTCGCGCTGGAAGGTCACGACCTCCATCGGCTCCCCGTCGAGCTCTGCGATCGCGGCGCCCGGAACCACGCCCGCCAGCTCCATCGCTCGCGTCGGTCCCTCAACCGCGATCTCGATGGTGGAACCGCGCGCGTCGATGTTCACGTCGATGCCGCCTGCGAGGCTCAGCTTCTTGGAATCGTCGAGCACGATGTCGATGACCGGCGGCGGACGATCATCGCCCTCGCCGGAAAGCGCGAGCGACAAGCCCATCCGGTCGGTGCCCTCGGGCCACGGCGCGCTGAAGATCGAGCGCGTGCGGTTGGGCGCGGAGAGCGGGTACTCGAACGGATCGTCGGTCAGAACGGACACCATCACCGACGGGAGCTCTTCCTCGCCGTCGATCGTGGTCCAGACGTTGACGTCGTCGACCATGCGCTCGAGCCAGACCGCGGTCGGCGCGGACACGCCTTCGTCGGGCGGGGGCGACGAAAGCGAATTGATCCCCCCAAGAACCCCCATCATGTCGTCCATGATGCTTCCGTCCGGGTCGCGGTCACAGCATCCTGAATACGATCGGTATCCCGTCGAGAACGCTCCGAAGCCGACGAGGTTCACCTTGTCGCCGTCTTTGAGCTCGGCCTTGATGGGCTCCATGGAAGTGGACGAACCAGAGAACTCGATGTCTGTCGCCAGACCCCGCGCGAGACCAAAGGACCGGAGCGTCGCGACCACGGTCGCCATCGTGGGCCGATCACCGACGGTCACGGAGAGGGTGTCCGAGATGTCCGCTGCGTCCCTGTTGATGATGACGTTCAGCTCACCGGGGTTGTAGTCGGCGAAGACGTCATCGCTGAGCGCGACATAGCCTTCATCGGCGGCAATCTCAGCGGATGCTCCGTCCACGCGGACCATGACGCTGTCGCCGGTTTCGTCGATCGACGCAAAGAAACTCTGACGCGCTGCGCGTTCCGTGCCTTCGACGATCGGCTCTTCTCCGTTCAAGCCTCGCAAGCGCAGCTCCCCCAGCGTGCTCGGATCGCTGAACGTGATCGCCTCGCCGATGATCTCGTCGCCTCGCGCCCGAACGCGAATCGCGATGTCATCGGTCGATCGCGAGAGCGTGACGACCGAGGGGTCCTCGCCCTCCACGTTCACGTTCAGCTCGAGTGACTCCCAGTCCGCTCCGGAGAATTCACCGCGGAACATGCGGTGATGCTTCGTCGCCGCGACCGACGTTCCGTTGACCGTGATGGTCGCGTCCCCGTTGAGACCTGCGGCCGTCATCGCCTCGGTCGGTCCTTCGACCCAGACCTCCGCCGGCGCGTCGACCGGCGACCACGCCGTGAAGACAAGTTCATCCGCGCTCGCGATACCGCGCGCCCCGATGAGCTCGACCTCCGGCCCTCCCGGAACGACGACTTCGTAGGCTGACGCTTGGCCGACGGCGAACGAAACGCGGTCGCGGGTGCGCCGCATCTCGCCGACCTCGACCGCCGCGCTCGTCTCGCTGACGCTCGGGGTGCCATCGGTGCGCATCGAGACCCAGAGCGCGTCGTCTTCGACCCACGCGGCCACCGCTCCGTTTGGCGGTGGAGGCGAAACGCGGCGGAACATCTCGACGCCGGTGACGACGCTCGTGAGCTTCTCGCCGTCGCCTCCGCCGGAGCTCCGGAGCGACCGCTGCCGCACGTACTTCACAAACGCCGGGATCGCGATCGCGGGACGCGCGACGGGTGCGCAACCAATGCCCGTGGTCACGACCTGCGCCCCGCCGAGGCCAGCGCGAACGAGCTCGACCTCCGTCTCGAAGGTGTGGAACACGCTCTCTTCGATCGCGTTCGGGACAAAATCAACAGGCGCTCGCTCGGGCCCGACCCATACGCGAGCCGTTTCGCGGAACATGTCCTCGCGGTTCAGCACACTGAGCGCCAAACCGGCCGCGTCCAGTCGCGCCCAGGTCGACTCGTTGACGGCCACGTAGCCTTCGCCTTGGCCGACGCGAACCGCATCATCACCGACCGCGATATCGACCGCGTCTTCACCGGCGGAACCTCGCTCGAGGTTCTTGAGGATCTCTTGGCGCTGCTTCTCGAGGTCCTTCTCGATCAGGACGTCATGCGATCCTGCGTAAACGATCTCGTCGCCGCTCTGGGCCTCGATGTTGTAGGCGTCAAAGTCCTCCGCGCTCTGCGTCACGACCAACATCTCGCCGCTGGTGTCGACGCACACGCCCGCGCTCTCGCCGAACGACTGCGTCACCGTGAGCGACTCGCCGTCGAGCGACGCGGTCAGCGTCACCGACGCGGCGGCACCAAAGGCGTCTTCCGGGATCGCTCCCGAGTACATCCGATCGAACGCGATCATCGGGAGCGTCGCGCCATCGACCTCGACCGCTTCCGCGCCAGGCGTAAAGCCTGCTGCCGCCATGGCCTCGGTCGGTCCTTCCGCGACAACCGCGAGGTACACCGAGCCATCTTCGAAGGGCCGCGGGTCCACGCGCACGGTGAGCTCACCGACCGTGGTCGTCACGACGTCGCGATCAAACGGGATGTCCGTCTCGCCAACGCGCACCGTGCCGCTCGCCTCGCCCGGCGCGCTGTGAATCGTCCGGGTCCAGGCGTGAGTGACGTCGCCGATCCGCGGAGCCGACGCGCCCCCCATCTCGACAAAGGCAAAGGTCGGCGCCATCTCGGGCGCCTGGTCGCCTTGGACGACGGCCCAAACCGCGCCTTCTTCGACCCACGCCGCGGCGAGGTGAGTCTCCGACGGAGGCGGCGAAGAGCTGGGCGGGTAGAGACCATTGTTCCGCGCCTTCAACCGGCGACGGTAAGCACATGGCGGACGACCGCACCTTCTTCTGTTCGTCGCCTGAACCGCTTGAATCACTTCTCCTTCGCGGAGCGATCCGTGGGTCTCCATCGCAAACGCGGTCTCACCGTCACCATCGCGCAGCGTGATGCCAACGATGTCGTCGATGGTGAGGTCGTCGTCGGCCCACGGAACGGGGCACGCGAAGTTGGCGCGGAGGTATGCGCGAGCGGGCGTCAGAACTTGCTCCCCGCCGCCTGCCGCGATGACCTCGACGCGCGCGATCTGGCTCGCGAGCGGCCCACGGATCGAGACGCTCGTCACCGGCTCCCCGCCGGTGCCGGGGTTGGTGCGCGCGGAGATTACGTTCACTGGGCCGTCGCTTCCCCCCATGAACACAGGGTTGTCTTGCGAGAGGCTGCTCGCGTTGCAGGTCTCGGTCCCGCGGTCACCGCACGCCCACAAGATGTCGTCGCGTATGCCGAACAAGCGGATCGTCTGCGCTTGCTCGACGGGCTCACCTTCAAACACGCGCTCTTCCAACGTCGCGATGTCAGCGACGTTCTGCGTCTCCTCGCCGTCACCAATCGTGACGCTCATCGTGCAGCCGTCGCAGCCGAAGGACGACGGATCGAAGGACGGGCCGTCGGTTTGCGCAATCTCCAAGACGGCGTTGAAGCCGGTATCGGTGACGTTGATCCTCGTCGCTTTGGATACCTTCGCGCGCGCGCGAAGCGTTTTGAGCTCGACCTCGTAACGCAGGTTCGTCTTCACTGAGATCTCGGCGCTCTGGCCGAGCGCGGTCCGAGGGACGTCCGCGGCGTACGTGTAGGTCGCCCGCGTCAGCGGGACGTCGACAGTCACGCGGCGACCGCTGAGCACGACGACCTTCTGCAGGGTGCGCACGGGGCAGTCGCCGCCGCCGATGCAGGTGGCCACGGTCGCGGCTGGCGCGGAGATGGTGAAGTGCGCGCCGTCGACGAAGTGTTGGTCGATGAGCGTGACTCCGTCCGGCAGACCGATGTCGTCGTCGAAGAACGCGTGGTTCTCCGCGACCGCGATCTCTTCGCCGTTCACGATCATCGCGACGTGAGCGCCGCCGGCGATATCGACTCGCTCGCTCTGGTAGATGAGCGAGCCGTACTCGGGCGCGGGGATCTCGACCTCGAGGTTGTCGCGAGGCCGATCGGGGAACTTCACGGTCGCGGTGATGGGCGCTTTCGGATCCTGGTCGAGCACGAGGACGAGCTCCGCGTTCCCTTCATCGTCCTTCTGCTCAACGTTGGCATAGAGCAGACGGGGTGCGCCTTCGTCGCCTCCCCCGTCCATTGCGTCCAGCGCGTCCATGCCGCCGTCCATCGGCATGTCGTCGTCGCCGAGGCAGCCACTGAGGACACAAACCAGTAGGGCGCACCACAGCGCCGGTACGTTCCCAAAACGTCGCATTCCCATCTCCCGCGCCGCGCAAAGGTGCGGCTGCCAGGCAAAGCTAGGGATGGTTCGCGTCGGCGTCTGTCGTAGAAATTCCGATAGAGCTTGGCACGCAACGTGGCGACTGTAGCCAACATGAAGCGGCTCTTGGTCTCGGTTGTAGCGTGCGTCAGCGCTAGTCTCCTGAATGGTTGCATCGGGATGGAGGTCTCCGACGCGACGGAATCGCTCACGGAAGTCGAGGCGGCCGCCCCAGTCGAGATCGACGACGAGCGGCTCTTCGCAAACGTGCTCGCTGACGGTCGCGTTCGCTTCCGATCACGCGCTGGGTTTTGGGCGACGGTCTCACCTGACGACGGCGCGATCGCGCTGCGTCCGCTCACCGGCGACTACCGCGGCGCGTTGACCTTTGCGTCTATCGGTCGCGCCGGCGAGCCCCCGACCACGCCGACCGTGACCGCGCATCACGCGCAAGGCGCGGAGCTTCAGCTGACCCGTGGCGAGGTGCTCACCGAGTGGTACCGCAACGACACCCGCGGACTCGAACAAGGCTTCACGCTTAACGAGCGGCTACAGGGCGAAGGTGAAGTGCGCGTGGCGCTGAACGTCACCGGCGACCTGCGCCCGCGGCTCACCGCCGACTGGGTCGACTTCATGGTCGGTGACGGTCTCGCGCTGAGCTACAGCGGACTCGTTGTTCACGACGCCGATGGACGCGAGCTGTCTTCTTCGCTCCGTGTCGTCGGGCAGAACGTGGTGCTGGCGTTTGATGATGAGGGCGCGCGGTACCCAGTCGTGGTCGACCCGTGGGTCGCGGGGCCGATCCACATGCCAATCACGCTCGAGGAGCACAAGGTCGGCTTGTACATATCCGCGCACGGGCGCTTCGCCCAGGTCGAGGGGCTCACGCCACCGCCGCTTCGAAAGAAGGTTCCAGCGAGCGCGTACCGGGTGGTCTCCGGGGTGGTTGAACCGGGTCCGCCGTACGTCGAACGAGCCGCGGAGCCGCGGTTCCATCTCTCGGTCTTCGACGATCGCGTTGGTGACGCAGCGGTGTTCATTCGCGGTGGCACGGAGCTCACCCTGCCTGCGCGCACCAGCGCCTCGATCGGCCGGACGGAAGGTTGGTGGCCTGTTCCTCGGTCCACGACCTCGAACTCGTTTGTGGTCGGCCCAGCCTCGAGTCACGGCTTGCGTGGACAAGTCGGGGCCACGTCGACCCGGATCGCGTTCGGCGACCCACTACCAAGCCCGGGCCAGCTCTCCCTCTACACCTACTCCGACGCTCCTTTCTCGACTGCACGGGTAGATCTCAGCGGCGCGGCGACGGGTTCTCCCGTCACCCCACCTGCGCCCGATCCGCGCACTGCATTCGGTCAAGCCATCGCGATGGTGAACGACTACCTCGTGTACGCTCAATCCGGCATGTCCGTGTTCCAGCGGAGCGGTTCGTCATGGACGTTGGAACGGTCGCTCATCGGCTCAGCTGTTGGCACCTCGGAGATCAACCGAGAAGTCACACGTGTGCAGGTCAACGACGCTGGGGTCGTTGTGCTGGGAGGCTGGCACGAGTTCGCTGTTTCGGAGCTTCCAGTCGTGCTCTCCACCTCAACCGTCCCGCGGGTCGACCTCGGACCGGCGAGCTTACCTGCAGGGTTTGGCTATACCGTTGATATCTCGGAGACACACGCCGTCGCGAGCTCTGCGGTCGATCAGTATGTCTACGCTCTGTCGGATCTGTCGGAGACGATCGTCTCGCCCCCAGTCGCCCCCACGATGGTGTTCGGACACGGACGAGGTATCGGCGCCGGTGATGGCTTCGTCATCATCGGGGACCACCTCTTCTCCTCAGGAACAGCCGCGCGTGTCGGACGCGTCCACTTCATGTTCGTCGCAGGAGACGCCGACGGCGACGGACTCACGGACGACGTCGACCCGGACGACGACAACGACGGCGTGCTCGACGGAGCCGACAGCGACCCGCTCGATCCCGATCTCTGCCGCGACCTCGACGCGGACACCTGCGACGACTGCGCGATCGGCACGGATGACTACGGTCTGATGTCGGACGCGACGCCCAACAACGATGGCCTCGACACCGACATGGACGGCATCTGCGACGCCGGCGATGTCGACGATGATAACGATGGCGTGACCGATACCGCCGACGCCGACCCGCTCGACCCTGACATCTGCCGCGACGTCGACATGGACACCTGCGATGACTGTTCGATCGGCACCGACGACTTTGGACCCTCCAGCGACGCGACGCCGAACAACGACGGCGCGGACAGTGACGGCGACGGGATCTGCGACGCCGCGAGCTCGGGGTGCATGAACGACGCGGACTGTCCCGGTACGTTTTGCGTGGTCAGCGCGGGGGTGTGTTGCGACACGGCGTGCGCGGGCATGTGCGAGGCGTGCGAGATGCGCGACACCGGACTGGCGGACGGAACGTGCGGACCGGTGTTGCCGGGCACCGGTGGCGACATGGACGCGGACGGCGTCACCGACAACGACGAGCTCTGTGTCGCCATGACCGACCCGACCCGCCCAGACACCGACAGCGACGGGCTGAGCGATCTGGTCGAGACCAACGGCGGACTGTTCGTCGACACGGACGGCGACAGCGACGTCGATGGCCGCGACACCGACAGCGACGACGACACTGTGCGTGATGACGACGAAGGCGGCGTGACGGATTTCGACGGCGATGGGACGCCGAACTTCCGCGACGAAGACGACGACGGCGACGGCATCCTGACCGCGACTGAGCAAGCGGACCGAATGCTCCCGGCGGCACAGGAGGACATGAACGGCGAGCCCGCCTATCGCGACATCGACGCCGACGGCGACGGAGTCAACGACAACGACGAGTGTCCGACGCGTCCCTGCGTCGACAGCGACATGGATTCCGCGCCCGACTATCTCGACGCCGGCACGTGCGGGAACAACATCCAGGAGCCGGGCGAGCAATGCGACGTTGGACCGATGAACGGAGTTCCCGGAAGCGGCTGCACGATCGACTGCATGGACACGCCGACCGCGTTCTGCGGCGACGGCGTGGTGGACAGCGGTGAAGAGTGCGACCACGGCGCGATGAACGGCGTCATGTGGAGCGGTTGCGCGAGCGATTGCACGAACGCGTCGCGATGCGGCGACGGGGTGGTGCAGCCGCCAGAGGAGTGCGACCACGGCGCGAACAACGGGACGAACGTTCCTGGCCCGTCGGGCCTGATCTGCTTGAGCGACTGCACGAACACCATCAGCAGTACCTGCGGCGACGGCATCGTCGACCCCGGTGAAGCGTGCGACCTCGGCGCGATGAACGGCGCGCCTGGGAGCACCTGCAGCGGCTTTTGTCGAAACGTCACGCCCTCGACCTCCTGGTGCGGTGACGGCGTCGTCGATCCGGGCGAAGAGTGCGACCTCGGGATGCAGAACGGCGTCGCCGGCAGCGCGTGCACGGGTCGCTGCGAGAACGTCGTGAGCTCGAGCGGCCCATGCAGCGTCAGCGCGCCGGGAGGTGACCGCTCGTCTCCGACGTTCGCGCTCTTGTGCTTCGTGGCTCTCGTCCTGCGTCGCCGACGGGCCTGACGCTCGCGCGAAACGCTCGGGGCGCGGGGTGAGGAGCTGTATCTCTGGACAAAAGGGGAACACGTCGGTCGCTGCCGTGCGCCAAGAGTTGCCCTGGGGCGCGGTTTCCCTTCATGCTGCGGACCATGAAACGCTCTCTCTTCACTTTGCTGCTCTCCCTTTGCTGCTTCGCCTTCGTGGGCTGCGGCGATGACGACACCGGTACCGAGGACACCGGAACCGACACCGCCGTCGCCGAAGACACCGCCGTCGCCGAGGACACCGCCGTCGCCGAGGACACCGCGGTCGCGGAAGACACCGCGGTCGCTGAGGACACCGCGCCGATGACCTGCGACGAGGACATGGAGCCGTGCTGCTGCGAGGGCCCGATCATCGATGTCGCGGAGTGCGTGGGCGGAGTCTGGACCTGTCCCGGCGCGAGCATGATGTACCCCGTCGAGGAGTGCATGATCGTCGACGGCGACGGCATCTGCGACTGAGCCTGGATCCGCTGAACAGAATCGAGAACCGGTGAGAGAGCTCGACGTGATCGCGGCGCAGCTCGGACGTGCGCCACGCGCAAAGTCCGCTGTCGCGGCGCGTTGTAAACTCGCGCTGCCGATCGTCGTGGAGGTCCCGCCGGTCCTTGAACACGGGGAGCCCTTCCCGACGCGCTTCTGGCTCTCCTGCCCGCTCGCGCATCGCCGGATCGCCCGCCTCGAAGCAGACGGCGGCGTGAAGCAGTTTGAGGAGCGCCGCAAGACCGATCCGGCGTTCAGCAAAGAGGTCGCGGAGACCCACGCCCGTTACGAGCGAGAGCGCGACGCCTTGATCGAAGGCGATCCAAAGCATCGGCCGCGTGGCGGAGTGGGCGGCTCAAACGGGGGCGTGAAGTGTCTCCACGCGCATTTTGCCGACGCCGCGGCGGGCAACACCAACCCGATCGGGAGAGAGGTCGCGGACGCGATCGGCCCGCTCATTTGTGCAACGCCGTGTGTTCACGAGCGCGATGAAGCCGTCGTGAAGAACAGCGCCTGGCGCGAACCGCCGCGGGACGACGGTTAGCTCCCTGTTGACCCTGACCCGCTCTCCTCGCAGAGTGGGCGCGTGAGCGAATCAGACAGCGCCGCCCTGCCCGCGAACCTCAACAGCGGCAACGATGACCGCGCCCGCGGCAACATGTGGTCGCGGGTGACGTGGTTCATCCTCTTCGCGACCCCGCTTGCCGTGATGATCACCGCCGCGTTCCTCACGCCGGATCCACAAGGCCACGGGACGCATACCCAGCTCGGGCTGCCGCCGTGCGGGTTCCTCGTCTACACCGGCATCCCGTGTCCCGGGTGCGGCCTCACGACTTCGTTCACGAACATGATCCGCGGCAACTTCACGCAAGCCACGATGGCGAACGCGTTTGGCGTCCCGCTCTTTTTGGTCAGCTTCTTCACCATCCCGATCGCGTTCGTTGGGCTAGTGAAGAACTTACCGGTCGTCGACACGCTCGATCGCTTGCAGTTCGAGAAGGTCGCGATCCTGCTCGCGCTCACGTCGATCGTCGTTTGGACGATCCGTGTCGGCGCCATGTGGCTCACCGCCTAGCGCCACGTCGGCCGATCTCCTCCATTTGCGCGACGACAAAACGCGCCGCTTCGAAGACGATCCGACCTCAGGAATTCTTGGAGGTCCGAATGAAGATGAAGTGGTTGACGTTGGGCGTCGTGATGTTCGCGATGGCATGTGGTGGCGGCGGTGAAGACGGCGAGATGGGCGCGATGGGCGTCCCCGGCGAGATGGGCGAAATGGGCGAGATGGGAACCATGGGCATCCCCGGTGAACCTGGCGCTCCCGGTGAACCCGGTGCCCCTGGCGAGCCTGGCGCTCCCGGCGAAACCGGACCTCCTGGAACCCCTGGCGTCTCCTGTTGGGATCTCGACTCAAGCGGCACCTGCGACGTCGCAACCGAAGACATGACCGCAGACGGCGCGTGCACCGTCGCGGACTGTCGAGGCGCCGACGGTGCTCCAGGTGAGCCTGGCGCTCCCGGTGCTCCTGGTGAGCCCGGCGCTCCCGGTGCCCCCGGTGTGGCAGGAGCTCCAGGTGAGCCTGGTGCGCCGGGCGCGCCGGGTGAACCGGGTCCTCCCGGCGAGACCGGACCTGCGGGTCCAGCCGGAGCCGGCGCGGGCACGTTCACGATGCAGATCTCCGCGATCACCTGCGCTCCGCAGGGAGGCGTCGCCGGTGACACCGCGAGCTGCAGCGGCGGCGGCATGGTCCGCACCAACGGAGACTCGCAGTTCCCGTGCTTGGTTCGCGGTACCGCGGCGCGCACGACCTACGTGTGTGATCTTCGTTTGCCGAGCGGCGCGCAGATCAACTCCGTCGACCTCAACATGAGCGATGGCACCGCGACGGGTTACGTCGAAGGCGCGATCTGGCGAACCACCGCGACCAGCTTCGGTCCGAGCGCGGTGAGCCCGACCTTCGGCAACCGCTGGCAGACCAGCGGCGTCGCGGACATTCGCCGCTTCACGTCGTTCCCGCTCTACCTCGCGTCCGACGCGCCGCACACGATCGACGGGAGGTTCCGGTACACGATCGGCTTCGCCCTCGAAGGGACGGGGACAAGCGTTCTTGGCGCGAGCGTGCGCTACACGATCGAGTAGCTCTCAAGCGAGCTGGTTAAACAGAAACGAGCGAGCTCCGGCTGGAGCGCGCTCGTTTTTTGTTTTGGGAGTCTGAGTCGCAGACTCCTCTCGCCTTCGGCGATTCACCTCAACGATCGCTTCGCTCTGCTGCGCGACCGTTCCGCTGCGCTCCACTACGCCAAGAGCGTTCTTGCTTCATGCTCGCTGGAGGTCCCCACGAGACTTTGAGGCGGGTGCTCCATTGTGGCTTGGTTCGTTAGTGCTCGCAGGCGTCTTCTGATTTCAGGGAGTCTCATCGGAGACTCCTCTCGCCTTCGGCGATTCACCTCAACGTTCGCTTCGCTCTGCTGCGCGCGGCACTCCCTTCGGTCAGAGCTTCTGCGCGACGAGCGTTTGAGCGGTTACTCGGCGCGTGCGACCGCGGCGTCGGTGGCCACGAAGCGAAGTCCGTCGACGACCGCGCGGAGATGCGCTTCGCCCAGGAACGACCAGACCTGATAGACGCAGCCTTGTCCGGGCACGGTCACGGTCGCGGCCGCGACACCATCGCCGGTCTCGACGATCAGCGCGCCGCCGTCCGCGAAGCTCGGCGCGATAACGTCATCTTGAACTCCGTCTTCGATGCCCATCGCAGTGCCCGCGATCCCGAAGGTCGCGTGGCCACAGTCTTCGCACATCTCGCCGTCTTCGGTGAGCCCGGGGGAACCTTCGCGGTCGAACTCGGCGGCCCAACCACCATCGAGGGCTTGCCCACGGATCCCCGTCGTCACCGCGGTCGTGGTCATCGGTGCGCACCAAGAACGATTCGCGGCGAGTTGCCACGCGGCGACCAGCGTATCGTTGGCCTCGACGGACTCGCTCTGCCACGGCGCCTGCGGGAGCGCGCGAAGCTCACGCGCGCTGGCGTCTACCACCATCGGCTCGGGCGTCGACTCCTCCGCCTGCTCACCCGAGAGCTCGAGATCCATCGCCATCAGCGCCGGAGCGTTGATACCGACCTCGTCCCCCTCGGGGTTCACGACCGCCTCAGTCTCGTTGGCCGCGAGCGGACTCGGAGTCGTCGCCGTGTTCGTCGTCGATGCGACGGATCCACAACCCATCGCCGCCATCGCGACGCTCGCCCACGCCGTCAGAAAAATCTTTTTGTCCATTTCGTCCTCCCGGGCCCGGTTCGCCCACCGAGCCCATGGGAACGTCGATACCGAATAGGCGGCCGACGACAAAAAAAGCTGCCTGCTTTTAGGGGTCTCTTCGAAGACCCTCTCTCCCTTCGGTCGATTCACCCAAACGTTCGCTTCGCTCTCTGCGCGACCATTCCGCTGCTGTCTTTTTGGGGTCTGAGTCGCAGACCCTCGCGCCTTCGGCGCTTCACCCACCGTTCGCTTCGCTCTGCTGCGCGACCGTTCCGCTGCGCTCCACTACGCCAAGAGCGTTCTTGCTTCATGCTTGCTGGAGGTCCCCACGAGACTTTGGGCGGGTGCTCCGTCGCGGCTTGGTTCGTTTGGTGCTCGCAGGCCGAAAGCAAACGCGAAGCGAGCTCACGGGAGCGAAGCGAACGCTTTTGGGTGAATCGCGAAAGCCAAGTAAGCCAAAGCGCCAGCAAGAACCCCCGAAGACGAAGGCCACTGTTGCTAGCCGCGCGAGTCCTTCGGAACCGAGTTCCCGGGAGTTCGCAAAGCCGCGTGCGCCGAAGGCAAACGCGAAGCGAGCTCACGGGAGCGAGATCTGAGCGAAGCGAACGTTTTGGGTGAATCGCGAAGCGAGAGGGTCTTCGAAAAAAGACCCTCAGAAAAAAAGAGCCTAACGCCGCTTCTTCCGGTTCTTGTCTCGATAGCGAACGCGGACCGGCGTTCCGACGAACCCGAAGCGTTTCCGGATCTGGTTCACCACGTAGCGCTGATAGCTGAAGTGAATCGAGCGCGGTTCGTTAGTCACGACGATGAACGTGGGCGGCGAGACCTCGGCTTGGGTCACGAAATAGAGACGCACCGAGCGATTCTTCATCGTGGGCGGAGGGTGACGCTCGAGGACCTCTTCGAAGAAGCGGTTGATCTCGGCCGTCTTCACGCGCTTGCGATGTTCTTCGACCGCGGCGCGCGCGGCGCGAATGATCTTCTGGATCCCGCGGCCTTGCTTCGCGCTGAGCGGAACGACCACCGCCCATGGAATGAAGGCGAGGATCTCTTTCGTGCGGGTGACCGCCTTCTTGATGTCATCGCGATCCATCAGGTCCGTCTTGTTCAGACCAATCACGAGAGCGCGTCCGCGGTCCACCGCGAGGCCGGCGATCTTCGCGTCCTGCTCACCGACACCCGCGTGCGCGTCGATCATGAGCACGACCACGTCGCTCCGTTCCATCGCGCGGATCGCTTGGTAGACGCTCGACGCTTCGACCGCGAGGTTCTTCTTGAAGAGCTTCTTCTTCAGCGCGCGCTTCCGGCGCATGCCCGCGGTGTCGATCAAGACGTAGCTCTCGTCGCCGCGATCCACCAACGTATCGACGCTGTCGACGGTCGTGCCGGGGCGGTCGTCGACGAGCTGGCGGTCTTCCCCGGTGAGCTTGTTGACGAGCGATGACTTGCCCGCGTTCGGGCGCCCGACGATCGCGATGCGCGGGACGTCGACGTCGAGTCCCCCCGCGTTGTCCTCCACCTCGGGGAGCGCTTTCGAGATCGCTTCTTCGAGATCACCGATGCCGACACCGTGAAGCGCGGAGACCGGGAAGAGGTACTCCATCCCGAGCTCGTAGTGCTGGGTCGCGTCGAGCGCGGCGGCCTGCGAATCGGCCTTGTTGGCCACGAAGAGAACCGGCTTTCCAGACTCACGAAGCAAACGCACCGCTTCGCGATCCGCGGTGAGCGGAGCGGCGGTCGCGTCGACCACGCAGATGACCACGTCGCACTCCTCGAGCGCCATCTCGACGTGCGCGGCGATGCCTTCGCGCATCGGGTCGTCGCTCTCCGGATCAAAGCCGCCAGTGTCGATGAGGACGTACTCGCGCCCCTGCGCCCACGCGTCCGCGTAGTGACGGTCTCGCGTCACGCCGGGCATGTCTTCGACGATCGCGATCCGCTTCCCGACGAGTTTGTTAAAGAGCGTGCTCTTGCCCACGTTGGGACGGCCGACGATCGCGACCATCGAGCGCTTGCCCACCGCGCCCGCGGGGACCGAGCCACCGCGCCTTCGCGACTGCTTCATCGTCTCGTCCTCTTTTGCGTCACGCTCATCCTTCGATCTCGGTCGCGAGTCGGCGCGCCTTGTGTCCGTCGCTGGTCCACGCGTCCTCTACTCGTACCCAGAGCTTGAGGAACACTTTGCGACCAATAAATCGCTCGATCTCGTGTCGCGCGGAGGTCCCGATCGCTTTGATGCGCTCGCCACGAGCGCCGATCACGATGCCCTTGTGCGACTTCTTTTCGACGATCAGGGTCGCGTGAATACGCACCAAGTTGCCGTCCTCGACGTACTCCTCGAGGACGCAGGCGACGCCATGCGGGACCTCTTGACGCGTCTGCATCATCGCGGCCTCGCGTACCATCTCGGCGACGAAGAAGCGCTCGCTCCGATCCGTGAGGATGTCGTCTTCGTAGAGGAGCCCCTCGGGGAGGTGCGAGCGGATCTCGTCAACCAGCGGCATGAGCTGTTTGCGCTTGAGCGCCGAGATCGGGACGACCGCTTCAAAAGGGAAGCGTTCAGTGAACATCGTGATGAGCGGCAGCAGGTCCGACTTCTGCTTCACGCGATCGATCTTGTTGATCGCGAGGACCACTGGCTTCCCGGTCTCGGCCGCGAGCTCGAGAACGGATTCGTCCGAGCCGCGAATCTCGGGTTCGCCCTTCAGCGGCTCCACCATGAAGAGGACCACGTCCGCGTCGCTGATGCCGAGCTTCGCTTGCTCGACCAAGACCTTGCCAAGCGCGCTCTTCGGTCGATGCAGGCCCGGCGTGTCGACGAACGCGATCTGGGTTGGGCGATCATCCACATAGACGCCGAGAACCGACGAACGGGTCGTACCGGGGCGCGGCGTCGCGATGACGAGCTTCTGGCCGAGCAAGGCGTTGAGCAACGTCGACTTCCCCACGTTGGGGCGGCCCACGATCGCGCAGCGACCGCCTCGCGCGGTGGTCTCGCCTTCTTCCGTTCTCGGAGCCCTGGTCATCGGGCACCGCGTAACACGCAATGGAGCGAGCCGCGAACCGACCGTGGTCTCGGTCCACACGAGCAGCTTGACCTGGGAGGGCAGACGCCTACGATTCTGCCCATGCGGCTCGGCGGACTCTCGCTCACGCTTGGGCTCATCGGGGGCACCTTCATGGTGTGTGGCCTGCTCGCGATGGCGGCGCTTCCGGCGCTTGGTTCCGTCCTCAGCTTGCTCGCGCCCGTCTGCGCCCTCTTCGGCATCGTCGTGGGCGCCGTGGGGGTCAGCCGAGGCGACGAAGGCGGCGAGAAAAACACCGCGATGGTCGGCCTCACCCTCTCGGCGCTCGTGTTCTTGCCGTCTGTCGCGCTCGCGATGACCTGTGGGATGTGCTCCGCGTGCATGGCCGCGTCACCCATGACGGGAACCCAGGGCTCCTCAAGCGCGCCCGGCTCGCCGTCAAACCCGTGGAGCCAGAGCGTACCGAGGGCGCCAGCGCCGCCTTCGGTCCCCGATCCGAACACGCGAGCGCCGCTCCCCAACACACCGACGCCGAACACACCGGCGCCGAACACACCGACACCGAACACAACGGCGCCGACCCAGCCATCCTCGCCGACCGCGCCGACGCCTGCGCCGACCGGGACGACCACCCCGACGTCGGATCGCGCTCCGGTGGAGCCAGCCGATCCCAGCGCGCCGGTCGCCCCGCCCGCCGCGTGGCCTCCTCCGCCGATCATGCCTGACCCCGGCGCGGAGTAGCGGCGTGGATCCGATCTTCACAGTGCTTGAGTTCGCATCGATCCGGCGGCCGATCGGGAACTACGGGATCATGTTGGCGTCCGCGATTTTGATCGGGACGCTCTTCTCCATGCGCGCGACCAAACGCGCTGGCATGGACCCGTTCGACACGCTCGCGGCGGCCGGCTTCACGGTCTTTGGTGCGTTCACCGGCTCGGTCGTGCTGCACGCGATCGTGCAATGGGTCACGACCGGCTCCCCGTTCACGGGCGGCCCTGGTTTGGTGTTCTACGGCGCGCCAATCGGAGGCGGACTCGCCGCGATCGCATCGTGCCGCGCCTTCGATATGCCGCTCCTGAAGACGCTCGACCTTTGCGTCCCCGCGATCCCGCTCGCGCACGCCTTGGGACGTCTGGGCTGCTTCTTCGCGGGGTGCTGCTTCGGTGCAGAGCATCACGGCGCGCTCAGCGTGACCTTCACTCACGCGCTCGCGCCGGGGTCCTACCCGCCCGTGGCGCGTCACCCGGTGCAGCTCTATGAAGCGGCTGGGTTGCTCTTCATCGCGGCCACTTTCATTCTCATTCGTCCGCGTGAGGTCTCGAGCGGGCGACGGCTCTTCTTCTATCTGCTGGCCTACGCGCCGCTTCGTTTCACGGTCGAGCTCGTGCGCGGAGATGTAGACCGCGGCGTGTTCTTCGGCCTCGGCACATCGCAGTGGATCGCGATCGGGATGGCGCTCTTCGCGCTCGTCGGCCTTAGCCGCACACGCAACGCAGGGTCTCTGAGCGCGGCATGAACAAGCGCTCGCGGCTCGGCCTCGTCGTGTTCCTCTTCTGGTCGAGCCTGACCGGCCAGAGCGTGGAGCTCCGCGTGACGCCTACGGGTCCGCAACGGATCGAGGGCACCTGGTTCATCCGCGGGGCGAGCCCTTCTGCGATTCGACAAGGCCTCCGCATGTGCATGGAGCAGAACCTGCTCCCCGCGCAGTGCCGAAGCGGCATGCTGGCGCTCGAGATTCCGGCGCGCTCGGTGTACGTACCCACGTTCGCGATCGATCGCACCGAGGTCACCGCCGAAGCCTACGGCCGCTGCGTTCAAGCGAACGTGTGCGCCCCCGCGAATGGTCGCGCGCCACGTCCTGAAGAACCGATCGCGAACGTCACGTGGAGCGACGCGGTTCGCTACTGCGAACATCGCGGCGGGCGACTCCCGAGCGAAGCGGAATGGGAGCTCGCGGCGCGCGGCCCAGGGATCGCCGACCGGTTGTTCCCGTGGGGCGAGATGTTCAACCCGCGACTCGCCAACCACGGACGAGACGGACGAGGTGATCCCATCGATGGCTTTCGCTTCGCTGCGCCGGTCGGGTCGTTTCCTGACGGCGCGAGCCCATTCGGCCTCTTCGACATGGCGGGCAACGTCTGGGAATGGACCGCGGATGCCTTTGACCCCGACTACTACGAGGAAGGTCCGCGAGTGAACCCGCGCGGGCCCTCCTTGGGTGGTGAACGGATGGCGCGGGGCGGCTCTTGGCGCGCATCCGGGTACCAACTACGGGTTTCCGCGCGGGTCCCGGTTCCCGCGGGGCGCGCGCTCGCCGACCTGGGGTTCCGCTGCGCCTACGATCGCCCCGATTAAGCCTGTCCCCACAAAAACGCCGAGCGACTTTTGCGGCGACCCGTTAAGGGGTATAGCGCTGACGCGCGCGCCTGTGCGCAAAGGAGACTGTCTTGCTTCGTTCTACGCTTCTGTTCGCATTTCTTCTCGCGCCCATGCTGGTCTTGAGCGGCTGCCACGGTGACGTCGGAGACACGTGCCGCGAAGACGATGACTGCAACAGCGGACTGGTCTGCGACAAAGGCGGTGACCGAAGCCCCACGAAGCGTGGCACCTGCCAGTCAGAAGACAGCACGGGAGACGCAGGCCTTCCTGAGGCCGACGTCGGTCCGGAGCTCGACGCCACGATCGACGTCTCAGAAGACTCCGGGATGAGCGAAGACACTGGCACCGTGGACACGGGCAGCGACGACACCGGCAGCGGCGACACCGGCAGCGCGGACACTGGCGACACCGACACGGGTGACGCCGGAACCGACGCGGCCGATGCCGCTGACGCGACGGACGCCGACGTGGGTGACTCCGGCGACGCTGACGCCGCCTAGTGGGTTAACACGATCCGCCAGCAACGTTCGACGCAAGGGTGTTCTCGACTAAAGTGCGGGCGTGTTCCTGTGCCCCGTCTGCTCATCGCTCTACGCGAACGATGACTCCCTCTGTCCCATTGATGGGGCAACGGTAGAGGAGGTCACCGATCCTTTGATCGGGCGTACCGTCGGCGGACGGTACCGGCTCATTCACCGGCTCGGCGCTGGCGGGATGTCTTGCGTCTACCTCGCGCGCCACGTCCTGATCGATCGATTGGTCGCGGTGAAAACGCTCCGGGCGCGTCTCGCCGTCGACCCGGAGCAGCGCGACCGGTTCATGCGCGAGGCCCGCGCGGTCAACCGAATCAATCACAAGAACATCGTCGAGATCTCAGACTACGGCGAGACCTCCGACGGCATCGCCTACCTGGTCATGGAGTTCGTCCCGGGTGAGCCCCTCTTTCGGCTCCTTCAAGCCGGACCGCTCCCGCTCGATCGCGCCCTCCACATCACCGTGCAGATCGCGCGCGCGCTTGCTCGGGCACACGAGATGGGCGTCATCCACCGCGACCTCAAGCCAGAGAACATTCTCATCGTCCGTCGTCGAAACCTCGCCGACGAAGTGAAGGTGCTTGATTTCGGGATCGCGAAGATCCTCGACGCGCCTTCCCTGACGGGGAGCCAACAGATCTTCGGCACGCCAGGCTACATCGCGCCTGAGTACATTAAATCGCACAACATCGATGGGCGCAGCGACCTCTACTCGCTCGGCGTCGTGCTTTACGAAATGGTGACCGGCGAGCTGCCCTTCGACTACCAGTTTCCAGGCGACCTGCTGGTCAAACACGTGACCGAAGACCCGATCCCGCCGAGCGCGCGATGCCCGGTCCCCGCGTGCATGGAAGAGTTCATCCTCCGTGCGCTCGCCAAGGACCCAAACGCGCGCTTCCGCGATGCCCATCACTTCTTGGCGGGCGCGCGCGCGGTACGAGACGAGCTGGGTCTTCAAGGACTGGTCGAGCCGTCCGACTCTCCTGAAAACACCGTGCTCGACTTGATCCCGCCGGCGTTCCTCAAGTCCATCCCCCCGGCTCCGGCGCATGAGAGCGACAACCCCGCGCATGGCTTCATGGGGGTCACGCAGTGGCGCTCTCGTTTCCACGCCATCCACGAAGCGCTCGCGGACCTCCCTGATCCTCCCGACCCGCTTCGCGCGCGGCTCCGAGCAGCCAACGAAGCGCTCGAAGACTTCGAGGAGTCTGCCGCGCTCACGCTCCATCGCCAGACCGAGATTGAAAACGTGATCGCGGAGGGGCGCGACATGCGCATGACCTTGGGGCGCGCGATCGACCAAGCCTCAGAGACCGCGTCCACCTTGCGCGGGAAGTACGAGGAGCTCGCGTCGACACGAGACATCAAACGCGAGAGCCGGGCGCGGTCCGGTGACGCGGCGACATCCGATGTCCTCCTGTGGGAGATCGCGGCCTGCGACGCCACCCTGGAGAGGTTCGCGAAACAACGCAAAACACAGGTCCGGACGCTGACCGATCTTCGGAACGAGCTCGCGCGGCGCAACATCGACCTGCAGTCCCGGCTGGACGTCCTGGTGGCGGCCACAGAGCAGGATGTCGATGCGCTCGCCAAGCTGGAGCGGAGCATTCGCCCGGCTCTCGACGAGGCGGAGCGCTACGTCAAGGCGCTCCTCGGAAGCGAGCATTTTTCGTCCCATCCCACGCCCCCGTTCTCCGTGCGGTAGAGCGTCCCTCGGCGCTCAGCCCTCCGCTTCACGCCATCGGCAGCCGTCCGTACGACTGGAAAATACGCGGCATTGCCATCGTCGCGAGGCCTCACGCAACCCAACCGCCCGAGCACCAAGGGAGGTTATGAGATGCGCGCTGGGTCGAGGTCATCAGGGTCAGGCCGAAGGCCGCCGGCAGCGGCATTTTCAAACAGATCGCCGCTCACCGTCTGACCGCTTTTGCGGCCGACTTGATGGACATGGAACACATTGCGCCCGCAAACGGGTGGCTGGTAGTTTCCGTCGCATGAAGACGTTGGCCTTTTCCTTTTGCTTGCTCGTGTCCATCGCCGTGACCGCTCCGCTCGTCACGGAGGCGCAGGCTCCCACCGCGGAGCAGACGGCGACCGCGCGAGAGGCCTACGGACGTGGCCAAGCGGCTTACGAGGCGGGGAACTTTGTGGACGCCGAGAGCGCGTTCAATGAGGCCTATGCCGCCGTTCCAAACCCCCTCGTCCTCATGGGCATCGCGCACGCACGAGAAGGGCAAGGAAACGGAGCGGGCGCCGTGGAAGCGTTCGAGCGATACCTCGCGGCCAGCCCGGACGCCGCGGACGCTGCTGAGGTTCGCGCAAAGATCACCGAGCTTCGGGCAGCCCCCGCTACGCTCGTCATTACGTCAACGCCTGCTGGAGCCGCGATCAGCGTGGACGGCAACGCGTCCAGCGAGGTCACGCCTGCTGAGATTCAGACGCCCGCGGGCGCGCACGTCATCACGCTGACCCTCGATGGTCACGTGACGCAGGCCGTGAACGTCGACGCTCCGTTCGCGACGCGCGTTCCCGTGACCGGTACGCTGACCGCGGCGACCGCCACGACGACCGCCACGACGGACGCGACGGACGCTGGTGACGCCGAGACGGGTGACGCCGACGTGGGCGAGACCGACACAGGAGACGAAACGGTCGTGGAGACCGGCGACCTGGGCGACGACCTCTCGCTCGGCGGCGTGGGCGACTACGACCTTGAGGATCCGGAAGAAGAAGGTCCCGGAGCAGGCGTGTGGGTCGCGACCGGTATCGCCGGTGCCGCGCTCGTCACGGGTACCGTCCTTGGCTTCATGGCGCTCAACGCAGAAGCCGAGTTCGACGACATGCCGAGCGAAGAGACCGCGGACCGCGGAGAGCGCCTCTCCCTCTTCGCCGACATCGCGTTCGGCGTTGCCGCCGCGGGCACCCTGACCGCGGTCGTCCTCTTCATCGCCGGCAAGAACCGCTCAAGCGATGACGACGAAATGGAGCGCGCCAAGCTTCAGCTCGCCCCGGTGATGTCCCGTCGCGGTGGCGGCGTCTCCGCGCGGCTACAGTTCTAGGAAGCACCGTGACTGTTTCACTCATCAAGCGCGTGATCGCGCTCGTCGTCGTTCTTTGCGCCACGGGCTGTCAGCTCGTCGCGGACTTCGACCGTGACCGTCTCTTGGACGCCGGCACGGACACAAACGAAGACACCGCTGCGGACACGAGCGATGACACAAGCGGCGACGCCGACCTCGACGCCGACTTGGACGCCGACCTCGACGCCGACTTGGACGCCGACCTCGACGCCGACTTGGACGCCGACCTCGACGCCGACTTGGACGCGATGGACGCTGACGCGATGGACGCTGACGCGATGGACGCTGACGCGATGGACGCTGACGCCATGGACGCTGCTGACGCCATGGACGCTGCTGACGCGACGGACGCTGCTGAAGCGATGGATGCACCTGACGCGCCTGACGCGGACGCCATGGACGCAGCGGACGCCGACGCCGACGCGGACACCGGTCCTCCTCCCTGCGAGACCCCGATCGACTGTGACGACGATGACCCGTGCACGGTCGACGTCTGCCAAGCGGACGGCGAGTGTGAGAACGTCGACACCGGAGACGCGATCGAGGGGTACGGCTTCCGCGTCACCGCGAGCAGCGACGACCAGATTCGCCTGCGAAACCTCTCGACCGTCGACGCGGACTTCGGCGGGCTCTTCCTTTGCGGCGGAGACGACAACATGTGCGAAGAGGTCCCCGAGACCCTCATCGCGGCCGCTGGTATGGCCGACGTCGACGTGACCTTCCGAGTTCGGCGAAGCAGCGGACAGCTCTGGCTCTCCAGCGAAAACGACGGCTCCGTGATCTGTGACTACGTGCAGATCGACGCCGACAACCCCAACGCCGCGGACGCGGTGGCCGTAGGTCAGTGGTCCGCGACGAGCGACTTCGCGGACACCACCGGTCTCGACTTCGGCGAGATCTTCGAGTCGACCGTCCCGAACGACAGCCCCGCGGCGTGGTCGGTCGGCGTCTTCTAGCGAGCAGCCTGCTGGCAAGAAGACGCGAGCGAGGCGGCTACTTACGAATCTTGATCTCGGGCGAAGTCGCGAAGAAGCGATTGCGCGTGGGATCGTTGTAGACGCTGTAGTCGATCGGCCACGTCATCACGCGGGTCTCGCCGTCTTTCCACGTGAGCGTCATGGCCTTTGGCCGGACCTTTCGATAGCTGGACTTGTCCGGCAGGTCCGCGTTCGTCGCGCCGCCCGACGAGAAGAGCGTCATGACCGTCACGCCGTCGCCTTCTTGGTTCACCATGAAGCCTGACTTCACCTTCTCGTGACCGCGAATGAGCGTCGTGCAACCGATCTTGTTCAGGAACGACGCCGCCTGGAGCCGCCCAAACGGAAAGCGTGCAGACAGCTCTTGGAACGAAGCCGGGATGACGTCCGCGGAGCTGGGATCGCTCCACATCATCTGGAAGCGAATGTCCGGATCGTTGAGCGATGAGAGGTCCTCCCAGCGCTGTTTGATCATTCGGTCGCGCGGGATACCGGCATGAACAAAGAGGATGTCCTCGAAGATCAGCATGTTCGGCAACGACTCGAAGAGCGTGATGTAGTAGCGGAAGACGTTCGAGGGCAGATGCGGCTTGAGCGTGTTGATTGACTCCGCCGGCTTTACCCCGCCGTACACGCTTCCGTCGTACTCGACGTAGTACTCGTGATTGCCGCGAAGCGGGAAGACGTACTCCGGCGCCGCGACATACAGCTCCATCACCGCGCGGAGCACCCCGTTGAGGCTAAAGCGACCGCGATCAATGTAGTCCCCCAAGAGCACCAAGAGCGGCTTTTTGTGCGTCGTCGGGTCGCTCTCGTATGCCTTGATGCGATCGAAGAAGCGCGACTGCATCAGGGTCGCCTTGAGGCAGCTGTAACAGCCGTGAAGGTCTCCAAGAACCGTCAGCTCGTAGCCAGGTCCCTCGGGAAGCGCCGGGTGAACGTAGACGTGACCATCCAAAAACGGCGCCTCCCCCGCGAACTCATCTACCCGCTTCTTTCCGCGCAGCTTACCTGCGCCACGATCACGCTGTTCGCCCAGGGCACGAAGGACCCGCGCGATGAGGCGCGTGTCATTGTCTGCTTGGCGCGCGAGGATCTCGTGGTCGGCGGAGTAGTGCTCCTCGACCTTCTCGAGCAAAGGAACGGGTACATGCGAGGCGTCTGGCGGCGCGATGCTCTCGACCGACAACCGAGCGGTGGGACGGAGGGTGTCACGATCCACACCGTCGATCTCGAGGTCTTCATCGAGCAACACCGCGAGCTCGTCGCGAAACTTCTTCTCCGCCGGATGGACCGAACCGTCAGCGAGAATGAACCGCTCCACGGTCGACAGGAGCGCGTCGCGATCCTCTGGCGAGAACTCTTCGATAATCTCGAAGCAGCGAAGCTTCAGCTTCGCGTGAATGAAGGCGTCCTGGTCCTCTTCGTGCGTCGTCGCTTCCGTGAAGAGCTCCGCCACATGCGCGTCAACAACCTCGAACACTTCCTCGAAGTGCGTCGTGAAGCGCTCGGTGAGCTCTCTCTTCAAGCTCATGGACGCGTCCGGCATTCCGTCCGTGATGCGACGAACGACGAGCTCGCGAACGAACGAGCGGACGAACTCGCGCTCGCTCGAGTCGAAGTCCCCATCGATGTACCCGAAGGTGGTCAGGTAAAAGATGAGCGCATGCATCTGCCTCTCGGCGATCGTCGGGTCTGCGCTTAGGGAAAGCATTCTGGCAGTCTAGCAGTCGATGAGCTGGGGACGCCGCCCGACGCTCGTGGCCTCGCGCGAACGGCTCATCGAGCCGGTTTAAGCCAGTCACAAACGGGCTCTGGCTTGCGCCGATGCCCGAGATTCGCCCACCATGGAGCATGCGCACCGGATCGGTGATCGGCCTGACGCTCTTCGCGATCCTCTGCTCTTCGCATGCTCATGCGCAGGAGCCCGTCCGCGCAGACCGGGTGCCCTACGTTCGCGAGGCCCGCTCCCCCGCCATCGTTTGGCTCGGGATCGTTTCTACCGCGGCGCTCGGAGCCGTATCGGTCTGGTCATTGGTCGACACGCTCGCGCTCCGGGACGACTACGCCGCGCAACCGAGCGTGCGGATTCGAGCAGAGGGCGTGCGCGCGCTACGGCGAACATGGGCGCTCTCGATCTCCACCGCCGTCTTCGGACTCGGGACTCTGCTCCTCTCGGCGCTCCACACGCGCTGGCGGGATCAGCGCCCGGTCCAGGTCGGGTTCAGCATGAGTCACCAACACGCGAGCCTCTCGCTGACGCTGAGGCAATGATCCGCGCGCTCTCTGGCGCGCTCTCTGGCGCGCTCTTCGCGGCGACGCTCATCGGGGCGCTCCTCTCGCTGAGCTGCGCCGATCGGTGGTTCGACCCCGACCGATTGAGCACCCTTGAGATCAGCGCGACCTGTTCCGAGGCGCCACTGGTCACGACGGACTCCGTGGAGTCGGCGCGGGTCGTCCTGGCCGACGCGACGCTCTGCGATGCCGAGGTCCTCGCGGGGTTCTTTCGGATACGCGCGCGTCGTGGAGAACGGGTGGTCGTGGAGAGCGAGAGCGAACGGATGGACGTGGTCTTGGGGGTCGCCGAGACCTGCCCTGCGTGTGATCTTGTGCCGGTCGATCGCTGCGGTCGCGGCGGACCGGAACGGCTCTCCTTTCGCGCGAGCGCAGACGAGGAGTACACGTTCTTCGTCCAGGCCGACGGGCTCGAAGACCTGCCTCTGTCGATGGAGCGCGCCATCTGCGGCGACGGGGTCCTTCAGCTCGAAGAAGGCTGTGATGACGCGAACCTCGATCCCGGTGACGGCTGCGACGCGAGATGTCGCCGCGAGATCGACGCCGAGGAACGCGAGCCCAACAACGTCTCGGCGAGCGCGAATGTTGTCTCGCTCGACACCGACACAACCGAGGTGGGCGGCGTCATCGCGCGATGCGAAGACGACTACTTCGTGATCCAGCTCGACGACGCCGTCGCGATTACCTCGACCTGTGACCCCGGGGGTCTCGAGCTCACGCTCTTCGGCGCGGATGGGCGCAGCGTACGCGCTGACAGCGAACCCTCCGGTTCTTGCTCATCGCTCAGCGCCACCGGTCTCATCCCGGGCCCGTATTTCGTTCGCGTTCACGCGAACGAAACGACGATGTACACGCTGAGGATCCAGCAGTGAGGCGCGATGCGTTAGAAACGGACTGACTGGTTCGTCCGCTCGCCTGAGCGGATCTGAACGCGGACCGCGCGACGTCGACCGCTACCGTCTGCTGCGCGCAGCTCCAATCGCTGCGCGCCTGGCGGCAAGGCGTGCCGAACCAGGGGCGTTCGACCAACGCGGTGACCTCGCCAGTAGACGTCCGCAGGCGGAATCGCGAGGAGGTTGAGCGTGCCGGCCGGACGCGCGCGCCGAGGCGCGCCGTCTGTTCGTGGTCGCGTCCCTCGCGCGGAGCCTGCAGCCGCCGCCTGCGCGGTCGCCTGCTCCGCCGCTCGTGCCTGCTCCGCAGCTTCCGCCGCCTGACGAACGCGCTCCGCCTCAAGCTCGGCTTGGAGTACCGCTTCTTCCCGCTGCGCCGCCTCGAACTCCACACGCTCCTCTTCTCGGAGCCGCTCCATCTCTTCGCGTGTGACGTCGTCCAGGAGCTCCCCTGCCGATCCTTCCGGAGCGATCGATCCACGGGGGGTTTGAGAAGCAGCGGAAACCGACGTCGACGGCTCTGGCGAAGAGACGCCTGCCGACCCCATATTCGTCTCGGGAACTGCTCCCGCCGTTCGGGCCGTCGCCGACGTGAGCACGGCGGTATTGGGCACGGTGGTATCTGGCCCGCGCGCGACCGCGACGTTCGCGTCGTTGTGACGAATCGCCCACCAACCGCCCAGCACGGCGAGCAGCGCGCCGATCATAAGCGCGACCGCGCCGCGCGTCCTGCTCTGCGCGACCACAGACTGATACGCCGACGTGACCCCTGCGCCTGCGTCGGTCGCGCCGATCATGTTCACCAGGCGAGCGCGCTCGTCGGGGAAGTGGTTCTCGAGCCAGGCCGCGACGGCCTTTTGACCGGTGTCTTTGTCACGCCCATCGAGCCATCGATCCAGCGCGATCGCCATCTCTTCGGACGTCTGCGTGCGGTCGCGGACGTCGCGCACGAGCGCCGCCATCACGATCTTCTCGAGGCGAGAAGAGATGCCGGGCTTGATGCTCGACGGCTTCGGGATCTCATGACGCAAGATCCGCTCGACAGTGCTCGCAGGGTTTTGAGTTCGGAAAAGCCGCTCGCCAGTGAGGCCTTCCCAGAGCATCACGCCGAGCGCCCAGACATCCGCCCGGCGGTCGACGGGGTCGCCGCGGACCTGCTCTGGCGCCATGTAGGCGAGCTTGCCCTTCACCTGACCGGTCTCGGTGTGCGCGAGACGTCCGCGCGCGTACGCGATGCCGAAGTCGAGGACCTTCGTGACGCCGTCGAACGTGACGAAGATGTTGGGAGCGGAGACATCACGGTGAACAACCCCGAGGCTCTCGCCTTCGTCGTCGGTCAGGTCGTGGGCCGCGTTCAAGCCCTTCGCGGCGTCGGACACGATGCGGGAGATCAGCCAGATCGGGACCTCTTCGTCCCACGACTTCGCGCGCCGCTTGATCGCATCGAGGGCCGCCCCGTTGAGCAGCTCCATCACGAGGTACGGGCCCGCCGCTCCGTCACCTGAGTCGAAGAGCTGCGCGACGTTCTTGTGCCGGATCTTGGACGAGACGCGCGCCTCATCGAGGAGCATGCGCCGGAAACGATCGTCGATCGCGAGGTGCGAGTGAATGAGCTTGAGCGCGTGCCATTCACGGCGACGACCACCCTCTCCGACCCGTCGCGCGAGGTGCACCGTCGCCATTCCACCACGCGCGATCACGCGGTGAAGCTCGTAGCCTCCGACCCGCTTAAGCGGCGCCACCTCGGTCGTGGGTTCGTCGGTCATGGCATCACGACCTGGGGCGCGCCCACCATGGGGTCGCTGTTGACTCGCGTGACGATCACGGCAGTGGCGACCGCGGTGAGCACGACGGCACCGGCGACCAGCAAGACAGTCGGCCACACTGCGCGTTTGGGCGGAGACGCCTGCGTCGTTGTCACCTGAGGCGCGGGATCATCATCAACGAACGCGAACGACTCCTCGGCTGAGAACACCGTCACCCCGCCTTGCGTGAGCGCGGTCGCGCGACACGAGATGTTCTCATCTGGCTCAAGCGTGAGCGTGATCCGCGGAGCGTTCCCACGGTTCGCGCGCTCCCCACAACGCACCTCCAGCTCCGGTGTGAGCACCAAAGGGCCCACCAGCTGCGCGGACGCGATCAGAGACTCCTCTCCGCGTTCCAGCGCGAGCTCGACGCGTGCGTCACCCGTGGTCGCTTCTCGTGCGCCGGCGAAGAGCGCGGCGGTCGCTTCCGACGCGCCTTCGGGAAGCGCCACGTTGCGATCGAGCGAGACCGCGGCGGCGACATGGGCGGCGGCGGCTCTCGGGTTCTCGAGAAGGAGCTCGACCGTCGCGAGGTACCGGTGCGCCTCCACGAGCTCCGCTGGGCTCATGTCGTCCCGATCCAGGGTCGCGCGAAGCACAGAACGCGCGTTCGAGAAGTCGGCGGTCAGGTAGAGCTCGCGAGCCTCTCCGATCGTTGGATCGAGATCTGACTCCGCGGCCGCCGGTTCCACGGAAGCCGGTTCCACTGATGGGGCTACCGGCGAATCCTGCGCGGACGCCTCCTGCCCTGACGCCTCCTGCGCAGAGGCAGAAGAGACCGAGAGCAGCGCGATGATCGCCAGGCTGGTCACGAAGTACACGGCAAGCAGGTTACCATGGTCCCCCCCGAACGGAATGCGCCAAATCAACAGCGATTCCAACGCGTTACCTCTTCCAAAGGGAAGCGTAAGCTTGTTTTAGCGCTCCAAACAACGGCCTGAAGGGCTACACGAAATCGGCGCCACGCACCCTCCCGTGAGCGGCGCGACGTCCACCGACAGCGTCTCGGTGCTTTTGTCGACATCGACGACGTTGCACCCCCAACCGACAACTTCGCACTGGTCGCTCCACGCACGTGCGACCAAGGCGTACCGCCCTGGCTCCACGGTTCCGAGCGGATCGCTCGCCCCGTCGGTGATCACCACGGCGCGGATCGGTCCGGCGGTGTAGCTGCCGTCCGCCGGTTGGTCGGCGCAGCTCATCGCGAGCGCGACCTCGATCGCCGCGTAGTTGGCGACCGACTCTGGAACCACAACCTCGACGTCGTACGTCTCAGCGCATCCGAAGAGCGAGAGCGCGAAGAGTAAAAGTGTCGACGTCGACCGTGGGTTCACTTCAACCGCGCGATCGTGCGCTTGGCTTCCGCGACTACGGCCTCGGCGGTGATCCCGAACTGCTCATAGAGGACCTCGTAAGGAGCGGACGCGCCGAAGCGATCCAGCGTCACGAACCCGCCGTCGCGGCCAACATACTTGTGCCACCCCATGCTGATGCCCGCTTCGACGACAACGCGCGCGGCGATCGCGGGCGGCAGGACGGAGTCTTGATAGACGCTCGCTTGCTGTTCGAAGAGGTCGACGCTCGGCATGCTCACCACGCGAGCGCGCACGCCCTCGTCCATGAGCGCGTCCGCGGCGCGGAGCGCCAGCTCCACTTCGCTCCCCGTGCCGATGAGGATCACGTCGGGAACGCCCTTCGGCTCGCGCAGCACGTAACCGCCGTGGCGCGCGCCGTTCACGTCGTGGCCGTGGGTGAGCACCTTCTGTCGCGTCAGGACGATCGCCGCGGGACCGTCACAGGCGAGCATCGCTTCCCAGCACACGCGTGTTTCGTTCGCGTCGCTCGGCCGGAGCACGGTGAAGTTCGGAATCGCGCGGAGCGCCGCGAGGTGCTCAACCGGCTGGTGGGTGGGGCCGTCCTCGCCGAGCCCGATCGAGTCGTGCGTAAACACGTAGCGCGTCTTCAGCCCCATCAACGATCCGAGCCGGAGCGCGGGGCGCATGTAGTCCGAGAAGACCAAGAACGTCGCGCCGAACGGGACGACCCCGCCGTGGAGCGCCATCCCGTTCACAGCGGCCGCCATCGCGTGCTCGCGAATGCCGTAGTAGACGTTTTGGGGGATCCCTTCTTGGCCCGGACGGAAGTCCGCGTAGTCATGCATCCGGGTCTTGTTCGACCCCTCGAGGTCCGCGGAACCGCCGACGATCGAGCGCACCTCTTTGGTGATCGCGGTGAGGACCTTGCCGCTCGCCGCACGGGTCGCCAAGCGCTCGCCGGCCGTGAACTGTGGGAGCGAATCGCCGACGTCGGGGAACTCACCCGCGAGCGCCTGGTCGAGCTCGCCCGCCAGCTTCGGATGCGCCTCGCGGTAGCCCGCGAGCCGCCCGGACCACTCACGATAAAGCGCAGCGCCGTGCTCCACGAACTGCGTCTTCGCCGCCGCGACCAACTCCGGAACGTGGAAGGGCTCACTCGGCCACCCCATGATCTCCTTGGTGCCGGCGATCTCTTCCGCGCCCAGCGGCGACCCATGCGCGGCGGACTTGTCGCGCTTGTTCGGGGCGGGGAACCCGATGATCGTCTTGACCCGAATGAAGCTCGGCCGCGGATCTGCTTTGGCGCGCGCGGCCGCGGCGACCAAGGCGTCGACATCCTCGCCGTCATCGACGCTCTCAACGTGCCAGCCGTAGCTCTCGAAGCGCTTCATCGTGTCTTCGGTGAACGTGAGGTCGGTCCGACCGTCGATGGTGATCTCGTTGTCGTCCCAGAAGACGACGAGCTTGCCGAGCTGCATGTGCCCCGCCATCGACGCGGCCTCCGCGCTCACGCCTTCCATGACGTCGCCGTCCGACGCGATGACGAACACGTGGTGGTCAAAGAGCGTGAAGCCGGGACGGTTGAACCGCGCGGCGAGGTGGCGCTCGGCCATCGCCATGCCGACCGCGGTCGCGAAGCCCTGACCGAGCGGACCGGTCGTGATCTCCACTCCTGGCGTGTGGAAGACCTCAGGATGGCCAGGCGTCTTGCTCCCCCACTGACGGAACGCCTTGATGTCGTCGAGCGTTACGTCGTAGCCGGTCAGGTGCAGGAGCGAGTACTGCAGCATCGAGGCGTGACCACACGAGAGCACGAAGCGATCGCGGTCGATCCAGTTCGGCTGCTGCGGGTCATGTCGTCGCAACTTGGTGAAGATCGCCCAGCCCAGAGGCGCGAGCGCCATGGGGGTGCCCGGGTGGCCTGAATTGGCCGCCTGGACCGCGTCCATGGAGAGGCCGCGGACCGTGTGAATCGCGAGTCGATCGAGCTCTTCGTTCATCCGTCTTCCATCCGGCGGCCCGCGATGGAGCGAGCCCCTGCGCGAGGACCCACGTCCTCGTCGGCGCCGGATCTACTCGGTTCCCGGACGTCCGTCCACCAACGCCCACAGGCAAAGCGCCCCCGCCACGCAGCTGCCCATCGCGTATCCACCAAAGAGCATCGGCGCGTACGCTAGAAAATCGTCAATCGGCCAAGGACGCACTGTCCAGGCGATCGTCGCGAGGGTCATGAGGAGCGCGGTGAGCGACGCGAAAGAGCAGATCGCGGCGGCCTGTCTTCGTCTCGCGAGGTCACGCCACGGGAGCGTCGCGGCCAGGGTGCACAGCGCCCCAAGCCCGACCAGGCGCGGGATGTGGAGATAGAGGTAGTCGATCGAAGAGAACGAGAGCGGTCGCCGAAACACAAAGAGATGGCCCACCGCGCCGAGGCCCATGGCGAAGACGAACGAGAGCGTGGCCCAGGAGAACCCGAAGCAGCGCTTCGTCGTCCCGAGCAGCGCGAAACAGAGGAACGCGGTCACGAATTGAAAAAGCCGCGCGCGCTTCACCCGGTCGAGCCGCGCGACGAGGGTGTCGTGATGAGCACGACGAAACCTCTCCGCTTGAAGCGAAGAGCGTGAGCGCGGCGCGACCTCAATCACCGGCGGGACCACCGCCATCCGAGGCGGCGGGAGCGAGAGGATGGACGCGATGGTCGGCGCGAGCTCGACGAGCGAAACGGTCCGGTTCACCTCTCCCCCCAACGGCGCTCCATCGGCCCCGGCGCCGTGAAGGTAGGCGAACACGTGATCCACTTCGGGCTCGCTCCCGCCATGTCCACCTGCCGCGACGTGACCGTGGTCGGCGAACGCGACGATGAGCGCGTCGTCCGGCGCGCTGCGCATCACACGCGCGACGACGTCATCTGCGTCTCCCCGCGCTCCGCGACGCGCTGCGGAATCCAGCCCATCATCGTGACCTCGTTGATCAATCGAGACGACGTGGATCATCACGAAGCTGGTTGGCGAGAGCGTCGCGAGCGCCTCGTCGAGCGGTTCGTTGAGCGCGTCGTCAGAAGAGACGGCGCGATCCCCCGCGGACGCGAACATCGACGGCATCCAGTCGAGCCCCTCCGCGATGAAGACGACCTCGCCCCCCGCTTCGCGCACGCGGTTCGCGAGCGTATCTGCGCGAGGCCCGCCGAGGTAACGGTTCGTCACGACACCGGAGGCGGCCGACGGCACACCAGTGAAGAAAGCGTGATACGCCGGGCGCGACACGGTCGGAGGATCCACCTTCATGACGAACTGGAGCGACTCGTTCTTGAGCGCAACCAGCGACGGCATGGTCGCGACCTCATCGGTGCGGAGCCCATCGAGCAGCATCACGATAAGAGGACGACTCATCGTCGCCTCGCGTGGGCGATCTGCGAGCGCTCTCAGCTCTTCAAGCACCGCAGGCGTCTCGTTAGCGTAGTTGTAGACCCCGTCGACGACCGGGTAGATCAGCGCCGCCATCACCAAGAGGACCACTCCGTAGACCTTGGACGCGCGGTCGGGATCGACCACCGCGTCGGCGCGCGTCATGACGCTGCCGGCGGGCGGTTGGTAGCGCCCTCGCTCCACGCTAGCTGTCGTCGGCGGGCGGGAAGAGCCGCTTCGCGATCGGTCCCCCGGAGGCGTATGCGACGGGGACGTCCGGAGGCACCCCGAGCTGGGTCGCGGCGTGGTGGGTCCAGTACGGATCGGCGAGGTGCGCCCGGGCGAGCGCGACCAGATCCGCGCGACCGGCGGCCAAGATCGTGTTCACGCGATCGTGATCGTAGATGTTGCCGACCGCGATGGTCGGGATCCCGACCTCGTTGCGGATCCGCTCTGAGAACGGTGTCTGGAAGGCGCGCCCGTAGACCGGTCGGGCCTCTTTGCTGGTCTGCCCCGCGCTCACATCGATGAGATCCACGCCGCGCGCCTTGAGCATCTTCGCGAGCGCGACGGCGTCCTCGATATCAAAGCCGCCTTCCACCCAATCGGTCGCGCTGATCCGCACGCTCAGTGGACCCGAGAAGAGCGCGCGAACCGCGTCGACGATCTCGAGCGGGAAGCGCGCACGATTCTCGAGCGACCCGCCGTACTCGTCATCTCGACGGTTGCTCACGGGCGTGAGGAAGCTCGAGAGTAAGTAGCCGTGCGCGAGGTGCACCTCGAGCAGGTCAAAGCCCGCCCGGATCGCGCGATGCGTCGCGGAGACGAACTCCTCTCGGACGCGGTCCATGTCGTCACGGGTCATCGCGCGGGGTACCTGATTACGCGGCGTCCACGGGATCGCCGAAGGCGCGAGCAAGGGCCAGCCACCTTCCTCGAGCGGCTCGTCCATTCCGTCCCACATCAACTTGGTCGCGCCTTTGCGTCCGGCGTGCCCGAGCTGAATCGCGATCTTCGCGTTCGAGTTCGCGTGAACGAAATCGACGATGCGCTTAAACGCGGCCTCCTGCGCGTCGTTGTAGAGCCCGGTGCAACCTGGGGTGATCCGGCCTTCCGCGCTCACATTTGTCATCTCGCAAAAGACGAGCCCCGCGCCCCCTAACGCGCGGCTGCCGAGGTGAACCATGTGCCAATCGGTTGGGCAGCCGTCGACCGCCGAGTACTGACACATCGGCGAGACCACGACGCGGTTCGGGATGCGGAGCCCGCGGATCTCGAAAGGCGTGAACATGGGCGGTCTCGGTGGGTCTACCTGTGCGCGTTCGCAAAAACTCCGCTCCACCGCGGCGACGTAGCCGGGATTTCGCATCCGTAGATTCTCGTAGGTCACTCGCCGCGTGCGGCTCATCATCGCGAAGGTGAGCTGTTCTGGATCGCGCTGAACGTGGCGGCGCGCTTGTTCGAACCACTCGCCGCTCTGCTGCGCGGCCTTCTGAGTGCGCTCGACCAAATCCCGACGCGATTCCTCATACGCCGCCATCGCGCGCGGGACCTCGTCATGCGCGATCACCGCTTCCGCGAGCGCGATGGAGTCCTCCATCGCCATCTTCGTTCCCGAGCCCACCGAGAAGTGCGCGGTGTGCGCGGCGTCCCCCAGCAAGACCACGTTCTCGTGACACCAGCTCGCGCACTTGACCGTGTGGAACTGAATCCAGCGAGAGCGGTTCGCGAGCAGCGCGTTCCCTCCGAGCTCCTCGCGAAAGAGCTCCTGGCAGTAACGGATGCTCTCTTCTTCGCTCGCCTGATCGAGCCCCGCAGCGTGAAAGGTCTGCTCGTCGCACTCGACGATGAAGGTGCTGGTGCTCTCGTCGAACTGGTAAGCGTGCACCTGAAAGACGCCGTGCTCGTTTTCGCGAAAGCTAAACGTGAAGGCCTCAAACGTCTGGTGCGTGCCGAGCCAGATGAAGCGCGACTTGCCCATGTTCTGCGAGGGCTGGAACGTGTCGGCGTAGAGCTCGCGCGTTCGGCTGTTCACGCCGTCGGCCGCGACCAAGAGATCGCAATCACGCAGCGACGCGATGTCGTCGACCTGCGTGTTGAACCGGAGGGTGACGCCGAGCTCCTGACAGCGGTCTTGCAGGAGCGAGAGCAAGCGCTGACGAGCGATGCCGCAGAAGCCATGACCGCTTGAGCGAATCACCTCGCCGACGCGCTCACCGTGCCGGAAGACGTGGGTATCGATCGCGTCCCAGTAGGCGAAGTTCTCGGTGATGCGCTGAAAGATTTTGGGGTCCGCCTCGCGCAGATGACCGAGCGTCTCGTCGGAGAACACCACGCCCCAACCGAACGTATCGTCGGGCGCGTTGCGCTCCACGACCGTGATCTCGTGTTGTGGCGCGCGCTGCTTCAGGAGCGCGGCAAAGTAGAGCCCGGCCGGGCCGCCTCCGAGGACGTTGATCTTCACGGCGTGAGTATACGTCGGGTTGGGCGACGCGTCGGCGTCGTGTCACCACACTATTGTTTGCGCACAAAGGCGCAGTCGCTGGCTCAGTCGCTGGCTCAGAGCGGAGCGCAGTCGCTGGCTCAGAGCGGAGCGGCGCGCTCGCCCGAGCGCGACAGAACCGATTCGGCTGCGGCGCTTTTCATCAGCGCGTCGCTTCGCAGACGAAGTGCCGCTCTTGCACGCAGGAACCGTCGTTCCAATCCCCTTCCCCGACGCGAATCTCACCGCAGTCTTCTCCCCCCAACTCGTTATCTGGCTGGCGAGCGCCCCAATTCAAGAAGTCGGATCGGCCCTCGACCCAAACGAAATCGCCCTCCGCCGCGCGATCGTTGATCCCGATCCAGCTCGGCTCCGTGACCATGCGAGCGACAAAGTCGTTTTCCTCGCTGCTGTTGATCGTGACGAGTTCGTACGGAATCGGACGGATCTCGTCTTGATTGCAGATCTGCCGCGCGTCGTTCCATGAGCGTCGGGTGGGACAGTGGATGTAGCCGCGGCCTTCGAAGGTGAACCCGGCGCAGCCTGGGATGCACTCCGTCGTCTCGTCCACCGACGCATCGCAGTCGTCGTCGATCGCGTTGCACGCCGTCTCCGCCAACTCCGGTGAAGCGGAAGAGTTGAAGTCGTCGCAGTCTTCATTGTTCTCGACGAAGCCGGCAGGCACCTCGCACCCGCGACGAACTTCCCCTGCGCCGAAGCTGTCTCGGTCGAAGTCTTCGTAGTAGTCGATGAAGTCACTCGCCTCTTCATCAACCCGGCCGTCGCAATCATCGTCTCGGTCGTTGCAGCGCTCCTCCATCGGGACGCAGGCGTCGGTTCCTGAGTCCACGCTCGCGTCCCCTGAGTCCACGCTTGCGTCCCCTGAGTCCACGCTCGCGTGCCCTACGTCTCCAGCGTCGCCAGCGCCCGCATCTCCTGCGTCTCCTGCGTCCACGCCCGGTTCGCCCAATGAGAGCGACACGAACACTCGCGAGTCCGCTTCGAAGCTCGCGTTCGCGGTCGCCGAGAATGACTCCATCGACGAGTTGATCCCGCGGACACGAATCGTGCGGTCGACGTCGCGGTCGTGCGCAGGAACGAGCGTGAACGAAAACGGCGGCTCCACGTTTTCGCCGATCGAGATCTCCGTCGTGGGAATGGTGGCACCGGAGACCTCGACCTCCACAGACTCAAAGGGTCCGTGGACAGAGTTCACCTGAACCACGATCTGCGTGTCGGTACACCCGCAGAGCGCGGCAAGAATGACGACCGCACGAAGCTGCATGAGGTCTCGGTTGTACCGCGCCAGCGAACCTGGAAGTAGGGTTCGCCGCAAAAAGAGAGTTCGCCGCAAAAAGAAAAAGAGCGACCCACTCACGCGGGTCGCTCTCTTCGTTTTAGCGAGACCTGCTCAGGAAGCGGTCTTCACCTCGAGCTTGATCGGGACGGTCACACCGGCGCCGAGCTTGATGTGGATCTCGTAGGTTCCGATCTCCTTGATCATCTCCTCGGGCATCACGATCTTACGCTTGTCCACGTCGTGGCCCTTGCGCTTGATCGCTTCCGCGATCTCGGCGGTGGTGACGGAGCCGTAGAGCTTGCCCTCTTCCCCGACCTGCTTCGCGATGTGAACGACGAGAGACTTGTAGGCCTCGGCGTTCTTCTCGACCTCGGCGCGGATCTTCGCGAGACGAGCGAGCGCGAGCTTCTTCTCGTGCTCTACGCGACGAAGGTTGCCGCGCGACGCCATGACGGCGAGACCGCGCGGGATCAAGTAGTTGCGAGCGTAACCGGGGCGAACCTCGGCGACGTCGCCTTGGGTGCCGAGGTTCTCGACGTCGCTCTTGAGCACGACCTGAATCTTGCGGGCCATCTCACTTCACCGCCGTGTAGGGGAGGAGCGCAATGTTGCGGGCGCGCTTGACGGCGACGGTCAGCTCTCGCTGCTGCTTCGCGGAGAGTCCGCTGATGCGACGCGGGACGATCTTGCCGCGGTCCGTGATGAAGTAACGGAGCTGCTGCGGATCCTTGTAGTCGAAGTGGAACCCAGGCTCCTTCGTGAACGTCGGCGCGCGCTTGCGGCCGTTGCGGCGACGGCGAATCCCAAGCGGGTCGGCATCGGCGCGTCCTTCACGAACGACGCTTCCCTTTGTGCGGTCGTCTTCCATTATTCTTCCTCTCCGGACTTGGCCTCAGTCTTGGCCTCATCCGCCTTTGCCTCAGCCTTTGCCTCCGCGGCGGCTTCGGCCTTCGGCTCGTCCGCCTTGGCTTCTCCCTCGGCGTCGGCCTTTGCCTCGTCCTTGTCGCGGGGCTTGTCCTCGTCGTGACGCGAACGAATCGGCTGAAGGCCGAGCTGCTGCGCGCGCGTCAGCTCCTCTTCTTCCTCGCCGCCTTCGATCTCGGCGAACTCGATCTCTTCGGGGTCCGCGGAGACCGTCGCGAGCTCCATCGGGTCGCCCACGCGGATCGTCTGGTACCGGATGACCTCGTCGAGCAAGCGCAGGTTACGCTCAAGCTCGGCGACCATGTCGTTGTAGCCCGCGAGGTGCATGAAGATGAACGTGCCGCGCGAGTGCTTCGCGATCGGGTAGGCGAGCTTGCGCTTGCCCCACGTGTCGACCTTCACGAACTTGCCGCCGGTCTTGTCGACGACGTCCTTCACGCGCTGCGCGACCTTCGCCGCGCCCTCCGTCGTCACGTTGGGACGAAGGATGTAAATCGTTTCGTATTCACGGGCCCAGCGCTTCGCTGGCGCCCCGGGTACTGATGCAACCAAGGTTTTTCTCCTCTCGGACAATTGGCCCCAGCGGGATTGCTGGAGCGAGGAAGGGGACGCGGGATCTAGCGCGATCCCTAAGGACTTGCAAGCAACCTACGGAGGGTCTCGCCGCGCCTACTTCTTCGCGTGAAAGCGCTGCATGGCTTCTTGCGGGCCATCCGCCAAGATCACGTCGATCATGCGCTCGGCATCGTCGAGCACGCTCGGGAGCGCCTCGCGCTGATCCTTGGAAAAATCGCCCAGAACCCAGCTCTCAGGCCGGCCCTTTTGTGGGCGTCCGATCCCGACCCGCACGCGCAAAAACCCATTGCCGCCGCCGTGCTGAACGATGGACTTCAGACCATTGTGGCCGGCGCTTCCGCCCGCGACCTTCACGCGGAGGGTCCCGAAGTCGAGGTCGAGCTCATCGTGCACGACGATCACGTCGGCGAGCTTCACCTTGTAGAACTGCATCGCGCGCTGCACAGACTCGCCGCTGAGGTTCATGAAGGTCAGCGGCTTGAGCAGAACGACCTCGTGACCCGCGGACGTCGTGGTCTTCGCCAGCAGGCCCTTGAACTTTTCGCGAAGGGACGCGTGGTACCGGCTCACGAGCTGATCAACGACCATGAAGCCGACGTTGTGTCGATTGCCTGCGTACTTGGGCCCGGGGTTTCCGAGGCCGACGATGAGTCGCGTGGTCATCTCGAACTAGGTCATCTCGAACGAGAGCGTGCGCCCATGCCTTCGCCGCGTGGGACGCGAGGAAGACATGGGAGCAAGGGGCTCACTTCGCGGGCTCTTCTGCTGCCGCCGCAGCCTCAGCCGCCACCTTCGCCTTGCGGTCCTCGAGAACCGTCACGACGGTGAGCTTCGGGTCGAGGCGAATCACGACGCCGTCGGGAACCGGAATGTCCGAGACGCGAACCGCCTGGAACATCTCGACCTCGGAGACGTCGAACTCGATGAAGGCGGGGATGTCGGCGGGCTTGCTGCGAATCGGGAGATCGCGGCGCGTCACGTTGAGGATACCACCACGCTGCACACCCACGGCGCGGCCCTTGGTCTTGAGCGTGACGACCGAGTTCACTTCCTTCTCCAGGTCGAGCTTCAAGAAGTCGACGTGGAGCAGCTCGCGGCTGACCGGCTCGACGACCAAGTCGCGCACCATCGCGAGCGTCTCGTTCCCACCATGTTCGATCGAGAAGATCGAGTTACGTCCGCGTTCCCCACGAAGGGCGCGGATCAAAGTCTTGGGGGCGAGCGTCAGCGGCGTCGGATCGATACCAGGTCCGTAGAGGACTACTGGGATCTTTCCTTCCATGCGCAGCCGACGCGACGGCCCCTTTCCGCACTCTGTGCGGACCTCAGCCGAAAGCGTCGTCGTTTCCATTTATTCGTTCTCCTGAACAAGCGCCCGAGATAGGCGCTGAGCGGGGCTTTGTACCGTTTTCGCTACCCACGTCAAGGCGGAGGGGGCTTTGAGATCAGAACGCGCACGTGGTCGGCTGAGGAGGCGCGCTCCCGAGGCTGGATGGAAAGGAAGGTGGGCTCGACTCAAGCGCAAAGCCGCCCGCGACCGTTCCGGCGAACACCTGCCCGCCGTAGCCGGTTGGATGCATGTGCGCGCGGACGAAGAGGCGCGCATTTTCATCGACCTCGATCGCGGCGCCGCTCCGCGTGAACGGCTGCTCGTCGACGTGACTGTGACCCAAGATGCGGCGGGTCAAGAGGTCGCCGTCTGCGTCGAGCACCTCCCACCAGTTCGCGTACTGCGCGCACCCCGTGTCGGGGCTCTCGATGCGAACGGAGAACGAAGTCGTGCCCGTTCCACGCGTCGTGACGTCGATGACGTTCGCGAAGAGACCGTCCGTGACATCGGCGGCCACATCTTCAGCGACATCTTCCGCGACGTCTTCCGCGACGTCTTCCGCGACGTCCTCTGCGACGTCGTCTGCGACATCTTCCGCGACGTCGTCTGCGACGTCCTCGCTCACATCCGCGGCGACGTCTTCACTGACGTCCTCCGTCTCACTCACGACATCGGCGGGCGGCTCGGTCGCACCGGAGCAAGACGCGAGGACGAACACGAGGAGCAAGAGCAAGGGCATCACAGAGACCTTACGCCTTAAACGAAAAAGGCACCCGAAGGTGCCTCTCGCGTTTGTACGTCGTCGCGAACTACTCGAGCGAGATCGTGTAGCTGTTGGTCGCGCCGGAGTATCCGTAGACGCGAACCCAGAACTCGCCCTCGCCGGTGATGCGCTCTTCGTCGGAGACGCTCGCGCTCGACGCGAACTCGGTGCCGGCGGCGTCGTAGCCCTCCATGTCGAGGTCGCCGTCGTCGTGCGTGAAGCGAATGACGACCGTGCCGCCCGAAGCGATGCGGTACCAGTCTTCGTCCGCCGCGCAGATCTCGGTCTCAAGCGCACCGGCCAAGCCGCTCGCGGAGTCCTGGTCGTTGTTGGCGCCCGCCGGGTCACACATGCCGGGCGTCGGCGGCGGCGTGGTGTCCTCGATGCACTCGTTGCGGGTGCCCGTGTTGGCGCAGATCTGACCGGCGTCGCACTCGTCCGAGTTGAAGCAGAGGTCCGTCGGCATGGGCGGCGGCGGCTCCGTCGCGCCCACCGAGCAGAAGTCCGGCCCCGTACGGTCGAAGTTGAGGCTGTCGCTCGCGACGGCCTGCCACGGACAAGTCTCGTCCGCGCTCCAGGAGACCCACTCGTCGCCGCGACCTGTGTCGACCGCGTGGTTGGCCCAGCGCCCGTAGCCTGCGGAGCTTCCGCCCTCGCTCTTGAAGACTGACGGCGCCATGCACATCCCGCTCGCGGTGGCGGCGGCCTGCTCCTGCTCAGCGTAGTCCATGATGATGGCGTGCATCGCGCTGGTGCTGCGGTTCCAACAACAGGTCTTGCTCTGCATGTACTCAAGCTCGGCGAGAACGTAGTCCTCGAGGATACGGTAGCGACCGTCGGTCTCCGCGCGGGTGAGGCCCTGAAGGTCGGCCGTCAGGTCGTAGAGACGCTCGAACGCATCTTCACGCCGCGTCCGGGCCGAGCAGCTGGCGGGGTAGTTGCGAAGGTGCTCACGCGCCGCGTTGACCTGGTCAACAGCGACCTCGAGCTGCTCCTCAGGGGAAACGTCTGCGAGGATCTCCTCGAAGCGAGCCGGGCGCTGCGCGATGACGTCGTGGTCGTTCGCGTCAATGTAGTCGTCCTGGTCCTGTTCAAGCACGACGTTGTACCAACGGCCCGAGCGAAGCACCGCGGTGCGCCAGCGGTGAATGCCGCCACCGATGGCCGCGTAGGCGTCTCCGTCCGAGGTCTCGCCGACGCCACCGGTGGTCGCCGCGGTGAAGCTGAAGCGGGCGCGCGCCGGGTCTTCCCAAACGGGCTGACGACGGGGGATCGAGCCGCTCGCGACCGTAATCTCGAGGCGCTCGGGGGTGACGCGGTTGACGTTCAGGACCGGGATGGTGTGCCCGATGCCGCGACGCTGCCAACGCTTGAGGAGCACGTCGCCACCTTCGGTCGACTCCGGCTTGATGTGGAACATGTTGGCCGGGTCGGCGAGGTTGATCGTGCCGAAGTAAAGGAGAAGCAAACGAGTGAAGTAGCCCGCGCGCTTGTTGAGGAAGAACTCGTCGAAGTACGCGCCGGCGCCACGGGTCTGTCCATCCTGCTCGCTGAGCCACGGGTTCTCGTCGTCGTCGGCGAGGCGGTATCCACGAAGGCGACTGTCGGTCGGCCACGGCTGACCCGGCGACCACTCCCCGCGGTAGTCACGGTACGACGAGCGGAAGGTCGGGAAACGACCCACGCGCTCACCGTTGCGGTTGATGAAGCCGAAGTGGCCCGCGTAGAGCGTCTGCCGACCATCGCTGTCCCATCCCTGGAGGTAGAACGGGAGCTTGTACCAAGCGGCGAACGCGGCCCGGAGGAAGATCGCGACCTCGGCGCACTCCAGCGTCGGCGCGTCGAGCTCGCGGTCACCGTAGGGCGTCACGATCTTGAACGTGCTTCCAGAGTTCGTCATCGACGGCGTCTGCTCAAAGCTGGCGTTCCACGCGTCAAACTTCTCTTCCCAGTCGAGACCCGAGTCGGCGCCCCAGGCAATGCCCGCCGCGCTGTCCGTCTCGTTCCACGCGCGCTCCGCAGCCCACACCTCAGTCGACACGCCCGAGCGGACCCGCGGCCCACGCTCGTCAATGTCGAACTTGCCGTTGCCCGCGAGCGGGAGCGGCTCGGTCGGCGACAGAAGGCCGGTCTCGTCAGCAGCTTCGCCGAAGTAGTCAGAGGAGCCATCCCCAGCACAGCCGAACGCCAGCAGAGAGAGGCAAAGGAAAAAGGAAACGCGCTTCATGTTGCTGTCATACACTTGCGAGGACTGTGCCGCGACCCACAGGCGTGCTTTTTCGCATGGAAGCCGCAGTGACCACGACGAGAAAGGCCACCGTACCCGCCAGCCCAAGTGGCCAGTCGACTTGCCAGCCCCAGCGACTGTTACGCTCGTGCGTCGATGAGCGAGTTATCCAATCGAGACGTGCACTTCATGCGCGAAGCGATCGCGGAAGGCGCCCGGGCCGAAGCGCGGGGCGAGGTTCCAGTAGGTTCCATCATCGTCGTTGGAGGTGAGATCGTTGCGCGTGGTCACAACCTCCGCGAGACCGCCCAAGACCCGACCGCCCATGCCGAGCTGATCGCGATGCGGGCGCTCGCCGCGCGCCAGGCCAGCTGGCGCCTCATCGACGCGACCGTCTACGTCACCTTGGAGCCGTGCCCGATGTGCTCTGGGGCGCTGGTTAACGCACGTGTCCCTCGCGTGGTCTGGGGCGCTGACGATCCCAAGGCGGGCGCGATGAAGACGCTCTACACGATCGGGAGCGACCCGCGGCTCAATCACGAGGTGGAGTGCGTGAGCGGAGTGCTTGAAGAAGAGTGCGCGGAGCAGCTGCGCGCGTTCTTTCGGAAGATCAGAAAGAAGCGCTAGCCCGCTAGCGCTTCTTGAGGGCTTTCGAGACCGCTTCCCGAAAACGCCCCCCCGCGTCCCCATGCGCATCGTCGCGAAGCCCAGGCCACAAGGTCGCGAGCAAGGGATGCTCTTTGTGCACCGCGTCGGGGAGCGCGTCGTACGCCGTGACCACGGCCGCGTGGGTTTGACGGATCTTCGCGAGCGCCCGATCCCCTCCGCCGCGGTCCAGCCAGTTGAAGAGCGCGCCCCACGAACGAAGCGCGGCGGCGAGCACCTCAAGAGGAGCCGGCGGAAGCCCCGTTTCGTGAATGTGACGCCAGTTCAGATCGCGCGAGAACAAGACGCTCGTGAAGCGCGCGTTGTTCGAGGGCGTCGTGGACCGCGCGCCGAATTGCTTCTCGACGTAGGTCGCGATGATGTGGTCCCCCAGGTCGTGCACGATTTTCACGTCCTCAATCTCGATCGCGAACGACACGTTGGCGCCGTGCCGCCCCTCGAACATTCCGAGCAGCCCCGCGCGATCAAGACACGCTCCGCTCGGTCCGATGAACAGAACATCGGGATGCAGACGTGCACCAAACGCGACGAGCTCTTCGGGTTTCGCGGTTCCAGTAAACCAGCGGACGAAGAAGCGATGCGTCTCTTCGACTTCCTCTCGGACAGCGTCGAGCATTCGTGACTCTACCGAGCGCGTGAACCGCTCGCTACCCGTGAACGTGTTAGAGGATCCACTCCAGCTCGGCCGCGGTCAGCTCGCTCTTGTTCGCGTCGCCGGTGTTCAGCGTTCCCGCCGGCTCCAACAAGAGAACGTGCGCACCACCGGGTGACACGGGCTTGTGGACGATCCCGCGCGGCACGATGAACAGCTCTCCTTCCCTCAAGGACACGCATCGTTCATCGGGGTCGCGAAGGTGAAGATCGAGCTGACCCGCGACCACCAGAAAGAGCTCATCGGCGTCGTCATGCTGATGCCAGGTGAATTCGCCTTCGCACTTCGCGAGCTTGATGTGCTGGCCGTTCAGCGCGCCCGCGATCTTGGGCGTCCAGGCGGCCTGGAAGGTCGAGAACGCGCGCTCGAGGTTCACTTTGTCTCGCATCGCAAGAGCGTATCAGCCGTTCGTGATCGCGCGCCTCAACACCACTTCGGAACAACCGCGCAGAGCATGCCTTTCAGAAGCTCGCCGAGGTCCTTGGGTTCCGGATTGCAGATGGTCCAGTATTTCGCGGTCGCGGTTCGCGCGAACCCGCCCAAGTAGCCAGGCATCTCATACGCCGACTTCCCATGGGTCACGTGCGACTCACCGAAGATCGAGCCGAGCGCGCTCTTGATCACGTCGTTGGCCGCGCGTCCCTCCGTGCTGGTGCCTCCGGCGGAGGTCGCGTCGCTCGCAACCGTTGTCGGGTCTTCCACTCCGGAGGGCACGTCTTCGGAGCGCGGCTCGTCTGGCGCCTCAAGCGGTCCGCCACCGTCCTCGCTGGTCCGGCCGCATCGCCCGTAGTCGTTCACGATCTCCCAAGACGCGCTCCGGCCTTCGTTCATCGCGATCAGCTTCGCGGTGTAGCCGTCGTGGAAGAAGTGGATCCCGGCGAAGACCGTGAAGAACACCGGGAGCATGACGAGCGCCTCGGTGTACGCCGCGCCGCGCCGCGCGCGACTGGACCGATGGGGAGCTTGCTTCATCTGACTCATCCTCAATGCATCACCAGGTTATTGAGCAGCCCAAGGAACCCGGGCCCATCGCCGCCGCCGAGCCCGCCCACTGCGCCCTCCACTCCGGCGCGTCCGCCTGAATCAAAGATTGGGCTGATTGACGTTCGCCGCATCCGCGCGGTCCACCCCATGAACCACATGTACTCTGCGCCGTCCTTGTCTGGCGTGTGGTCAGACATCGCCCAGCCGAACGAGTTGTCCTGCCAGTAGTACTCTGCCTGCGCGACGCTGAAACGCGTGTACTGGCTCATCGTCTCGAACCCTCCGCCCGGCTCGCCGTCACCCGGCGGCGGCGGCGGTGACCACAGGTTCGCGAACTGTACTCCCCGGTCGCCGAGGGTCGGCGGCGGATCGCCGTACTGGAACGAGCGGAACTGAAAGTCGTTGTCGCCGAGACGGAGCTCAACGTGAAGGCGCGCCGGCTTCTTCCACTCTCCGCTCCCACCGGGCGCTCCGGTGTCTCCGACGTCGAGCGGCTCTTCGATCGTTCGGCTGCATTGGTAGATCTCGTTGACGACGCGACGCCGAACATAGCCCGTCCCTTCAGAGCCACGGGAGGGCGTGGTCGAGACGGTTCGGAAGTCGCGCTTCGCGGTGCGCTCATCGGGGAGGCTCGTGCACCCGGTGACGAGTGATCCAAGGCCGGGCGGCGTGAGCGGGAGGTCGTCATCGTCGTCCTCGTAGTCGCAGTACGACGGGAACGGGCCGCGGATGTTGTTGTTGCACGAACCCATGAAGAAGAGCCCGGTCTCTCGAGGTGGACGCATTCGATCCTCTTCTCGGTGGTAGCGCCCCTCCGCGGCTTCCTCCGGCGTATCGGTCGAGCCGGACCCGGCATCTTGGGAGTCGAAGAACTCGATTCGGCACTCCTCGCCCTCCACCACCTTGAAGTAGACGCGGTAGCGCCACTCACTTCGGAACACGAACTCGTCGAAACGCTCGCCGTCTGCCAGACACTTGCTCGCCGCTTGATTCGACATGCGTCGGCACTCCGCGGTGTCCCCGTCCACGCCTGGCGCGCTGAGCCCGTGACATCCTCCTGGGCGCTCGATCTCCTCACGGCAGTTCCCATCGTCGTCCACGTTCGGATCGGGACGATCATCGGCGTCGGGACCATCGGGCCCAGTCGCGCACTGAATGGGAGAACGCGAAGCTTCGTTTTCCGCTGCGCGGGTGCAGACGCGTTCGAGCGCGTCGGGGCACCCCGCCGCGGAAGTGTTGGGCTGACACGGCGCGCACAGAGAGAGGGACGTGTCCGCGCGATCGCAACCTGAGTTGCAGGCGTTCCGGAACGGGTCGTTGGGAAACGACTCCGTCTTGTCCACGGTCGGCGGCGGGCCCGGGTTGAAGCCGTCCGGATAGAACGAGGCAGGTGGGTTACCGCAGAAGAAGACATAGAAGAGCGAAGCGATACCTCTCGCCGCGCCGCCGATGAACGAGCCGAGCTTGCCCCCGATCACCGGGATCTCGTTGAAAGGAACGCGGACGGCGTCCTCTACGAACTCTCCTCCGCGTTCGCACAACACCCACAGCTCATCATCTTCGGTGGGGAGCCCTTCCTCCTTGTAGCCAAACGCGGTCGTTGGATAGAGCGGCCAGGTCGCGCCGGCGACCGAGTGCTCGTAGATGTCGCGACGGAAGGACATCGCCTCGATCGATCGACCTTGCGCGACCACCGGCCAGCTGTACTTGAGCCCTTGCTGCGCGAAGTAGCAGCCCTTGTTGATCGCCTGCATGATCGGCTTGAGCGAGTTGAACGCAGTGTTCGCGGCTTGTTGAACGGCCTGCAGCGGCGGGATCGCAAAGGACGCGCAACCAAAGCAGAGCGCGGACACCACGCTCGCGATCGCGATGCCAGCGATCGCGATCGCTTGCACGACGCGGAGCGTGAGCAAAATCGCGATGCAGATCGCGGAGATCAGGTTGAGCACCACGATCATGTTCATGCCGCGCGCAGACACCGTCGCCGCCGCGTAGGCCCCCACGTCGGCACCGTCTTGTACGCGCTCTCGGTAGACGACCGCGTCGCCCACCCCAGCAAGGTAGTAGAGGACGCCGACGCAGATCACCGCCATCCCGAGCCCGATCACCATGACCGCGCCGCTCTTGTCATTGAGCAACGCGCGCGCGTCTCGCTGAGGCATCGCGAATCGCGTCGTCGCGACGCTCCGCCTCCCGTCCCTTGGTTCCTCGTCCTGCCCCATCGCGCGCCTCCCCACCTCTCCTTTTTGGGCGTACTACGAACCGTCGTTCACGGGATGGGTGAAGACTGTCGAAGAGGTGCTCAAGTGCTGACGCGGCGCGCCGCAGAGGTGATGCGATCAGGCTGGGCATGGGAACGCGCGACGTCGATCGCACGTTCGAGCGGGCACGGTGTCGAGCCCAGGATCACGGCACGAGTAAGAGCTTCCCTCGCGTGCGATGGGTGAGGAGATGCCGCATCGCTTCGGCTCCGTCCGACAGCGCGAACGCCCGCTCGACGTGCGGCCTGAGATCACCGCTCGCGACCATTCCGACAAGCTCGATAAGGTCCTTATTGTCACGCTTCGCCAAGAGCGTGAGCATCCGCTGCGAAACGAACGGGTTCACCATCGTGCACATCAAGAGCTGAAGCGGCTCACCGGCGATCGCGACGTAGGCACCTCTCCGTGAGAGCACGCGGCGCCACGCGAAGATTGAGCGATCCCCGACGCAGTCGAGGACCACATCGAAGAGCTCGCCGAGCAACGTCACGTCACGCCGCGTGTAATCGACGACGCTGTCCGCGCCAAGAGACGTCACGAGCCCCGCGTTCCGTCCGCTGCAGACCGCCGTGACGTGCGCGCCGTAGCGCTTCGCGATCTGAACACAGAAGGTGCCGACCCCGCCCGACGCGCCGACCACGAGCACGCGCTGTTGCTTGTCCACCGGCGTCAGCCCCGCGCGACGGATCGCTTGGAGCGCGGTCATCCCCGCCATCGGGAGCGCCGCTGCGTCGCGGAAGGAGACGCCGTCCGGGATCGGGACCGCGTTCTCCGCTGACAACTGAACATGCTCGGCCGCGGTTCCAAACGTGAGCAAGGGTTGCTCCTTCGTCTCCCCGTTGAGCTGACCAAACACCCGATCACCCACCGCGCGAGAGGTCACGTCCTCGCCTACCGCGGTGACCACTCCGGCGAAGTCCGCGCCCACCGCGACAAAGGGCAGCTCCCGCGGACGCGGGGCGGTCAGGCCGGTCATGAACCGAAGCGGGAGCGGCGTCCCCGAGAGCATGTAGCCGTCGGCGCGATTGAGACCGGCGGCCTTTACTTCGACGACCACCTCACCGGGACGAGGCGCGAGATCGGCCACTTCCGCGAGGCGAAGAACGTCCGGGCCACCGTATTGCTCGTAGATGAGTGCTTCCATCGGAGGTTCCCTACGCGCGAGCGACTCACGTATTTCAACGCTTCGCGGATTTCGATCGTCTTGACCTGAGCGCTCCCTGAACCACGAAGAGAAGTATGTGCACCTTCGTCATCGCCAATGATCCGCGCGGCGACGGCCGAGTCGTGATCGGTGCCAATCGCGACGAGTTTCACGCGCGTCCCACCGCCGGTCCGTCACTCGTTCGCGACGGCATCATCGCAGGTCGTGACCTCAAAGCGGGCGGCACCTGGCTGGGCGCGAGCGCGGACGGGTTCTTCGTCGGCCTGACCAACCAGCGCTCCGAAGAGACGCAGAGCGCTCCGCTCTCGCGCGGTCAGATCGTGATGGACGCGCTTGAGCGACGAGACGCTGACGAAGTGAGCGCGGCCCTGCACGCGCTCGACGTCACGTCGGTGAGACCCTTCAACCTTCTCTTCGGTCGAAGCGGCGACCTCCGCGTGGCTTATGCCCGTCCCGACTCGCTTCGTGTTGAACCGCTCCCCAAGGGCATCTTCATTCTCCCCAACGACGACATTGGCAGCGCGCGCTTCTTCAAAGTGAAGCGCGCGCTCGAGCTCACCCAGGAACACGATGTCTTCGACGCGCGTGAGATGCAGTCCATCCTCGCGGACCACCAGCTCCCGCCACGCTCGTTTCGACCATGGTCGATGCGCCACATTCCCGAGTGGTGGGCGAGGCGGCTCGACGTGATGTGCGTGCACGGCGCGGTTTACGGAACGCGCTCGGCGAGCATCGTCGAGCTGCAACCCGGACGTACCCGCGAGTACGTCTACATCGACGGCCCGCCATGCCGGTCACGCGCGCGGTCGGTGGTCGGGCAGTTCGCGTAACCACTTAAAGAGCGACGTCCCGTCGGTCAGCCAGACCTGAAAGGGCAACAGCAGAAGCAGGAGCGGGAAGCCGAACAGGTGTCCCGAGTAGAGCGAGATCACGATTCCGTGCGAAAGCGTCGTGAACGGTACCGAGAGCATCAGGACGCCGCCGTACGCGACCAGCTCCCCGACGAACACGACGTAGAGCAAGAACCCGCGCGCGGGAAAGAAGCGTACGAGCGAGACGACCGGGAACGCGAACGTCGCGAAGACGAACGTCAACACCGTGAGGGGAGTGACGACGAACAACTCATCCTGAAGCGGCGGCAGAACCGAGGTCGCGAGCGCGGAGTAGCTGAAGACCGCGAGCGTCGTCGTCACGACAAACGCGAGGTAGCGGAGCGAGAACTCGGTCATGGAAAAACGCTAGGGAAGACGCGAGTCGTGAGCGCGGCAGGGATGAGGCGATTCGATGACGACGTGACCCATTTGAGGTTGTCGTGATGCGTCTCCGATGACGCGGACAGTTCGTGAATGACGAGACGTTTCCGCACACCTACCCTCGAACGATGGGGAAGAACTGGTGGGCTGGTGTCTTGGTACTCGTCTTCGCATGTGGAGGCACGCCTGACGTTGACGGGGGCGTACTTGACTCGGAAGCGACAGACACGAGCGACGCAGGTGACGCTGACGACGCGCTCGACGCTGACGACGCGCTCGACGCTGACGCAGAAGACGCTCGCGCCGACTCCGCCGACAGCGGTGCGGTGACCATCCCCTCTCCACTCGAAACAAACACCCCGCCCATGATCGTGTCGTCGCCCAACCTTGAGGCGGTCGAAGGGGTCCCTTATCGCTACGCCGTTCTCGTCGAAGACGCAGACGGTGACCCACTCACGTACCGACTCATCACCGCTCCCCCCGCAATGATGATCTCCGATCGCGGCTTGCTCACGCTCACGCCCGGCCCCGACATGTCGGGCGCCGCGACGGTCATCATCGAAGTGGACGATGGGCGCGGCGGAACGGACCGTCAGACCTTCACGATAGTGATTACGGAAGGCAACGCGCCACCTCGCATCACCAGCGACCCCATCACGGTCGGGACCGCAGGAACGGCCTATCTCTACGCTGCGACGGCAGAAGACCCAGACGACTCAGCGATCATGTTCAGCGTGGCGGGTCCTCCCGGCATGACGGTGTCGAGCACCGGAGAGGTTCGCTGGGACGTGCCCGGTGACGCAACCGGCGTCTACCCCGTCACGCTCACCGCGCGAGATACATCCGGACTCTTCGACAACCAAGCGTTCACGATCGGTCTCGACGTTCCAGGTGATGACGCCCCGCCGATCGTCGAGATCGACTCCCCCGAGCCTGACGTCAACCTCATGGAGGCGACCGATGTCGTCGGCAGCGTCACCGACGACAACCTCGTGTCATACACCGTCGAGCTTTGCCGTCAGTGGGGCTCGACCCATTGCACACTCGTGGATACCCGCTTCATGCCCGTGGTGAGCGACGCCCTCGCGAAGGTCGATCCGCGCGTCCTCCCGAACGGTGGCTACACCTTGCGCGTTCGTGCGCTGGACGCTTCCGGGAACGCGGCTGAGGCGACCCGCGACGTGCGCGTCTCGGGTCAGAAGCTCCCGCTCCTCCGTCTGAGCTTTCACGAGTTCACGGTGCAAACGGGAACGCTGTCTCTCGACGTCGCGCGCGTCTACGACGGGCTTGACCTGACGCCAGGAACGCTCGGCAACGGGTGGCGCTATGAGTGGGAACTTGGGCACATCGAAATTCCCACCGACCTCTCGACGGGTTGGACGCACCGTTTTCGAGGCTCGTTCGTGAGGACGTACTACGCAGACAGCACCCGGGCGCACCCAATCCGCGTCGAGCTCCCTGACGGCCGTCGCTTCGCGTTTGAGATGAATGTAGAGAGCGTCCCCGCGAGTTCGCCGTCCTACGACTTTCGGGTCTCGTTCACGGAGACGACCGCGACCGGATCGACGCTCCACGCGCTCAACACGCGGAGAGGCCGCTACGCCACGGGGTACGACTATTTTTTCGATCGGGATGTGCTGTATCAAGACTTCCCCGAGCACCCCTTCGAGCCTCCGTTCTGGGAGCTGACGACGGCGTACGGCGAGCGCTTCGTGTTTGACGCGGAAACGGGAGCGGCCGTTTCGTACGAAGACGGCACCGGCTCCCGTCTCGTGATGACGAGCGCGGGCGTGACCGGCGATGGCGACTCCCTCCTCACCTTCACCCGCGACGCGATGGGACGGATCACGCGCGCGACGAACGCCGTGACCGGTGACGCCGTGACCTACACTTATGACGCGCTCGGGGACCTCGTCTCAACCGTCGCGATAGACGGGGCGGAGGGCACGTTCAGGTACGCCTCCGGTTCACGTCTGATCGCGTTCTCGGTGGACGGCAGACCTCCCGAGCGCTTCGAGTACGACGAGCGTGGACGGGTTGTGCTCCGCGCTCGGCCAGACGGAACAGAACTCACGACGTCCTACGACGACGACGCCCGAACGGTGAGATCGCGCGACGCGAGCGGTGCGACGATCACGACCGTGTACGACGAGCAAGGGCGAGTCACACAAGTCACGGACCCGCTTGAACGCGTCACGCGCTTCACTCACGACGGCGAGAGCGATCGCGTCGCGACGCGGGAAGACCCCCTAGGTCACGTCACGCGCTACACATACGACGATCGAGGTCGCCCGACGGAGGTCCGCGACCCCAACGGCAACATCAAGCGAACGACATACGACGACCGAACCGGCCGCACTGTCTCGTTCACCGATGGCGAAGGTCGAGAGTTCCGCGAGACCGTAGACGGCAGCGGCCGACCAAGCGCCTGGGTTCTCCCGGACGGACGAAACGCGCGGCGCTTTGAATACCCACGAGCCGGCGTGCTCCGAGAGCTCGACGGGCTCGGACTCGCGACGGAGAGCACGTACGACGAACGCGGACGCCAAACGCTGGAGGTCGATCCGCGTGGAGGCCGAACGAGCTCGATCTACGATGACGATGCGCACACCGTGACCTCGACCTACCCGGACGGCGCCACCCGTACCGCGACGCTGGATCGGTTGGAGCGCTTCACGGAGCTGACCGGGTCGGACGGTTCGCGCCTGACCTACACCTACGACACGTCCTCGCCTGTCCCGAACCGCGTCGTCGATGAGCTCGGCCGCACAGTGGAAACGCAGCTCGACGACAACGGTGACGTCGAGGTCACGACGACCGAGGGCGTTGAGACGATGCGCGTTCGACGGGACGCCCTGGGTCGGGTCGCTTCTGTGACCAACGAGGGCGGAACGCGCACCTATCGCTACGACGCGGCCGGTCAGGTCACAATGATCGAAGAAAACGGCAGCACGGTTCAGATCGCGTACGACGACGCTGGACGCATCACGACGATGATGACGCTCGACGGCCTGGCGCGTCAGTTTGAGTACGATGATGGAGGCCGCATCACGTCGATGCAGGACGGGACAAACACCCCGGTGCAGGTCACCTACGATCGCAGCGACCGCGTCATTCGCGCGCGTGACGGTTCCCGCGACGTGACGGTCACCCGCAACGACAACGGTCGCATCGCCACCGTGACCTACCCTGGCGGTCTCTCGGTCGCGCGCACCTACTACCCAAGCCCGGAGACCGAAGATCAAGACGCTCCTCTCGCGACGCTGACCGACATCGATGGGGTCACCTGGGCGTACGAATGGGGCGCATACGGCCTCACCAGCGTCACCGACGCCGCGATGAACACGACCGACTATGCCTACGGCCTCGGCGGGCAGCTCACATCCATCACCGACGCCGCGGATCGGGAGACGACGTTTCTCTGGGACGAGGATCGGCTTGAGTCGTTCACCTCTGCCGAGGGCCGCACGCAGAGCTGGATCTACGAAGCAGATGGGGATCGCGTCTGGACCCGCGCCGACGATTCGCGGGTCATCGAACGGCTCAACGACGACGGGTCGCAAGAGCTCGAGCTCCCTGGGGGCGAGCGACACGTCACCGAGAGCGTCCCCGATCGCGGCGTCATTCAGCGAACCGCAGACAACGTCACGACGACGTACCGTGATCGCCTCGGCCGCGTCGTTCGCACGGGACGTGATGACGGCGGCACGGTCGACCTGAGCTACAACGTCGACGGTCAGCTCACCCGAGTGGACGCCATCACTCCCGCGATGACGATGTTCACGACGCGCTACGAGTATGACGACGCGGGTCAGGTCGCCGCGATCGTCGATCCTGACGGAATGCGGACGACCTACGAGTATGACGACAGTGGTCGGCTGACGACGATCGAACGACCCAACGGTACCGGCACCGAGTACACCTACAACGCTTACGACCGCGTCACCGAGATCCAACATCTTCGCGGCGCAACGAGAGTCGAGCGGTACACGTACGGTTTCGACAGTCACGGTCGCGTCAACGCGATGACCACGCCCCACGGCCGCTACGCCTTCGAGTACGACGCGCTGAGCCGCTTGTCGGTGGAACGCGAGCTCGACGGCGCAGGCGGGACGCTCTCTGAAACGACACGCATGTACGACGCGGTCGGGAACCTCTCGCGTGAGGTCAGCGCGAGCGGCGTCACGAACTACACCTACGATCGCGATGACCGCTTGCTCACCAAAGTCGGCCCTGCCGGGACCACGACCTACGGCTACACCGGACGCGGCGCGGTCGCCTCGATCACGTCGTCCGCGGGAACGCGTCGCTTCACGTATGACGCGCTCGACCGCTTGACCAACGTCGTCACGGAAAGCGGAGAGACCGTCTCGTACGAGTACGACGCAGCGGGCGCGATGGTCTCGCGAACGGACGCCGAAGGCACCCGCGTCTGCCTCGCCCTTCCCGAGAACCTCCAAGGCTACCGGGACTGCGCCGTCACCTATGCGCCCGGCGGCGGCGCCCCCGAAGCGCGCGTCTTCGACGGCCTGGGCATTCTCTCGACGCACCGCGCGGGCGCGACGCGGCATGTTTGGCGCGGCCACGCGAGCGACGTTGTTCAAGTCACTGACGAACGCGGCGACACCGTCATCGCGCAGAGCTTCAACGCTTTCGGCGAGCGCGAAGTCCACACCGGCGCAGCGTTCGAGTACGGGTTCATGGGAGAGCGCCAAGACGTGGCGACGGGCTTGTCCTACTTGCGCGCGCGCCACTACGACCCTGCGCAAGCGCGCTTCCTGACCCCCGACTCCTACGGCTCAGAGACGCGGGATCCACGAACGCTTCACCGGTACGCCTACGCGTTGATGAACCCGCTCAATCGAACGGATCGGAGCGGGGAGCTGTCGCTCCCGTCGCTAATGGCCGCGGGCAACATTCGCGGCGTCCTTCGCGGGGTCGCTCAAGCGAGCCTCAAGTGCGCCCGCTCGGCCGTGGTTCGCAAACTGATCGCGGGCGCCCGACAGTGGGTAGCACTTCGGGTACTGAACGCAGTACTTGGCAGCAGCGTGGACGGACTTCGAGGCCTCGCGGCGAGGGCCTTCAGGTTCGAACGGGATTTCCATTCGGAGGTCGCGAGGTTGCTGTGCCCCACGCGATCCACTGGGGACACGGCAGGCGTAGACTTCAGCTTCGGCGGGATCGGTGGGCTGGAGTTTCAGGTCAAGATCAACCGTTGTGGTGACTTCGAGCGAACGGACGCCGGGGCGAGGCACCGGTACTACAACTGTGCGGATGGGTTCGCGGAAGGAGGTGAGCGTGACCCGCTCACCAAGGGAACGGGGATCGATGTGGTCTGGCAAGACACGCTCCCCATAGAGCTCAAGTCCCGTCGTGACGCGTGGAAAGCCGATCAGGTCGCGCGGTTTTGTCGATTCGCGTCCAGGCAAGGTGGCTACGTCGCCATCTGGTACTTCTCTGGGGACGAGAGCGAGGCGAGGCACAAGCGGTCAGCAGAGATCTGTTGGGATTGCTGGGACACCAAGAAATACGCCACGCCCAACCCGAAGTCCTGCCATGTGCCGAACGTGCGCCTTGGCTCGGTGTACGTTGGCGCGAGCCACTCTGCGCGAAGCGGTTTTGAGGTCCACGTGCCCACCGCAGGGTTCTGTCACTGACGGCTAGAGACTGTCATGCCCTCTTCGTGACCGTGAGACCAAGAGCAGGGACTGCTGGGACACATCCAAGTACGCAGCGGTCCGCACCGGCAGTTGTTTTCCCGCATCGAGAATCGGATCGATCTACGTTGGTGCGAGTACGACCAAACGGGGCCAATACAAAGTCTTCGCGCCCCGATGCGGTCTCTGCGACGAATGGAGCGTCGGGTCACGACCAACGAGATCCGTGTCTCGCCGGGATCGGTCGCTTATCCTGTCTGCATGACTTCCCGCGCGCTCACGCTCTTGCTCTCCGCTTTTCTCCTCGTCGCGTGCGGAGACGACGACACGAGCGCTCCCGAGTGCACGACCGCAGCGGAGTGCGCGAGCGGGCAGATCTGCCGCGACATGATGTGCGTGACCGCGCCGACGCGCGATGACACGGGCGTCCTGGATACGGGGTCGATGGATACGGGGTTGGCGGACACGGGCTCGCCCGACACGAACCGTCCCGACACGACGCCACCGCTTCAAGAGTGGATCTTGTCGATCGATAACGACGAGGACTTCACCGTTCACCGTCTCGTGCGCATCAGCATCGCGGAGGCAGACTACGGCGCGGTGACCGAGATCTGCGCGGACGTCGCGTACCCGGACTCGCTCCCCGAGAGCAGCAACACATCGTCGCTCACGTTCAACCGCGGGCTACTGATGGCGAGCACGCAAGGGGAGCTGCACGGCGACACGATGATCATGATCAATCCATGTGAGTGCACCGCGACCGTGGTCGGGCAGTACGGTTTCACGGCGATGGCGGGGATCACGTCGGACAGCGATCAAGACATGTACGGGCTCTCGAGCGGAGAGGAAGCGTTCGTGAGCATCGACCCGACAAGCGCAATGGCGACGCTCTTGATGGAGCTCGCGGAACCGTGGGGGACGCTTGGGCTGACCTGGACGGGCGACGACTCGGACACGCTTTGGGGCATCGATGGAATGCGCGGTCGCTTGGTGGAGTTCGACTCGCTCGGCAACGAGCTGAGCGCGCTCGACCTGGGTTACGACTTCGGCTCGGTCGGTGTGGAGTACCACCCGGGCGTCGATACGATTTTCGCGTGCAGCAGTTCCGGCGAGTTGCTCGTGGTGGATCCGGCGACGGGGAACGTCGACGTGGGTCCCGATCTCGGCATCCCGCAGTGCAACAACCTCGCGGCGCCGTTCGGGAGCGTGGAGTGCATCTTCTAGATCGGGTCGTGATTGGGTCATGATCTGTTGGACGCACGCTACGTCCCGGGGCACAGGTCTCCTGCTCCTCACTTGTCTGGGCGAAGGGTAGTCCGGACGCGTGTCTGTGGTCGCCGCGGGTACGCATAAGCGTCAGCCGCACCGACGTGATCGTGAAGTCGCACTCGACCCGCGCCCGCGGGACTCCACTTTCTTCGTGATCCGTCACGGCGTGATTCGCAGCATCGGTGAGGTGGGCGATGCATCTTTGTTTTTGAGGTGGGGTGGTGCTCGCGTTTCGTGAGGTGCTTGAGTCGGAGCACCGTGGTGGATCGGCTTGGTTGGTTGATCGGTTGGTCAACTCTCTGCCTGAGCGGTGCTCTCGTCGGCGCACGCTCCGTCCCGGGGCACAGGTCTCCTGCTCCGCACTTGTCTGGGCGAAGGGTTGTCCGGACGCGTGTCTGTTCATCACGCGGGTACGCATAAGCATCAGCCGTCTTGCTTGATCGTGAAGTCGCACTCGACGCTGACCGACACAAAGGTTGAGACCTAAGTCCAAACAAGACCAGACTCGATGGTCGAGAAGAGGCACTATCCTTTCATGAGGGGGTTCTTTGCGGTCACGGACTACGATTGGTGGAAGTGCCTCGCGGAAGAACGACATGACGACGTCAACTTTTGGAAGCCCTCGACGCGAAGGGTCCATCTCGCTCTCGGGTCACCGTTCTTCTTCAAACTCAAAGCACCGCATCGCGCTGTCGGTGGCTATGGGTACTTCGCCGGATACTCCATCCTTCCTGAATGGCTCGCTTGGGAGATTTTCGACAAAGCGAACGGCGTCAGCTCTCGGAAAGAACTTCAGACACGTTTGGCGTCCATTCGAAGAGGCGCACGCATTTCCCCGTCAACGCAGATCGGATGCCTCCTGATCAGCGAGCCTCACTTCTTTCGAGAAGATGAATGGGTTACGGCTCCTGCAGACTGGCCCATCCGCACGCAAGGCGGCAAAGGCTACGCCTTGGACTCCGGCGAGGGCGAGCGGGTGTGGCAGGAATGCCTCGCTCGCACTTCAGACCATCGCGCGACGAACGGTCGCCTAGGCGAGCACGCTGCAGAATCCACCGAGCGCTACGGCACGCTTCAAGTCGTACGTCCGCGACTTGGACAAAGCGGTTTCCGCCTTCGTGTACTGGACGCTTACGGCTTCGCATGTGCAGTCACTGGTGAGCACTCGCTTCCGGTTGTTGACGCGGCACACATCAAGCCATTCGCGGACGGTGGTACACATCAGATCTCCAACGGAGTCACTCTCCGCGCCGATCTCCACAGGCTGTTTGATCGCGGCTACATCACGTTCGACGAGCAACGAAGATTGGTCGTGAGCTCACGGCTTCGGGAGGAGTTCGACAATGGGAAGGTCTACTACGAGATGAGCGGAAGAACATTGGCAGCCGTCGATGCAGACGCGAGTTCTGACAGCTCGCTGCTTTGGCACCGTACCCATCGGTACGTTGGGTAGTCGCGGTGGGAACCAAGAACGAACATGACTCGCTCGCAGAGGGCCTCTACGAACAGCTGGTCTCAGCGCGGCTCAAAGAGAAGCTGACCGCCTCGCAACTCGAACCCCGCCTCGCCCCACTCGACGAAAACCAGCAGCACGTTCTCGCGCAGCATGTTCATGACCTCTTGCTGCGAGCGCTACGAGACACCAAAGACCTCGATCGGCAAGTCACCCTCGCCAACGACCTCGTCGCGACTCTTGCCAAGAGCACATCTGCTGTGGGTTCCGATGAAGCGATCACGACTGAGCTATTGCTCTCGCTGAGCTCGAAGAAGAGCATCGGACTCGGCGACGGCGAGATCCAAAGGCCGCGGTTGCCGGTGAGCCATAGCGACATGCTCATGAACGGTCGTCGCGACTTGAGTCTGCTCGCACTTCTTCGGAGCGAGCTCCCGTCTGCCGATCGCGTTGACGTGATCATGGCGTTCATCAAGTGGACCGGCTTTGTCGAACTGCGCGACTCGTTTCGCAATTTGCTTGGGCGCGGTCGTCCACTCCGGATCTTGACCACGACCTACATGCGCGCCACCGAGCCTCAGGCGCTCGAAGCGCTGTACGAACTCGGGGCCGAGATCCGCGTCAGCTACGACAGCCACGCCACCCGCCTCCACGCCAAGGCATGGCTCTTCCATCGCGACTCGGGCTACTCGACTGCTGTTGTGGGTTCGAGCAACCTGTCGAAAGCCGCGCTACGCGATGGGCGTGAGTGGAATGTCCGGCTCACGGAGATCGGAGACCGCGTGGTCGTTCGCAAGGTCAAGACGGCCTTCGAGCAGTACTGGTCCGACGGGACGTTTGAGCCGTACGACCGAGAGCGCTATCGCGACGCCGTTGCACAAACGCGCACAGTGGACTTCGGACGCGATGTCCTCGCGGGCTTCGCTCGTCTTTCGCCCTACCCGCATCAGCAAGCCGTGCTCGACGCGCTTGCCTCCGAACGCGAGCGGGGACACACGCGCAACCTCATAGTCGCCGCAACGGGAACCGGGAAGACGGTCACTGCCGCACTCGACTACGCACGACTCGAAGGCCAGCCCAGTCTCCTCTTTGTGGCCCACCGCTACGAGATCCTTCAGCAAAGCCGAAGCACCTTTCAGGCAGCGCTCCACGATGGGAACTTCGGAGAACTCCAGGCGCGAGGTGAGCGACCCATCGAAGGTCGTCATGTGTTTGCCTCCATCCAGTCGCTAAATGCCAACCAGCTTTCGCGGCTCGCTCCCGACGCTTTTGATGTCGTGATCGTCGACGAGTTTCACCACGCCGCCGCACCGACCTATCGGGCGCTCCTGGAACATCTCAAACCCAAGATCCTCGTCGGCCTCACCGCGACCCCGGAACGGGCTGACGGCCAGTCGATCCTTGGCTTCTTCGATGGTCGCGTCGCTGCGGAGGGTCGTTTATGGGAAGCGCTCGACGAAGGACTACTTTCACCGTTTCAGTACTTCATGCTCACGGACACCGTCGATGTGAGCGACGTCGACTTTCGTAAAGGGCGCTACGACATCGCGTCGCTTGAGAGCCTCGTTACTGGAGACGAAGCGCGCGCACGGCACATCCTCGCCGCAGTCCATGACCACGTTCGCGACGGAACCGAGATGAAGGCGCTCGGCTTCTGCGTTTCGGTCAAGCACGCCGAGTACATGGCCGAGTACTTCACGCGTCATGGCATTCCTTCCGAGGCGGTCTCCGGGAAGACGAAGAGCGACGTGAGAGCACGCGCCATCACCAAGCTGACAAAGGGCCAACTCGCGTGTCTGTTTACCGTCGACCTCTTCAACGAAGGCGTCGACATTCCCGTCGTCGATACGGTCCTTTTCCTCCGTCCGACCGAAAGCGCGACTGTCTTCATGCAGCAACTCGGTCGCGGTCTGCGTCGTCATGAAACCAAGTCGTGCCTCACCGCGCTCGACTTCGTGGGTCACGGACGCTGCGAACGCTTCGACCTGAAGCTTCGCGCGCTAGTCGGCGGAGGCACACGCAAGGAGCTCACCGACGCTATCGAAAGAGGTTTCCCTACGCTCCCGTCGGGCTGCTCGATCCACCTCGAAGAAGTCCCGAGAACCGTATTGCTCGAGAATCTTAGACGGACGCTCGGGTCGTGGGCACGCCTCGCCGACGATCTCACCGAAGACATGTCGCTCGACGACTTCCTCCGGCGAAGCGAAACGGCTCTTCCGGACCTCTACAAACCCGGGAAGACGTTCTCCGAACTTCGCGCGGTCAAGGGATACGGAAGCGCGCCCGAGAAAAGTGCACTCACTCGAGCGCTTCCGCGCACGCTCCATGTCGACGACGCCGAGCGCCTGGATGCGTGGACGCAATGGCTCGCATCACCGTCGCCACCCAAACTCGACCGCGACGACGTCAACCAAGCGATGCTCTTTGCGGCGTTCGGCCAAGCCCGCGTCCGCAAGTACCAAGATATGGGCTCGTTTCAGAGCGAGCTTTGGAAGACCCCCGTGCTTCGAGAAGAAGCAGCCCAGCTCTACGGCGTGCTTCGGGATCGCGTGCGCCATCAGACCTACGAGGTGCCTTCTTTCCCTCTCCGCGCGCATGCCCATTACGCGCGTGCCGAGGTCATGGCCGCACTTCGCCTGCTCGGGAAGAAGGGCAAGCTCCTCGAACTGCAGTCCGGGGTCTACAAATGCGATGCGCACCAGTGCGACCTCTTCTTCGTCACGCTCAACAAGAATCCGAAAACGTTCTCACCGACGACGCTTTACGAGGACTTCCCCATCAGTCGGGAACTGTTCCACTGGGAGAGCCAAGGGAAGACCCGCGCCGAAAGCAAGACCGGGCTGCGTTACCAAAACCCGCCACCCGGTTGGCGCACCATGCTCTTCGTTCGCGATGCGAGCGTGGATTCGCGTGGCGAAACCATGCCCTTCCTTTTCCTTGGGCCCGTCCACTACGAGAAGCATGAGAGCGAGTGCCCCATGCGCATCACGTGGAAACTTGAG
>CALJDU010000049.1 GCA_938024995.1 uncultured bacterium
CGTTCTCGACCGTCCGTAGCGGAGGCGGTTTCCGCTCTGTTGCCTCGAAATCGCGTGGTCCGATATTCTTGGAGGGACTGTCCGCCCCTCCCTCCAAATAAGTAAATGATTTGGAGCCTCCCTCCCATGTTCGCTCCGCTCTGCGCTCCTTCGTCGCTTCCAATATTCTTTGTTCCGCGCCGCCGGCGCTGACGCCGCTCGGTCTTCGCTTCGCTCCGGACCTCGCGCCGACGCGCCTGCTCGGAACCAATATCCTCTGGAGGGACTGTCCGCCCCTCCCTCCAAATAAGTAAATGATTTGGAGCCTCCCTCCCATGTTCGCTCCGCTCTGCGCTCCTTCGTCGCTTTCCGATATCCTCGTGTGGTGAGGTCGACACGACAGAAGAGCACCCTCGTGACGACCCTCGCGCTCCTCGCGTTCACCTCCCAGGTCGCGGCACAAGAGTGTCCGATCGGGAGCGCGGTCTCAGGCTTCGCGGAACCGTGCATGTGCTCGCCGAGCGCGTCACTGAAACCGCTCAGCAGCGCGTCCATCGGGCGCGTCACCCGCGGTCGCTTACTCCGCGCCGACTACCTCGAGAGCAGCGCCTTCCATCGCAAGATGGAGAGCGACATCGAGGCCAACAACTTCTACGGAACGAAAGAGCTCGTCGGCCTGGTGGAGCGCGCCTCGCGACGCGTCGCGCTGCGTTACCCCGGCGGACCACGCCTCGGCGTGGGCGAGCTCTCGCGGCTCCGCGGCGGCGACATCATCGGCCACAGCTCGCACGAGAATGGCCGCGACGTTGACCTGGGCTTCTATATGAAGGACTTCGCTGGGGTCCCCACCGAGCTGCCTGAGTTCACGGATGTGAACCGGGCCGGCATCGGCGAATTCGAGGAGAGCCCGGTCTACTTCGACGACGTGCGCAACTGGCTCTTAATCGAAGCGCTGATCGAGGACCCCTACGCGATCGTGCAGCACGTCTTCGTCGCGCGCTCGATTCGTCGACGCCTGATCGACACCGGGCGCCGGCTCGGCGCGAGTGAAGCGTTCCTTGAAAAAGTGGGACGTGTCGTCATGTCGCCGCACGCGGATCACCCTCACCAGAATCACTTCCACGTGCGGATCTATTGCTCAGCGGAAGACCTCCCGCGGTGTCGAGACCGTGGTCCCTACTGGCCATGGATCCCAGAGGCGCACCCGTACTTCGCGCGGATCGTACCGCTGCCACCGATTCGGCTTTAGCGCCAAGCTTGTTCTCTTTCGTCGGGTCTCTTCGACGTGACTGAAGAACAGAGGACGGTGACGGGCGCAAAGCTGACGAAAAGCGCCGCGGCTGGTTATCCTCGCCCCCACATGCGCGTCTGTCCAAACTGCGGATCCAACTTCGATCCGTCGATCCTCTTCTGTCCAACGGACGGCGCGGCCCTCTTGATGGAAGGCGCCGCAGCAGGGGATCCGCTCGTGCACACCGTGGTCGACGGGCGCTACCGGATCGAGTCGGAGCTTGGGCACGGTGGCATGGGGACCATCTACCTCGCGCACCACGTGATGCTGAAGAAGTCGGTCGCGTTGAAGGTGCTCTCCGGGGCGGACAAGCCCGCCGCGATTCAGCGATTCGTTCAAGAGGCGCAAACCGTCTCGTCGCTCGGGCACCCGAACATCGTCGTCGTGCATGACTTCGGACACCTCAAGGACGGTCGCGCCTACTTCGCGATGGAGTTCTTGGATGGGCTTCAGCTCAGCAAGCGAATGGCGCATGGACCGCTCCCGGTCCGCCTCGCGATCCACATCACCAAACAGATCATCTCGGCGCTCGCGGCGGTTCACGAAGAGGGGATCGTTCACCGCGATCTTAAGCCCGACAACGTGCACCTGATCGAGCGCGATGGAGATCGCGACTTCGTAAAGTTGCTCGACTTCGGCGTCGCGAAGGTCGGCAGCGCGCCGAGCAAACTTACGCGTCCAGGCGTCGTCTTCGGGACCCCGGAGTACATGTCTCCAGAGCAGGTGTCGGGCCAGCACGTCGACCAGCGAACTGACATCTACGCGCTCGGCGTGATCCTCTACGAGATGGTCACCGGCGACACGCCCTTCCATCGCGACGACCCGGTGGAGACGATGAAGGCCCATCTCTACGACGCCCCTCCGCCGCCGCCCAAGGAGCTCAACCTCGGCGATCTCGAAGCCGTGCTGAAGTGCGCGTTGGAGAAGGACCCGGAGAACCGCTACATCTCGATGGAGACGTTCGGAAAGGCGCTCGACCAGGTCGCCGGAACCCTCGGCGAAGCGAGCTCGACGAACTCCGACGAATGGCGGTCGATGAAGGCGTCCCCCGAGGCCTACTTCGGGCGCGACAAAGAGACCCAGCAGCTCCGCTCTGACGCGGTCAAGCTCCCGACCTCGCGCGGACCTTTGATCGGCCTGGTCTTTATTCTGCTGACCACTTGCTTGGTCTCGGGCTTCTTTTTGAAGTCGAAAATGAGCGACGAGCAGGTCGCGACCACGCTCGGGGAAGCCGAAACCGCCCAAACAAACGATGCTACGTCTTCGTCGACCGACTCAACCCTTCGAGTCCGCCCGACGCCGGAGGAGCTCTCGGGTCAGCGCACGCTCACGATCGTCAGCGATCCCGTGGGCGCGATGGTCTTTCGCAATGAGGACGGTGAGAACATCTTGCTCGGCGAATCGCCAGTGCCGGTGGTCGTTGGCGGCGACGAAACAGTCGTGCTCGAGCTTCGCTTGGACGGTCGACGCATCACACAGATCGAGGTCGACTCTCTGTCGCCCAGCACTGTTGAGGTCACGCTCGGGGTGCTCGATAGCTCAAGCCGTGTGGTCGCCACTCGAATGACTGAGGAGGCGACCCCTGGCGCCGCGGACGAAGCGGAAGAGGGACGCGCGGCCACCCGGATGCGGCGCACACGTCGACGCGTCGTGGGTGACGTCGCGGTTGTTGACGAGTTGGTTGACCCGTTCGCGATGATGAGTCGCTAGTGGTCGAAGAGCAGGGAGCCTCTCAGTAAGCGAGGCTGCCCTTTTTGTTCTTCCCCGGCGCGCCCAGCTGCTCGACGACGTTCCCGCCCATGTCTTCATAGCGGTAGGCGTCAACGATGCGGAACGCTTCGCCAGAGTCCGCGCGAATCGTGATGTCGACAGACGACGCTTCTTCCACGCGCGGCGTCATCACGAGCAACGTTTCCGGATCGAGGATCGTTGGCGAACCCGCGCGGCGTGACCCGAAGTAGATCGTGTAGCCGATGTCCGTTCGGAAGTGTTGGCCACCAATCTTCACGGCTTGCTCGCCTTGAGTCGGTCCGATTTGCGGTTCAATGGTCAAGATCGCGAGCTCACCACCTTCTTCGCCTCCGCAGGCGAAGAGGGACGAAATCAGCACGCACAGCATGAGGCCACGGGTCTTCGACATGGGCGGGACCGTAGTTCATCCAGACAAAGATCAGCAAGGATGAGCTTCGATCGACGCTTTCGGAACGATCCCGCGTGCGATCCTTGACGATGTGCCCACTTCTTGTCTGACATTGTGCCAGGCCAAAGCTCGATCTTGTGTCAGAATGTGCTCCGTATCGGCGAAGTCCGTACGATTCCGTAGTGTTCGACACGGCTACGGAAGACCCAAGGTCGGCACACGTCCTGCATCGTATCGCGATGGGATGGTGGTCGTGAACGCGACCTGCTCCAAGACAATGACAACCGTTTAGGTTTCAATCCCGGCAACCCGCTGACGCGAACCCACGCGGCACCGAACGCAAGCGAACGTAGAGAGACAGATGGCAAAAAAGGGACGGCGCCGGAAGCGCAAGAAGCAGAACAACGTGATCCAGTTCCCGGGTCAGGGAACCGCGGCGGTCGACGAAGCCGAGAACGCGACCGGCGCTAAGAAAGAGGTCACCGCGGCGCGAGCGAAGGTCGAAGAGGCCATGGAGGCCATCAAGGAAAAGAAGGAAGCGCTCGAGGCTTCGACCGAGGAGACCGTCGTTGATGTCGCCGCGCCATCGGTTGAGGACGACGCGAACGCCACGGCCGACGAAGACGCCGACGAAGACGCCGACAAGGCCGACGCCAAGGCCGACTCCGACAAGGCCGACGCCGACAACGCCGACGTTGACGCCAAGAAGGACGACGACAAGTCCGCTAAGAAGGCTGACGTCAAGAAGGCCGACGCCAAGAAGGACGACGCCAAAGCCGATGCCAAGGGCGGCGGAAAGTCGTCGAAGAAGAAGAAGAAGAAGAAGCCCGAGAGCGACGCGGACGCCAACCCATCGAAGAAGAGCAAGTCCAAGAAGAAGAAGGCAAAGACCACTTCCTCTCAGATGATCCGCGCGATCACCGCGAGCGGAGAACACGCCGCGGTCGAGGCCGAGTTCTTCCAGGCCGATGCCTACGAGAAGTCACGGCAAGACGTCGAGCCTGAGACCTGGGCGGACGTCGCAGACGACGGAACACGGGCATATGAGGCCCGCTGGCGAAAAATCACGCTGACGATCGCGGCTCTGGGCGTGAGCGGAATCATCGGTGCGCTTGTCTACGTGAACTACTTCGCGGTCCGCCCGGCCGAGACCAACCGTCGCCGCGGCTCTGAGCCACCGACCAAGGTCGTGATCACGCCGAGCACCACTGAAGCGAGCGCGACGACGACCGAAGCGACGTCAACAACATCAGCTGCGGCAAGCGCGACCGTGGTGACCGAAGCGGCGACAGAAGAACCTCTCGCGCCGGCTGAAGTCGCTACGGCTGAAGTCGCGACTGGCGAAGCGACTGGCGAAGAAGCGACTGGCGAAGACGTGACCGCCGAAGCAGCGTCTGAAGCTGCCGCGGCTGAAGCTGCCGCGGCCGAAGCGGCCGCGTCTGAAGCTGCCGCGTCTGAAGCTGCCGCGGCTGAAGCGGCGGCGGCTGAAGCGGCGGCGGCTGAAACGGCGGCGGCTGAAGCGGCGGTGGCCGAAGCAGAACCGGAAGACGGAGCCGAGACCTATGCGTCCGTTTTGGAAGAAGCGCAGGGCGCGCGTGGACGTCGTCAGCTTGAGCTTTACCGACGCGCGATCGAACTGAACCCGAACGGCGCCGAAGCGCTGACCGCCGTCGCGTTTCGGCAGCTCAACCGCGGACGTTACGAAGAGGCACGCGACCTCTCTCGACGAGCCACCGCGAGCGATCCAACCATCTCAAAAGCGTGGGTCACGCTAGGAGCAGCGTCCGAAGCACTGCGAGATCGCACAGCGGCACATCAGGCCTACAGCTCCTGTGAAGAGCAGGCGACCGGCCGTCTCGTGGCCGAGTGTCGACGCGGTGCACGTCGAACGAGACCTCGTTGATACATCTGAGCACCTCGACCAAAACATTCGTGGATCCAATGTGTTGACGTGAGTGTCGGAATACCGACACGAGGAAAACACCAATGTTTCAGAAGCGAGCGTGTTGTCTCAACACGCTCGCTTTCGTTTTCTTGAAACGTGAGTGCGACCACTTCGAGGACGTTTCAATCACGTGACCAAGATTGAGACGTCGCGTCTTGTGCGCCGAAAGAACTTGGCGCGTTAACACGACGTCTATACTTCGGCGTGTTGTTGGCCCAGCCGAACAGAAAGAAGACGTTCGTCGTCGTTGCGTTCATCGCGTTGCTCATCGCGATCTCGATCGTGGTGTTGCTGCTGTGGGTGCCGTCGAAGGTACGCGCACGTGCACGCGCCGCGGCTGAACGTCGCGGGCTCACGTTGGCGATCGGTGATGTCTCATTTGGTTTCGGAAGCGTGACCCTCGCGGACCTTCGCGCGGCAGGTCCGGGACTGATGATCTCGATCGATGAAGTGCGCGGACAAGGTCCGGCCTTCGCGATGCTCACCGACGGCGCGAGCGCGCTCACTCAACTTGAGCTCGATGGTGTCTACGTGCGCGCTGACGTGAGCGACGATGAAGTCGACGGAACGCTCAGCTCCCTTCGCGGTCACGTCAACGCCGCCGCGGAGCGAACAGAACAAGAAGGCGAACGCGCGGAAGCGGACAACGGTCGTCAACTCATCGCGACGTCGGTCGTGTTTGAGCTCCTCGATGAACACGGTCGCCTCGCGCTCGCGACGGGAGCCGGTTCGCTCCGCGGCGACGAGATCCACGCCGCGCTTGAGACGCTCTCCTTCGGCGCGGAAGAAGGACACTCCGGCGCGCTCATGAACACCCGCATGTCGGTGGCGCGAGCAGAGTCAGGTGCCCTGCAGTTGGCCCGGCTCTCGGTCGGCGGCGGCGCCATGACCTGGGCCGTTCCGGCACAAAATGCAGGATTTACCCCAAGCTCCGACGAAGAAGACCCAGACGAACTCACCCCAGAGGCGCCCAGCGACCTGGGGGGAGAAGAAGCGGACGACGAGAACGAGGACGTGGAGGACGCGGCTCCCGAAAGCGCCACAGACGAGAGCGCCACAGACGAGAGCGCCGCAGACGAGAGCGCCGCAGACGAGAGCGACGCGGTCGCCTCAGACGATACCTTCGGTCGGCTGAAGCGCGCCGCGAGGACGCTTCGCGGGACCACGCGCTCGGCGGGCGAACAAGACGCCGAAGACGACGGTCGTCCGTTCTACCTTCGGCGGGTCGCCGAGGACGTCATGGCGACCGTCGAAAATCTCAACGTGATGCAGCGAACCGACGACGGCGTCGCGAGTGTCCTCAACGGGTTCTCTTCCAGCATCGAAGGCAAAGGCGAAGGCGTGTTTCGCTTGCGAGGCGACGGTCACACGCGGTCCGACGGTTCGCTCAGTTGGGACCTCTTGGTCACTCCTGCCGAAGCGAACGGCGAAGGGACGATCGCGTTCGAGAAGCTTCCGCTCGCGCTGGTCACCCCCGCCCTCCCCGCGCTTCCCTGGCACCAACCCGAGAACGCGCAGCTCGATGGTCAGCTCACCGTCGAGAGCCGATCAGCCGCGGAGGTGCGCGCACAGGGCAACGTCACTCTTCGCAACGGCGCGCTCTCGTCGGAACGAATCGCGCCCAACCCGGTTTACCTTGGCGACATCGGCTTGGAAGGCCGCGCGCGATGGGTCCCTTCGATTCGCCGACTCGAAGTGGAAGAGGCTCACCTCACCGCTGGACGCGCTCGTGTCCACATCGTCGGCTCGATGGAAGACGCGCCCGATCACTACTTGATCGACATGACCGCGACCTTGCCCGCGACGTCATGCTCCGACGCCGTGGGCGCGATTCCCGATGATCTCATGGGCGACATCGCTGGCTTCGCGTGGGTCGGACGCTTCGGCGCGCGGGTCGCGATCGATGTCGACTCACGCGACCTCGACAGCCTCGATCTGAAGTTCCAGGTCGCGGACGGGTGTCGCTTCTCGATGGTCCCCGCGCCCGCGGACCTGCGACGAGTCCGCTCTACGTTTACGCATCGCGTGGTGGAGCCTGACGGGAGCGTCTTCTCAATGCGCGCGGGCCCGGGCAGCGGGAACTGGTCCTCGATTCACTCCATCAGCCCGTTCATGTCTCACGCGGTCATCGCGCACGAAGACGGCGCGTTCCTTCGCCACTCCGGGTTCTCACGTGGCGCCATCCGGGACTCGCTCGTCCGCAACCTCCAGGCCGGGCGTTACGTCCGCGGCGCCAGCACGATCACGATGCAGCTCGCGAAGAACCTCTTCCTTCAACGCGAGAAGACCCTCGCGCGGAAGGTTCAGGAGGTCATCTTGACGTGGTGGCTTGAGTCCGCGCTCGCCAAGAAGGACATCCTCGAGCTCTACCTCAACGTGATCGAGTACGGCCCAGGTATCTACGGGATCCGCAACGCCACCAACCACTACTTCGGTCATGACCCCGCGTTCATCACGCCTGCCGAGGCCTCTTTTTTGGCGTGCGTCCTCCCGAACCCCAAGCGCTTTCATGAGGCCTACAACCGCGGGACCCTCACCGGGCCTATGTTGAACCGCACTCGGCGCTTCCTTCGGCACATGGCGAGCCGCGGACGCATCAGTCGGGGAGCGCTCTCCCACGGTCTCGCCCAGCTCGAGTCGTTCCGGTTCCATCGCGCGGGGCAGCCGCCGACCTCGACCTCAACTCCGCCAGGAGCCGCGCGCCTTCCCTTCGCGACCCCAGGCGCCTTCCGCGAGATCGATCCGATCACCGCGACGAACGAAGATCCGGCGCCCGCCGCTCCCTGATCCCCGTCACCAAAACGGCGCGAGGGAAGATTTTGTGCCCCCACTCGTAACTGGTACCAAGGGTATCCAAACCTTGGAGGCGAGAATGAGCGGAACGATCTGCGCGGACACCGGAACCATGAGCGCGAACCATCTCTTCGCGTCGCTCATCGCGATCATGACGGGGTGCATGCTGGGGTGCGGATCCGCGAGCCCCGTCGTGACGACGACTCCCGAAGCTCTCGACGAGCCCACCGTCACTGAGGTCGTCGAGGAAGAAGTCGACGAGGAAGTGGTCGCCGCGCTCGCGATGCTTGATCTCCTCGACCAAGCCGAGATCCCGCCGCTGGAAGGTGACCTCAAGGTCTGGCGCGAGTGGGATGGTGTCCGCTGGGGCGTGGCCGCGCTGGAAGAAGGCCAGGAGGAATGGAGCGGTTCGGTCCGCGTTGGTCTCGGCGCACGCGCGTATGTTTCCCGCGAGATGGCCGAGGACACGAACATCGTCGACCTTATCGATGAAGTCTCAGGGCTCCCCGCGTCCCTCGAGCGAATGGCGGCGGCAGGGCGCCCCAGTGACACGGCGTCGATCATCGCCGAGGGCAGGATCCACAGCGTGATGGCGCTGACCATGGCGCGCCGCGCGCTCGCCGAAGGTCAAGACGCGCTCGCGCGCCGCTTTGCTCGCCTCGCGGTCGACCTCCCACACCAATCCTCGCCCTACGACGCGGGTCCGCTCCAACAGCTCCGCGGAGACATCGCCTACGCGCTGACGCACTACGCGCTGCAGGAGTTCGCGCTCAGCGTGCTGGAGAACAGCGATGAGTCGGTGGCGCGGCTCATCGGTCGACTGGATCAGGTCGCGGCGCTTGATGGCACGGAGGCCTCGGTGCGGGCGGCGGAGCTCGCGGAGGCGTTTCGGGAGCGCCAATCGCGCGCCGCGGCCGGAGGCCCTGATCCCGCGTTCGATCTCTTCGCGGGAGCGGGCGGAGACACGCCCCAACTGTTCCAGTCCGCTGATCTCGCCGGCAAGGTCGCGATCGTCCTGCCGATGCTCGACGACAGCCGGCCGCTCAACAGCGCGAACATGCGCTCGCCGCTCGATGTCGTACGTGTCAAGGAGCGCGCGCTCATGTTGATGAGCGAGCTCGCGGGCGTGAACTTCGGGACCGCTGACGCCGCGCGCGAATGGTGGGCGGCGACGAACACGGACGGCGGTTGGGAGTCTTCTCTCGCGCGAATCGTCTCGCCGATTCGGTACCAACATCGGACCCATATGGAGCGCTTGATCGAGATCGATCGGCCGCGCGCGGAGCGGGAGCTGTCGCGGCGCTACGCGACGTTCTCCGGATACGAGCGCTCCCAGTACCTTCAGATGTTCCTGGCGGTCGCAGAAGCGCCAGCGAACGTGATCATCCGGAGACTGATGCGCTCACGGAACGTCGATGATCACGACGTCGTCGTTCGCGTCATGATGAGCGGCGGTCTCGCCGACGATGATCGCGCGAAGGCGAAGCTCGCGGACTGGTTCGGCGACCTGGTCGACGATGGACTCGTTCGCTCCGAGCGCGGACAGATGATGGCGCAGGCGTTGATCCGGCTGAACCCGGACGCGCTCGCGCCACACTGGTCGCTGTTGCCGTCGCGCTTTCGCGGATTCGCGACGATGCAGATGGAGTCCCTCGACGCTCCCATCGTGCTCGCGGTCCTGCGAGACCAGTCAACGCTCTCGGTCACTCGCCCCAACGGAGGGCTCGCGGTCGCGGACCTCGCCGCGGTACGCGCCGCTTCTCTGCTCAACTCCGAGTTCGATATCAACGCGCCGCTCCCCGAACGCGTCGCCGAGTGGGCGCGGCTTCGTGAGCAGCTTGAAGAGCAACAGAACTTCCGCGGAGACCCCGTCGAGCCTCCTGCGATTCAGACCTTCGAGCGTTCCGCGGCGACCGTCTACGTCGATGATCCCAGCGGCCGCGTCCGCTCCTGGGACAACGCTCTGGCCGTCCTCGACGCCGAGACGCTCTCGCGCGACGTCGTCTACCGCTTCCTGACGGCGCTGATCCGGAGCTCTCGCCGGACAATGTCGCGGATCGCGATTCGACAGCGCGGAGAAGGGTTTTACATCGAGATTCTGCTCCGGCCGGTCGACTCAGAGAACCCCGTGTCTTGGCAGGGGCACACGGTCTCTGCCGAACCGACGCACGCGAGCGGAATGATGAGCGCGGGCAGCCCGAGCTCACCGATCTTCGATGGTCGCGGTGGCTGGACCGGGATGGAACCGCTCATCGCGCCGATCTTCGCTGACGAAACGTGCGAAGGCGCCGAGCTTGAGCTCCGCTGGTAAGCGACGCTCAAGCGACCTCTTCGATCTCATACTCGCGCGCCTTCCCGGCGACCACCAACTCAAAGCTGTCGCCCGCGCGTTTCCCGAGGAGCGCGCGGCCGACCGGTGAGACCGGGGTGACCAGGCTCACCTGCTCGCCATCGATCGTGACGTTCTCTCCACCTCCCGCCGGCACCAAGAAGAACCGACGCGGCTCCCCCTCATCGATCATGAGGGTCACCAACGCCGAGACCACGATCCCCGAGTCACCATCGAGCTCCGCGATCGGCATCACCGAGAGCCGCGTGAGCGCTTCTTCGAGTTCAGCGACTCGCTTCGCCTGACCGCGGGCGAGGTAGGACTGCTCAAGACCGCGTGTGTCCTTGTCGTTCTCCGGTCGCGCCTCTTCATGGGTCGCGGCCCGGCGCGTCTCGTTGGCGATGTCCGCGAGCGCGTCCCGATCCGAACGAAGCTTCTCGATCACGTGGCGAATCAGTCGTCGCTTGTCCACGCCCATCCCGATAAGGGTACGCCCGTTCGGACGCGATGCGCTAAGGTCAAGACGTGTTTGGCACGCTCACGCGCGAGGTCTTTCGACGAGAGGCGATCCCCGCGATCGGCCGGTGGACCCTCGTCGCCTTGAGCATGCAGACCTGGCTGCGCGGCCTCGCGCGCGGGCTGCGACCCGCGCTCGGGGATGAGGCGGGTGCGACGGTTCAAGAGCTCTTCGCGGAGGTCCTCAAACGTCGCGGCGAGGTGCTGCTTCGAGCCAACGTCATCCGGACTCCCGCTGATGTGGTCCCGTTCTTTCGCGCGCTCTACCAGATCGACCTCTCCCCTCGCGCGGCGTGGCTCTTTGGTCCTCGCGTGTCTCGACGCGCCCGCCTTCGCGGCTACCGGCTCGCGTCGCGCATGACGAGCACCGAGCGCTGGGTCGAGGTCGCGACGCACGCAGGAGAGCTCCTGGTCGTCGCGACGGAGCGGCTGCCTGATCGTTTTCCGCGGGCCGTCGCGACCCTCGGCGACATCTTCTTCGAGATGGGTCGCGCCGAGGCGCGGTCGTTTCAACAGAAGCACCCCGATGCGACCGGAGCGAGGGGCGCCGTGGAGCTGTTGCGGATGGGGGAGTACGTCTTTCACGTGAACCCGTCTCACGAGACCGGTTTCGACACTGGCGATCCCAAAGCACAAAACTACCTCGTCGGCGACGCCTGCCTATGGCACCCCCGCCCGGGCTGGGATCGGCTTCACTGTGGCGTTTTTGGACGGTTTCAAGCTGGCGTCTGTCAGGAGTTCGGCCTCAACTACAAGCTCGACAAGACCATCCCAAAGCACGGAGGCGACTCTTGCCGCGTGGTCTTCTCTCCACTGCGAAAGTCGCGAACAGGGGACCGCGTCGGTTGAGAATGAGGGGTCTGGGCCCGGACCTTTTGACGGACGCCACCCCAGCCCGCCATGATGGGGGCGCTTGGAGAACCTCCAAAAGGCACCTCGTCATGACGACGACCTAGTCGGCACGGAAGTCGGCGGCCGCTGGCGCGTGCTGTCGACGATCGGTGAAGGCGGAATGGCGCAGGTCTTCGCCGCCGAGGAGATCGAGTCGGGTCGCGAAGTCGCGATCAAGATCCTCAAAAAGGACATCGCACAGCATGACGAGGCGATGGAGCGCCTGCGTCGCGAAGGGGAAGTACTCAGCCGCATCGACAACCCCGCGATCGTCAAAGTGGAACATGTCGGCGAGCTCGAGAACGGCCGCGTCTACCTGGTCATGGAGCTGCTCAAAGGCGAGTCGCTCGGCGACCGTATGGCGCGCGGCCCGATGGAACCGCGAGAGCTGACCCAGATCGTGACCGGTGCCGCGGCCGGGCTCGCGGCGGCGCACGCCTCAGACGTCGTTCACCGCGACCTCAAGCCCGACAACATCTTCTTGTGCGGCGACGGCAAGGAGATGCAGGTCAAGCTGCTCGACTTCGGGATCTCCAAGATCGCGGGGTTCTCCGACAAGCTCACGCAGACCGGACAGGTGCTCGGCACGCCGCGCTACATGGCGCCAGAACAGCTCTCCGCCGACGACCTCGATCCCCGGGTCGATGTCTACGCGATGGGGATCATGCTTTACGAGGGCCTCGCGGGACAGCCTCCGTTTACAGCGACCGTTCCGGCACATTTGATCGTCGCGATTCTCAAAGGCGACGCGCCCCCGCTGGCTGAGCTCCGCCCCGATCTTCACGAAGGCCTGGTCGCGGTCGTCGAGAAAGGGATGGCGCGCTATCGCGGTGATCGATACCGGACACCGATGGAGCTCGCGGAAGACTGGCTCGACAACATCTCGGTCTCCGGGCATCCGCGCGCGCTTCAGCAGGTGAACACGAGTGTGCTGGGCGGCGCGACCCGGGCGACGCCAGCGGACCAACCCGACCCGTACGTCGACACCGCGCCGCTGGACGACGACACGTTCTCCCATCCCCCGAGCGGCGACTCTCTCATGATCCCCGGGCAGAGCCGCTGGCCGGTGCTCGCCGCGGTGATCGCGGGCGCGCTCACCGCGGCTCTGGCGATCGGCGGCTATGCCTATTGGTCGAGCGAACGTACAGAGGTCGAGAACATCACGCCCGAAACAACCGAGCCCGCAGAAGGTACGGAGGTCGTCGGGACGACCTCCCCGGAGATCCCAGAAGGCGTTCACCACGATGATCACGAAGCGGAGGCTGGCGCGGCCAGCGCCGAGGTCACGGAGCCAGCGAACGACGAACCGCGCCGGCAAGTGCGTCGTCGACGCCGAACCACCGCGATGTCGGACGTGATGGACGAGACCATGGTGGACATGACGAACGCGATGGACGGAGACGAGCTCCCGGATCTCCCGCCGCCTCCGGGAGGCGGGATGACCGCGCCGCCGCCGCCGGATCTCACGAGCATGATGGACTCATCGATGGACTCCGCGATGGACTCCGCGATGGAGTCCGCGATGACGTCATCGATGATGGGTCTGGTGGTCAGCGTGATGATGGACGAGCGCGAACCGCGCACCGTGAGTCAGGCCATCCCGGCCGCACGTGCGGCGTTGCGAGCGCGGGATCCCCGGCGCTGTCTCGAGGTCCTCGCCCCTTACGGCCGTCGCCTCCCGGCGCCCGGGCTGCGACTGAAGGCAGACTGTCAGCTCGCGGCCGGCAACCGGAACGCCGCCCGCGCGAGCTACGAGCGCTACTGTCGCGTCTTCCACGACGGCTCCTCGATCGGCGACGTGCGCCGGATCCTCACCCGCCTCGGCGGAACCTGCGACTAGGGCCTCGGCGCAACAACGAACGCACCGGACCCGCGCGCGTTCTTCAAGCGCGACCGGCCCGCTACCCTTCGATGGTGTCTCGCGCGAGCGTCACCAAATCAGCGCCAGAGGATAGCTCTGGATGCGCCGTCCCGTGTCCCACGCGCGCTCCGGGATCAACCGACGCGGTGCGCTCGCCCATTCGGTTGCGGACGACATCGGCGCCCGCGGCGTCTGTCTCCGGGAGCAAAACGACGTAGCCATCGTCGGTGTGAAAGAGCTGATCCACCGCGCGGATACAGTCGCGGACCTCCGCGAGGAGCGCCGGGCTCTTCTCCGCGACGACCACGACACAGCTCAGCTCGTGTCCATAACGCTGCGCGCGGGTGAGCTCGTACTCCACCGTGAGCTGAAGCTGAGAGGCGCTCGGCGGCGGGACGATGCTCATCGGCGGCGGGATCGTTCGCGTGCTGCGGATGGCAACGCGGATCCGGCGCTGCACCTCGAACACGCGATAGGGCCTCACGACGTAGTCGATCGCGCCTGCGTCGAGGCTCTGCTGCTGCTTCTCTTCGTCGTCCGCGGCGGTCGCGCAGATGATCGGGATGTGCGCTAGTCGCTCGTCTGCTTTCAGGATACCGATGACCTCAAGGCCATCCATCTTCGCGAGCCCGGCATGAAGCAAGACGACGTGCGGGCGCAGGCGCGCGACCGCGTCGAGAACCTCGGGCCCGGTGAGCGCGACGATGACCTCATAGCCGGCCGACTCACACGCCTCCTGGAGGAGTCCGAGGTTGAATGGATCGGAGTCGGCGATCACGACCTTGTCGCTCGCGCGTCCTCTGTTCACGACACGGCTCGCGTCCCGCCCCAGGTGTTGAACGGCCCCGCTTCTGATCTGACCTTCGTCATCTATCTCCAATGTAGCAGTGCCGGAGAGAGAGTGGGACTGGTTACAGATCGAGCGAGACGCTAGCTCTTGCCGGCGCCTTCGAGACCGTAGTTTTGAACCTTTCGGATCAAGTTCCGGCGGCTGATGCCGAGCGCTTCAGCCGCACGGGTCTTGTTCCCCTTGGCGCGCTGAAGGCCTTCTTCGATCATTCGACGCTCAAGCGCCTCGACCGCGGCCGGGAGCGTGGAATCGTCGGTGGACGTCATCGCAGGAGGAGCGGCGCTCGGCTTCGCTTTCAGAATGACGGGCGTAAGGTGCTCAGGTCCGATCATCGGGTCATCGCCTGACAGCACCCACAGCCGCTCGATCTCGTTCTCCAGCTCGCGGACGTTTCCAGGCCAGCGATGTCCCATCAACTGGACCATCACCGAGGATGTCAACGACTTGCTCCGGCCGTCTCGCTTCGCGAGGCGCGAGAGGAAGTGCTCCGCGAGCAATGGGATGTCGCTCGGTCGATCACGGAGCGGGGGAACGGTCAGCGCGACCACGTGAAGGCGGTAGTAGAGATCCTCCCGGAACGTCCCGGCTTTCACCATCGCTTGCAGGTCCCTATTGGTCGCCGCGATGATGCGCACATCGACGCGCTTCGGCTCGGTCGCGCCGACCGGGAGGAACACGCCCTCCTGAAGCACGCGGAGGAGCTTGACCTGAAGCGCCGGGGACATGTCTCCGACCTCGTCGAGGAAGAAGGTCCCGGAGTCCGCGACCGAGAACAATCCTGGCTTGTCGCTCACCGCGCCGGTGAACGCGCCGCGGCGGTGACCGAAGAGCTCGCTCTCGAGGAGGTTGTCGTTGAACGCGCTGCAGTTGGTCGCGACAAAGCGCTTCGTATTGCGGTTCGACTGCTCGTGAATGCTGTGGGCGACGAGCTCCTTACCGGTGCCGTTTTCCCCAGTAATCAACACCGTCGCGTTGGAGTTTCGGATGCGGCCGAGCATCTTGAAGAGGGCCCGCATCGGGTCGCTTGCGCCTACGATTCCCGTCTCGGAAAGCGCCTCTCGCTCCGCCAGGGAGGGGACGTCCTTCTGGAGCCGATCCGCGGCCGCAGCGGTCGCGAAACGCGCCATTTCTTCCGCTTTCGGATGCGGGGTGCGCACGCGGACAGTGACCTCAGTCCCGTCAGGGAGTGAAGCAGTGGACTCTGCTTCCTGAAGGCTCGCTTCGTCTCCCATGCGCGCGGCAAGCTAACACACGTTCTGAACGAGCGCGACGAGCGAAAAGCGCGCGGGCGCGTCTGCCGAACCTTCTGTCGCGCTCTCGGCGAAGGCGCGGTTGACCAACGCGAGCGCGCCGTTGAGCCGGTCGCCATCCAGCACGTCCGCTCGTTCAGGCGGTCGCTTCGTAAAGTTGAGGTCGCACCACACAAGCAATCGTTCCGCGGAGGCGGTCAGCGCGTCGACCGGGACGTCAGGCGCGTCGGCATACATGAGCGGCAACCCGTGAGTCCGGCAGACCAGTGGTCGCCCTTCGTACACCGCACACCGTCCGTCCGCGTCGAGCATGACGCACGGCGGCGCCGGGTCAGACGTCGCTCCGCTCTCCGCGAGCGCGTCCGCCTTAAGCCGAAGCGCGCTCTTGGTCTTCGCGTCGAGGGAGCCTAGGGCTCGCCGCACCGCGTCCGCCTCGACCGCGCAGACGCTCAGCTGAACCTGGCAGCAGCCATCGCACCCGGACGCGCACAACATGTCGTCGCGCCGTCGAGAGAGGACCGTCTCGAAGAACCCGTCCGCGTTCGCGCAGAGGTCGTCATAGGGTTTCATCTCTCGAGTGTAGGAGAACGCGGGCGGTCGCGTCGGAATTCACCACCACCGCGGGCCGCGCCTGGGATCGTTCGCTGCGCTCGGGTTCTTGAGTTAGGTTCGCGCCGAGTGGACCTGGTCTATTTCATTATCCTCGTCGGTGTCCTCGTGTTCGTACACGAGCTGGGCCACTACGCCTGGGCGAAGTTCTTCGGCGTGAAGGTGCTCCGGTTCAGCGTCGGCTTCGGGCCGCGCGTCGCGGGCTTCACTTCAGGGGACACGGAGTACGTCATCGCGGCCGTCCCGCTCGGCGGCTACGTGAAGATGCTCGGCGAGAGCCCGAGCGACGTGATCAGCACCGAGGACGCCCCGCGGAGCTTCGGCGCGCAGCCTCTGCTCAAGCGAATCATCATCGTGATCGCGGGACCGATGATGAACCTGATCTTCCCGCTGCTGCTCTTCTTCGTCGTGTTCATTGGCGACACCGAGGTCGCGCCGCCGATCATCGGCACGGTCTTCCCGGATCGGCCCGCCGACGGAAAGCTCATCATGGGCGACCGGGTGCTCGCGATCGATGACGACGAGATCGAGACCTTTGACGACATCACGCGGCACGTTCGCCGCAGCGCGGGGACCCCGCTCCGCTTCACGATTCAGCGCGGCGAAGAGACCCTCGAAGAGATCATCGAACCGGTCCTCGACCAGCGGACCCAAGAGCTGGATCGCGTGGACGAGGTCGGCCGAATCGGCGTCATTCCGCACCACCCGATCGCGGTCGTCGGCGTGCTCGACAACGGCCCCGCCCACGCCGCGCGGCTCCGCACCTTTGACGTCTTGCTGAGCGTGTCGGGCCGGCCGGTTCATCGTTACCTCGATATCGTCGAGGCCATGCGGCGCTCGAACCGCTCCCAGATCCCGATCACCTATCTGCGCCCTGAGCGAGCGCGCGTGCTGGGCGGCCTCGCGGATCTCGATCTCTACTCGGCGCACGTCGCGACCCTCGCGCCGAGCCCCGGCCGCGGCGACGTCATGTCCCGCTCCGGATTGGAAGACGCGGACCTCTACGTGCACCAGGTCTTCGCGGGCTCTGCCGAAGCGGCGATGGGGCTGCGACCGAGCGATCGCCTCGTCGCGCTCGACGGTCGCCCCATCCGAAAGTGGGCAACGTTTCTAAAAGACCTGGAGCGCGGTCGCGGGGAAGACCACGAGCTGGTCTGGCTCGCGGACGGAGAGATTAAGCGCGGGCGGTTCAAGCTCGACCGGGAGGTCGGCGAGACGGAGCACGGGCAGCGCTTTGAGCGTTACGCGGTCGGCGTGCGGAACTGGCTGCCGGTCGGGATCGACAACGTGATGGAGAACCCGAGCCGATACAGCTCCGCGATCGGCCGCGCGATCGAGAGCACGGTCGAGATGGCGGAGCTCACGATCTACTCGGTCATTCGACTCGTTCAGGGGCGCCTCTCGGTGAAGTCGATCGGCGGCCCGCTCACGATCTTCGACGCCGCGAGCATGGCGGCCCGAGAGGGTACGCCGAGCTACCTCAAGCTGATGGCGTTCATCAGCATCAACCTCGGCTTGATCAACTTGCTCCCCATCCCGATGCTCGACGGGGGTCATCTGCTGTTCTTCGCGATCGAGGGTGTCGGTCGCCGCGAGCTGAGCCCGCGCGTGAAAGAGTGGGCGCTGGTCGCCGGGTTGGCGCTGCTCCTCGCGCTGATGGTGCTCGCGTTCAAAAACGACATCGAGCGGCGCCTCGCGCCCGAGGCTCCAACGACATCTGCGCAGAGCCAATGAACGCTGACGCCCCAAAGAGTGCGCGCCCGCTGAACGCGCGAGAGGTCGCCACCGAGGTGCTCTTCCGCGTCGCCAAAGATGACGCCTATGCCGCGCCCACGCTCGACGCCGCGCTTCAACGGGGGGCGCTCTCTCGCCGCGACCGCGCGCTCGCCACGACATTGGTCTACGACACGCTACGGGTCGTCAGCGACCTCGATCGTGAGATCAACCGACACCTCAAAAAGCGCGGCGCTCTCGACCCCTATGTCCGCGCTGCGTTGCGGGTGGCCACGTTCGCGTTGCTCCACCTGAGCCGGGTTCCCGCGCGTGCCACCGTGAACGAGACCGTCGCGCTGGTTCGGAAGAAGCGCGGTCGTCCTGTTTCTGGTTTCGTGAACGCGGTACTGCGAAAGATCGCCGCGGGTCGTCCGGAGTCACCAGAGAGGCCGACCTCGCTCTCGCTCCCCAAGTGGATCCGGAAGCGCTTGGTCGCTTCCGTGGGAGCGGAGCGCGCGGAGGCGTTCACGTCGTCCCGCACGGATACGCTTGATCTCTGTGTCCTGGGAGATCGCGACGCGGTCGCGCGCTCACTCGTGGAGCACCACCCTGAGCTTGAGCTGACACCGGGCCAAACGCCCACCTGCCTCAAGCTTCGCCGCGCCGGCGACCCTCGCGAACTCCATGGGTACGCGGACGGAGACTTTTTCGTCCAAGAGGAAGGCTCCCAAGAGATCGCGCGCTTGGTGAACGCGCTCCCTGGGGAGCACGTGGGTGACCTCTGCGCGGGCCGCGGAGGCAAGACCCTCCACTTTGCGCGAGATGTCGGCGCGACGGGTCAGGTCACCGCGATCGAGCTCCACGAGGCCCGGGTCGAGCAGATCAGCGCGCGTCTCCAGCGATCGGGTCTCCGCGTGCCGGTCGCCCTCGAAACGATTGACCTGACCGTCGGAACGGGCGGCTTTGACGAGTCATTCGACCGGGTGTTGGTGGACGCGCCGTGCTCGGGTCTCGGAACCGCCTGGCGGCGTCCTGAGCTTCTGCTCCGTATCACCCCGGCGAAAATCACCGAACTCGCCCTGCTACAGCGCCAAATCGTGGACAGCGCGGCCCGCTGCCTCAAACCGGGTGGACTGCTGATCTACGCGGTCTGTTCCTTCCTCTCGGAGGAGCGGGTGGACATTCCTCACGGTTTTGATCACGTAGGGCTTGATTCCGAGGATGCTGACGGGGTAGTTCGTCTGGGTGCGTGGCGGGGAACCGACGCGTACCAGATCTTTTGCAGCCGAAAACCGGGATCCATGGGCTAAAAGGCCAACCCACGCCATGCGGGGGATAAGTCTTTGACACCTATCTTTAGTGAGGCTAGATTCCGACCTCACTAGAAGCCCAGACACCCTCTGGGCGGTCCATTTGAAAACAATCATGTGAAAACGGCCATTTGCGGCGACGTAAATGGTGACGGGTGTCTCGCTTGAGATGCACCCAACGGGGCGTAGCGCAGTTTGGTAGCGCGCACGGTTCGGGACCGTGAGGTCGAAGGTTCGAATCCTTTCGCCCCGACCACGTTTTCGGTTCGCAAGAGATCCCTTTTGACCACGACTTTCGTGTTCCCGGGATCGGTCGGGAGAGAGAGTCGTGGCAAAAGGAGTACCCCCAATTCGCGTTCTGGTCGTCGATGACGACAAGGCAATCTGCGAGTTCATGGAGACCTTCCTGGAGAAGGACGGATACGAGGTAAAGACTCTGTCCGACGCCTCCGTTGTCGTCGACACCGTCAAGGCAGGCGGGTTTCACTTGGTGGTGCTCGATCTGATGATGCCGAAGATGGGCGGAGTCGAGGTCCTCGAGAAGATCCGCAAGGTCGACTCGGACGTCGCGGTCGTGATCTTCACGGGCTACCCGTCCCTCGACACCGCGGTCGCTTCGATGAAGCTCGACGCCGTCGACTACCTGAAGAAGCCGTTCAACCCAGAAGAGTTCCGGGACGTCCTCGACCGCGTCATGCGCAAAAAGGGTCTCCTCAGGACGCCTGAAGAGAACCTCCACCGCGTCATCGGCGAGACGATTCGCGGCCTCCGCAAGGACCGCGGCCTCACGCTCAAGCAAATGGCGCGACGGACCGGTCTCAGCGTTTCGTTGCTCTCTCAGATCGAGCGCGCAGAATCGAGCGCGTCCATCAGCTCGCTCTACAAGATCGCGACGGCCCTCGACGTCCGCATTCAGGATCTCTTCGGCGAGTACTAGCGGGCTGCTAGCTCTCGTAGAGGATCGACCGGGAGGCGACGCGGCTTACGCGTCGCCTTCTTCCGTTTCCGCTTCTCGGATCGCGCGGAGCAATCGCTGCGCAGCGGCGTAGTCACGCGCTTGACGCGGGATCGACGTGAGCAGCTCGGTCGCGCGAGCGTGATCGCCGAGCGCGTAGTGAACTCGCGCGGCGGAGAAACGCGCGCGCGGTGTCCCGTCCTCCTCGACCAACGTCAGCGCAAAGGGGAGCGCGAGCTCTGGAGCGTCCGCTTCGAGCATGAGGTCAACCGCGTGTGTTGTGCTCTCAAAGGCGTCGTTCGCCACGCTCCCGAGCACCGCGCGCGCCTCTCCCTTTCGGTCCAGCGCGATGAGGGCCCGCGCGTACGTGACCATGTCTCGCTCACGCTCTTCGAGCAGCTCCATCAACCCAGCACAGACCGCGGGTGAGCTCGGAAGCGCGGCCCGCGCTGCCCGGCGAAGGTCCTCCGCAGACGCCGGAGAGAGCTCCAAGAGCGCGGTCGCGGCCTCGTTGATTCCGGACCCAGTCGTGACCGCGAGCTCGAGCTCTGCGCGCGCGACCTCCACGCGATGCTCCGTTCGATTGTCTCCGTCACGCGCGTAGCGCCGCAGCACACGCGCGGCTTGCGCTTGGCGCGACATGGCGGAGAACACTCGCGCCTGCGCGAGAACCGGTTCGACCGAGCGCGGCGCGAACCGGTGCGCGCGGCGGTAGTGCTGAAGCGCGCCTGGAAGATCTTCGGCGCGCTCGGCGATCGAACCACGCGCGAGCGCGAGCGCCTCTGACTCGGGAGCCAAGCGATCGCCCTCGGCGAGCGTCCGCTCCGCGCCGCGATCGTTCCCAAGCAGGCTCTGGGCCTCCGCGAGCCGCGCGATCACGTACACATCGTCGGAGGGCCCTGTTCGCGCGAGCTCAAACTCGGTCGCCGCCTCCTCATACCGGCCCAGCTCAAAGGCGCGCTCCCCGCGGATGTAATGCTCATATGCGTAGGGAGAAACATAGACGCCCTCGACGGTTTCACCGGCGAGGGCTCGAGTCACTGGAAACGGCGCGCGCGGACACGCGACCATCAAGGTCATCGTCGTGAACAGACCGGCGAGCTTCGCGACGCGTGTCACCGACCCTCCAACTCTGCGCTTGCGTTTGAGCGGTTCAGGGATCGTTGTTCTGGCACTGCAGCCGCATGTCCATGTTGCAGCGGACGCGGATGGTATCGATGCCTCCTGGCGGCAACGGCCAGAGCAGGAACGGACGCTCTCCACGAGCGATCTCCTCGCCGCGCCGGATGAACGAAACGCGCACCGCTGGATCGGTCACGCCGGTGTCATCCATTTGGTCGCCCTGGAGCGGAATGTCGATCTGGAACGTCGTCCCTGACGGCTCAGCGTTTCGATCCAGGTACACCTTGCCGATACGAAGCTGGAACTCTCCGGCCGCAGAGACCCGCGCCTCGACCCCTTCGTCCACCGCCGTGGGCTCAAGCGGTCCAAAACGCTGACCCGCGGTCGCGCTTGGGATCAGCACGACCGTCATCTCGTCGACCGCGTTCTGAATCACCGGGTCACCGCCCATCGATCCATCTTCAGCGATGATGCGAAGCGTGTAGGCCTCGAGCGGATCTCCGCCGCACCCGAGCGCGCTCGCGCTGACCAGAAACGCACAAAGAAGCGGAACTACCGTTTTCATGATGCTCGTTTTCCTCATGGAAGGATGGGAGGGACGTTGAAGCCTTGGGGATCGTCCGCGCCGCCCGCTGCGACACCCACCGCCACCGACGCGCCCACCAGGACCGCGCCCGCGGCTGCCCAGACGTACCAGCGCTTGTACCAGGGCTTGGGCCCCTCGGCTTGTTCGCGCGCCTCGTCCTCGAGGTCCGCGAGTCGCGCCATTTCTTCCTCGTCAGGCTGAAGATCTGCGTTCACCCGGACGCCGTCGAGCGTGACCTCGACCGAACGACTGTAAGGCTGGAAGCCCGCGCGGTTGACGCTGACGGTGTGTGAACCGGGCGGCACCTCGACCGGCGCGACCGGCGACTCGCCGACCATCTGACCGTCGACCGCGACCATCGCGCCATCGACGTTCACCGCCACCAAGATCGACCCACGCGCCGGGGGCGCGGGCAGCCCGGGAGCGAGCTGCGCGATCGTGTCTTGGAGGGCCGCGGCGGAGATGCCGTCGGCGGGCAGTTCCGTCGCGGCTGACGCGCGTGGATCACCGGTCACCGAATCGATGACCTCATAGCGAATGCTCACGGGCGCATCCGCGCTGGCGCGAGAGACGTTGACGAGCACGCCCGACGCGCCCCCCGCTGCGGCCACCTGCGCGCCACGGCACGCGGCTGCGCCTTCCTCTTGCTGCGCACAAGCCATCGTCGCGGCGACCACCGCGCCGTCCGCGACGAGCCGAACGCCTCTGCCGCGGACGACCGTCCCGAGCTGCGTCGTCGTCGCCGTGAGCGTCGCGTTCGCGATCGCCTCGGTCAGGTTCGCGCCCGGAACCGGGATCACGACAACCGGCGCGGGACCATCCGGCGTGGCAGGCGCCGCGGGCGGCGCTGGTGCTACATCCGGTTGCTCAGGAGGCGGCGCTTCCACCTCGGCCGCGGGCTGCGCCGAAACGCTCGACGCGGCTCCCAGAGCCAGCGCGAAGAATAGGGTTCGTGCTTTCATGCGGACGCGAGAATAGAGGACAGACCCGCGGAGCGGAAGCGTTTCGCGCCCCGCGGATCCCCTCGCTTCAGAGTCCCGTGATCTAGCGCGAGAACTTGCGGTACTTGATCCGTCGCGGCACGTCCGCGTCGTCGCCGAGGCGCTTCTTGCGGTCCTTCGCGTACTCGCCGTAGCTGCCTTCGAAGAAGGTCACCTCGCTGTTGCCCTCGAACGCGAGGATGTGGGTGCAGATGCGATCGAGGTACCAGCGGTCATGGCTGATGATCAGACAGCAACCAGGGAACTCGAGGATCGCGGACTCGAGCGAGCGCAGCGTCTCGACGTCGATGTCGTTGGTCGGCTCATCGAGCAACAGAACGTTACCGCCGGTCTTGAGGAGCTTCGCGAGATGAAGCCGGTTCCGCTCACCGCCGGAGAGCGCCTTCACCAGCTTCTGCTGATCGCTGCCCTTGAAGTTGAACCACCCGCAGTACGCGCGACTGCTGACGGTGCGACCGCCGATGTCGACCTCTTCGTGGCCACCGCTGATCTCCTGATAGACGGTCTTTTCGCCATCAAGATCCGAGCGCCCCTGGTCCACATAGCTGAGCGAGACGGTCTCGCCCACCGTGACGTTTCCGGAGTCAGGCGTGATCTCGCCGACCAGCATCTTGAAGAGCGTCGACTTACCCGCGCCGTTCGCGCCGACGATCCCGACGATCGCGCCGGGCGGGATCGAGAAGCTCAGGTTCTCCATGAGCAGCTTGTCGCCGAACGCTTTGGTGACGCCTTCGACCTCGAAGACCTTTTGGCCGAGCCGCGGCCCAGGCGGGATCCGGATCTCGTTGGCGTCTCGCTTGGCCTTGCCGTGGTTCGCGACCAGCTGATCGAAGGCATTGATACGCGCCTTGCTCTTCGCTTGACGGGCCTTGGGTGACGAGCGGACCCACTCGAGCTCCGCCTTGATCTTCCGCTGCCGCGCCGACTCGGTCTTCTCTTCTTGCGCGAGGCGCTTCTGCTTCTCCTCGAGCCACTCCGAGTAGTTGCCTTCGAACGGCAACGCGGAGCCACGGTCGAGCTCCAAGATCCACTCGACGATGTCGTCGAGGAAGTAGCGGTCATGGGTCACCAAGATGACGCAGCCCGGGTAGTTCTTGAGGTGGCCCTGAAGCCACGCGACCGAAGCCGCGTCCAAGTGGTTGGTCGGCTCGTCGAGCAAGAGCAGGTCGGGCTTCTCGAGGAGCAAACGGCAGAGCGCGACGCGGCGCTTCTCACCGCCCGAGAGCGTCTTCGGATCGGCGTCGGGAGGCGGCAGGCGAAGCGCGTCCATCGCGAGCTCGATCGCGCTGTCGAGGTTCCAGGCGTCCGCGGCTTCGATCTGATCCTGAAGGCGCCCTTGTTTCTCGAGGAGCGCGTTCATCTCATCGTCGCTCATCGGCTCCGCGAACTTCATGTTCAGGTCCTCGAACTCTTTCATGAGGTCGAGGATCGGCTTGACGGCTTCGTCGACCGCTTCCTTGACGGTCTTCGCGTCGCCGAGGTCTGGCTCCTGCGCGAGGTAGCCAACCTTCAGCCCAGGGCGCGTCCACGCCTCGCCGGTGAACTCTTTGTCGACGCCCGCCATGATCTTCAGAATCGTGGACTTACCGGTGCCGTTCACGCCGATGACGCCGATCTTCGCCTTCGGTAGGAACGAGAGATAGAGGTCTTCGATGACCTTCTTGTCGGGGGGGTGAACCTTGGTCACGCCCTTCATGGAGAACACGTAGTCGGCCATGCGCCGCTTGTGCCACAGGACCGCACGTTTGGGTAGATGCGCCAGACGACAGAAGCCGCTCACCAACGAGGTGATGCGGCTTCAGGAAGGCGCGAACAAGCGCTAGAGGGTCTTGTCGCGATGGTCGGCCTCAGCCGTCGTTCGCTCACGCGCTTCGTGCATCAGGCGCCTCGGAAGCGCACGCGCCGCGTCGGCGACGTCGTGTTCAACCAGCTCTTCCGCGACGCTTCCTCCTTCGTGGACCGCACCCGTGACCGCGGAGACCATGTCGCTCAGGACCGTCTCCGGGACCGACTCGCGCGCGTCACTCGCGCGCGTTTGGTACTGCTCTGCGATGCCGCTCGACGTCGTTCCCGCGGCCTCGCTCGCCGCGGTGACGCTCGCGTCGCCTCCTGCCGCCGCGGCTTCGATCGAGCCCCAAAGGAAGTGGCGAAGCATGCTGGTCCCTCCCGCGCTGACGGTGTCGAGGACCTGCTCCGCCAACCACATGCCGGCTTGGGTCACGTCGCCCTGCGTCTCCGCACGCGCTTCGAGTCGCGATACCCCCAAAGCGAGAACCGAGTCGCCCTGGCCCACGAGAGCGCGACGCGCCGCGTGATGGTCAACGTCTCCACGCGCGATCGTCTTCAGCGCCGCCGCGTCGAACATCCGGAGCGAATCGAGGGGATCATTGTCATAGCTGCGGACCTGGTCCGCTTGGGCCTCCACGTGGTCCGCGATCTGCGACATCATCGTCGTCAAGGCGGACCGTCGCTCCGTGGGCGTTGTCGCTTGGCGATAGAGCTCCGCGTCGGCCCCGAGACGCTCAAAGCGACGCAGCGTCGCCAAGGTCTGCGCGACCGAACCCGACATTTGACGCTCCGCGCGAATCGCGAGGCCACGCGCGCCGTTCTGAACACCCTCTGCGAACTCACGCATACGATCGCTCGCCGCGTCCCGCGCTGAGAACGCCAGCGCGCTGACTGCGTTGTCCGCGAGATGGGAAACGACCTGGTCCATCTGCGCCGCGTTCAGGCCGGCCTCGCGCGCCACGGCTCGAACATCGGTCACCGTCAGCGACGCCGCCAGGCTCGCGCGACGACCACGCGGAAGATGAGTCAACAGCTGTGCAGCGACTCGACCGATCGACGTGTCTCCTCGACTCGAACGAAGCGTCCCTCGGAGGTCGCTCAAGAACTGACGCTTGCCCTGGCTCGAGCGAGCGTGCCGCGAACCGCTGGGGCGACGGCGCGCTCTTGGCGCCCCAACCCCGCGCTCGTGTGCCTGGCGAATCTCGCGCTCCAGCTCGCTGATCACGCGACCTAGACGCTCCGCCGCGGATCCATCCGCCGCGTGTGAGCCGCGTTGTACGACATCCAGCACTTGTTCCGCGGTCGCGAGCGACTGGGCGGTCGGACGATTACGCAAACGGTAGGCCGCCGTCGCTCCTGCGCTCGCGAGCCGTTCGCTGGCGCTTGTTTCGGTGGCCAACGTCAAGCCATGTGGGTTCGGGGCGCGCTGAATGTTCTGGGTTCTGGTCACACGTTTCTCCTTTGGGACCCACTTCTCGACCCGCCTGGCAGACCGTTGCTTCCCGTGAACGACATGAACATCCGGCACAAACCCTGCACTCAAGCCCAGCATGACCTCGCATCTGGCACACCGTGGCGCGCTACTCGCGTTCGCGCTTTTCGCCCTTCCCGCGCTTACCGGCTGCTTCCTGTTTCACCGAACCGCGGAGGGCGATCCCCCGCCCCTTCCCACGGACGCGGGCCCGCTCGATGGCGACGCGCGAACAGGTCCCTTCACTCGCTCGTGCCTCGCTCAAGACGTGCGCATCATTGAGTGCGACGCCTGCGCGGTTCAGTCCGCGTACTGGAACGGTTCCTATTGCGAGCTCGGGAGCTCCTGCGACTGCATCGGCGAGGACTGCGACGCGAGGTTCGACTCCATCCGCGAGTGCAACGACGCGATGGCGCCCTGTCTCGATGAGCTGTGCGCCTCCACCGGCGGAACCCCCGAAATCGGATGCGGTCACTCTTTGTGCGGCGAGCGCAACGAAGACCCGTGCCTCGTCGCTGCCCCTGTCTGTCGGTGCCCGGCGGACTCGAACTTCCTCCCGACGTACGGCTGCGTACGCGATCCCGTGTGCGGCGCCGCGCCCGTTGAGCCTCGCGCGCTGTGCGAAGCTTCGGGTGGAGCGTGGGGCCCGACCTGCTGTCCTTCTCGGTGCGGAGAACCGTGCGGTGACGACTGCGTCGACAACGCCTGCACCTGTGGTCGCTTCGAGGTGTTCTCCGAGCGTGTCGGATGTATTCGCGTGGACGCCTGCGCGAGCAACGGCGATCCCTGTGACCGCACTGAAGACTGTCCGCTCTCGATGACCTGCTCAGAGGGCGTCTGCTCGACGCTGGCCTGCGCCGAGTAGCCGACCGCTCAGCGAGACTTCTTCAGCGCCTTCTTGTGCGCGAGCATTCCCTTCACCGCGGCGAGCGCGCCCTTCACGCGTTCGCCGATCGAGCGCCCGTGAAGCGCCTTCGCGAATCCGGAGACGAGACCCTCGATGTGCGCGGTGTACGGCATCCACAAGTCGTCCGCGTTGTCGGGACAGGTCATGACGCTCTTGGGCTCTGTGTAGAAGAAGAATCCGTCTTCACCTTGCGCGCGTCCGACCCCCGAGTCGCCCGGTCCACCAAAGGGAAGCGTGATGTTGCCGCCGCTCTGCACCGCGTTGTTGATCATCACCGAGCCCGCGCGGATCTGTCGCGCGAGCCGCTCCCCTGCGCGCCGGTCCTTGGTCCAGACGCTCGCGCCGAGACCGTACGGTGACTCGTTCGCCAAGCGGACCGCTTCTTCGTCGCTGTCGACGACCATGATCGGGAGGAAGGGCCCGAAGGTCTCCTCGCGCATGATCTCCATCTCGTGCGTCACGCCTGTGAGCAGCGTGGCCGGCCAGAACTTGCCGCCGTTCTTCTCGATGAGCGCGCCGCCGGTGAGCAGCTTGGCGCCCTTGTCGATCGCGTCCTGCGTGTGCGCCTCATACATCTTAATCTGCGGAGCGAAAGTGACGCCGCCCATCTCGCGAACCTCACCGTCGTAGCGGAGCGCGTTGGCCTTCTTCTCAAGCGCGGGGACCAAGCGATCGACGACCGCGCGATGCACGTAGATCCGCTCGATACCGTTGCAGACCTGCCCGCTGTTGAAACACGTGCCGTTGATGAGGCCCTTGGCGGTCTGCTCAATGTCAGCGTCTTCGCGAACGATGGCGGCGTCGTTTCCGCCAAGCTCCAAGAGCACCGGCGTGAGCGTGGCGGCCGCGGCGCGCATGACGGCGCGACCCGTGTTGGGGCTTCCGACGAAACAGATCGCGTCCGCCGCTTCGACCAACGCCTGACCCACCTCCGCGTAGCCATGGACCATCTGGACCAACCCGTCGGGCACGCCGGCTTCACGGTACAGCTTCGCGATGAGCTCACCGATAAGCGGGTTCTGTTCGCTCGGCTTCTGCACGCAGGCGTTGCCGGCGGCGAGCGCGGGGATCATGTGCTTCACGCCGAGCTCGAACGGCATGTTCCACGGCATGATGAAACCCGCGACCCCGATCGGCTCGTAGTGGATGACCGACTTCGCGCCGAAGAAGAACGTGCTGCTGACCTTCTTGCCCTTGGCGAGCTTTTTCGCTTGCTTGGTGTAGAGGTCGACCGCGGCGCTTGAGGGGAGCGTCAATCCGATGACCTCGCAGCGCGGCTTGCCGTTCTCCTTTGAGACCAGCTCGGCGATCTCGTCGTGATGATCGATCATCACGCCCTTGAGCCGCTTGAGGATCTGGTTGCGTTTCGTGACGCCCATCTCCCACCAGACCTGCTGCGCCTCGCGCGCCTTCGCGACGATGGCCCGAACCTGGTCCGGCGTGTGGACGCTGACCTCCCCGAGCTTTTCGCCGGTGGCGGGATCGAACGACTCCAGCGAACGAAGAGAGGTCACGGGATCGATGTTCTTGGCGGCAGTCATAAGCAGGGTGTAGCGCAAACGTGAACGACGTTCACGATTTTTGTGAACGTCGTTCACCTAGCCGTGAGAATGCTCACTCATGGTTACGAGTCGAATTGAATCTCCGCGCCGCACTGGAGCATTCGCTGACCCATGTACGGGTTCGAAATGCCCTCCGTGCGCTGAACCCAGTTGCCGTAGTCCTGCGCCATCGGGCAGTGGAAAAGATGAAAGCCGCGCTGCAGCGAAGGGGCGGCGCGCATCAGCGCGACCAGGTGTCGCGAGATGTCTCCGAAGCTCTCGCGGAGCGCTTCGGGGTCTGACGTCGACATGCTCGCGAGCGCGGTCGCCTGCGTGGCCATTCCTTCGAGGTGCGCTTTGAGCGCTTCGGGGACGAGCGGCTTCGCCGCGGTCGACGCGGTCGCGATGAGGGTCGCCGACTCGGCGAACGCAACGCGGTCCTCCACGAGCTCAGATCGAATGTGCTCATACGCCGAGAGCGCGCGATCGATCTGCGTCTTCGCGTCCGCCGAGATCGTCACCGCCGGGGTCGCGGCCGCAGGCTCGTTTGCCGCGGCCGTCTCGCCTTTGCATCCGACCATCAGAACACTCAGTCCCACTATTACGAGTACTCGCATCACTGTTCTTCTCCTGAGTTCACTTGTGTGTCGATCACCGCCGTATCTTGCGACGACTGCGTCACACTACGCAAACCGAACGCCTTCCACGAATAGAAGAGCGCCGGGTACACCAGCAGCTCCATCAGAAACGAGCTCCCCAGGCCACCGACCATCGGCGCGGCGATCCGCTTCATCACATCGGCTCCTGCGCCCTCGCTCATCAAGAGCGGGAGCAAGCCGAGCGTCGTGGTCAGCACAGTCATCAGCTTGGGGCGTACTCGCCTGGCCGCACCATCGACGACCGCCTCCACGAGCTCTTCGCGATCGCGCGGTTCATGACGTGACCACGCGAGCTTCAGGTAGAGCAGCATCACTACGCCCATCTCCGCGTCGAGCCCCGCGAGCGCGATGAGACCGACCGCGACCGCGACGCTCATCTGGAACCCGAGCAAGTAGAGAATCCAGAACGCGCCGATCAGCGAGAACGGGATCGAGAGCATCACGATCATCGTCTCGGCAAGCGAGCGCGTGTTGAGCAAGAGCAACATCAAGACCAACAGAAGCGTGAGCGGGACGACCCACGACAAGCGCGCTTGGGCTCGCTCGAGGTAGCGGTACTGCCCCGCGTACTCGACCCGCACGCCGGAGAGTTGAAGCTCAGCGATCGCGCGCTTGACGTCATCGACGTACTCCGCGATGGGGCGCTCGGTATCGGCGAAGACGAAGCCGAGCAGCGAGCCGTCTTCGCTTCGAATCATCGGCGGCCCCGTGACGTGCTCGATCTCGGCGACGTCGCTCAGCGGCACAGCGCCGCGCTGACCACTCGCGCGCGCTGGGGTCTCGATGAGCACGTCGCGCAACGCCTCTGGCGACGAGCGAAAATCGCGGCCGTAGCGAACGAAGATCCCGACGCGCTCTCGTCCCCAGACCGTCTCCGAGACCGTCGCGCCACCGACCGCCAGCGAGAGCGAGGCGAGCACGTCCTGCGCGCTCAGCCCGAAGCGCGCGGCCTCCTCCCGCTTCACGCTCACGTCCAGATAGAACCCTCCCGTCGCGCGCTCCGCGAACGCGCTTCGGGTCCCGGGCACGGAGGTCAAAGCGGACTCGATCTGCGTCGCGGCGCGCGCGATCGTCGTGAGGTCTTCTCCCAGCACTTTGATTCCCAGCGGCGCGCGCACCCCCGTCGCCAGCATCTCGGTACGGGTCTGAATCGGCATCCACCAGACGTTCGGCATGCCGGGGTACTGCATGAGCTCGTCGAGCTCCGCGATCAGCGCGTCGTACGTCAACCCCGCGCGCCACTCATGACGCGGCTTTAGCCGAATCGTGATCTCGGCCATCGAGAGCGGGGCGGGGTCGGTCGCGGTCTCCGCGCGCCCCATTTTCCCAAACACGCGCGCGACCTCGGGAACCTCGCTCAGTCGCCGATCCATGTCCGTCATCACGCGGCGCGCCTCTTCCACCGACATCCCGGGCGGCGCGGACGGCATGTACAAGAGGTCGCCTTCGAAGAGCGGCGGCATGAACTCGGACTCGATCCGAGTGAGCAGCGGAAGCGTGAGCACGAGCGCGATGAGCGCGAGCGCGAAGACCAAGACGCGATAGCGCACGACAACGCGGACGACCGGCGCGTAGAGGAAGGTCAGACATCGCGAGAGCGGGTGCGCGTCTTCGGGCAAGGCGTCGCGTACCAGGAGCGCGACGAGCGCGGGCACCACGGTCACCGAGAGCACCGCCGCGAATCCCATGGAGTAGGTCTTGGTGTAGGCGAGCGGCGAGAACAGCCTGCCCTCGGTTCCGGTGAGCGCGAAGACGGGAAGGAACGAGACCGTGATCACCAAGAGCGAAAAAAACACGGAAGGCGCGACCTCTTGGATCGCTTCGATCGTAACGCGCCGCCGCTCCGCGTCATCCAGCGCGTCACGCTCCACCGTCCCCAGCTTCTGATGCACGTTCTCGATCACCACGATCGCCGCGTCGACCATCGCGCCGATCGCGATCGCGATCCCGCCGAGCGACATGATGTTCGCCGTGATCCCCTGCGCGACCATTGGCACGAACGCGAGCAAGACGCCGAGGGGCAACGTGAGGATGGGGATCAGCGCGCTCCGAACGCTCAGCAAGAAGAGCAAGATCACGATCGCGACCACGGCCATCTCTTCGACTAGCGCGACCTTGAGCGTCGACACCGATTCTTCGATCAGCTCGCTGCGGTCGTAGGTGGTCACGACCTCGACCCCGTCCGGCAACGTGAGCGCCTTCACGCGTTCTTTGATCCGCGCGATGACCTTCAGCGCGTTCTCGCCAGAACGCATGACCACGATGCCGCCGACCACCTCGCCGTTGCCGTCGAGATCCGCGACCCCTCGACGAAGCTCTGGCCCGAGCGTCACCTCCGCGACGTCATGAACGCGGATCGACTCATCGCCGCGCATCGCGACCGGAGACACGCGCAGATCCTCCGCGGACCGAACGTAGCCGCGACCGCGCACCGCGTGCTCGTGCCCCGCCAGCTCCAGTACGCGCGCGCTCACCTCGCCGTTCGCCGCCGCGCTCGCCCGCGCGACCTCTTGAATCGACACCCCGTGCGCCTCCATCCGCACTGGGTCCGCTTGCACCTGAAGCTGGCGCACGAAGCCGCCCACCGACGCGACCTCCGCGACCCCAGGCACGCTCGCCAGCGCGTCCTTCACGGTGACGTCGTGCAACGTGCGGAGACTCGCGAGGTCACGCGCTCCGGTCTGATCCACCAGGGCGTACTGATAGACCCACCCCACTCCGGTCGCGTCAGGGCCGAGAGTCGGTCGCACCCCGGGCGGCAGGTTCACGCTCGCGCCCGAGAGCGCTTCGAGAACACGAGCGCGCGCCCAGTACAGATCGGTGCCGTCCTCGAAGATCACGTAGACGAACGACAAGCCGAGGAACGACTGTCCACGCACGACCTGCGCGCGCGGGGACGAACGCAAGAGCGTCGAGATCGGGCGCGTCACCTGATCCTCGACCAGCTGCGGGCTCTGCCCAGGCCACTCCGTAAAGACGATGACCTGGGTGTCAGAGAGATCGGGGACCGCGTCGAGCGAGGTCTCCGTGAGCGCACCAACACCAACCCCCGCGCAAACGAGCGCGAGCAGCAGCGTCACGGCCGGCTTCTCCGCGCAGGCCTTTACGAGGGTCGCGATCACGGCGCGTCATCCCAGAGGCGCGGGGTACGAAGACGGCTCTCCGACGCGATCAAGAACGTCCCGGACGAGACGACCTCATCTCCTTCCTCCAGCCCGGACGTGACGACGACGCGCCCGTTGGTGCGCCCGGCGACCTCGATCTCGCGTGGCTCGACGCGTCCGCGCCCGACATCGACAAACACCACGCGTCGATCTCCGGTGACCATCACGGCCGACTCTGGGACGCTCAGCGGCGAGCCGATCTCGCGCGCGAAGGAGACGTTCGCCACCATGTCGGGGCGGAGCGCGAGGTCCGCGTTGTCGAGCTCCACGCGGACCTTCATGGCGCGGGTCTCGGTGAGCCGTGGCGCGACGAAAGACACGCGCCCCTCCCGCTCGCGCCCGCCGACCGAGACGCGCACCGCTTGCCCCACGGCGACCTGAGGAATGTCGCGCTCGTTCACCTCGGCTTCGACCCAGACCTCCGAGAGGTCAGCGATCCGGAACACCCGCTCACCCGCTTCGACATGACCGCCGCGGACGACGTTCTTTTCGATGACGTAGCCCGCGACCGTGGAGATGATCGGGACGTTCTCGCTCGCCTCTCCCCGCTCCGCGATCCGCGTTACCTGACGAGGCGACATCCCGAGCAGCACCAAGCGCTGTCGGGCAGCCGCCGCCAGCGGGTTCTCCCTCACCGCGGACGCTTGCTTGCGAAACGCTCGGGAGCGCAGCGCGGTGAGGTACTCGAGCTGAGCGGCGTAGAGCTCCGGGCTGTAGATCGTCATCAGCGTTTGGTTCCGCCGCACCCGCTGCCCCAGCTCGTCGACGTTGAGTCGGCGGACGAATCCGCTCATTCGGAGGCTCACGTCGCGCAGCTTGCGCTCGTCGACAACAACGCGCCCGACGGCGCGGACGCTGACCTCAAGCGGCACGCGTGCTGCCCGGCTCAACGCGAACCCGCTCCGTTCACGTCGCGCCTCGTCGATGGACAGGACCCCGGTCTCCACCTCGCGCTCCGTCACCGGTGTCAGATCCATTCCGCAGATCGGACACGCACCGACCGTGTCGTGATGCACCGACGGGTGCATGCCGCAGGTGTAGTAAGCGACCGGAGAATTGTCCGGCGTCTCGGTCTCCGCGAGGTCAACGCGGTAGCCACACTGGAGCATCCGCGTGCCCATGTAGGGATTGGCCATAGGCGTATCGGCGTCTTGGATCCAGCGCGGGAAGGCGCGGGCCATGGGGCAGTGAAAGAGGACGCGGCCTTCAGCGAGCCGTGGATCAGCGCGCAGCGCATACGCGAGCGGGCGACTCCATGATCCAAATCGCTCCCGCACGACCTCGAGATCCGCCGCGTCCAGCCGCTCCTGAGACGCGCTTCGGGCGAGCGCGGCGAGCGACGCCGGGGCGTGCTCCGCGAGCCGCTCCATCGCGCGCGTGAAACGAGCCACCAGCGTCGCGTCGGGGCGCAGATCACTCGCCAACGCCGCGCGTGCTTCTTCATACGCCGCGAGGGCCTCGTTCAAGTGCGACTGCGCGTCGTCGGAAAATCGATGGGGCGAGACCTGGTCCGCCGTGCCCGGCGCGCTCTCATGCGCCTCCGATTCACTCGTCTCGTCCGCGGGCTGCGGCTCCGCGCGGAACCACGCGACGAGCTCTTCGCGAAACACCAGACCGGCGATCAAGAGCCCCGCGAGCACCACTGACGTCACGACCTCAACGCGTCTCATGGCGTCTCCGTATCGCGCAGCGGGATCCGCCCGACTGCGAAGGCGTGACGGAGCGACGCTAGCGCCCGCTCGGTCTCGGCCGCGATGATCCGGAGCTCCGCGTCATGCACCGCGTGCGCCGCCGACAAGAGCGACTCAAAAGGCGCGCGACCCGTGACGTACGCAGAGCGCGCGGTCTCGAGCTGTTCCTCGGCGGCGGGCAGTTCGCGCTCCGAGAGCAGCGCGAGGACCCGCCTGGCGCCTTCCATGATCGCTCGCTCCTTCGCGGCTTCTCCGCGCGCGTACGAAACCGTTGCCTCACGCGTCAGCGCGTAGGCACGGCGCTGCGATTGCGCTCGCGCGACCTCTGCGTTCTGAGCGGCGCGGGACAGCGGCACCTCGACCGCCACGCCGACCATGACCTGGTGCGCGAGCTGGGCCCACATGGAGCTATAGGTCGCCATCACGCCGAAGCGAGGTCGACGCTCGCTTTGCGCGAGGGAAGCGCGCGCCTCTTCCGCGGCGAGCTGAGCGTCAAGCCGAGCGAGATCGGGGCGCGCCTCGACGTCGTCGTCGGCAAGCGCGTGGGCGTCTTGGGCGTCTGGCTCTAGCGACGGTTCCGGCAGCGGCGCCTCCGGGGCGCGATGAAGGAGCGCGTTGACCTCTGCCTGAAGACCGCGCTGGCGCGCGAGCAGCTCTTCGCGCGCGACCTCCGCACGTGCGAGCGCGACCTCGGCTCGAAGCGGCGCGGTCGGCTCACCGCGACCGCTCGCGATTACGTCCAGCGCCACCTGTTTCAGGTCCGACGCGACATCGCGATGCCGCGTGTTGAGGGAGAGCGCCCGCGCGATCGAACGAAGCTCTTCGAAGCGCGAGGCGGCCGCCACCGCGAGCCCGAGACGAACCTCGAGGACATCCGCGCGGTGCGCCTCCGCATGAGCCAGGAGGGCGGCTTCTCGTCGCGCGCGAACCCCAGGAGCGGGCAACATCTGCGAAACGCTGATCCGCTGTCCGTAGCGGACGTCTCGATCAAAAATGGAGATCGGGGCGAGGGCGTACTCGACGCGCGTCGCTGGGAAGCTCGCGCTCCCTTCCGCCCGCTCGACCATCGCGCGCCAAGACGCGAGCGCCGCTTGCACGCTCGGGTTCCGCGCCAGCACCGCGCGCAGGAGCGCGTCGCGACGGAGAGGTCCATCGAGGGCGAGCTCTTGTTGGCTCACGCGCGCCTGGGCGCGCTCTAGATCGCGCGCTTCGCGCAGCGACGAACGAGTGGAGGAAAAGGAAGCACACCCGGCGAGGAGGCCGAGCACAAGGATCAGAACCGGTTTCATGGATCACGCTCCGCGCCGAGGCCGGCGCATGAGGTAGCGGTACGTCGCGACGATGCGACGCAGCACGCGCGCGCCAATAAAGGCGACGCGCCGACCGGATCAGATCAAGAAACGAGAGGTCGTGAGCCGTAGCGGATCGGGCGGCGCGCGGCTCCGGGTCACCACGAAGCGCGCGGAAACCGAAGGCCGCGAGGTGATGTCTCGAACGGCGATGACGTTCGCCAGCGGAGCGACCGCGATGAAGATCTGCGGAGCGACCTCAGCGGAGAGGGGCGCGCTGCCGTCCCACATCCGCGCGCAGCAGTTCGGCGGCACGCGGCGCACCTCGCTGCGCTTGTTCACCGGGACCTTCGCGCAGCACACGCCGAAGTGCGTCGACTGGGTCATCAAGCAGCGAAAGCTGTCGATGCGCGCGAAGCCCGGCGCGGCGACCATGAAGAGCAAGGCGCTCGTGAGGAGCGCGTGCATCAAGGTCTTGTGGAGCGTCGCCACCTGTCGACTATAGCGCACTCCCGACAAAGAAAAGGCGCGCGACTCTCGCCGCGCGCCCGCTCCTGTCTGCTTGTACAGGGTTTCGTCCCAGGAGCTAGTTGCTCATCAGGTACGTGAACTGGTTCACGTACATCTCGACGATGTCGGGAACCATGTCCATGTCGCCATCCCGCGTCGTGAAGTCGAAGGGCAGGTAGCCGAGCACGAGGACGCGATCGGAGAACGTCGAGACCACCAGCGCCTGGCCCGCCGCGGAGCCCGCGGTGCACAGGATCGAGCCGGCGCCTGTGAGCGTCAGGAAGTCGCCATTGTCGCCCGCGTCGCGCGTCGAGATGAGCGGCGGGGTAAGCGTCTCGACCATCGAGAAGAGGTTCACCGGCGCCGCCGCGGCAGGGAAGACCTGCTGCGGCGAGCCGTAGGAGACGGTCGAGACGCCGAGCGCAGAGGCGAGCGAGGGGTCGGAATCGAGGTTCCACCACGCAAAGCTCAAGCGCTCGCCTGCGGTGATCCGCGTCCGGATCCGGCTGGTCACCTCCGTCGGGAGACCTGAGCCAGCGGCGTCCACCACGACGATGTCCCACGTGCGGCTGTCGTACGCGGTCGCGAAGGCCGTGCCCGTGGTGGTCGCGGTCACCGTGCTGGCCTCGAGGCGCTCCGCCGCTTGTTCCGCCGGAACCCCCTCCGTGCCGAAGCTCTGCGAGTAGATGAGCACGCTGTCTGGCGCGGTCACGGCGAGCGCGGCACAGGCCCCGCTGACGCAGGCCTCCCCGGCGTCACAGGTGGTCCCGCACGCGCCACAGTTCATCGGATCGAACATGGTGCTGGTGCACATCTCGCCACACGCGGTGAGCCCTTCGCCGCAGCTCACCTCGCACGAGCCGAGCGCGCAGATCTCGCCCGCCGCGCAGGCCGTCCCGCACGCGCCGCAGTTCGCGCGGTCGCTCATCGTGTTGGCACACATGCCGTCGCAGTCCGTGAGACCCGTCGAGCACTCGATACCGCACACGCCAGCGACGCAGCTCTCGCCGTCCGCGCAGGTCGCGCCGCAACCGCCGCAGTGCGAGGGGTCGGTCGACGTGTTCACGCAAGCGCCGTCGCAGTCCACCTGGTCGCTGTCACACGTGAGCGCGCAGCTCATGTCGACACACGAGAGTCCGTCGAGACACGCCATCCCGCAGGCCCCACAGTTCGATACGTTGGTCGCGAGGTCGACGCACTCGCCGAAGCAGTTGGTCTCGCCATCGGGGCACGGTGTCCCGGAACAGGCGCCGGCAACGCAGCGCTCGTCCGGCGCGCAGGCGTTTCCGCACGCGCCGCAGTTCATCGGATCCACCGCCGTGTCGAGGCAGGCGCCGCCACAGTTCACGCGACCTTCAGGACACGCCACCGCACACGCTCCACTCGTGCAGACCTCTCCAGAGGGGCACACCGTGCCGCACGCGCCGCAGTGCAGCGGATCGCGATCCGTGATCACGCACTCCCCGGAGCAGTTCGTTTGACCCGCCTGACACGAAGGGACGCACGCGGAGTCGGAACACGCCTCGCCAGGAGCACAGGCCACGCCGCAGCCGCCGCAGTTCAGCGCGTCCCGCGTCGTGTCGACACAGGCACCATCGCAGTCCGTCGTCCCAGTCGCGCAGGTCGCGGTACACGCCCCTGCGGAGCAGACCTGACCGGCCACGCAGACGATCCCGCACGCCCCGCAGTTGCGCGGGTCAGAGTTCGGGATGACGCAAACGTCTCCACACTCGATGCCCGGACACGAGTCACCGCCGCAACCCGACAACACTAGGGTCGCGAACATCGCCGCGAACACCACACTACCTACCAACCGATCACGAGTCATCGAACGCTCCTCATTCAAGGAGCGAACGATGCCCGCATTCGGATCTTCGCGGAACCCAAGAACGGGTAGGACGACGTTAGTTGCGTCGACGCCAGGCCACGAACAGGCCGAGCAGCACAAACATCGCGTACGGCGGGGTTCCACCGACGCTCACGCTACAGATGTTGGGATCGACTTCACCCGGAAGTGTCTCGGTCAGCCCACCACCGTCCGGCAGACGAAGCGCGGGCGCGCTGACGAAGGGCTCATCCGACACGCCAAGCGGCGCGAAGCAGTCGCCGCCGAGCTCGCACGACGAGAGGAAGAACGCGGCGTCCGCGCCTTCCACACACGCGCCGTCGCTGCAGGTCGTGCACCCTTCGCGTCCGCTTCGAGGCGTTCCCGTCACCGGCACACATGAGCCCTCGGAGCCCGGTTCCGCGCAGGCGCGACAGGGGCCGCGGCACTCGCGCTCGCAGCACACGCCGTCGGTGCAGTAACCGCTCGCGCAGTCGGTGTCCTCAACGCAGAGCGCACCCTGCGACTCGAAGCCGACGCAGCGGCCTTCGTTGCAGGCGATGCAGAGATCACGGTCGCCGCGGGGGTCGCCACTGATCGGGGCGCACTCACCTTCGAGCCCTGGCTCGCCGCAAGACTTGCAGCCACCGCGGCAGTAGCGCTCGCAGCAGAAGCCATCGGTGCAACGACCGCTCGCGCAGTCCGTCCCGACGTCACACTCGTCGCCGGTCGGCTCGAAGCCCGCGCACACACCTTCGTTGCAGGTCGCGCAACCCGTGCGATCACCGCGCGGCGCTCCGCTCACGAGCACGCACTGTCCTTCTTGTCCCGGCTCCGCGCAGGCGCGGCAGGTGCCCTCGCACTCACGCTCGCAACACACCCCATCCGCGCAGAACCCGCTGAGGCACTCTTCGTTCACGCCACACGCCGAGCCTGGCTCACCATCGGTGCACACGCCCTCGGTGCAGCTCGTCGCGCAGGCCGCGACGCGGTCTCCGCGGGCGGGGCCGCTGACCGGCGTGCACATTCCTTCGGTTCCGGGCTCCGCGCAGGCGTTGCACGCTTCACCGCAGGTGTTCTCACAGCAAACGCCGTCGACACAGAAGCCCGAGTCGCACTCGGAACCTTCGCCGCAGCTGGCGCCCAAGACCGACAACCCAACGTCGATGCAGACGCCGCTGTCGCACTCCGCGCAACCGACGCGATCTCCTCGCGGCGCGCCGTCCACGGTGACGCATGATCCTTCTTGTCCGGGCTCGCCGCATGCCCTGCACAGGCCGCGACACGCGCGCTCGCAGCACACGCCGTCGACGCAGTGTCCGCTCTCGCATCCCATCGCCGTGGTGCAGCTCGCGCCAAGCGGCTCAAGCGGAATGTCAGCACACGCGCCACCGTCACAGGTCGTGCAGCCTTCGCGATCCCCTCGCGGCGAGCCGTCGACCGGGACACACATGCCTTCGCTGCCCGGCTCTCCGCACGCCCGACAGACGCCTCGGCACGCGCGCTCACAACAGACCCCATCCACACAGAAGTCGCTGTCGCAGTCCGTGCCGACCGTACAGATTGAACCGAGCGAGCCATCGCCGGTATCCACGCACACGCCCGTGTCGCAGGTCGCGCACCCGGTGCGATCGCTACGCGGCGCGCCACTGATGGCGACACACTCGCCCTCTTCGCCGGGTTCGCCACACGACTTGCACGTTCCGGTGCACGCGCGCTCACAGCAGAACCCGTCCGTGCAGTGTCCGCTTCCGCACTCCGAATCCATCGTGCAGGCATCACCGAGCGCGTTCAGGTCAACGCATGTTCCGGCGGCGCACTCGTCGCATCCGGTTCGTCCACCCAGAGGCGCTCCCGTGACCGGGCCGCAGGTGCCCTCACTTCCGGACGTTGCGCAAAACGAACACGCATCGGTGCAGTCGCTCTCGCAGCAGACGCCGTCGACGCAGAAGCCGCTGTCGCAATCCGCTGAGACACCGCAGGCGTCACCGTTTGGGAGCTGAGCCGAAGCGGTCGCCGACCAAGTCAGCGCAGCGAGGAAAAGAGAAAAGCCGATCGTGATGAGGCGCAACATGCCGCAGAGACTACCCAAAAGGACGACCCAAGTCGTGTTGGCGGTCTCACGCTTTGATGAAAAATCTCAGGGTCACCGTCACGTGATCAACTTCCCGGTGGCGTCGATTTTCACCCACGGCCCTCCATAGCTGGCGCCCTCGCCCGCGAGGATGACCTCGGCAGCGCCCGCTGTGAACGGCCTTACGCTCAGGAAGCGCTTGCCCATTTCGATGGCCCACGCGCCGTCCTGGAAAACCCCATACGAGTACGGAGACCCCGCCTGGTGGCAAACCCACTGCAGCGCGAGATCCTCCGCCGTGCGCGTCGCTGGGATCGTCATTGTCTCCAGCGAGTAGTCATAGAGCCGATGCGGATCAGGCTCTTCCTTCACCGCTTCTCGGAACGCGTCGAGCTCGTCCTCGCTCACGTCGAGGCGCGCGAGGCTCTGGTCGAGTATTTGGGAGAACCAATCGAAGAACGACCCGACGTGCTCGGACACCATTCCGCGCTCCATCAACCAAACGTCGTTCCCGATGAACACCCAACCCTCGAGGTCCGACAGGTCGTATCCACAAAAGAACGCGTGCGGGCAGTGGGTGGGTCCGGTCTTGTTCGGGCGTACCCAATTGTCGTCTTCGCCTGAGACGTTCGGCGAGAGTACTTCCATCGGCGAAGGCGGCAGAAACGAAAACCCTTCGCGGTCGTAGTAACCGAGCCCGAACATCGGGTACCCACCGATGGTGGCGATCAGTTCGGTGTAAAGCGGCGGGAGTGACGGGAACGCGACGCCGTGCACGTACTCAAGAGTCCTCGCGTACTGCATGTGCGGAGACGTGAGGGTGAACGCGGGAATGTTCACCTCGTCGCAGCGCACGCGAAGTCGCTCGATCCGATCCGAGAGCGCCCGACAATGTTCGCTCGCCACTACTCCGCCGCGACCTTCTGCACCCGCGCAGTGACGTTCTGAATCGCCCAGAAAACGGCTTCCGGAGTGCTCGGACATCCGAGCGGGATCCCCTCGGGCCGCTTCCCTCCAGATCCGAACGCCGCGACCGCATCGCGCAGCGCTTCCCGCGCGCTGATCGCCAACATCAGCGGCGGCTCTCCGACCGCTTTGCTTCCATGGATGACGCTCGGCTCCGTCGCGCGATCAAGCAAGCGCACGTGGAACTCTTCCGGGCACTCGCCCAAGGTCGGGAGCTTGTAGGTACTGGCGCCTCGCGTCGCGAGCATTCCCTTGGCGCGATCGTCTTGACGCCAGACCAGCTCCTCGGTCGTGAGCCAACCGAGACCCTGAATGTAGCCTCCCTCGACCTGACCCTTGTCGACCAGCGGCGAGATGCTGTCGCCCACGTCATGCACCACGTCCGCGCGCACGATGGTGTACTGCCCGGTGAAGCGGTCGACCTCGACCTCGGTGATGGCCGCGCCGTACGCGAAGTAGTGGAAGGGCTTCCCGCTCCCCGCTTCTTCGTCGTACTTGATCTTCGGGGTGCGGTAGTAGCCGGTCGCGAAGAGCGGGAGCCGCTGAAGGTACGCGGTCTTGGCGAGCTCCGCGAAGCTGACCGTCGTCTCCGGCGACCCGAACACCCAGGCCTTGCCGTCACCAAACTCGATGTCGTCTTTGCTGGCGCCGAGCTTCTGCGACGCGACCAAGGCGAGCCGTTCACGGATCTGCTGGCACGCGTCACGCACCGCCGCGCCGTTGAGATCGGTTCCGCTGCTGGCCGCGGTGGCGCTGGTGTTCGGCACCTTGTCGGTACGCGTCGGCATCATCCGGACGCTCTCGAGCGGGGTCCCCAAGGCGTCCGCGGCGATCTGGAGCATCTTGGTGTGGAGGCCCTGCCCCATCTCCGTGCCGCCGTGGTTGAGCTGCACGCTGCCATCGGCGTAGAGCAACACGAGCGCGCCGGCCTGGTTAAAGAACGCCGTCGTGAACGAGATCCCGAACTTCACCGGCGTCACCGCGATCCCGCGCTTCACCGTTTCGTGGGTCTCGTTGAAGCGGCGAATCGCTTCGCGGCGATGCGCGAAATCAGCGTCGCGCTTCACCTCGTCGACGACCCGGGTCACGCGCTCGGCTTGCGTGACGCGCTGACCAAAGTGCGTGCGGTCACCTTCGCGATAGAAATTTTTCTCGCGAACGATCTCGGGTGGCAAGCCGGTCGCTCGGGCGACTCGATCGATCGCGTCTTCGATCACGACCATGCCCTGCGGCCCCCCAAAGCCGCGGAACGCGGTCTGCGAGGTCTTGTGCGTGTTGCAGACGCGGCCGACCACGCGGAGGTGATCGATCCGGTAGCAGTTGTCGACGTGGAACATCGCGCGGAACATCACCGGCTCGGAGAGGTCGAGGCTCCACCCTCCGTCGCTAAAGAGCTCGATGTCAGCAGCGAAGATCTCGCCGTCGTCACCGTAGGCGATCTTGTAGCGACCGAGGAACGGATGTCGCTTTCCGGTGAGCGCCATGTCGCGCTGACGATCGAGACGGACGCGAACCGGGCGACCGGTCTTGTTGGCGCCGACCGCCGCGACCGACGCCCAGGCGTTCGCCTGCACTTCTTTTCCGCCGAACGCGCCGCCCATGCGCAGCGACTGACAGCTGACGTCGTGGCTCGAGAGCCCGAGCACCCGCGCGACGATCATCTGCGTCTCGGTCGGGTGCTGCGTGCTGCTGTGAACCTGGAAGCCACCGGACTCGTCTTGGTAGACGATGGCCGCCTGGGCCTCGAGGTAGAAGTGCTCTTGCCCGCCGACGTGCACCTCGCCGCTAAGCGTCTTGTGCTGCGAGAGCGTCGCGTTCACCTCGCCGGAGTCGATCACGAGCGGCTTGGTGTGAAAGCTGTCTTTCGCGATCGCGTCCTCAATCGTGAGGATCGGCTCGAGCGCTTCGTACTCCACCTTGACCTTCTTCACCGCTTGTCGCGCGAGGAGCTCGGTCTCCGCGAGCACCCAGCAGACCGCTTGCCCGTGATAGACGACCACGTCCGGGAAGAGCGGCTCGTCTTGCCGCGCCGGTCCCGTGTTCCCGTTACCAGGGACGTCGTCACCCGTGAGCACCGTGGCGACGCCCTCCATCGTGAGCGCCTCGCTCGCGTCGATCGAGACGACCTTGGCATGAGCGTGTGGAGAACACACCGGCCACGCGGACAAGACGTTCGCGAAGCGCGTCTTGAGGTCGTCGGTGTAGAGGGCGGCGCCGGTCACGTGTCCACGCGCGCTCTCGTGACTGATGCTCTTGCCGACGTGCGTCATGACGCGCTCCCGAGCTCGCTGGACATGTCATGCGCGAACTTCTCTAACAGGCTGACGACCATCGCGTTGCGGTAGCTGGCGGACCCGCGGTGGTCACTCATCGGGGTAAACGCGGTCGCGAGTTTCTCTTTGGCGCGCGCGATGGACGCCGCGTCGAACGCGTGCCCAACGAGCTCTCGTTCCGCGTCGTACGCCCGGGCCGGGGTCGCGGCGACGCCTCCATATGCCAACCGCGCGCGGGTCACCTTGCCATCGTCGCCGATGTCGACCGCGAGACCGGCCGCGACCGTTGAGATGTCGTCCATGACGCGTTTGCTCACCTTGTAGAACTTGCTGACCACGGGGAACGGCCGGGGGAGGATGATGCTCTTGATGAGCTCGCCCGGCTTGAGCACCGTCGCGCGATACCCCGTGAAGAATTGATCGAGCGCGACCTCTCGCTCCCCGGACGCGCTCGCGATGACCACGCGGGCATCGAGCGCCAAAAGAACCGGCGGGCTGTCGCCGATCGGCGACGCGACCGCGATGTTCCCGCCGAGCGTCGCGCGGTTTCGGATGAGCCGCGACGAGAAGAGCGGGAGCACCTGCTCGAGCATCGGGAGCAAGCCGGTCCCGTGCAGACGCTCTTCGATCTGGCTGAGCGGAACCGCAGCGCCGATGGTGAGCGCGTCGTCCGCGAGATCCCATGTGTAGAGATCGCAAACCGACTCAAGCGAGACGATCGCGGAGAAGCGGCGCTCCATTTGGTTCACCTCAACGACGATGTCGGTCCCGCCGGTGACCAAGGTGGCGTCGGGGTGCTTGGCCAAGATCGGGAACGTGTCCTTGAGCGTGAGCGGACGAAAGAAGGGAACGCCCGCGCCGACGTATTCCACGGCGGCGACAGACGGCGCCGCGTCGTCCAGACGCGAGAGGTGTCGGTCTCCCTTCTTGGGCAAGCCGAGCTGCACCACCGCGTCCCGGATGGGGCGGTACCCCGTGCAGCGACAGAGATTGCCGCTGATCGACTCCGGATCGAAGCCGTCTTTCCCGGCGACGCGACCGTCTCGGTAGTACTCCGAGAACATCGAGACGACGAAGCCCGGGGTGCAATAGCCGCACTGGGATCCGCCGGTCTCGACCATCGCTTCTTGTACCGGGTGGAGCGCGTCCCCGTTCGCGATGCCCTCGACGGTCACGAGCTCTTGGCCGTCTACGCTCGGCAACAAGACCAAGCAGCTGTTCATCCCGACGTAGCGGGTCTTGCCGTCCGGACCGCGCCGCACGAACGCGACCGCGCAAGCGCCGCACTCACCTTCAGCGCACCCTTCCTTGGTCCCCGTGAGTCCGCGATCGCGAAGAAAATGAAGCAGCGAGACGTGGGGATCGACGCCGTCCGCGACGACCTCTTCGCCGTTGAGCCGAAACGAGATGGGCATGGCGCGGAGGGTACTGGAATTCCGAGCGCGAGCCGAACACCTGATCCGTGAGCGCTATGTGCGCGGTTCTACAACGGGTCATGCCCAGCGACCGTTGAAGCACGCTCTGCGTCTCGTTGCTGCTAGAGGTGCGGCCGTGTCGAAGGGGCGTCGAGCCGCGCCTCCTCGGACAGCTCCCACTCAAAGCGATCGATCAGGGCGAGTGAGTCGAGCTCACCATCGCCCGAGTCCCAGATCGCGAAGCGCAACGTGAGCCGCGATCCACCAGTGACTGGCGCGAACGTGGTCAACCAACCCGTCGCGCCGCCGACGTCGCGCACGTCAACCGGGCGCCCGAAGACGTCCACGGTTCCGCACATCGCTTCGCCTTCGAAACCGGTCGATCGGAGCGCGTCGCGTCCGCGGCCGCAGGAAAAGTCTCGTCCACCGTGGAACCCGGGCGTGCAGACCGTGAAGAGGCTGTTGTTCACGCTGATCGGCTCTCCGCGTTCATCGAAGGCGATGTTCTGGAGCGGACCGTCGTCCTCCTGACGAAGCACCGCGAAGACGTCGTTGAACGCATCGCAGATGTATGCCGGGTACTCGTAGGTGTAGAAGGTCGTGTTGAAGCGAAAGCCATAGGCGTTAGTCGGGACCAAGATCTCGATCTCAAGCGCGATCGAATCAAAGACATCTCCGCTTCGCACTCCCGGGCATGCCGCAGAGCGAACGGGAAAGCCGGGGGGGTAAGGTTCCGAGAGCCCGCCGTTGAAGTCATCGCATTCGGAGGTGTACCCATCCTGTCCGGGCGTCCGCGCCGCCCCGCTCGAGAGCGCGAGCATGCTCTCTCCTTCCAATGGCGAGACCGTTCCGAAGTCGGACAACAGGCCTCGTTGCAGCGGTGAACGGGTCAACACGGTTCCCGACGCGGTCGTGTAGAACGCGTTGACGACTCCCCAGCTGAAGCCCTCTGAACGTCGGCAAAGACCGATCGCGCGGGCCGCGTCCATCGGGTCACCCGAATCGATCGCGAGCCCTTCATCACATCGAGAAACGACCGCGTCCGCGCCGTCACAGTCTTCGTCCATGTCGTTCCCTGGCGCGTCGAACGCCCCGGGGTTCACGTTCCGATCACAGTCATCGCAGTCGCGCTCGAACGGGAAGCCGTCCCCATCGAGATCGCTTCCGGCGCCCGGCTCACACACCTCAGGTCGTGTGTCGGGCGCCGAGTCCCGCATCGCGTGGGTGTCGAGCGCGCCAGTCGCATCGCGACTCGTATCTGGCGGAGGCGAACCCGAGTCACGCGCTCCGGAGTCGAACGGGATGCCGGGAGCAGGTTCATCGGCGCAACCCACTGCGTGCGTGAACACGACGATCAGCAGGAGGAAGCGCATGCCCCACCTTATCGCGACGCTCGCGTCGAGACGAGCGCGCGGTCAGTCGCTCCGGCGTCATCACCCGCAGTGGTCACCCACAGCCACCCAGATCACAAATCGTTGACGCGTCGAGCACCTCGCACCAAGCCGCGATCCCGCGGAGGCTGCCTGGCGTCCCCCGCTCGCCCTCGCTCATCTCGACTGCGAACGCGCGTGACGAGAGCGACGCGAGTCGAGCATGAACCGCGCGAGACCTTCCGTGTTTTGTGAATCGAACAGCAACGACCCGCCCGCTTTACGCAGAGCAGGTCGCCATCTGAGCCTAGTTGAACTCGGTACCGCCCTTGCGCAGCAAGTAGGCGTCCGAGATCGACTTGAGCTGAACGCGCCCGAGCTCGTCATCGCGACGCTCGACCACCGGACGCACCACGACGCCTTCGCGCATGTGCGCGCCTTCGCCGCTGATGGACTCCTGGCCGTTCGTGTGTTCCGCGAGCGCCTCTTCCGAGAGCGGTCCGCGGTACAAGATCGGGACGCGTTCGATGGCGTGCGTTTCGCAAAACGCGTCGAGGTCGGCGTCGCTCAGGTAGCCCCCCTGCGTCGGCCGACCCACATAGACATCGAAGACGCGGAAGCACGCCTCGCGCTGTCCGTACTGAAGGTCCTGCAGACCGCGGCCGAACACCTCGCCGAGCACATAGATCGCCGCTTCCCCCGTCGCGCGAAGCGCCTGCTCGAGCTTGAGCTGGATCGCGACCCGGGTGTAGGTGTTGTCGACGCCCGGAACGAACGCGAGTCCCTTGGCCGACTGGCCCTTCGACGAGATCACGATCTCGTCATCGATGAGGCCCACCATGCACCAGGTGCCGTGAAGCTTCTCGGTCATCACGACCTCTTCACCTTCCTTCAGCACGTCAGGGAAGCGCTTGATGTTCTCGACGTCGTACTTGAGCGTCTTGCCGACCATCGCGCGCACTTCGCCCGCGAGCTGGGTTGGGATCTCCGGCACGTACTTCTCGATGCCGAGCTCTTCGCCCACGTCGTCGCCCAGCGACCAGTGCGGACGCGCGGCCACGCACAGACCCTGACTCAGCACGCCGCGAAGACGCACCGCCTTGACCCGGTTCTTGCCCTTGCCCGCGAGGCGCCCGGTCAGACCCAGCTCCTCGAGCAACGCGTCCGGCACGATCGCCTGCTCAGGGATGTACGCGACAAGATCGCCCGTCGAAAACTGACCCTTGCGCACGACGGAGCGGTAGCTCCCGACCCGCGCCAGCTCGAGCGCGTCTGCGTTTGTGTGTTCCTCGATCGCGATCGCGACCACTTCGACCTTGAATGTTGCCATTGGACATTCTCCCTGCCGCGGGCGAGGCGAAGGTAATGACGAATCAGAAGGTCGCCAGAGCTCTGACCAATCAAATCAACGGCTGCGTCTGTGGTGCGTCGTCCACCACGTCCTCGAGCTCCCACGCAAAGCCATCGATCAGGGCGACTGAATCTAGGTCCGCATCGCCAGAGTCCCAAATCGAGAAGCGAAGCGTGAGCATCGCGCCGCCTTCGACCGGCGCCGTCGTCGTCAGCCAGCCGGTGGCTCCACCCACGTCATCGAAACTAAGCGGGTCCCCAAACTCGTCGACGGTTCCGCACCGCGCCGTTCCGTCAAAGCCCGAGGCCGAGAGCTCACCGCGCCCGCGAGAGCAATCGAAGCGACGCCCGCCGAACGTTCCTGGTGTGCAAACGGAGAACAAGCTGTTGTTCACGCTGACCGGTTCACCGCTCACGTCGAACACGATGTTCTCGAGCGGCCCTCCGTCCTCTTGTCGGAGCACCGCGAAGAAGTCGTTGAACTCGTCGCATATGAACTCGGGGTACTCGTACGTGAAGAAGCCGCTGTTGAACCGAAAGCCAAAGGCGTTCGTCGGGACACGAATGACGACCTCGAGCGCGACCGAGTTGTAGACAGGCCCCGCGCGAACACCGGGACACGCCGAGGAAGCGACCGGGAAGCCGGGTGGATACGGCTCCTCACCACCTTCCACGTCGAAGAGCCCAAACGCGTCACACTCGCTCGTGAACCCTGGCTGTGAAGGCGCGCGTGCGACGCCGCTGGAGAGCGCGAGCATGCTGCTCCCGTCGACCGGCCGGGTCGCGCCGAGATCGGGAACGAGACCGTGCTGCTCGGCGGATCGAGGCGCGCTGCTCCCTGCTGCCGTCGTGTAGCGCGCGGACACTACGCCCCAGCTCGAACCGGACGCGACTTGGCAAAGACCCATCGCGCGCGCGGCGTCCATCGGGTCGCGTGAGCCGATCGCGAGGCCAACGTCGCAGTCGCTGACCACCGCGTCCACGCCGTCGCAGTCTTCGTCAATGCCGTTGCCGGGTTCGTCAAACGCGCCGGGGTTCACCTGCGCGCTGCAGTCGTTACAGTCGACGTCATACGGAAAGCCGTCCATGTCCATGTCGGCGCCAGGGGTCATGCAGGTCGGATCGGGCGGTCGGACGTCTGGACGCCCGCTCGTATCGGTCCCTCCGCTCGTGTCCGGCGCAGAAGTATCGAGCGAGGCATCGACCCCACCGTCCGCACCTGCATCCCGTCGACCGCCTCCGATCGGCTCCGGGCTGCACCCCGCGATCGACAAAAGGAGCACCCCAACTTCAATCCACCCAACACGCATGGCTCGACTCTATGGCCGCGCGCCGCGCTTTGGAATCGACTTGCTGCGCGAGGCACTATTCTTGGGCCATGACGACGGAGCGAATCGACTTCTATTCGGTAGGTCACGAGTTCGGAGAATTCTCCAACTTCGCGCTCTTCCCGATCCGCTTGAAGAAGCGAACCTGGCCGACGAGCGAACACTACTTCCAAGCGATGAAGTTCAAGGACCGCGCGATCCAGGAACGCGTGCGCAAGCAGAAGACCCCGATGCTCGCCGCGCGCATGGGGCGTGACCGCAAGCTCCCGCTTCGGCGTGACTGGGAGTCGGCGAAAGTGAACGTGATGCGAGAAGCGCTCGAGGCGAAGTTCACGCAACACGAAGACCTCCGCGCGCTGCTCTTATCGACCGGTGACGCGAAGCTCGTCGAGCACACGGAGAACGACAGCTACTGGGGCGACGGCGGCGACGGGAGCGGGAAGAACATGCTCGGGCGTTTGCTGATGGAGCTACGCGCACGCCTGGCGGAGAGCCAACCCGCCGCGTAATGACTCGACCGCGATGAGCCGAAGATCCCGCAGCGCGTGATCCACCCGTTGATGCCGCGCGGATCGCGTTGACCTGACCCAGCAACAACGACCGCCCCACATCCACAACCCGGCATCAAGTCGCGGTGCCTCACCCACGCCGCGCGTCATGCACGAGCACCGCCACCCCTCCACAAAATAACGACCGGCCCAACATCCACGGTGCCCCCAATCACGAGACAAGCGCGCCCGGCGGGGCGCGGGTCTCAGCGAACTTGGGATAGGGCGGAGGCCGCAAAGGCCGGAGACCGAAGGGGTCCCAGAGAGCGGAGACCTGTGCCTCGCCGGCCGGGCGATCGCTGCGCGCGCACAACACTTCACCTTCGCCTCCCCTCGTTCAATCGCAGAACGAAAAACCCCAGGCCGCAAAGGCCCAGGGTCTCTCAGTCTCATCCCTTCACACACACCACCTGCCGAAGCGTATGCGCGATCTCGACCAGGTCACTCTGCGCCGCCATCACGTCGTCGATCGACTTGTACGCCATCGGCGTCTCATCGATCACCGACGCGTCCTTACGACACTCGATGCCCTTCGTCGCTGCCTCGTGGTCACGGACCGTGAAGCGACGCTTCGCCTCGGTGCGCGACATCTTCCGACCCGCGCCGTGGCTGCAGGAATGGAAGCTGTCGTCGTTACCGAGTCCGCGAACGATGTAGCTACGCGCGCCCATGCTGCCCGGAATGATGCCGAGGTCGCCCTTTCGAGCGCGCACGGCTCCCTTGCGGGTCACGAACACGTTCTTGCCGAAGTGGTTCTCACGCTCGACGTAGTTGTGGTGGCAGTTGACCGCGTCGAGCGTCGCGTCGAAGTCCTTTAGGATCTCCGTCGCGCGCACCGCCTCGATCACCGCGTCCATCATCAGCTCACGGTTCAAGCGCGCGTACTCCTGCGCCCACGAGACCGCGGTCACGTAGTCGTCGAAGTGATCCGTGCCCTCCACGAGGTACGACAGATCCATGTCCGGCAAGTTGATGAACCACTTGCGCATGTCCTCCTTGGCCAGGCCAATGAAGTAACGCCCGATGCGGTTCCCGATCCCGCGCGAACCCGAGTGCAACATGAACCAAACGCGCTGCTCTTCGTCGAGGCACACCTCAATGAAGTGGTTGCCCGTCCCGAGCGTCCCGAGATGCTCCACCGTCACGCCGCGCGCGACCTTCTTGTGCTTCCCGGTGATCGCGTCCCAGCCCGGCGAGAGGAGCTTCCACGCCTCGCGCTGCGCCTTCGGCGGGTTCTTCCAGCGACCACGGTCACCGTCGCGCCCACCGTTGGTGCGTCCATGCGGAACCGCGCGCTCGATCGCCGAGCGGATCGCCGAGAGCGAGTCCGGCAAATCGCTCGCCGTCAGCGAGGTACGCGTCGCCATCATGCCGCAGCCGATGTCCACGCCGACCGCCGCCGGCACAATCGCGCCGCTCGTCGGGATCACCGAACCCACCGTCGCGCCCATCCCCAAGTGAACGTCCGGCATGACCGCGACGTGCTTGTGGATGAACGGAAGCGAAGCGATGTTCTTGAGCTGACGGATCGCCTTGTCCTCGACCGGAACACCGTCGACCCACGCCTTGATCGGAACGCGACCCTCGAGTCCGTCCGCGCCGCCGTTGAGAACCGTAAAGTGCTGCTTCGTCATTGCTCTTGCTCCGTTCAGACCACCCGAGGTGATCTTCGGACTGGTACAGAGCAACAGGAGTGCCAGGCGAAAACACCAATACTTTCAACGAACCCGGCTACACAACCTATCTATCTCGCGAGTAATATAGAATGAGCGCGCATCAAGCGTCTGCACGCGCGTAAGGCACTGGTGCGACACTCATCACGAGGAGGGGCTGGATGCACGTTGTCACACGACTGAGCAGGGTCTTGAGCGTCCTGCTGATGCTCTGCGTCGCGACGCGTGGAGTGGGTCTTTCGCTCACCGGGGAGGCACACACAACCGTTCGTCTCGTTCACGCGGTCTGCGTCTTGCTCACCATCATATTCTGGCTCCGCTGGGTTTACTTGCTCGTCAAGCACACTCAGCCGGATCACCCACATCTGGAAACCGCCGGCCGAACGGTCATTTGGTACTTCATCTGCGTCGTGCACTGGTTCATGCCAGTCGTTCACCTCATCGCCCTCGACCGCTCTCCGAGTCCAACCATCGACGAGGGCTCATCCTGAGCTGGTGGGTCGCGTCCTCTTAAGCACACACGGCGTGAAAATCGATCAGTTCGGTCCGGTCGTCGTCTACACCCGCGAGTTCCTGTACCTCGCCGCCGGAGTGCTTGGCACTCTCGTGGTCCGACACCTGACGAGCGCGTTCGTCGCTTCTCGGTCGTCCCGAGATGTGCCAACGCGCTCACCCGAGTGAGGCGAGACAACACCAAACACGGGCGGTAGCCTCGCTCGGCGGGCACCGTTCGTCGTGCCCACATCACACTGAGGTTAGAAAATGAAGGTTCTCTCGTACTGCATCGCCGCGATCGCGATCGTCTCTGCCCTTGCTGGCTCCCTGCTCGTGCTCGGATGCGAAACACCCTTCGACGACCTCGGCCCAGACACCGACAAGTACGACTTCACCACGAGCTGCGGATCGGAGTCGGAACTCGACGCCTGCGTTTCATGCTGTGAAGACTTGGCGTTCGACACCGCGCTCGTCTCGAGCGGCGACTGCGGCTGCGCGTATCAGTACGTCGACTGGGACATCTGCGAAGCCGAAGACGGCGACTCCGACGCGTGCTTCACGTGCTGCAACGCGACCGAGGCTTCCGGCTCGAGCATGCGGAACGGTGAGTGTTCGTGTCTCGGCATCGAGCGGACCGCGCCCTCTGCGGACCGAAGCCCGAACCGATGTGAAAACTCGGGTGACAGCTGCCGGTGCTCTCGCGATGACTTCAGCGGCAGGTGCGCGAGGCGTGGCGACGGCACCGACGACCTCGCCTGCACATGTAGCTTCTGAGCTCGCGAACGCGCATCCACGCCTGACGAGCACAGACCACGTGCTCCGCGCGCGTGTCAGGGCGTCTTGACTTACGGCTCCAAAGCGCCCGGCGCGTCGCCTTCCACACTTGGCCTCACCTGAGCCGCGGCGCGGCGAACCCGCGGGTCGGCGTGGTCGGAGAATCCACGCACCAGCGCGAGCACCTCGGCGCTGTCTCGCCCTTGAACACCTTGGAGCGCGGCGGCGAGCAACTTCGGGTGCGTGTTCTCGGCGCGGAGCACAGCCATCAGGTGACGTTCGGCGCGCTCCGTGGGGAAGAAACGCAAACTAGAGAGCGCTCGCCCACGCACCATCAACAGGCCGTCGTTCTCGCTAAGGTAGATGAGCGATGCTTCCGCGTCGTCGTGGCGATTCAACGCATCGGCGGTCGGGAGATCTTCGGCGTGGCGAGCCATTAGCAGCGTTCGAATCGGCTGAACACCTCGTGGCGTATCGCTCGGGAGACCCGCTGTTTCGGTTCGTGGTTCTGTTGGCATCGGTGTCTCCGCGGGAATGGAGGGCTGCGGCGCGCAAGCACTGGCAACCATAACGAGAGCTGGAAGGAGGGTCTGTTTCATCGCATCACCGGGGACAAAGAAATGATCCGCGCTTGGGATCGACTGATCTCGTTCTGGTCAAAGTCACCCCCTGTCCAGAACATGAAGTTCCGACCGCCGTGGTCAATACACTCGTCAGCATCCACATAGCCATCACCATCGGCATCCTGCGCGGTCGTGCAGGCGGCGGTGTCGTCGAACTCGTCGTGGAAGAGCCCCTCGGCTTCCGTCGAATGAAAGAGGCCGACTTGGTGGGCGACCTCATGAGCGAGCACCGATGCCATGAAGTCGATGTCGACCGTCGCTCCGTCCGCGTTGAGGTTGTTGTCCACGCTGATGATGACTCCGCTTCCTGCGAGCCCGTGAGCCCAAACCGGTCCTGGGATCCCCGCGGCCACGCCGGCCGTGCCCTCTTCGAGGAAGTCCTGAATGAAGAACACGTTCAGTCGTCCAGGATCGTCTCCGACCACCGCTGCTCTCAGGCTGTGGATGTCTTCGGTTTCCGAATCGATGAAGGGCGAATCCCACTCCAGATAGACGATCTCGACATCACGGACAGAGCCTGCGTTCGCGCCTTCATAGAGCGCGCTGGTGGCGGTGAAGGCCGCCTCGATCTCGCTCTCCTCGATCACGGTGTCCCCCACGACGACGGCGGTGACGTCCATTCGTGATGCCGTGCCGCGCTTCGTCGCGATGTAGATGTCCGCGAGATAGTCAGAGAGGTCATCAAGCCCGGCCGGAATGATGGTGAGACAGCCCGGCTCCACGGAGATCTCGTTGTCCATCGGGATCGCGATCGAGCCGCTCCTGTCAGGGGTGTGGAAGAACGGCGAGGTGCCTTCGAGGTCAGGGTCGTCGTTGTTGATGTCGAGGAAGACCGCGCCGTTGTTCTCGATGTACGCGAGGCCGGTGTAGGACTCCGGGAGGTCCACCGTGATCGCGATGCCCCGAACATCAGTCGCGACCTGGAAGGTCATCGGCTCACCGATCGACCAACCATCTTCCCAACGGAAACCCGTCTCAAACGAATCGACCGAAGAGGTCCCCGCCACACCGAGAAGCGGCGCGTCCGGACACTCCGCCCACAGCGCAGCGCCGTCAGGGGTCGTATCTCGACCATCATCCGAAGGGATGTCCGTGGGGACGTCCATTCCGTCCTCAACCGCGGCGTCCACCGGATCGCCTGCGTCATCATCTTCGCAGGCAGCGAAGATCACGAGGGACATGGCGAAAACGGGAATCGGTATTCGTCGCACGCAATATCATACCACGTCACTTCTTGACTGGACCGCTGTTCGACAACCTCGCTCCGGACAGCGACATGCGACTTCACGGAGCTACGTCGTCGACGTACTGATACGGGCGCCATGCCCTCACAGCATGAGTCGCAAGCGTTGAGAAGGGCATCTGGGAAGCCGAAGACGGCGACTCCGACAGCGTGCTTCCCGCAACGCGACCGCGCCCTTGCGCTGCGTATCCGTACGGATAGCCTCCTATCCGTACCGCACGCGGCGACGACAACTCATGAACAAACCCATTACGCTCATTGGATTGCTCGGCACCACGCTCGACGGCGCGAAGGGCAAGAAGCGTTGGGAACGTTGGCGTCCGACCGTCTCACTCTTTCAACACGAAGACCTCCTCATCGATCGGCTCGAGCTGCTCCACGAGGAACGCTTCGAGTCGCTCGGCGAGATCGTGGAAGACGATGTTCTCGCCGTCTCGCCCGACACCAAGGTCAAGCGCCACCACGTAAGCTTCGGCGATGCGTGGGACTTTGAGTCGGTCTACGCGACGCTTCATGACTTCGCGCGCGGCTATGTGTTCCGCGATGATCGCGAGTACCTGGTGCACATCACGACGGGTACGCACGTCGCGCAGATCTGTTCGTTCATCCTGACCGAGTCGCGTCACTTTCCGGCGCGCTTGATCCAGTCGTCGCCGCCGCGTCCAAGAAGCGCGGGCGGCCCCGGCAGCTTCGAGATCATCGACCTCGACCTTTCGCGCTACGACCGCATCGCGCAGCGCTTCCGCCAAGAGACCGACGAGCATCTGTCGTTTCTGAAAGCGGGCATCGAGACGCAGAACGACGCCTTCAACAAGTTGATGGAGCAGATCGAACACGTCGCGACCGCGTCCGTGGATCCGATGCTCTTGATGGGGCCGACCGGCGCGGGCAAGTCGCAGCTCGCGCGGCGGATCTTCCAGCTTAAGAAGCAGCGTCAGAAGGTGAGCGGGGACCTCGTGGAGGTGAACTGCGCGACGCTACGCGGGGACCACGCGATGAGCGCGCTCTTTGGTCACACGAAGGGCGCGTTTACGGGCGCACAAAAAGAACGCCCCGGCCTGCTCCGCGCGGCAAACAAGGGGCTGCTCTTTCTCGATGAGATCGGGGAGCTCGGGCTCGATGAGCAAGCGATGCTCCTGCGCGCGATCGAGCAGAAGGTGTTTCTGCCGGTGGGCGCGGACCGTGAGGTGGAGAGCGACTTTCAGCTGATCGCGGGGACCAATCGCGACCTGCGCGCGGCCGTCACCAAGGGAGAGTTTCGCGAGGACCTGCTCGCGCGGATCGATCTCTGGAGCTTTACGTTGCCGGGGCTAAGAGATCGGCGAGAGGACATCCCGCCCAACCTCGCCTTCGAGCTCGATCGGTGCGGCGCGCGGATGAACACCAACGTGACCTTCAACGCAGAAGCGAGGAAGCGTTTCTTGGATTTCGCGATGAGCGAGAGCGCGAGCTGGCGCGGGAACTTCCGCGACTTCGGCGCCGCGATCACGCGGATGGCGACGCTCGCTCCGGGCGGGCGCATCGACGTCGCGACGGTCGACGATGAGATCGCGCGGCTCCAGGAGAGCTGGGGCGGGGCGGCGAGCTCAGGCGGCGACGACCATGAAGCGCTTCACGAGGTCCTCGGCGACGCGGCGGATGCACTCGACCTCTTCGACCGCGTTCAGCTCGCCGAGGTGATCCGCGTGTGCCGCGCGAGCAAGACGCTGAGCGCCGCGGGTCGCGCCCTCTTCGCGGAGTCGCGGAAGAAGAGGAAGACCGCGAACGACGCGGACCGGCTGCGCAAGTACCTCGGGAAGTGGTCGCTGACGTTCGATCAAGTCACCGCGCGCTAGCCCGAGTTCGGAAGCGAACGTAGGCGTCCGGCTCCAAACGACTTGCTCGTTTGGAGGGAGGGTCCGAACAGACCCTCGCGCCCTTCCCGCGTCGAGCCGGTGGGGACCTCCCGGAGACTGCGCGTGCAGTTCCCGATGAACCGGCCTGAGTCGCGAGAAGCGAGCGTTAGCGAAAGGGCGTGAACATGACCCGCAGCCTACCGACCGTGACCGCCGGAGAATGCAAAAGGGGTGGTAGCATCACGAACGTGCTGGGGTACCGAGAGGCGCTGTGGGTCGCGCTCGCGTTCGCGTTCGGTTGTGGTGATCCACCGCTCGTTCCGCCTCCCGTGGATACCGGTTCTCTCTCGGACACCTCGGGCGACGCGGACGCTGGATCGGGGGACGCGAGCGCCGACACAGGGGGCCTACGCGATACCGCGGTCGACACGACGCCCTGCGACTCGCCACCCGGCGCGGACATGGACGAAGACGGCTTCCTCTCAGAGAACGACTGCAACGACTGCATCGCGCAGATCAACCCCGGAGCGTTCGACCTCCCGCTCAACGACATCGACGAAGACTGCGACGGAGCGGACGCCACTGAAGTCGCGTGCGACGGGGACGTTCGTATTGCGGCGGACGGCAATCTCGAAGGCGCCGCGCGAGCGCTCGGGATCTGCCAGACCACGACCGAAGAAGAAGATTCCTGGGGCGTGCTCTCGTCGCGGTTTACTCGTGCCGCGGGCGATCGGGATCCGCGCTCCCTTTTGCAGATCGGGATGCTCCCGCGGCTCGGAGTGCTCACCCCGCTCGAAGGCGACGCTTTGCTCGCGCTCTCAAGCGGGGTCGCGCGTGACCCGTCGCAGCCGGACTACACGACCCAGTGCGACACCTTCGGCGCGAACCCCGAGTTCCCGATCGGGCTTGAGCCCTATCCTCAAGGCTTCCCGATTATGTCATCGACCTGCCCCGGCGTGATGGGCGGCCCCGTCTACAACTCCGCGGCGTACGAGGTCACGATGCGCGTCCCGACGAACGCGACCGGGCTCGCCTTCCGCTCGAACTTCCTGACGCATGAGTTCCCGATCTTCATCTGCAGCGAATTCAACGATCTCTACGGCGTCCTCTTTCGCGAGGGCGGCGACGACGTCCCCTTTACGAACATCGTCTTCGACAGCGGCGGCGAAACCGTCAGCGTCAACAGCGGCCTCTTCCGCGTGTGCGCGCCGGGTCGATACGGCGGGCGCTCCTTTGGATGCTCCTTCGGGCGCTCACCGCTACAGAACACCGGCTTCGGCGGCGGGGCGCTCTGTGGGTCCGCCGACAACGAAGGCAGCCCGGTCGATCCGGATCTCGTCGGCGGCTCAACCTCATGGCTCGAGACCACCGCCCCGGTACGGCCCGGAACGATCATTACGCTGCGATTCATGATCTGGGACTCGAGCGATCCCTTCTTCGACTCCACCGTCCTGATCGACCAGTTCGAGTGGATCTTGGGACCGCTTGAGGTCGGCCCGCCGTCGACCGGTAGCGTTTTCTAGGAACCACAAAACGGTGGCGGGTCGAGAAATCGTGACTACTCAATGGCCATGGACCTCATCGACATCGACGGATCGTTTGGCGAAGGCGGCGGTCAGATCGTTCGTACCTCGCTCGGGCTCTCGCTCCTGACGGGACGGCCGGTCGAGATCCGCAACGTCCGCGCGGGTCGCGGTAAGCCTGGGTTGCTCCGTCAGCACCTCTGCGCGCTCCGCGCCGCCACCGAGATTGGCGAGGCGGAGGTCAAGGGCGCCGCGCTCGGTTCCACCTTCGTCCGCTTTGTGCCGAAGAGCATCAAGTCGGGTCGTTACTCCTTCGATGTCGGCTCCGCGGGGAGCGCGACCTTGGTGCTGCAGACCGTCTTGCCTGCGCTGCTCTCGGCAGACGCGCCGAGCGAGCTCACGATTACCGGCGGAACCGACAACCCCTTCGCGCCTCCGATCGACTTCCTCAAGTTCGCGTTCGCGCCCTTGCTCGCGCGGATGGGCGGCGACCTCAAGCTCGACGTGGAGCGACGCGGCTACTACCCACGCGGCGGCGGTCGCTTCATCGCGACGATCACGCCTGGCGCGCTGAAGCCGATTACGCTCACGGACCCGGTCGAGCACCGCGTCTCCGCGATCGCGTACATCGCCGGCCTTAAGAAGAGCATCGCGACCCGAGAGCTCAACGTGCTCCGCGAGGCGTTCAGCCTGACCCGCGACCAGATGCGCGTGGTCGAGCTCGACGCGAACTGGGGTCCCGGCAACACGCTATCTGTGTCGCTCGAAGCCAGCGGCGTCACCGAGATCGTCACGGGCTTTGGCGAGAAGCGCGTCCGCGCAGAGACCGTTGCCGAGCGGGTCGCGGAGGAGGCGCGCGCGATCCTGGACGCGAAGGTCCCGGTCGGGGAACACCTCGCCGATCAGCAGCTCTTGCTCTGCGCGCTGGCGGGCGGAGGCTCGTTCCTCACGCTCCCGCCTTCGCTTCACACGCGGACGCAGGCGACGGTGCTGAAGCGCTTCCTGCCGGTCGAGATCGATCTCCGCGAGGTCGACGCGTCGCGCTGGCGCGTCACGGTTTCGTAGCAGCTACTGGCTTGGCTCTCGAAGCGCGCGGTCGAGCTGCGCGTCGGTGATGAGCAGCGCCTCGTGGTAGTCCCCGGCCGCTTCGACGAGCTCGTCCCGCGCTTCGTGGGCTTTGCCGCGGACGATGTAGAGGTTCGCGGAGAAGACATCGCGCTGATCGCCGAGACCGAGCGCGACCTCGACCAGCGCGAGCGCGCGATCAGGGGCCTCATCGACGAGCGCGATCTCGGCGAGGCGAAAGTAGGCGTCTTGTCGAACCGCGCGCGCTTCGTCTTCGCCAACGGACGCAGGAGGCTCGGCCGACACGAGGCTCGTCAACGCGACCACCGCCGCGCTTCGATCACCCGCCCGCAACGCCCGCTCGACGGCGGCGTCGGTCTCGAGGACTTGACCGACCCACTGCCGAGCGCTCGCGTCCTGATCGCATCCCGCGATGAGGCACGCGACCGAGAGCATCACGATGAGGGCGACGCGCTTCACGGGAGATAGGCCTCCTCGAGAGCGCGGTAAAGAGAGCGGCGGTGTTCGCGCATCGGCTCGCTGAGCTCGGTCGTGGCGCCACCGGCGGCCACTCGCGCCTGCGCTTCCAAGAGCGCATTGGACGGCGCGGGAAGCGCAGCGGTCGGCCCGGTGAACACGTCATTCGGGTTGAGCACGTAAAACAGAACGAGGGCGGCCGCGACCCCGAGAATGGGGGCGAAGAGCCACCGAAACCCGCGTCCCTCCGCGACAGGACGCACGGGGCGCGCCTCGTTAAACACATCGGACAAGATCGCGTCCGCGCGTTCGTCGCCAAGCGCCGCCGGGTTCGCGGCGAAGCGAATCATCGCCGCGACGTCGAGCCCTTCGCCGGCCCCGTGACCTCGCTCCATCGCGAGCGCGAGCGCCTCCGCTTCCGCCCGCTCTTCCGCGGACACCAGCTCATCGCCAAGGGCGTCGTCTCTTTCATCATCGTGAGTCATCGGTTTTCTCTTCTTCGGTTCATCGTGTCACGTCGAGTGCTAGCGCGCCCAGTCGCGGCGGAAGGCCTTTACCGCGCGGAGGAAGACCACGTCGAAGGTCCCGAGCTTGACCTCCATCAAGTCTGCGCATTCCTGACGCGAGCGCTCCTCGATCAGGCGGAGCTCGATGGCGCGGCGATACCGCGGGTTCAGGCCCGCGAGCACCTCGTCGATTCGTGTCCGGAGCGCGGTCAGCTCCTGCTCTTGTTCGACCCGCGCTCCCGGTTCATCGGAGGTCGGGATCAACGGGCTCATCAGCCCCTCAAAGTTCGCGAGCGCGCGGTTCGTTCGTCCTCTCACGCGGTGCATGTCCATCGCCTTGTTGCTCGCGATTCGCGCGAGCCAAAAGTAGATCGAGACCTTTCCCGGTTTGAACGTGTGGAGCCGCTCGAGCGCGGCGCGAAACGTCTCGGAGAGCGCGTCCTCCGCGGCTTGACGTTGGCCAAGCTTCGGGAAGAGCACCCGCGTAAAGAGCACGCCGGCGTGTTCACGATAGAGCGCCGCGAACGCCTCCCGGTCGCCATCGACCGCCGCCGAGATGAGCTTCCGCTCCTTGCGCAGCTGATCGCGCGCGTTGAGGTCGCGCCGCCCGGTCATGGGAACCGCGCCGCGTTTGTCTCGACTCTTGAGCGTGTCGTTCACTCGCCCGTGCGCTCCTCTGCTTCCGCACCTGTTCGTTCATCTGTCCTCCCCTGGCAGGGCTTCGTGAGGTAAACGAATCTGGCGCCCCGAACTTACACGCGGGCGCCGTTTCGCACGATTGATCTTTCCGGAGCCGTCGACTGCATCCCGCTCGATGAGTTCATCGGTGAGCGGGTGTAAGCGCAGCGCCGGGGGCGCGTTGACTGTGTATGAAGCGCTACGACACGCCGGTTTCGCGTCCCTCTGAGGGGCGCCGTCTCATTTTGATCTCGGGAAGCTCTCTTCGAGCCCTCCCCGCGACGCTCGCCCTTGCGCTCGCCATCTCCGCGGGCTGCGGTGGGTCGGCACAGCGGGCCACGAGTCTCCCTGGAACAGCTGGCGCGGACGTGAGCTACAGCGCCTCGGAGAGCGGCGGCTACGCGGCCGCGGAGAGCAGCGACTATCGATCCACCGCGACCGTCGCCGCCGACCGCGCCGCGCCGATCACCACTTCGACCGCAATGGCACCGAGCTCAGCGGCACCGAGCTCAGCGGCATCGAGAGCAGTACCGAGCGCGCCGGTCCACGTGATCGACGGGTCGGGGGGCGAGCCCGCCGCATCACCAATGGCAGACGCCGCGGTTCGGGTCACGACCGTCACGACCGTCACCGTCTCACCGGAGGTCATCGGCGAGCCGCAGGGGATCCAAGACGAACCCGAGGCTCAGCGCGATCACGCCGCGCCGATGCTCACCGCCGCCTCGGTCGGCGACCACGATCGCCGCGGGAACTACCTTCAGTACTTGAACCGCCACCCCTTTGAGCGAACGCGCCTCGGTCTTGATATGTCGCGACGCGTTCGCTTCCGCGTCGTCGACGGCAACGGGGATCCGGTCCGGATGGCGTCGATCGCGATCGATGGCGCACCCGCTGGTCTCACGCACGCCGACGGAGTCTTCGACTACTTCCCCAGCCTCGAGCAGTCGCAACGTGACCGGAGCAGCGTGGTCGAGGTGCGCGTTGGCAACGAGGTCGCGCGGCAACGCGTCTTCGTCCCGGGGATGGGCGACGGTCAGGACGTGGTCTTCCAGTTCCAGGGCGCGCACGCCACCGCGCCGCGTCACCTCGACCTGGCGTTCGTCATCGACGTCACCGGCAGCATGGAAGACGAGCTCCGCTACATTAACCGCGAGGTCGGGAACATTGTGCGGGATGTCCACCTCGCCATGCCGGAGGTTGAGGTCCGGGTAGGCGCGATCCTCTATCGCGATCGACGCGACCAAGCGCGCTTGATGGAGATCTCGATGACGAGCGACGTAGAGGCGTTCTCCGCGGCGCTCGCCAGGGTCCACGCGAGCGGCGGCGGCGACTACCCCGAGGACATGAACGCCGGTCTCGAAGCCGCCCTCACGCGCCTCGCTTGGTCTCCCTCTGCGAACGCGGTTCGGGTGTTGAGCGTGATCGCGGACGCGCCCCCGCAGCACTACCGAGACGCCAGCTTCACGTACCGCTCGGCGATGCGAGCTGCCGCGGAGAACGGGATCCGATTGCTCCCCGTGGCGGCCAGCGGCGCGAACCGAGAGGTCGAGTTCCTCTTCCGGGCGATGGCGACCATGACGAGCTCGCCGTACCTCTACCTCACGGACGACTCTGGCATCGGCGGATCGCACATGGAGGCCGACACCGATCGAGTCGCTGTTGAGTACCTCCACGAGATGCTGACGCGGCTGTTGATTGACGACCTTCAGGGTCGCGGGATGCATGAGCCGGGACCGTTTCGGCGCTAGCAGGCTGCTGAAAAAGTCGCTGGATGCGATTTGTGATGCTGCGCGTATCGCGTCCGTGTCCTGACCAACAACAATGCCGAGCATTCTTTGTTTCCGCTCCTGCGGCGCCATCGCCGTGAGTTATCCGCTGCGCTCCGGAACCCGCGCCTGAGCGCAAACGATGTTCTTTGTTTCCGCACCTGCGGCGCCATCGCCGCGAGTTCTCCGCTGCGCTCCGGAACCCGCGCCTGAGCGCCTGTGCGGAAACGATATTTTTGAGCGCCTCAGGACGAGGGACGAGGTGCGAGCGAAGCGCGCCCACCCATTTCGAATCACGCTCTAGTGTTCTTGAGCTAGGCGGACGGGCCGCGGAAGAACGTTCGGTAGTAACGCTGCAACCGGAGGTACTGCTCTTCGTCTGCTGAAGCGTCGAGGACAAGATCGGGGCGATCAACGACCTGCGCGAGCTCTTCGCTAGCGGTTCGACGAATCGCCGCGCGGCGATCGGACAAGCCTTCCAGCAACCACTCGTAGCGTGGCTTGAGCTGGTTGCTCGAGAGCCAGCCCTGCCAGCTCACCCTAAGGTTACCGAAGTCATGACCCGTCAAGAGCCGGAGCCCGGTGTGGGCGGTCCGCGCGACGCGGCGATCGCGGTCTCCGAGCAGCTCCACCAAGGTCGACACCGCGGCGGCGTCACGGAGCGACATGATCGCCTCAAGGGAGGACAGACGCCACGGCCGATGGGCGCTCCGGTCTGCGGCGGTCTCGCGGAACGCGCGGAGGATCTCATCGAAGATCGCAGACGCGCGGAAGCACGAGAGCGCGCGGTGCGCGGCCGCTCGAGAAGCGACACACGGGTGCAGCGCGAGTCGGATAAGAGGCTCGAGAAGCGCGCGGTCCGCGAGCTCGCCGGCCACGGAAGCGGCCACCACACGGACTTCTCGATCACCGCTGCTCAAGAGCTGCGTGACGATGGGGTAAGCGCGCTCTCCATGTGCGACCAAGAGGTCCGCGGCGACCGACACGGTCTCTCCGCGACGCGCGATTCGCGGATCCTTGAGGATCTCCCCAGGGAAGAGAGGGACGAGATCGTCGAGCGGGAAGAGCCCTGACGCCGCGAGGGTACGAGCGCGGTCGAAACGCGTCGCGCGGTCTAGCTCGGCGAGCTCTCGAAGCGCGGCGACGACTTCGCGCCTGAGCTCATTCCGCTGCCGCACTCCCGAGCGGCGACGTTCGCTGACGACATCCGGAGGAGCGTCAACGACGTGATACCCCCCGGCCTTGTCTTTCGAACCCATTGCCCGACTGTACGACGGTCTGTTCGCTTTGTATGTATCGAAGGACGCAAGAGTGACGATCAGATCAACCGTGTGACGGTACGGATATACGCACGCCGCACTTGAGCGGCCTGCGTCAGCTCGACACGTTTCGGATCAATAGTCCTTTGGGCTACGACGCCGTGAACCGATGACGCAGACGCGCCAAACGCGACAAAGTCATCTAGCTCCTTTCCTTCATTCGGCGGCGCGCAGAAGGAGAGACGATCGGTCGCGAGAGACACCCTGCCGCCGTCGCGGCGCGAGAAGCCAACGGAGTCGTGTCGCGCGGACGCGAGCAAAAGGTCGCTCCCGCTCATCGCGACCGCGCGCGCACCGACCCGCGTGCGCTCGTCGAGCTCCGCGGCGCGGGCTTCCACAAAGGGATCCGAGAGCGCGTGGCTATCGACCCCGAAACAGATCTGCGCGCCGCTACTGCGAAGCGAGGTCAGGTCCGGCGCGCCGTCACCCAGGTCGCGCTCGGTCGTACGGCAGACGCAAACGAAAGCGCGCGCGTCACCGAGCAGCGCCGCTTCGCCGGGCCCAAGATGGGTCGCGTGCACCGCGACGAATCGCGGCGAGAGCAACCCGAGGTCCGCCGCGAGCTCGATCGGACGACGCCCAGTTTCGTTGAGGCACTCCACGATTTCGCGCGGCTGTTCCGCGAGGTGCATATGAAGCGGGAGGTTGTGCTCACGCGCGTAGTCGGACGCGTGGGTCAGCCAGGCAGGCGGCACCGCGCGAACGCTGTGCGGCGCCAAGCCCACGCGCACATCGCGCGCGCCGTGATAGCGACCGCGAAGATCATCGATGTCTTGAAGCGCGCGGTCCACGTCAGGATCCGAGAAGCGCCGCTGCGCCCCTTCAGGTCCTGCGCCCTGCCCCGCGCGCGCGTAGATCACCCGGAGCAGCGCGATACGGATCCCGACGTCCCGAGCGGCCGCGATCATCGCTTCAGACATCGCGAGGCGATCGTCATAAGGGCGACCGTCGGGCTGATGGTGGACATAGTGAAACTCCCCCACCGTCGTGACGCCGGCGCACGCCAACTCAAGGTAAGCGAGGCGCGCAATCGCGTAGGCGTCATCCGGGGTGATCGATGACGCGACGCGGTACATCAACCCCCGCCACGACCAGAAGGACCCGGCCCCGCCGCTGTGCGTCCTGCCGCGGAGCGCTCGCTGAAAAGCGTGTGAGTGAGCGGAGACGATCCCTGGGATCTCGATCGTCTCTCCGACGCGACGCGCGACACTCGCGGCGAGCTCTCCTGACGATGTCAACGGCGTCGCTCCAGCTCGGCGCGGACCTCTGCTTCTTGCCGTCGGCGGTCGCGGTCTTCAGGCGCGTAGCGGTTCGCTTTGACGTAGTGCTCGAGCGCGATCTCGAGCTCGCCCATCCGTCGATACTCTCCGCCGCCCAGTCGGTAGTAGTCGAAGCGAACCTCGGTCTGGGTAACCGAGAGGAAGAGCGCGGCGGCCGCGATCAGCGCACCGACCGCGTAGGCGCGAACGTCGCTCCCAGCGCGATGGTCACGGTAGGCCGCGACGGCGATCAAGATCGCGACGACTCCGATGGCGAGGGCGGCCCCTGGAAGATCAAGGCTCGCTCCCATCCCGATGAGCAGACATAGGCTCATCGCGACCACGACGAGTTGCTCCGTCGGCGAGACTGTCGGGCTCGCGGAGCGGGGCGAGGCAGCAGGCTCGCCGCGAGCGACGCGCCCCCCGAGTCGAGATCGAGCGAAGTGTGCAGGGGCGCTCGTCGCGATGGCCACAGCGCGGAGCCATGACGCGGGGGCGAACACGATCAGCGAGATGATGATCATGTAGTAGCTAAACCAGCCGATCTTGAGCTCCATCATCTCGGCGCCCACGTGAAAACCAAGCGGAGCGACAACGCTGAGCGCGATCACGGCGCGGACCTTCGCGTTCTTCATGACGTCCTGGCGCGCGGCGACGAGGAGCGCGACGCAGATGACGAGCTGGAGCGCGATCGCGAGCTTCGCTTGAAACGACCAAAAGTCGTCGAGCGTCCATCCGTCAGCGACCCAGCGCTCCGCGACTTCGCGAAAGGCGCCGCGCGCCACGCGACGCAACACATGTCCATCGCGCCAGTCTCGCGCGGTCTTCGTGATCGCCGTGTAGAAGTAGACGATCGCGCAGGTGACCACGAACGAGACGTACGCCCACGACGGCGCGCGGGACGCCTTGTTCCCTTTTTGAGCGGCCTTCTTTTCAGCGGACTTCCTCTTGGCGGACTTCTTCCCCGAACTCTTCTTCGCGGGCCGACCCTTCGCGTCCGAGGACTCGGTGCCGACGAAGATCAGGAACGCCCCGAGCATCAAGACGCCAAGAAGCACTGCCCACGCAGAACGCGGAGAGAACTCGAGCAGCGCCATCCCCGGCGCGTCGAAGCCGACGAGGCGCGCGGCGATGCCCAAGCCCGCGATCTGCAACGCGGTGTAGCCAAGCGCGCGGGACCAGCGGGTCGGGGTGACCTCTCCGAGGAAGCGGGAGTCGAGCCGCGGGAAACCCGAGATGCTGATCAACAGCAGCGTAAGGAGGTAGTGGTGCTGATAGCTGTCGAGCATGCTCAGCATCCAGCTCGCGCTGTACCCAAGCGTGAGCGCGACGAGCAACATACGCGGCGGGCGCACGAACACGAGCACGAACGCGAGCGCGCCGACGGCGCTCAGGAGACCGACGTAGACGGCGCTCGTCGGAACCGGGAGCAGCGCGGTGAGCACCTCGAAATGCGTAACGTTGAAACCACCGGCTCCGTACCGCGCACCGTGCGGGATCAGATCGATCCAGCAGTCGAACGCGAGCAGGAGCAGCACCGCCTTTTGCAAGAGGTACGGGCGAACGGGATCGACGCCACCGTAGAAGTAGTCGCGGAGCCGCGCGGAGAGCGGGTTCACCTGACGCCCTCGTCTTGTTGCCGCATCCGCGCGAGGGCGTCTTCGACGTCCGGTGGGTGCTGTGGGTCGGTCGTCACGCCGGTCGCGCAGTCACGAACATAGACCTGCGGGTCCAAACGGTCGCCGGCCGGCGAGCGACACGTGTTGGTGAGCTCGACCTCCCGCGCGCCGAGCTCACAGCGCGCCTCGAGGAACCCGTGAATTACCGCGCGGCGATTTCGCCCGAGCGTGTTGAACCACGCCCGATGCACCGCGCGCCGCATATCGATCGGGCGCTCGCCTTGGTCTCCAGTCTCACTCGCCACGGTGTCACACCGAAACATCCGGACCGCAGAGAACATGCGCCAGGCGAAGCGCTCGTCGAAGGGATCGCTACGGAGGTAGTAGGTGAGCGGGACGATCAGTTGGAGGGTGATGAACGCGATCAGCAGCCGCGAGGACCAGGTGGGACCAGCGAGCTCATCGAAGGGATCAGATGCGCGTTGGGCCGCGTCGCCGCTCTGTTCCGCGTCCTTGGGGGGGGTACTCACGCGCGGCGAGAATCGTCCGCCGTACTGCGCTCGTCAATCGAAAGGAAGCGTGAACGACGCACGGCGAGTCGCGCGTCGGAGCGTCCGCTCGCGACCGTCATCGCCGAGGTAGACGTAGTGAACGAGCTGCCGCGCCTCGTCGACGGCAGCGTCCAGGCTCTCGACCGCGATCCCGTCACCCGCTTCGGCGCGTAGGACCGTCCCGAGCTCACGAAACACGCGCATGTTCGGCGACGCGAGCATCACGATCACGTTCCGCGCGCCGACCTTGCGCGTGAAGTAGAGGTGGTAGCTGGTGCCGTGAAGCGTGAGCGAGGGCTCGGAGACCCGTCCGTTCGCGAAGTCCCCCAGCTTGCCTTCGAAGGGCGCGAAGGTGTGCTCGTCGGGACCGTAGAACGCGCGTAGCTCGTGTCGCCCGGAGGTCATGCGGGCCCGCACGACCATCACGAAGATCGAACCAAATTGGGTCAGCGTGGGCTGATCGAACGCGATCACGTCGTGGTAGTCAGAGGGGTCCAGCGCGACGGCCGCGGCTCCGAAGCGACGGCGCTCCGCCAGCGGCGAGCCACCGCTCGCGACCATGATCCGCGACGCGCCCGTTCCGTCGTCGGCGTGCTCGGTCACAAAGAGCAGGAGGCGATCATCGACAAAGAGCAGCTCCGGGGAGCTGTAGCGCTTCCCGTCGTCTGCAGCGAGCGCCGGGTTCTCCGCGTCCAGGACGATCAGCTCGCTGGGCGAACCACTGGGATCCGCCCCGATGTAGATCTCGCCGTTGGAGGCGAACGCGATCGTCGGCTGGTCTTCGCGATCGAAGACGAGCGAGGGCGCGCTAACGTTGGGCTCAGAGAGCGTAACGGTTTCACGGTCACGAACCGCGCTCGGCATGTTGCAGAGCGTTGTGTCGATCGTCAGCGCGTCGAAGCGCGCCCCGATCGGCAACGGGTTCTGAGAGTGTCCAAACAAAACCACGCGCGCCTCGGCGGGCGGCTCGAACCGACGCGAGAGACGCTGAAGGTCGACCTCACGAACCGCCTCCACCGTGCCGTCGGGCAAGAGCGCGAGCTGCCACGTCTCCGCCACGCCCGTTGTCGGGACCGACCCGACGAGCTCGTTCGCCACGATGAGCGACACCCTGCTGGTCGTGAAGACGAGCCCCGCCTCGACGGTCACGTTCTCGTTCGCGCCGACCATCTGCTGCGTCGTCACCGCGATCGAAGCGGACTCGATGCAGCTCTCGCAGCTCTCTGGTGGAGCGAAGGTCACGCGGGCGTTGAGGCCTTCGGTGCGAAGGTCGAGGACGCGCGGAAAGAGCAGGCCGCTGTCGAACGCGCCGTCACCGCCCAGGACCAAGCTCCCCTCGCTGACCCACGGGAGCGGAGACCCAAACACCACGGCGGGACCGACGGTATCGGCCAAGCAGGCCAGACCGTCGCAGGCCGTGAAGTCGAACGTGCTCGACGCGGTCGGCACGCAGCATCGGGTGTTCTCGACACAACACGTCGCGGCCGGGACGCAGAACGCAGAACAGTCGACCTCGCCGAGCTCGTCGAACGCTCCGCACGCGTCCGCGTCATCGGTCGACTCAAAGCTGCTGCGACCTTCGTCTGCGCTCAAGGTGCGATCCGCGGGTCCGGGCACCATCGCGTCCGGAGGATCGCCGACCGGATCAGCGGCGTCTGCAAAAAGGGTGTCGCTTGCGCCGCCGCCGTCACCGTTGCCGGCGTCCACACCTGTTACGCCTCCACCACCGGTACCGCAGACCCGCGCGAGCATCAGAGCCGAGATCATCGCGATCCGAATCATGGCGTCACCAGGCCTGGTGTGAGCGCTCTCGTCGCGCGCGCGAGGCTGTGGTTGACCCCGCTCGTACCGACGAAGAAGAGCGCCTGGGATGAGACGGTCGTCACGAGGGCGGGGTCGTGAATGTCGATGTTCGCGACTTGCCCGCCCGCAGCGAACGCGCGCGGTTCGACCGACGACCACGACGCAAAATCGTTCGACGCGAAGAACGAGAACACGGACCGAGAGCCGACTTGGCGCTCCAACATCAGCTGATACGTCGACCCTGAAATCGTCACGGTCGCGGACGCTCCGCTCGGGGCGACCTCGTTGTCGAGGTCCTCAAAGCGCAACCCGTCTTCTGAGACGTAGGTTCGCACCGCGCCGCGATGCCGCCCGACCATCAGCCAGTAGGTGCCCACCCTCGTGACCGCGACATCAGTGACAGCCTGCTCGACCTCGACGGGCTGCGCAGCGACGAAATCGTCGCCGTCGAACATGTAGCGCTCGAGCTTCCACTCACCGCCCTCGTCGAGGCGCTCAACGAACATGGCGATCCTCGTGCCGTCGGTGAGAAGCGCGGGTTGCCGGAACGGCTCGTCACCCGCGAGGCGACCGATGACGCTGTAGTTGAGCTCGCCGCTGACGTCTTCTCGCGCGAGCACGACCTCGCCGTCTTGGACGAACGCCAGATGAACGCGAGAGACAAACATCACGGCCGAGACGTCTTGGGGGTCATCGTAGATGGCCGACGCGACCACGCCGTCCTCGATGATTCGGAGCGCCTCCGCCGTGGACCAATTCGCAGGCATGTCGCACACGCGTAGGTTGACCTGGAGGGAGGCGATACCGAGCGGAGTGTCTTCCACGTCCGGGTTTTCGTTTCGACCCGAGACGACCAAACGAAGCGAACGCACGTCCGCGACGATCGACTGGTGAACGAGGTCTCCGTCACGCTCGATCGTCACCGTTCGGTCCGGTCGTAGCGTCATCCGGAAGCTCCCGCGCAGCTCGGTCTCCTTGACGACCTCGCCGGCAACGACGATCTGCGCCCGCTCGGTCTGACCGATCGCGGTGACCGCCACGAGCGGTCTCGCGCCTTCTAACGCCGCTTCGCCGTCCACGAACCCAACCGTCGCCGACTCCACGCAGTTATCGCCGCAGCCCACGGGCGCGCGGAAGGCGAAGACCAGCTCGGTGCGCTGGCTGGCCGAATCGATGGGCTCCCCAAACGCGATCCCGCTCTCCCCTTCGAGATTTCCGTTCGGGATGAGGACGTCACCATCGAACATTGGGTCTTGGTCTCCAAACGCGTCGCACCGTCCCCCGCACGTCAGTGGGGTCTCCGTGAGCGGCGGCGAATCGATCGGGTAACAGCAGTCCGCGTTGCCGACGCAACAGACTGGCTCGGCGCACCCCGCCTCACACTCCGGACATCGCGGGATCGCTGACGGATTGCTCGGCGTGAGGGGGAAGGCGCGCGCCGTTCCACCGACCCCGCTATCGCTCTCGCCTCCACCGGTGTCGTTGTCGAAGAACATCCCACTATCGGTGTCACTTCGGTCCGTGTCGCCCGACTCCGGAGAGCCCCCACAGCCCAAAGTGAAGGCGGCGAAAACGAGGGACACGGGAAAGACCGCGAAGATGAGGAAACGGCGAAGAGTCGTCACAGCTGCAACTCAACGTTACACATTTCGTGCCATCCATGATCCAGGACTCCGCCTCGGCTTGAACCTCAGTTGGCCCGTGGTGGCACGCTCATCAGTGTGCGTTTACGTCACGATTGCTGAAGGCGAGCCTCGTTGAGCTGCCGTTGGAGCTCAGAAGAACCATGTCGAGCCGCGCCCCCACCGAAATCACGTCAGCGCCGAAGACTTCCACTTCTCCCGCTACAGAGCGTGGCGCCAGGACCTCACCGAGCATCCGCCAGCCGACCAGGTCGTCCGAGATCGCAGCGTGGATCGCTCTCCGCGATCCCGCCTGTACATCGTAGTGCAGCCGGTAGGAGGTTCCGTGGATGGCCAAGGAGTAGCCACGCGCCGAGGCCGGGAGGCCCGCGCGAAGTGACGTCCTGCCGTGATACTCGAAGGACTTCCCATCGCTTGAGAGGAAGACCCTTGGTTCGCCGGAGACACGAGCGATCATCACCCAAACGCCGTCTGGGTGGAGCACAACGCTCGCGTCCCGGCCCTCAGGGAGCGCGACCTCGGACGTGAACGTCAGCGACGCGTCTGCCCTCATCGCGCGCATGACCTGAGACGTCCCCGAGGCGTCGATGAGCGAGTAGTAAAGAACCGGCACATCGCCATCAAAGACGAGCTCAGGATGACGGAGCCGCGCGCCGCCCTCCGCGTTGATGGCCGGCGCGTCGAGCGTGTCGAAGAGGAGCAAACGCGAACCGTCTTCGTTCTCTCGGCCGAGATGAATCCCGTTGCCCTGGACAAACGCGAACCAGCGCGTGCCATCGGGAGCGACCGCGAGCGTGGGATCGAGCGGCTCGTTCACCTCGAGCGCTGTTGTGGTTCGGACAACGAAGACCTCCGGTCGCGCAGGCGAAGACCAAGCGCGCGGAACATCGCAGAGCGAGACGTCGGTGCCGATACGCGTAAACTTGGCCGATGGAAGCGCGAGGTCGGGGTTTCGATTGAACCCGCTCAGCGCGACACGCGCGGGCGCGGGCGCGAACCGACCCATCTTGATGTCGACGCCATCGAGCGTGACGTTGAACTCGCCGGTTCCAAACGTGCTGAGGACCATGCTCCCGCTCAATGACCCGAGCGGAACGCCCCCGACTGTCTCGCCCGCCGCCGAGATGACCACCATTCGGGTCGCCGCGATCAGCGTGACGGAGACCAGCGGGTCTTGTACCTCGTCCGCGTTGAGCTCGACGGAGATCGACTCCAAACACTCGGTGCAGTCCGGGAGCGCGAAGTCGACCTCGACGGTGACGCGACGCGTGCGCAGATCGATCGCTTCTCCCAACACGACCCCGCTCGGCGTCAGCTCGCCGCTCGGCGCGAAGCCTTCGGCGAAGGACGGGAGCGGATCGCCAAACGGCTCCGCGACGGGGAAGCAGCTCGCGTCGCTACAGGTCGTCAGGTCAAGGTCGCGCGGGAGGTCTTCGCGTCCCTCTGCGGAACAGCAGTCTCGTCGCCCGGCGCAACACGCGGCGAGCGACGCACAACTTGGAGCTTCGCAATCGGAGAGCCCATCAAGATTGTTATCGATCCCATCGAAGCACGACACGGTGTTGCGAGAACGCGGCTCCGAGCCGCTGAGATTGTCACCCTCGCCCGAAGGGTCCGAGTCCGAGTCGTCAAGTGCTACGCCGTTCCCAAACTCATCTCCGGGATTCCGCGGCGCGTCCGGGGTCATGGCGGTATCCGCGCCCCCCGTGTCTCCGACCACGCCCGTGTCGCTTGAGAGGTCATCGTCCCCGGAGCATCCTAGCGCCATCAGAGATGCGACCATCAGAGACGAGATCATCAGCACGGCCGCGAACCGGGAGAGAAGTTGAGAGGTCATCGACGCACCGGGTTCATCGGTCCGAATCGAGCGGTCCACCCGATCTGCTGTTCGCGCCCGCTGTCGCCGACGTAGTACATCTCGAGTCGCTCGCCGCGGCTGAGGATCGTCGGCGCGGACACTCCGATTTGATCAAACGACCCGGCGACCCCCGACGGCGTGAGCGCGACCGACGTGACCTGGCGCCAGCCGAGCAACTCATCAGACGCGAAGGTCGCGATGGCCGATCGTGAGCCGCGCTGGTAGCTCACGAAGAGCTGGTAGGCGCGCCCATGCAAGACCAGTTCGGGATCGTCGAAGGAGCCGAGCTCACCCAAGAGAGAGTTGATCACGGTGGTCGGAATGGTGGTCCACTCTTGTCCGACGCCGCCCCATCCGTTCCGCAAGAAGGCGACGAGCTCGTCTCCCTTCTTCGCGAAGAGCGCGAGGCCAGACGGCGTGCTCGCGACGGTCGGCGCGGTCAGCCCGAGGAAGCTCGGTTCGACCTCCGCGTCGAGCGTGACCTCGGCGTTCTCGAGGTCCACGGTTCCGAAACGAAGCGCCGCGCCATCGTCAAACACGACGCGAAGCGTATCGGTGCGCTCGTCGCGAAAGAGATCGGGGGCGCGCACCATCGTCTCGGCCGACCAACGCGTGAGCGTGGTGAACGAGTCCTCTCCTCGCGCGGCGATCACCCCTTCGCCGCCGTCTTCGTACGCCAGCAAGACCTGACCACGATCATCGAAGACGCTGGGATCGGATGCCCCCGCAGAGAGCGTCAGCGCATCGCGATCAAGCCAACGGGTCGTCCCGCACGTTGCGCGGGACAACGTGAGACGCCCGAACCCGGCGCTTTCATCCGACACGTCTGGGTTGCGGTTACGGCCGTAGACCACGATCCGCGCGTCGGGCTCCAGCCTCGCGCTCCCGAGCGTGACGACAACGTCATCGACGAGAAACGCGAGGTCACCGGTCGGCTTGATCCGAATCGCGAGCTTGGTCCGCCCCGCGCGGGGCTCGCTGTGGATCACCTCACCCGACACAATGAAGAGGAGGTCGTCGCCGTTGCCGCGGTAGACGATGCTCGCCAGTTCAAGACGCGCGTCGCTCGTCGTGTTCCCCGTGGCCCATCCGAACGCGGCACCTTCCAAGCAGCCTTCGCAAGCGGCCGGGGAGAGCTCGACCTCAAGGACCGTCTCGTAGACGCGAAGATCAAAAGGCGCGGCGCTGAAGACCCCGCTGCTCTCGACCAGGTCGCCCCCAGGAACGAGCACTCCCTCGCGAAGACGCGGTCGCCCAAACGCGGTAAACGAATCGCTCAGGCAGCCCAAGCTCCCCGCGCACGACTCAAAGGTCAGGTCGACGATGCTGGTCGGCGCGGAGCAACAGGACGGATCACCGACGCAGCAGCTGGCGTACTGACACCCTCCTTCCTCGAGGCAGCGGATCGCTTGGTCGGTCTCCGCCTCGCACGTCTCGTCTCCTTCCGCCATGGCCAGCCCGGGAGGAGAGGTGTCGGAGTTATCGATTCTCGGGGGCGGATAGTCGTCAGGGGATGCCGGCGCGCCGCGGAACGCGTCAGGAGGCGTTTCGCGAGTGCTGTCGGATGCGTCCGAGCACGCGAGGATCGACAGCGAAAGAACGAGGCTCGAGACGAGACCAACGAACGCAACAACGCGCGAGCTCACAGGGGAAGTCCGGGGCGCGCGGGGGTTCGTGGTGCGGGTCATCTCATAGTTCCGAAGTCAGGAAGTGGTCCAAGGGGATCATGGAATAGTCGAGCTCATCGCCATCGTTCGCGACGCGGCGAGAGACGAGGAAGCGAACCGTGGTCGCGTCCCCGTTTCGCGCCGCAACCGTGAAGCCCTCGATCTCGCAGCTCGGATCCTCACACTCGAGCTCAGGGCTCGCGGTGGTGAGCAATGGGTTGGCCGGGAAGTCAGCGAACGCGACGCCCTCGGTTTCGGGGTCGGGAGTGATTATGAGGTTGTCGCTCGCGTCGACCGGAGCGATCAGGGTCGCGAGACCGATGCCTCGCCCCTTCACCGAAGCGCCGAGGTACCAGAGCCGAATGGTGGCGCGGCGTTCGCTGGCGGCACCGTTGTAGTTCACGACCGCCTCCGGACCGCGAACGCCGAGGTCCGCGAACGAGCGCGCGAACACGATTTTCTGGGTTGAGTCTGGGACCACGTCGAAGGTCTGGCTGAGGCGCGTGACGTAAAGTTCGCCGAACTCAAGCGGCGGCGTGACGCACGTGAAGAACACCAAGAGCTGGGTCCCGACCGGGAGCACGAAGGGATCGCGAACCGACCCGCACGACGTCATGTCGGTGGGAGAAATACGCTCGAGCTCGGCGAGCGAGGCGCTGCTCACGACCGCCTCGAAGACGTTCGGGGTCGCGGATTCCTCCGCGTGCGCCAATACCCGAGAGCCGTCCCCGAGAACCGCGATCGCGGGCTCCCGCATGCTCGCCCCGACCGCGCACGGCACCCCAGGCATACACGACGGCGGATCCGAACCGATCAGCGGTGTGGTCATCGCGGGGATCCAGTCGCCATCGTTCCAGAAGCCGACCGAAGACTGTCCCACGGCGTAGCCGACGCGCACGCCCGCCCGAACCAGACCCGGGTCAAGGTTCGTCGCCTCGAAGACGCTCGTCCAGCCGGAGACGTCCTCGATCAAGCCGGGGTGCGAGACGCGCCGCGCGCCCCAGGTCTCCCCAGTGAAACCGAGCTTCGGGAAGGTCAGGTCGGTCGCGTCAGCTTCAAGGAAGACCGCCGGGTTCGCGCACGTCTGTTCGCTCACGACCAATCGCCCGACCTCTCCAGCGGCGGCGCCGGTCCCGGTTTCTCCGACGCCCTCCACCGCGACGAAGAGCCCCGGGATGTCCTTGCAGGTCCCCGTCGCCGAACGCACGAGCTGCTCTTGCGTGATGAAGAGGTGCTCACCGCTCTCGCGTGTGTCGTCTATGTCTGCGGCGTTCGTCATGGTGACGCTCGCGAGCATGACGAGCTCCTCGACCCCGACCACCGGACGCGACGCCGGCGTAATGTCGACGGACACGCGGTAGGTCACGCCGATGTCGAGCGAGGCCGACCACACGCTCTCGCCGCCCACCTCGAGATGCGTCTCGCGCGGCGGAGCAGGCTCACCGGAAACCGCGGCCTCACCAGAGTCGAACCGAATCCCGAGATCCGCGAAGAGACCATCGGTCGGGCTCGCCATGGTGTTCGGGCCGAGCACGACCTTCGTGAAGCCGCTCTCGCTATCCGTGATCGTCACGCGGAACTCGAGCTTCATCCCCTGAGCGAGCGGCACGCACTCTTCGTACGCGAGGCCGATCGGATCGCTGCTCAAGAACTCGACGAGCTTGGAGGACTCCGCGACCGGTTGCTCTCCGTTCGTGGCGCGCCAGCCGCGGAAGGTGTCCCACGAGGTCGACAGGATCTCCATCCCGGCGACGCAACAGGACGGCTCGCTCGCGCAATCGTAGTCGTCGCAGTCGATGAGCGAGTCCCCGTCATCGTCCAAGCCGTTGCCGCACGCTTGCTCGAACGGGCGTCCGATGTCCGGATTCGTGTCGGGGACGTTCGTGTCCATGGTGTCCATCGCGTCCATCGCGTCCATGGTGTCGGTGCCCGCGTCGCCGGTGTCATAGGTGTTGGCGTCGAGGTACTTGTCGTCCGGCTTGTTGAGGATAGAGCAGCCTGACGCGAGGACGAGCGCGACGACGAAGAGGAGCACGCGGTTCATAGCGCCGCCCCCGTCGCGACTCGCAGGCTCAGCAGCGCGCCGCCGCGCCCAGCGTTCAACGCAATGGTCGCGGTCGACGGGCCTCCCGCGACGCGTTTATTGAGGACCCACATAATGATCCCTGTCAGCGCCAGCGCGCCGCCGATCCCGAAGAAGATATCCGCGGTCAGGTTAAGGGTGTTGACCCGATCGTATCTCGCTTGCGCGTCAGCGATGTTGTCCGCTTCCTCGAGATTCGTACGCGCGGCGCCGGCGGCGACTCCCACGCCGACCCCCACAGCCAGCACGGCGACGCCGGTGAACGTCAAGACCGCCGGCCAAGCGCCGAAGCGACGACGGGTCGCCGCCGGGTTCAAGGTGACGTCCATGTTCGTGACCCCAGGGTCGAGCGTTAGCCGCTGCGAGTATGGCGCGCGACCATCGGCCGAGATGGTCAAGACGTGCTCACCTGGCTGGAGCCGCGCCTCGACGACGCGCCCCTGACCCACCGGGATACCTCCGACCGCGACCTGCGCGTCGACGTTCGAGCGGACGTGAAGCTCCGTCGGCACCTCGACCGCTTCGAAGGTGACCGAAGCGAGCGTCGCGCCGGGCTCGACGACCAGAGGAAGCTCCACGGCTTCCCCACGCGGAGGTGTATAGGTGACGACGTAGCGACCGGGCGTCATCTCGAAAACCGCGTTGGGCTCTCGCTCCACGCTATCGATCTCGTAGCGACCTTCTGGCCCACTGATCCGCGCGTTCACGAGATGCGCGTTGAGCGTGGCCTCGAGGTTGACCCGCTCACCCAAGTTCGCGGTCACGTCTCGCGTCGCGTCATCATGGTGCGCCGCGCGGAGGAACACGCGGTGACTGCCTGGCGCGACGGCGATCTCAAGCGGGGTCACGCCGCGTGGCGCGAGATCGAGTCGATCGACGAACACCTCCGCGCCGAGCGGAGTCGACGTGATGGAGACGATCGCGACGAGGGGGCGAAGCTGCTCAAGCCGCGCCTCCCCATCCGCGCGTTCACTCTCGCTCAGCGTCGGGATCGCGCTGTATTCGCGGAAGTAGGCGTAGGACTCGTCGTACCGCTCAAGGGCCTGGAGAACCAAGCCAGTGTTGAACAACGCGTTCTTGGATCGCACCCGCCCGACGCTCGCGACAAAGGAGCGAAGCGCGTTCTCGAGGTGACGCGTCCGGCGCGACCCCCGCCTGCGCTCTGCGCGCGCGAGGTGCTCGTTGCCCTCTTCGAAGAAGACTCGCGCCTCCGCGTTCACGTCTTGGGCGCTCGCGGTCGTCGCCACGGGGAGCGCGAACGCTAACAAGGCGCTCGCGAGCCCGATGGCGCGCAGCACGTTTCGATTAAGCCAGATCACGGGCGCAGGCTCCCACATTCACCCTCAAAGTTAAAAACTCCCGCGAGCACCAGAGAGCCCTCCCCCCTGCATCATCGCGGAGCCCCCGCTTCGTTCGCGCAGACGGGCCGTTGCCTCATCGGCGGCCTCTTCGATCTCGACCTCCCGCGGAAGATGGCCGCGCAACGTAAAGCGGGCGGTAAACGGTCCCGTAAGATCGTGAGTGAACGGGGTACGGCCGATGACCTCGCCATCGATGCGAACGGTCGCGCCCGCCGGAACGGAACGAAACGCGACGGCGCGCTCGACCGGAACCGCGCCGACCGGGACGTCGGGCTCCTCGTCCGTCGGGATCACCTCCGGCGTCTCCTCGGTCTCCACGACGATCGGTGCTTCCGTGACCGGTTCGGGCGGGCGCGGCTCGGGCACGGGCTCACGGTTCAAGAACATGAAGAGCCCAAACCCAAGGATCGCACACGCGAGCATCACTCCACCGATGACGAGCGGTTGCCCGCCTTTGGCGATCGGGAGGGCCTCCGTTTGACCGGTCGTCGACGCCGCACGGTACGCGCCAGGGAGCGGAGGCGCATCGGGCAGCGTGGAGATGAGACGCGAGCGGCACTCGATATCCGGCGCCGCTTCGTGAAGCGCGCGACCAAGCTCGGTCATGCTGCCGTAACGAACATCGCGATCCTTCGCGAGGGCGCGCAAGACCACCGCTTCAACCGCGGGCGGGATGTCGATGTCGGGGTTCTTCTGGCTCGGCGGCATCGGCTCTTCGTTGCCGTGCTTCCACAGGAGCTGAAAGTAGTTTCCACCTTCGAAGGGCGGCACGCCGGTGAGCATCTCGTAGAGCATCACGCCGAGCGCGTAGACATCGACGCGACTGTCGATCTCGACCTCGCCTTTGGACTGTTCCGGCGACATGTAGAGCGGCGTCCCGACGAGCTGTCCAGTGCGGGTCATGCGGACCTGTTCCGCGTCCGCGGTTTTCACCTTGGAGATGCCGAAGTCGAGGACCTTGACGAAGTCCCGCTGCTCCTTCTGCAGGATGAAGATGTTCTCGGGCTTGAGATCGCGATGAATGATGTCGCGGTCATGCGCCGCTTGGAGCGCTTCGCAGATCTGGAACGTGATCGACAACACCTTGTCGAGCTTGATGGGTCCCTCTTCGACCAGGTCCGCCAGGCTCCGCCCGCGCAGGAGCTCCAAGACGATGAAGACCCGTCCATCCGGCGTCGAGTCGAAGCTGAAGACATCGACGATGTTGTCGTGCTCGATGCTGCTCGCGGCCTGCGCCTCTTGAAGGAGACGGTCGATCGCTTGCTCGTTCTTGGCGATCTTCTCGGAGAGCACCTTGATCGCGAACCGCTTCTGGAGATGAACATGCACCGCTTCATAAACAGAGCCCATCCCCCCTTCGCCGAGCATCCGTTCAATGCGATACAAACCGCTGAGCGTTTGGCCGATGAGCGGATCCGGCGCAGCGACATCCGGGTCGGCGCTCACGGCCGGCACAGGTCGGCTCGGTTTTGTGACAGCGGGATCGGGTGAAGGGGACGACGAGTTGGGAGTACTGGAATCAAGGCCCACACCCAGTTGAGTCGTCGCATGCGCGCCATCTTTGCTGCTGGCCGCGTTCGGTTTGCTGTCAGAGTCCACTGTTTCCGGTGAAAACATACCAGCTTGCTCGGAGATCTGCCCAAGCACGACGTCCCAGAACGCACCTGCGGAGAAGGCGGTTTTTCGGGAAATCGGGTTCTTGCTATCTGCTCGTCTGGAAAACGCACTGATAGACTCAAGGTCTTCGGGATCGACCACGATCCCAAGCTATGCAAAACCACGGCCGTCCATCTCTGGATGGCCAAACCACTGAACATGAACACAAGCGTCGACACCGGTTTCAAGCGCTACCTAAAACGCAACGTCGCGATCCTCGTTGGAGTGGTCGCGCTGCTCTGGGCGATCGAGATCACGGACAGCCTGCTTGGGAGCCCCCTGGAGAGCTTTGGGATTCGTCCACGAAGCGCGATCGGCCTCATCGGCTTGGTCACGGCGCCGTTCCTCCATGGCGGCTTCGGGCACCTCGCCAGCAACACGTTCTCCTTCTTCGTGTTCGGCGGGATGTTGATCTTCCGAGACGGTCGCGAGTTCGCCTTGGTGTCCATCGCCGCTGCGCTCCTCGGCGGCTTGGGCGTGTGGCTGATCGGCGCGACGACCTCTGTACACGTCGGCCTCTCCGGCGTGATCTTCGCCTACTTCGCGTACATCGTCGCGATTGGCTTCTTTGAGAAGAAGTTCGGTTCGATCCTCTTGTCGATCGTCGTTGGGCTCGCGTACGGCGGGATCATCTTCGGGGTGTTCCCGGGCCAAGAGGGGATCTCCTGGGAGAGCCACTTGATGGGCTTCTTGGTTGGCTTGGGATGCGCGCGGATCGTCGGAAAGAAGCGCGCGCCGAGCGAGGAAGCCAGCGACGCCGTACGCTGATGCCGCTTGAGCAGGCCCTCACTGACGAAGCGCGCGCCGTCCTCGCGGGGCGAGTGGTCGCGAAGCCGGTCTCTCTTTTCCGCGCACCGGTGCTGGAGTGGCTCACGCGTGGCCACCCAGCGTTCGTCTTCGTGATCCTTCCGCCGATCATCGCGTACGCGGTCGACCGCTCCGCCTTGGATCGCGAGACCGCGCTTCATGTCGCGGCGGGCGTCGCCTCCTGGGTGGTCTTCGAGTACCTCCTCCATCGTTTCGCGTTTCACTTCAAAGCGACGACCGAAGGTGCCCGCGCGCTCGCGTTCGCCCTCCACGGCCACCACCACCACTGCCCCCACGACACGCGTCGAATCGCCGCTCCGCCGATCGCGCTGCTCTCCACGCTGGCCGCCTTCTCAGGGGTCGCGTCTCTATTGCTTGCGCCCTTTGCGTTCCTGGTCGGGGCGCTCGGCGCGACGCTCTTCTACGAAGCGGTCCACTACCTCATTCACTTCGACGAAGGTCCGCGCCTGTCCCGGATCCGTGCGCATCACCTCGCGCATCATCGCGACCCCGCCTCGCGCTTTGGCGTCAGCTCGCCTCTGGTCGACTTCGCGCTTCGGACGAACGGCGCGTCACCAACTCCCGATTGACGCGCTGCCCGCGCTCCGTCATGACCCTCGCGTGGCCAAGGTCCCGCCCTTCGAGATGAGCAAGCAGGAGATGCGTGAAGCGCTCCAGACGTTGCGGCACCCGTTCCGCGTCGCGATCGATCGCGCGAAGAACCCGTTCAACATCGGCACCATCATCCGCACCGCGCACTCGTTCCTCGCGTCCGAGATCATCCTGATCGGAACGGAGGACTGGTACGAGCGCGCCGCGATGGGGATGCAGAAGTACGAGAACATCGTCGAGCTCCCCTCCGTCGAGGCTTTCGTCGCGCACGCGAAAGAGCGTGACTGGACGCTCTGCGCGTTCGAGAAGGACGTCTCCAACGTGGGGCTATGGGACGCCGAGCTTCCGGAAGACGCGGTCTTGGTGTTCGGAAACGAAAACGACGGATGCGCGCAACCGATCCTCGACGCGGCGCATGAGATCGTCGCGATCCCGATGTACGGGATTAACCACAGCTACCCCATCTCGGTCGCCGCGGGGATGGGGATGGCCGAGTGGGCCCGCCGTCGCTACGAAAAGGGGCGTTTGGTGCTGCCCCAGTCGAACTCCTGACCGGGTGTTTACTGGGGCGTTTGTGGCAGGAAAAGATCTGCTTGCGCTCAAGTCGCAGATGACTATTCTCGCGATCCTTCACGGGGCTTTTTGCCCTGCGTTCTTTTTCAATCTAAGCTTTCTTGACCAGCAACATGGTGGGTGTAGCTCAGTGGTAGAGCACTGGATTGTGGCTCCGGACGTCGCGGGTTCAATTCCCGTCATTCACCCCACTCGAACGCGCTGCGGAGACGTTGCGCGCAAGAGTTGCCGGCGACCTCGTTTTTCGGGGGTGCCGGTGAGCACCCGTAGCTCAGCTGGATAGAGCGTCGGACTTCGAATCCGCAGGTCGTAGGTTCGAATCCTACCGGGTGTGCCGACTGGAAAAGAAAGCTGTCGAAACGTTGTGCTCGCGAACCCAGATCGGGAGCACGTTGTGTCCTCACGACATGCGCATCGACAACCGGGCCATTAGCTCAAGTGGTAGAGCAGTGGATTCTTAATCCATTGGCTCCAGGTTCGAGTCCTGGATGGCCCACCCTTTCACAAGCACGTTCCCCGAGCCTCTCACTTTCGTGAGGGGCTTTTGCTTTGCGGCGCCCTTTTGCCTTCAACAAAGAACGAGAGACGCGGATCGATCCGGTCGCGCGAACACTTGAGCCGCTCTCCGGCGACGCGCGCGATGCGCTGCTCGATCCATCGACGGGCTACCGCGACGTGACGTTTACCCAAGACCAACTCGTCGCGACCCTCCGCGATCCCGTGACCGCTCCCGACCTGCGCGTCTACCTCGCGAAGCGCCTCCGCGGTGAGCTCTCCACGGACGAGATCCGAGGGATTCAATCCAGGAGCGCGAACAACGCGTTGCTCGATGTGTTCGGCCCTTCGCCGATCAAGGTCCGCGTGGAAACCGAAGCGCAGAAGGTCGCCGAAGTCGTAGAGGAGGTCGCGGGCGAAGAGGCGCCGGAGCGACCCCTTGAATCATGACCATGTCCCCGAGTCGATGATCGCGGAGCGCGTCACCAAGCTGTGCAGAGGACCCGCGCTACCGACGTTGATCGTGATGGCGCTCATGATCTTCTGCGTCTTCTTCTTCCTGCTGATCGCCACTGGATTCGTCGTGCGCTCTCACCTCCCGAAGTGGTTGCTGACTCCTGCGGCGATCGCGGCGCTGAGCGCTGGGCTCTTCGTTCCGCTCAAGCTCAGCACGATGGTTGCGCGGTGGCGATCGCGACGGGTGCAGGTTGGACCCGACGGCGTTTTCATCACGCGACGATTTGTCTCGTTCGCGGAGGTCGCCGACGTGCTCCGAAAGGAGCACAAGGGGCAGTGGCTCCTGCTCAAGCGCGGCGGGCGGGTCTTGGTCGCCGGGGATCCCGCGTTCCATCACGAAGACTCAAGACGACTCACGCTCACGATCCGCGACGCGCTGGTGGCGTTTCGTGAACGCCAAGACGAACACGCGGATCCGGTCGTCGGGATCCTGGGGGCGCTCAGTCCGAGCGAACGAGACCAGGTGCTCGCGGAGACCTCGGGCTACCGCGAAGCAACCCTGACGCGTGACGCGCTCGTCGCGACGCTCCGAGACCCGGTCACCCCAGCCGAGCTTCGCGTCTACCTCGCGAAGCGGCTCAAGCGCGAACTGGCGCCCGAGACGCTCCGCGCGATCCGGCGGCGTAGCGCGAACGTTGAGCTCACCTACGTCCTCGGTCCTGCGTCGATGAAAGCCCGCGTCGAGACGCGCGAACAGGAACACGCCGAGGTCACAGGAGACGACGAGGAGCAAACCAACGAGGCGTGACCACAGGAGCCTCGTCCCGCTTCGGGTGTTCGGTGTACGATCGGTCCATGCGCTCCCTACCCGTCGTTCTTTCTTTGTCTCTCCTTCTGTTCGCGTGTGGCGGCGACGACGACACCGGACCGCGTGAGTGCACCGGACGGGAAGACTGCTCGCCAGGCGAAGTGTGCGTCGACCGCCTGTGCGTGCCGGCGACCGACACCGGGACGGCCGACACTGGGACCGACGCGCCGGTCGACACCAACCCGTCCAGCGACACCAGCGTTGCCGACACCGGCGATGGCTGCGCCGACGAGTGCAGCGACGAAGAGGTCTGCATTGACGGCGCGTGCTGCGCGGCGGCGAGCGTGTGCGAAGACATCTGCTGCGGAGGCGGTCAGTTCTGCTCCTTCGCGCGCTGCGTCGACATCGGCGCAGAGTGCTTGAGCGAAGAGGACTGTAACGACGGCGAGTACTGCGAGTCCCTCCTCGGCGAGAGCGAAGCCGCGAGCTGCGGCGACACCACCATCGCGAGCGGTCGCTGCCTCCCGCGGCCGCCCGCTTGCCCCGACGGCACCGAGCCTGACCCGGCGAACCCGACCTGCGTGACCTCCTGCAGCTACACCCCGCCGGCCGAAGCGTTCGACGTCATGGAGCTCTACTCATGGGGCGCCTTCGACGGTGATCGCGCGGCGCCGAACCTCACCGATATCCGCAACTCACCAATCGTGATTCAGATGGACGACGACGATTGTGACGGGCGCATCACCGGCCGAGACACCGCGGACATCGTGGTTATCACCAGCCCCGACGACGCCGCGACGCCTCGCTATGGAGAGCTGGTCGTGCTCGAGGTGGACGACGGCGCGCTGGTCGAGCGATGGCGCGTCCCTGGGATGCACCCTCACACCTACCCTGCGGCCGGCAACATCGACGGTGAACCCGGAAACGAGATCGTGGCGTGTCTCGCGCCCAGCGACCCCGACGGTACAAGCAACCGGAACGTCATCGCGCTGCACCTCGTCGACGGCGAGCTCGTGGAGCTGTGGCGAGCAGACCCGGTGGGCGAGTGCAGCACCGTTAAGATCGCCGACCTCGACCAGGACGGCACCGCCGAGATCGTCACCGGCAGCGCCGTGATCGACGGCGTCACGGGCGCCATTGAGCAGCAGCTGAGCGGCGCGGGGCGAGCGGTCTTGATGGACGTCGACGGTGACGATGACGGCACGCTCGAGATCGTGACCGGGACGGAGATCTGGCGCTTGTCGGACGGCTCCTTCGAGCAAATCGCGGACACCGAGACCGCAGGCACGACGCACGCGCTGGTCGCCGATCTAGAACCGGGCGGGCTCCCCGAGATCATCAGCGTGAACTCCTCGACCCACACGCTCGACGTCTGGCGGTTCGACCCCGAAGCGGACAACGGCGTCGAGATGATCCGCGCAGGCTTGGACATCAACGGTCGACTGAGCCCAACGCTCTGCGCGGCGGGGAGCGCAGGTCGCACTCGTGGGGGCGGACCTCCCACCGCCTCGGACGTCAACGCGGACGGCGTACCCGACATCGCGGTCGCCGGCGGCGTAGGCTACGCGGTCCTCGACGGTGCGCGGCTCGTCGACCCGGCGGTCGCCGACGCCGACACGTTTTTCTGGGCCGATCAAACCGTCGACTGCTCGTCCGCGCAGACCGGCAGCTCTGTTTTCGACTTCAACGGCGACGGACGCGCGGAGGTGCTCTACGCCGACGAGCACACCTTCCGGATCTACGAAGGGACGGGCGACGGCGCGGGAGGTGCGCGCGTGCTCTTCGACGCCTGCAGCACCAACGGCACCATCTTGGAGATGCCGATCGTCGCGGACGTGGACGCCGACGGTCAGGCGGACATCTTGGTCGTCTCGAACGCCCGTTACCGCGCGTGTCTCGACGACCCGGCCGATCGCGTCAGCGGCATCCGCGTCTACGGAAACAGCGCGGGGTCATGGGTGAGGACGCGCTCGGTCTGGAACCAGCACGACTACCACATCACCAACGTCAACGACGACGGCAGCATCCCGCGGGTCGAGGCGCGAAACTACGCGACCGAGGGCCTCAACAACTTCCGCACCAACCGCCAACCCGGGAACCAGTTCGCCGCGGCCGATGCGGTCCTGAGCTTGGAGCCGCGCTGCGACGCAGAGGGCGGGGTGTTCGCGGTCGTTCGAAACTTGGGCGAAGCCGTTCTGCCCGCCGGCGCCGAGGTCACCTTGATCGCCGGCACGATCGCTGCGCCTGAAGAGGTGCTCGGGACGATGGTCACGACGATCCCGCTCTACCCCGCGCAGGCCGAGCCGCTGGGCTTCGAGGTGCCGGACGACATCGCGGCTGGCGTGCGCGCGCTCCATGGCCAGGTGCAGGTGCTCGGCGGGACCCCCGAGTGCCGCGAGGACAACAACACCTCCGAGGGCTTGGTCGGCAGCTGCTTACGATAGCCCCAGATTGACGAACTTCCCGGACCCGTTCGACGAAGTCCTTCGCGCGCCGGACAGCCATCGAAAACCATTGTTCAATGTCTTGTTGGGCATCGCGTTTTTCCTGATCGGCTACGCGCTTCTGACAAAGACGCTCTACTGGTGGTGGCCATTCGCGCCTGCGATCCTCTGCGTCCTCGTCGCCTTTCTGCGATACCCCAGCAAACATCAAATGAAGCACGTGCTCGTCGCGCGCGATGGAGTTCGGCTGGGAGATCGCTACCTCCCCTACGACGCGATCAAGGAGTTCAGGCGCGTCGAGGTCGACTTGGTCCTCACGCTGTCCACCGGCGAAAGGGTCACCGTCTGCTCCCTCCCAGAGCGACGAAGTGATGGAAGCTGCGCGATGAGAACCGTGATGAACACGATCACGATGATGAAAATGGCGCGCGCCCGTTTAGCGGAGCGTGGGCACAACGCCTTCGTCGAATCGCTTCTGCCGCTCACCAACGAAGAACGGGACAAGCGGCTCCGCGCGCCGACCGACGCGTTTCGTGGAGGGTCTCCATTGACCGCGGTCCGGAGCGCCGTCCTGGACGCCTCGATCGACCCTGGCCTCCGCGCGTTCCTCATCCGTTGGCTCGGTTCGAATCTAAAGACCGTCGATCGCTTTGAGCTCCTCAAGTGCACCGCGCACCCCGACGTTCGGGACGCGCTCACGGAGTCACTGAGCAGCCACATCGAAGGGGTCGCGAAGGTTCGGATCGAGACCGGTGCGGAGGAAGAAGAGCTCGAGGAAGAACTGCCGGGCGAGGGCACAGAAGAGAGGCAAGCGTAAAGCGTGGTACCCATAGCGCATGATCGAGAAGCTCATCGGGGTCGCGCTCTACCTGGCCGCGCTGCTGCTCATCGGCGTCGTCGCGTCCAAGCGGATGAACGACCTCCGCGACTATTTCGTCGGCGGCAAGTCGCTCAGCTACTGGATCGTCGCGTTCTCATCGCGCGCCACCGGCGAGTCGGCTTGGCTCCTCCTCGGGCTCACCGGGATGGGCGCGACCATGGGGGTGCAAGCGTTCTGGGTCGTGATCGGCGAGACCATCGGCGTCACCCTCGCGTGGCTCTGGATGAGCACGCGGTTTAAGAACCTGACCGACCGCTACGACTCGGTGACGATGCCCGACTATTTGGAGTCGAGGTTCCGCGACACCGGCCACCTGCTCCGCGGAGCCGCCGCGATCGCGCTCGTGGTGTTCGTCACGATCTACGTGAGCGCGCAGATCGACGCGACCGGCAAAGCGTTCGAGACGTTCTTGGCTTGGAACTACTTCGCGGGCGTGTTCGTCGGTTTCGCGGTCGTGCTCATCTACATCATGAGCGGCGGCTTCGTCGCGGTCGCCTGGTCGGACACGTTCCAAGGCGCGCTCATGCTCATCGGCCTCGTCGCGCTCCCGCTCTTTGGTCTCGTTCACGTCGGCGGACCTTCAGCCCTGATCGACGGTCTCGCGGCACAGGACGCGGCGCTCACGACGTTCTCGTTCGGCAGCGATCTCGAGAGCATCTTCGCGACGCTCTCGTTCTGCATGATCGGGCTCGGGTTCTTGGGCTCACCGCAGATCTTCGTCCGCTTCATCTCGCTCCGCTCTCCGGACGAAATCAAAAAGGGCGCGTTCGTCGCGATCCTCTTCACGATCCTCTCGGACGGGGGCGCCGTCCTCACGGGCATGGTGGGTCGTCAAATCCTGGTCGGCGCGAGCGACACGGTCAGCCTGCTCGGCGAGAGCGGCCAAGACGTCCTCCCGCTCTTGGTCGACGCGATCGTCCCGCTCTCGCTCGCGGGCATCTTCATCGCGATCGTGCTCTCCGCGATCATGTCGACGATCGACTCGCTCTTGGTGGTCGCGGCCAGCGCGGTCGTTCGTGACTGGTACCAGAAGATCAAGCGCCCCGACGTGAGCGACGAGGAGCTGCTGAGCCTCTCGCGCAAGGTCACGTTTGGCCTGGCCGCGGTCGCGCTCACCATCTCGTTGGTCGTCGCCGTGACCACTCCCGACCGGACGATTTTCTGGTTCACGATTTTCGGCTGGTCCGGCATCAGCGCGACCTTCTGCCCGGTCATGATCCTCTCGCTCTTTTGGTCACGCATGACCGCGAAGGGCGCGCTCGCGTCGATGGTCTCCGGCTTCGCGTGCGTGCCGCTCTTCAAGTTCGTCGTGCCCACTCTGGGCGAGGTCGGCGCGCTGCTCGAGAAACTGAGCGAGCTCCCGCCTTCGTTTTTGATCGCGTTCCTCGCGGGCATCGTCGTGAGCCTGCTCGACAAGAACGGCGCGCTCGACGTCGGAGACGAGCTCAGCGACGCCGGCTGATCGCGGACCGCGCGGTCCACGTTGGGTAGGGCCCGCGAACGAGCAACGTCATCGAAGGGCCGACGACGCGTCGACGATTGAAGACTTCCGTAAAGACAAGGAGCGGGCCGGGGACCACGTCGACGACGACGTCGATGCCTTCGCCCAACCCTCGGCGCGTCTACGCGACGGTCGCGAGGAGCGCGCCCTCTTCGAGCACCGCGAGATAGACACGGTCACCGGCGTCTTCGATCTCAACCCCTTCGACGATGTCGCCCAGCCCGTCGGACCAATCGGACGCGGCGATGCCGAGCCACTCGGCAGGATGGGCGCCGCTGGGCGCGGGCCGGCAAACGGCGTCGACATGATCATCAAGCCAGCCCTCGACCCGCTCGCGTCGATCGGAGCGTGACTGCTTCGCCCACTCCTCGAGCGATCCTTCTTCAGCGGCGACCGCGAGGAGGACGAGCTGCTCCAGCGCGACGGGTTGCCACGTGAAGAGGGAGACCTCTAGCGCGCCGCTGTTGCCGTCGCGCTCAAACGCGTACTCCCCGATCTCGGGCGTGAGCTCAGGGAGCTCGAACATCTCTGGCGCGAGGCTCGTCGGGAGGTCTCTCATGCGCCGGAGCCTACCGCCAAACGGGTCCGGACCCGCAGTCCTCGACAAGTCGTCAACTCGACCGAGGTCTTTCGCGCGAAATGAAGCGTCTCGACGCGTCCCGATCCAGGACGCGTTTGCACGCGAAGGGCGCCTGACGGCCGGAGCTCCGGCCGTCGGCGCGATCAGCGACGTCGCCGCGCGAACACCAGCGCGAGCATCATGAGCGCGAAGCCAGCGAACCCGCTTCCGCTCTTGGTTCCAAGCGGGGTCGCGCAGAGCGCACCGCCGGAGATGCCGCCACCGGTCATGGGCATGCTCGGCCGCGCGCAGGTTCCGTCCGCGCCGCAGACGAACCCGTCAGGGCAGTCTTCATCATCGACGCATCCGCAGCGCGGCACGTCCGTATCCATGACGCACGCGCTGCCGAGCTCGTCGTCTGCGCAGATCCCTGGGTCTTCGTCGGTGCACGCGACGCACATTCCGTCTTCGCGACAGATGGGGGTCGTCTCGGGACAGTCGCTGTCGTCGCTGCAACCTCCGTCATCCACACAGAGCGCGCTCTCGAGGTCACAGGCTCCGTCTGGACAGTCGGCGTCGTCGCGACACCCCACGCACGTCCGGTCCGTTCCGCAGAAAGGAGCGGCATCGGTCGCGCAATCGTCGTCGCTCGCGCAGCCGACGCAGATCCCTTCGTCCGCGCAGATCGGCGTCGGCGCGGCGCAGTCGTCGTCGCTCGCGCACTGCGCCGCGCACAGATTGGTCATCGTGTCGCAGACCTCGCCCTCGGCGCAGTGCGTGTCGTCGAGGCATCCCACGCAGCGACTGCTCGCCGGATCGCACACGCCGTCGGGGCACTCGATGTCCGACGAACAGCCTGGAGCGCAGACCGCGTCGTCGCAGATCTCTCCGTCGGCGCAGTCGATGTCCGCGCCACACTCGACGCACGCCCCGTCGCCGCAGATCGGCCGCGTCGGGTCGGTGCACTCCGAGTCCATCGTACAGCTGCCGACGCAGGCCCCCGCGGTGCAGGTTCCGTCGCCGCAGTCCGCGTCCACCACGCAGTCAACGCACGTGTTCGTGTCTTCGTCGCAGAGCGCGAAGCACTCGTCGTCGTTGGTGCACTCGACGCAGACCATGACGGGCTCATCGCAGACCCGATCCGGCGGCGCGATACACTCACTATCGTCCTCGCAACCCGACGAGCACGTGTTGGTGTCGAGATCGCAGACCTCGCTCTCCGCGCATCCCGCTTCCGCGTCGCACTCCACACAGTAGCCGCCCTCTTCCAGGCAGACCGGGAGCGCGCCTGCGCAATCCGCGTCTTCGGTGCACTCCGGAGCGCAGGTCCGCGTGTCGGTGCAGACCTCGCCTTCGCCGCAGTCTTCCCTGTCCACACACTCCACGCACTCGCCCACGTCACAGACCGGGAGCTCTGGGACGGCGCCGAGACAATCGAGATCCGATCGACACTGCGGTCCGCAGGTGTTGTCCTCGCCGCAGGTCGAGCCGGGAGGGCAATCGCTGTCGATGAGGCACTCGAGGCAGGTGTCGCTGGCCGGGTCGCAGACCGCGCCGGGGCAATCTGCGTCCGACAAGCAGCCCACGCACATATCCGTCGCGGTGTCACAGCGGCCGGACGGGCAATCGTCGTCATCGAGGCATCCCACGCACGAGGTCACCGGAACATCGCAGACCGGCGTGGTCCCGTCGCACGCGGCGTCGTCCAAGCACTCGACGCAGGACATCGACGCGGTGTCGCAGACCGGCGTGTCTGGCGTGGCGGCGCAGTTCGCGTCCGAGACGCATCCTGGAACGCACTCGTTGGCGGGGTTGCAAACTGGGGTCGGGTCTTCGCAGTCGGCGCTGGTGACGCACGCGATGCAAACGGCGGACTCGCCGCCCTCGTCACAGATCGGCGAGCCCGCGGTGCAGCCATCGTCGGTCGCGTCGCCGGTGTCGTCGCACACGACGCAGGTCGGGACCGCCCCGCTCTCATCACACACGGGCGTCTCCGTCGTGCAGCCGGAGTCGAGCCCGGTGACGGCGGTGTTTTCACACGGAACGCACCGCGGCGGACCGGTCATGCCGCTGAGACAGATCGGCGCCGCGTCGGTGCAACCGGTATCGGTCGCCGCGCCAGGCATGTCGTCCGCGCAGGTCACGCAGGTGTTCGTCGCGGTGACACACGCGCCACCAGGACAGTCCGCGTCGACCAAGCACTCGACGCAGGTCTCGCCTGATCCGTCCGTCGCGCAGACGGGCTCGAGCGCGCCGCACCCGTTGTCGGTGGATCCCGCCGGAGCGCTGTCTTCGCAAAGGGTGCACGCAACATCGGCGCCGCTCCCTTCGCAGACCGGCGCGGCGAGTCCGCATCCATCGTCGAGCCGACCCATCGTGTCGTCCTGGCAGGAGACGCAGCTCGGCGTGCTCCCCGACGTGTCACAGACCGGGGCCGAGCTGAAGCATCCGCTGTCGCGACCGCGCGCGATGTCGTTGATGCAGTCGACGCAGTCACCGCTTCCGTCACACACGTCGCCACCGCCGCAGGCGGACCCGGTCGGGAGCGTCGTGTTGGTGCACGCTCCCGCGGCGTCACAGGTGTCAGCGGTACACGGGTCCATGTCGTCGCACGAAGCGGCGCCGTCACACTCCACGCAGAGGAAGCCGCCCGCAGGCGACGCCGCGCAGAAGGGTCGGTCGCCGTCGCAGCCGTAGTCGGGCGCGGCGCCGGAGGCGGTGTCCTCGCAGCTCACGCAGACCGGGACCGATCCGCGAGCGTCGCACACCGGCGTCATCCCGCCGCAGCCCGTGTCGACCGCGCCCATCGCGTCGTCGTCGCAGGTGACACAGACGCCGCGGTCGCTATCGCACAAGGGAGCCGCCATTCCGCAGCCGGTGTCGGTCAGCGCGCCGGGCATGTCATCGAGACAGGGGCGACAGATCGGGACCGCGCCGCCTTCGTCGCACACGGGTGCCGTCGCGGTGCAACCCGTGTCGGTCCCCGCGCCCGAGTCCTCGCACGGAACGCAACTGGAGGATGCCCCAGACCCGACGCAGAGCGGGGACGCCGCGATGCACCCGCTGTCGGTCGCCGCCCCGGCCATATCATTGACGCAGGGGAGACACATGCTCGCCGCGACGTCGCAAATCGGCGACGCGCTCACGCAGCCGGCGTCGATCATCGCTGGTCCGCCGGTGTCGAGGCAGGTGACGCACATCGGGATCGGGAGGCCATCGCACACGCCACCGGTGCACGCGCTGCCCGCCGGCGCAATGGTCTGGAAGCAGGTGCCGCCGCCGCAGGTGTCGAAGGTGCACTCGTTTTCGTCGTCGCAGTCGCTCGCCGCGAGGCACTCGACGCAGCGAGGCGTTCCAGAGGCATCGCAGAACGGCGCCGCGGCGGAACAGCCCGGGTCGGTTCCCGCGCCCGCGTCAAAGCACGTCGTGGTCATGAACGTCTCTTCGTCCATCGCGGTCTCCATCGTGACCGCGTCGACCACCTCGGCCTCCATCGTGATCGTCTCCCCGGGCGGGAGCCCGCTGATCGCGTCGGCGGGACAGCTCCAGCTTCCGTCCGCGGCCACCGTCGCCATGCACGATCCCATGTAGCCCGGCGCCGTTACCGTCACCGTCACCGTCGAGCCCGGGGCCGTGTTGGACGTTCCCGCGGGCGTCACCGAGGAGCCCGCGACGGTGCCAGTCGGGCCGGTGATCGCGATCTCGTAGTCGAGCGTCACCTCTGCTTCTGGTGACGGTGTCTGCGGAAGCCCCAGTCGCGCGCTTGACCCCGCCGCCAGAGCGACCGCCGCGTAGGTGTACCCCGACGCGGCGCCCGCACCATCGGGGTTGCTGATGCGCCCGAGCGAGGCGTTGTTTTGCGCGGCGTAGATCAAGCCGTCGGGGCCGAGCTTAAGCGCCGCGTGGGTGTAGCGCGCCGCGGAGTAGTGGAGCCGCGTGAACGCGCCCGTCGTCAGATCGTATTGGTAGTGGCCCGAGCCGCCGCCGCTCCCGGTGGAGCTCTCGTCGAGCGTCGCGAAATAGATCTTGGTTCCGTCCGGCGAGAACTCGCCGCCGTAGTACTGACGCCGATACCCGGTGGTGAGCTGACGTCGAGCGGAGAGCGCGCCCGTCGCGTTGTCGAACGACCAGGTCACGATCTCGCCGAGAGGAGAACCGCTGGTCGAGCCCGAGGCGCCTTCGCGGTTGACGCCGTAGACGATCCGGTCGCCCTGGTGAGACGCCGCGAAGAGGTGCCACCCGAAGCGCCACAAGAGCGACGCTCCGGTAGGGGTCGCGACCGGCGCGCCGACGCCTGCGCTCGTGATCGGAAGGACCCAGATGTCCGTTCGGCCGCTCACGACCAACCAATAGTCGTTGCCGTTGTCGTGCTGAATGAGCAGCATGCCTTCCGACTTTTGCCTCGGGAAGTTCACCTGCTGAACCGTCCCGACCGCGGCGGCCGCGAGCGTCAGGTCGTACTCCTGATAGCGAATGAAGGTGCTCGACTGCGACGGGTGCCCGAACACGTAAACGTGATTGGGCGTCCCCGGGACCGGCACAATGACGCCAGAGTGCATCGAAGACGGGCTCCCGCCGAGCCCCGTACCCACCGGCGTCCCCGCGCCGTTCCACACGTTGATGCCGTCGGAGTAGATCTTGAGCACGCCGGTCTCCGGATCCGAAAATGAGGCGCAGCCCTCTCCCGTTACGATCACCGGGTCGACGGTCCGGGTGATCGTCGTCGCGGTCGCGTCGAACGCGATGCGGGCGCGCGTCCCGAAGTTCCATACGTCGGCGTGGCGGCTCCGCTGCGCCTCCGCAGGCGCGGGCGCGATCCCGCCAACAGAGACCAAGACCACCCCGATAAGAAAAGCGCGTACGTTCATTCCCAATCCATCCTCGTGAGTAGTGGGCCCGAGGGGACACAATCGGTCAACATCAGGTCGTCCGCGTTGATGAATGCTGACGCTGCTACCCTGCAAACATGCGTGAGGTCACCGAGGCGATCTTAGAGGTCCTGCAGACGGGGGAGCGAGCCGCCCTCGCGACCGTCATCCGCACCCGCGGCTCGGCGCCTCAGTCCATCGGCGCGCGTCTCTTGATGCGCGCCTCGTTGAAGACCGTAGGCACGGTAGGCGGTGGAGCGGTCGAGCGGCGGGTGGAAGAGGCGCTCGCGAGCTGTCTTCAGAACGCCAAGCCGCGCGTGCTCACGTTCGACCTCGGGAGAGATCTCGGGATGTGCTGTGGTGGTGGTATGGAGTTCTTTGTGGAGGCGATCGAAGAGACCCCCCGGCTCGTCCTCTTCGGAGCGGGTCACGTCGCGAAGCCGACCGCGGCCCTCGCCCAGAGCGTGGGGTTCCGCGTTGTGGTCGTCGACGATCGCGAAGAGCTGAACACCGTCGATCGTTTCCCGGGTTGCGAACGGATCCTGGCGGAGCCGCATCGCGTCGTGGATGAAGTCTCCCCGCGTGCGTCCGACTGGTTCCTGATCGTCACGCACGATCACCACCTCGACGAGCTCGCGCTCGACGCCTACGCGCGGCACCCGCACCGATACCTCGGGATGATCGGGAGCAAGCGCAAAGTCTTCCGGGTGCTCGCGCGGATCAAAGCGCGCGGCGACCTGCCTCCGCTCGAGAAGGTCTACGCGCCCGTCGGGCTCGACCTCGGCGCGGTCTCGCCGGAGGAGATCGCGGTCAGCATCGCGTCTGAGCTCACCGCGCTTCGTCGCGGCAGGTCGGGTCCCCACATGCGCGCCATCGACCACCCGGGGCTCGCCCGCGTGCTCGACGGAACGTTGACGCCCGAGGACGCGAGCGCGCTCCCCGATACCGCTTGAGTGTCGCGAGGCGAGCTGTCGTCGCTTCGCCAAGATCGTGTTGCGCCGGAATAGTCCTGCGCGCGACCCTCGTTTCATCCGTGTGCTCAAACCCATTTGGAGTTACCAAAACGGGCGACCACTTACGCAGTGGTACGGGCACGTGCATGTCGTCGAGAGGCGCGCGATCGGTCAGTGGTTCTCGGTCGACCTCGATAGTGGCGAGGAGCAATGGTCCACGCGCGGCGGGCGGGCGAACACGTTCTGCGGGGTCGACTCTGGCGTGATCGTCGCCAGCGAGATGCGCTCGGACGGACCATGGACGCTCGACTTTGGCGTCTATGGACGGTCGCTTGAGACCGGAGAGCCCCTCTGGACGTCACACCGCGAGGGCGTGCGCGGTCAGGTGTTGGCGTGGCTCGACAAGGTCCCTGGGTTCACCAACGGCTTTCGCGATCGCCCGCTCTTTGTTCGCGACGGACGCTGCTTTTGCAACAGCGGACGGGTTCTCGATGTCACGTCCGGTGCTCTCATCGGCAGGCACCAAGAGACGTTCACGCGTCCGCCCGATCCCGCGCAGCGGCTCTACCAAGATGGTCGGGTGGAGCTGACGCAAGGGTGGCTCAGCGCCAGAACCGAGCGCGGAGAGCTGGTCGTCTCGTTCGCACGCGGCGGGACTCAAGCGTATGCGCGGACCTTCGCGGGCGTCGGTGGGAACTACTTCTCGTATCGACTCGCAGGGAACGCGCTCTTCGTGATTTCACAGAACGCGAAGGGCGCGCAGCTCCTGATGAACGGCACACGTCACGGGGAAGTGATCGCGTCGGCTCAGCTCACCCTCGACCCCAACCGCCACGCCAGAATCGAGACCGTCAGCGACGAGCACCTCCTCGTGAGCATCGACGGCAGAGACCTCTGGTGCTTCTCGCTCAATTCGCTCCCGAGCTATCGACACGCGACCACTTAAGCCATCCAAAGCGGTGACCAAGTGTTGCTGAGGTCGCTCCGCCTGCTTACAGTAGGAGCGTGAGAGTACTGTACCACTGCTTTTTGCTCGTGATTTTCGCCGGGCTTTATGGGTGCAGTGAGCCAGAGGACAGTCTCCTAATCGACCTCCGCACGGACTATGTCCCGGGGGAAGAGTTCGATGGGGTCGAGATCAACGGCCGTCTCGTGAGCAACGCGAGCCAGCGGCACGACTTCATCCAAGGCGAGCGCGTCACGACGCTCGACACGCCGGGTCGGTTCTCACTCGCGCTCACGCGATACGGAGAGATCATCGCCACGCGCGAGGTCTGGGTTCCGGAAGGCGGGCGGCGTGGGGTGGTCGTCGTGATCACGCGGAACTGCGCCAACGTGATGTGTCCGGAAGCGGGCAACATCGAAGCGACCGCGTGTCTCGACCGACAGTGTGTGCGCCCCGATTGCACCTCCGGAAACGAAGCCGCCTGCGAAGACACGCGGCGCTGCACAGACGACGTGGAGTGCCCGACGGGTCCCGAATGCGCGCTCGGCGTGTGCGCTCAAGGGACATGTCTCGTAAGCGCGGACCACAGCGCATGCGAGGGCGCGGACTACTGTGACCCTGACTTCGGTTGCCGGGCTTCCGCGGGCACCGACACCGATCCGACCACCGACGCCGGTACGGATAGCGGAACGGGCGCCGATGCGGAGACAGATGCCGGTACGGACGCCGGAGACCCTGGCGCGGATGCGAGTACGGACGCAGGTACGGACGCTGCTCCCGACGGAGGAACTGGGGACACCAGCGCGCTCTTGTGCGCGCCCCCGGCCGGCATCCCCTCGCCGGATCCAATCCTCTTTTACGACTTCGCCGCAGAGAGCCTCGACGTCGCGCCACGCGCACCGGACATCGCGCTCTCCCCAGAAGGCGCGGTCGTGATCTCCGATCGCGAAGTGACGCTCTCGGGCGGACGCCTGCTCGCGACCGCCGAGGCGAGCGACGCCCTCACGGCCGCGCTGATCGAGGCCGGTTCCTTTTCCATCGAGCTCTTCGCGTCCGCCGCGGATCTGGAGGTCGAGGAAGACGGCGCCCCGGAGCGGATCTTCACGCTCTCGAGCGACGCGCTCAGTCGCTCCCTCACGATCGGCGCCGAGGAAGACGCGCTCGAGGTTCGCCTGCGGTCCACGTTGACGTGGAGCAACGGGACCAACTGCGCAGGCTCAGGCGCGGAAGGCGCGATGATCATCCCCGGCGTCTTTTCCGCGATGGGCGACCTGCAGCACATCGTCGTCGTCTTTGACGGAGAGACGGGTAGACCCGACGTCTACGTCAACGGAACGCGACGCGAAGACAACGGGTACTGCCCAGGCACCGCGGTCTTGAACTGGGAGGCGGGCAATCGTCTCGTCATCGGTGACGAGTTCGACAGCCCGCGAATGTTTGAGGGCACGGTGGGTCGCGTCGCCGTGTACGACCGCGTTCTCACCGAGAGCGAGATCACGTGCTCCTTCGAAGCCGGTCCTCGCGCATCGCCGCTCCTCTGATGAGCGAGCGCTCTGATGAGTGAGCGCTCTGATGAGTGAGCGACAGCCACTCCAAAGAGCCCGGACAGCTCAGTCGGGCTCAACGGGAGCGTTCAGCGTCTGATCGATAATCATGGTCGAGATGTTGAGCTTCTTCGCGATCTCGTGAAGCAGGTGTCGCTCTTTCTCGTCCACGTGATTGTCAGCGCGCGCGATCACGCAGAGATCACGGAGCACCTGGATCCGGCGCGCGTGTGGCACGACGTCCCGCGCTGATGTCGCGCGCTCGAGCACTCCCGCGCAGATCGCCTCGATGTCGAGGTTGTCGCGGAAACTGGTCTCCCCAAAGAACTTCTCGAACGCCGCGATCTCGTGTTCCGAAATTCCGTCGTGCGCGTTCGCGACGGCGATCGAGCCGGCGAAGAGCAAGCGCCGCATTCCTTCTGCCACGTCGCTTCGCTCGTCGAGGTAGCTCGGCTCCATGAGCGCCATCAGCGTCTGTACTTCCGCTTCGAGTTCGTCGGTCGTCTTTGCGCCCTTGTCGTTCGTCATCAACGTCGACTCGAAAAACGCTTTGACCGCCTTGAGTCGAAGCGGGCTAAAGGGATGGGTCGAGAACCAATCGCTCTCCGGTGCGCCTTGGCCCGGTTTGTCGGTCTCGAGCTGCATGTCCTCCACCTGCTTGGCGAAGTCTTCGATGCTCACATCGAGCATGTCTGTCCGCAGACCGGAAGCCAGTCGGAAGAGCGCCTTGGCGACGCCATCGGGATCATCGGCGCAAAACGCTCCCGCGCGATCGGCAGAGATCTCCGCGTAGCGCGACCACGCGAAGAGCTTCAACGCGAGGTCGGCGGGCGGCGGCTCCTCTCCCTTGAGCAGATAGCCAATCGGGATGTCGTGATGTCCGAAGAGATGGTGGCCGAGCTCATGTCCGATGACGTAGCGAAGCTCTGGGCCCTTGAACGACTCGAGCAGCGACGAAGAGAACATGACGAAAAGTCGGCCCTCTTCAGGGCGCACCGCGGCGGCGTTGAACTGCGGGCTCGGGTACACAAACGTCTCGAGCTCTTGATCCACCCCGAGCGCTTTGACGCACGCGAGCGTGTCCTCGTGGAGCGTGCGCGACATCGCCGGCGTGATCCGGAGCGAGGTCGCGAGGAGCTGACGGCGAACTCCCGCCGGGCCCTTCTTCTCGGCCTCCTCGATCTTGCGACGGACGCGTTTGACGGCACGCTCTTGGAAAAGTGACTCAGCGATCTCGCGATCGCTTCGGCAGCGAAGACGTTCTATTTCCACGGGCGCAGCCTAGCGGAGATCCGACCGAAGCGGATTCAGATTGAAGGCGCGCTAGTTGCTAGCGAGAATTCGTTGGACGCCGGTGCCCGAGTTCTTGAGCAAGGCGTCCCGCGCGACCCCACCGCCCACGCTCGCCATGAAGAACTGGCCACCGTTAAGGGTCAGAGGGCGGATCGCGACATCGCTCCCCGAGAGCAGCGGCGGCAGCATCATCCCGAGCGGCGCGCGCGACATCAGCGGCGCGACCGCCCCGAGCTCTTCACACATGACGGGATCGCCGGCCGCTCCGAGGAGCAGTCCATCCGCGTCACTCACCACCAGCGCCTCCAGCTTTCCGTGGCTCCGGGTGTGCTCCAGCTGGTACCGAAGCGCGACCTGACGGTCGTTGCTGCGTCGCACCCGGCGGTCTTCGAAAATCCAAGTCATGTTCGCTCCTGTAGGCAGATGTCGTATCATGAGCGACATGTAGGCATCGAGGCAAGATTTCGGCTCCGTCCCGTCGGACCTCAAGAAAGAAGCGACGAAGGAGCGCTGAGCGGAGCGAACATGGGTGGGAGGCTCCAAATCATTTACTTATTTGGAGGGAGGGGCGGACAGCCACTCCAACAAAAGCCGAAAGTCCCCGGCCTTTTCCCTGCTACGTTGCGCGAGATGAGCCTGGCTCGAGTCGTTTCAGAGCACCGCGTGGTGGTCACGGTGGGTAGCGGAGGAGTGGGCAAGACGACCACTGCCGCCGCGCTCGCGCTTCACGCCGCGATGAACGGCAAGCGTGTTTTGTGCCTGACCATCGACCCCGCTCGACGCCTCGCCAACAGCCTGGGTTTGTCGGAAATGACCACGAGCGAGCAGACGGTCACGAAGGAACTCTTCGAGGCGCAAGGGCTCACGCTCAAGGGCGAGCTCGCCGCGATGATGCTCGATACGCGACGCACCTTCGACGAGCTCGTCACGCGTCACGCGTCATCGCCCGAAGCGCGTGAACGGATCTTGAACAACAAGATCTACACCCAGGTCGCCACCTCGCTCGCGGGCACCCAAGAGTACATGGCGATGGAGAAGCTTCATCAGGTCCGCGACGATGATCGCTGGGACCTGATCGTGCTGGACACCCCGCCGACCTCCAACGCGCTCGACTTCCTCGACGCGCCCGAGCGCTTGGTCGGCGTGATCGACAGCTCCGCGACGCGCTGGTTCATCGCCGCGCTCGAAAAGTCCTCCGGCACCTTCTCGTTCAACCTCGTCGAGCAAGGCGCGAGCTACCTCCTCAAGGGGCTCGCGAAGTTCACGGGGATGGAGTTCTTGGAGCAAATCGCCGAGTTCCTCACGGGTCTCAACGATCTCTTCGGCGGTTTTCGAGAGCGCGCCCGCGACGTCGCCAACGCGCTCCGCAGTGACGAGGTCGCGTTCGTCGTCGTGACCAGTCCCAACCCGCTCGCGGTCAAAGAAGCGATCGCGTTCGAGGACCGTCTTCGCGAGAGCGGCATGGGACGCGAGGCGATCGTGGTCAACGGCGTTCACCGCTTGCTGCCCGAGCCAAGTGAGGACGACGAGACGCTCAAGCGACACGCCGCCGAGCTCTTCCCGGATCTCGATCCCGAGCGGATGGTCGAGCGGATGAAACGCGCGCTCCAAGACGAGCGCTTGCAAGCGGTCGCGGACCGTATCGAAGCCAACCGCCTTCGTAACCGCGTCAAAAAGTCAGAGTCGATCGTTGTCGAGGTGCCCGCGTTTGAACGCGATGTCCACAGCCTCGGCGCGCTCGCACAGGTCGCGCACCACCTCACAACAGAACCCGAGTGAGCGACCGACCTGCAACCGAGTCCGAAGGCAGAGCGTCTTCGAGAGTGGAGATGAGCAATGTCTGAGGTGGTTGGGATCGTTCTCGCGGCAGGCCAAGGAACGCGAATGCGGAGCGCGACCCCGAAGGTGCTCCACAAGGTAGCGGGCCGAACGCTCGTCGCGTGCGTCGTCGACGCGGCGTTTGAAGCGGGCGTCTCGCGCTGCGTCGCGGTCGTGGGACACGCCCGGGAAGAGGTCACGTCCCTCCTCAGCGATCTCTATGGCGAACGTGTCGTCACCGCGCACCAAGCCGACCAACGCGGCACCGGACACGCGACCCAGTGCGGGATGAGCCAGCTCGACGGCTATGAGGGGAAGGTCCTCGTGCTCTATGGAGACTGTCCGCTGATCCCCGCCTCGGTCCTCTCGGAGCTGATCGAGCGCGGCGCGGACGCGGACCTCGCGCTGATCACCGCGACGATCGACGACCCCCACGGCTACGGCCGGATCCTGCGCGATGAGCAAGGTCGGGCGATCGCGATCCGGGAGCACCGTGACTGCAGCCCCGACGAGCTGGCGGTGAACGAGGTCAACCCGGGGCTCTACCTGATCGACGCCGCGTTCCTTCGCGAAGCGATGGCGTCGCTCAAGGACGATAACGATCAGGGCGAGCTCTACCTCACGGACGTCTTGGCCTTCGCGGCCGAGCGCGGGGACGTCGTGGACGTCAAAGGCGAGATGACCACGCTCCGCGGCGTCAACGATCGCGCCGAGCTCGCGATCGTGGACCAGGTGATGCGTCGCCGGATCGCGGAACGTCACGCGCGCGCCGGGGTCGGGATCCGCGACCTCGATGACGTCTGGATCGACGCGCAGGTCGTGATCGCGCCCGACGCGAGCATCGGGCCTGGCGTGCACTTACGCGGACACTGCCAGATCGGCGCGGGCGCGATCATCGACGTCGGGTGTGTCTTAACCGACATGCGCGTCGCGCCGGACGCGCACGTGCTCCCCTACACCGTCGCGACTGAGAGCTCGATCGGCGACCGCGCCAAGGTCGGCCCGTTCACGCACCTGCGACCGAAGACCGAGCTCGGACCCGACACCAAGATCGGGAACTTCGTCGAGACGAAAAAGACGCGCCTCGGACCAGGCAGCAAAGCGAGTCACCTCAGCTACCTCGGCGACGGGGAGGTCGGCGCGGGCGTCAACATCGGCGCCGGCACGATTTTCTGCAACTACGACGGCTACCAGAAGAACGTCACGACGCTTGAGGATGGCGTGTTCATCGGGAGCGACTCTCAGCTGGTCGCGCCGCTCACCATCGGCAAGGGCGCATACGTCGCGAGCGGAACCACGGTCACGAGAGACGTTCCCGCGGATGCCCTCGCGCTCTCGCGGACCAAGCAAGAGAACAAGCTCGGCTACGCCGCTCGACTGCGCGCGCGTCTTGAAGCGATGAAGAAGAGCAAAGCGAAGAAGTAGGCTAGCTGCACGCGCAAACGTCGGCGGCCCGGTCAAACGCGCAGGCTTCTGGATCGCATGCGCCTCCACAACTAGAAGCCGCGGGTACACACGCCCCGCGGCCGTCGCAGCGGTCGCGGGTCGTGCACGCGTTGTCGTCATCGCACCGCGCGTTGCGGTCCGCGAATTCGTCCTCCGGACATCGCGGAGACGTCCCGGTACACCGCTCGACTTGATCGCAGTCTGACGCCGCGGCGCGACACTCCCGCCCCTCCGCAAAGAAGGTGTCCGCGGGACACGTGTCACGAGCGCCGGTACAAAACTCTCGGCGATCACAAGCCGCGGTCGCCGCGCGGCAAACCGTCCCGGGCGCCATCCGCTCATCGACGGGGCAGCGATGGCTCTCGCCGTCGCATCGTTCCGCCGCGTCGCAGGGTCCACGCGCCTCACGACAAATCTCGCCCGCCGTGGTTCGCGCATCGGCGGGGCAACTTGGCCGCACTCCGTCGCAGACCTCTTCCACGTCGCACGGCCCGGTCGACGCGCGGCAGACCTCGCCGCGCAGCGAGACGCCATCTTCAGGGCAGTCCATGGAGCGCCCATCACACAGCTCTTGCCCATCGCAGTCACCCGCGGCCTCCCGACATACGGTGCCAAAGGGTCGCGGGGCGCGGAGCTCACAGCGCGGCGGATCGCACCGAACTTCTCCGCGACCGCATCCGATCACGCACGCTTCCCCCTCATTGCAATCCGCCGCGTCGAACGCGCTGTCCGCGGCATCGCTCGCGTCCAGGTCGCCCGAGTCGGCGTCCTCGCCACCGTCGTTGTCTGCGTCCTCGCCCGCGTCCTCACCGCTGTCCGGTCCAACGTCCGCGGCGTCGACCCCGGCGTCGTCGATCGGTCCCATCGCGCACTCACCGTCGAGGCTGCATCGTCCGCTCTCACATCGCGAGTCGTAAGGGCGCCGATAACATTCCCCGCCGAGGCAGACGGCTTCCGCGCATCCTGCGCTCGCGCACTGCGAATCGGAACGGCAGGGCGTCGTCGGACAGCTGACCCGATCAAAGGGACGGCACGTCGCGTCGACGCACTCTCCCGCCAGGCAAGCGTCGCTCTCGCAGTTGAGCCCAGCGCATCCGAAGCTGATCTGCACCCGAAGCTCCGCGTTGCTCGAGGCGCGCTCCACGCGGCGGCGCGCGACCTCGGCTCCGCTCACGTCGCGAAGGATGACGAGTACGCCTGACGCGCGCTCTGCTGAGAACTCCGCGACCGTGACGTAGCCGAGGTAGCTCTCGTTCCGCGCGGCGTGAACCGAGAAGAGTTCTTCTTCTCCGCTGATGAGCGTGACGTCTGCGCGCACAAAGTCGATCCCCGCACGAAGATCCGTTTGGAGCAAAACGCTCAAGCGATCATCGGCACATCCGCTGAGGACAACGAGCAGAACAAGCGCGAGACAAAAACGAAAACGGCGACGCATAGCGCCGCCGAGTATGCGTCATCTCGCCGCCGCTTCCCAAAAGCGGCGACGAGCGTGATCCGCGCTAGCTTTTGACTTCCTTGGAGGCGTCCGCGGCGGCCTCCTTCGCGGCCTCGGTGAGGTCGCCCGCTTTGTCGACCGCGGCGTCCTTCAGGTCGCCCGCTTTGTCCTTCGCGGCAGCCGTGAGGTCGCCGGCTTTGTCGACCGCGGCGTCCTTCAGATCACCCGCTTTCTCGGTCGCCCCCTCGACGACGTCGCCGGCCTTCTCGATAAGATCGCCCGCTTTGTCCTTCGCGGCTTCAGCGATGTCTCCCGCGTTTTCCGCGAGGTCTCCCGCCTTGTCCACAGCCGCTTCAGCCAGGTCTCCGGCCTTCTCCGCGGCGTCTCCCGCGGCCTTCTTCAACTTATCGAAAATGCTCATTTCGACCTCCTTACGCGGACCAACGTAGCGAGACCACGCGGTCACGCCACCTTGTTTTCAAATCTGTCACCCGTTTTCGCGGGCGGTTAGAGCGCGAGGCGAAACGTCAGCATCCCGAGACCACTCGCGCTCTTGATCCACGGGCCATTTTCCACATGCCCGTCGTAAATCAAATGCGTCGCGGCGCTCGCGTCACCCGCCGTCGTGATCCGCAGACCATCCATAAACGCCTCCACGTTCGTGATCGCGACCCCTGAGCCCTCGAGCCGGAAGAAAGGTGCGTTCCCCGCGTCGACGATGAGCGCTTGGGGCAGCGTGAGCGATACGCGGATGGTGGTCGGACTGGCGCGAACCGCGCGCATCGGGTTCGGTGGCTCGACCTCGTCACCTACGTCGACTCCATAGAGGTCGCGGCCGAGGAGCGCGGCGTAGCGGAGACCCAGCACTTCGTAGCCATCCGTGTAGTCGTAGTGGCAGCCATCGTGGCCGTCGATCCCCGTCGTTGACATCACCGTGACCAGCGAGAGCGTCTCGGGGAAACGGCGCTGGACATCACGCACCGCGATCGAGGCCGGCCCGCCGCAACCGAACCGCGTCTGGGTCACGTACACGTGCTCTGTCGTCGGGAAGTCTTCGAGCCAGTCTTGGTAGAGCGACGTGAACCCTGTCATGTGCGCGGCGCCGTCCGGACCGTCGGACTCGCCTTGGTAAAAGAGAATCGCGCGGACGTGCTCGGCGAGACCGCCGTCCTGGACGCGAGAGAGGAAGCGCCCATAGTTGGTCGTCGGGTTTGTCGGCATCGCGTCGTCCCGTTGGAAGAACCCGATCGGTTGACCACCGTGCGCGCCGTTGATGACCGCGAGCGGGACACCGTGTTCGTCGATCAGAGCGCGCGCCATCCGCATGCCCCACTGTCCGATGTGACCGCTCCCGGTCCCCGCGTTGCCCCCCGCGAGGTGCCACTGTCGATCGTCGGCGCTCGCCGGTCCGTGGATGAGACCACCGAAGGAACGCAAGAAGGGACCTTGGTTCACGTTCGCGTCGCCGTTGAACTGTCGCGCCGCCGCGTTGGACTGACCTTGGATGAGCAAGACATCACCCGCGACGAGATCTTCGATGACGCCAAGCGCGCGCTCGCTTTCGTCCGCGTACGCGCCGCTCACCCGGATCTCGAACACCTCGAGCTCCGCGGGGATCCCCGTGGTCACGTCCAGCGCGAGGTCGTCGTCGGCGCACACCGTCGCGATGTCTTCCGAGACCACTTCTGCGGACGAGGTGCGAACCACCTGAATCGTCCGCGTGACCATCCCCGGATCCAGATTCGCTTGCACCCGAACGCTCCCCAGATTGGTGTCACGATCCCGCGGAGCGAGCCCGCCCGATATGACGTCAGAGGTCAGCGCCGGTGCGACATCGCTTCGCGCTCCGGACACCACGACGTCCACGCTCGCGCTCGCGCTCGCCCCGTCATCATCCGTCACCGTCAGGGTGACGGTGAAGCAGCCGCGGGTGAACTCATGCGTCACGTTCACGCCCTCGGCCTCCTCCCCATCGCCAAAGTCCCACGCGTAGCTCACGATCGTTCCATCGGGATCGCTGCTCTCGGCTCCGTCCAAAGAGACGTTCAGCGTCACCTCTCCCGTGGTCGTGTCCGCCGTGATCTGCGCAACGGGCGGCATGTTGGCGGGCGCGGTGTCGACCTCCCCATCGGGGGCGGCGTCGGCGGTATCCGTCGCGACGTCAGCGGCGGAGTCCGCGGTTCCGGTGTCCTCCGCGACGCCGTCGTCGTCTCCGCAGGCGAACATCAGCAAGAGCGAGAGGAGGAGCGCGTACTTCATCTCGCGACGCTACCAACTCGGCGGCACGAGAAACACGCGCGATGGAGGAGGAAAACGACCTGCTCGGGAACTTTTCGAGCTCTGAGGCGTTTAACCTATTGTGAAGAACGGACCACTCTCGCGCTCCCTCCGCCCGATCTTCGCGTCCGCTGGAGCGCTCGGCGCAGGCGGTGCGCTGACCTGGCTCATGTCCGACCTCCCGAGGAACTCCGAGATGGTGGTTCTCGCGATCCCGCTCCTCGGCGTTGTTCTCGCGAGCGTGCTCTTTTGGCGTCGACAGTTCGGCGCCCAGGTGCTCGCGCGCGCGTTCTGCTGGAGCGCGCTCGCGCTCGGCTTCCTCGTCGTGATGGCGACGAAAGGAGAGAAGGCGAACACCCCGCTCCTGCTGTGTCTCTGTTCTGGAGCCGCGCTTCTCGCCGCGGGTCGGCACGGTCTCAGTGTGGCGAGCCGAGCCGGCTCACGCTTTTCACCTGCCGCCTTTGCCGGTCCGCTCACCGCCGGTCTGGTCCTCGCGATCGCGGATCTTCAGACTCTCTTGATGTGGGGCGCGATGGCCACCACCTCCTCGTCACATCACATCGAGGTGTTCCGCATCGGGATGTTCACGGGTGCGGCGGTGATGTTCGTCGCGATCATCGGGGTCTACCGGCTGAAGATGTGGGGCATCCTCCTCAACCTCGCCGCGAACGTCGCGATCGCCACGTTCGCGATCTTCGCGTCGGAGGTCCCGCCCCCGATCGCGTGGACTCTCTCGGCGACCGCGTTGATGCAGTTCCTGCTCCCGATCCCGATGCTGATCTCGCTCAGCCGGAAGACCGCGACGCCTGACGATCCAGAACACAGCTCACGTGGGTACGCGCTGGTTCCATGCCTGCTCATCGTCTTGATGGTCGCCGCGGTCGCTCTCCGCGACGTGGAGTTCTTCTGATGGCGACCTCGCGACGCACGCGTCTCTCCACGGCGCGTATCGCCGGCGCGTCCCTTTTCGCGCTGGCCGCGGCCTACGGCGCGCTCATGATTGAGAAGCCCCGTGACGTCCCCTTCGAAGTGCTGCTCGTGAGCTTGGTGGTCGCGAGCGGGCTCTTTTGGCGTCGCGAGTTCGGCGCGCAGGTCCTCGCGCGAGCGCTCTGCTGGTGCGCGGGCGCGTGGGGCTTCATGGTCGTTTTCGTCGACGCGGGTCGCGGAACGAACGGGCTCGCACTCGCGATCACCTTGGCCTCTGGCGCCGCGCTCCTGAGCGCAGGGCGCGACGGCATGCGCGCGACCAACCGGGTCGACAGTCGCTTCACTCCCGCGGCCTTTTCGGGGCCGCTGATCGCCGGCCTCGTGTTGGCGGTCGCGGATCTTCAGACGCTCGCGATCTCGGGCAGTATGGCCGTTCAGCACACGGACTATGTCGGCATGGGCATCACCTTCTTCGTCGGCGCGGCGCTCATGCTCGTCGCGATCATTGGTGTCTACCAGCTCAAGCTCTGGGGCATCGCGCTCAACCTCGTCGCGAACGTTGCGATCGCGACCTACGCGATTGTCATGGACGTCCCGAAGCCCATCGCGTGGGCCCTCTCGCTCACCGCCGCGCTCCAGTTCGCGCTCCCGATTCCGATGCTCGTTCGCATGATCCGAGGCGACACGATCCGCGAGACCGCTCCCGGACCGATCCGCCTCGCGATCGTCCCGGTGACGCTCGTCGCGCTGATGGTGCTCGTCACCGTCGTCGCGGTCCGAGACCTCCCGGTGAGGTGGTTCTAAAGCCGCGGTCCGAAGGAGCATCGCGTCGCAAGCGAGGCGACCGGCCGATGAGCCTCTAAGAAACGGAAACTCAGCCCTTGAGCGCTTCCGCGCCGCCGATGATCTCCATCAGCTCCTTCGTGATCGCCGCCTGGCGCGCACGGTTGAACTGAAGAGTCAGTCGGTCGATCATGTCGCCCGCGTTGTTCGTCGCGGCGTCCATCGCGGTCATCCGCGCGCCGTGCTCTGACGCCACGGACTCAAGAAGCGCACGGAAGACCTCGACCTGCACGTACATGCGCAGGAGCTGGCTCAGCACCGCGCCCTGGTTCGGCTCGTAGAGGAAGTCGCCCATGTACTCTTCACCCGAGTCGGCGGGCGTGATCGGGAGCAACGGTTCAACGACGAGGTCCTGCGCGATCGCGCTCTTGAACTCGTTGTAGATCAGGTACGCAGCGTCGAGGTCGCTGTCTTTGATCGTGTACTCAAGCGCGCCGCCTTCGAGCTGCTGCCGCTTCTCGTCGGCCTCCAGGTTCGGGGCGTACTTGTTGACGATGTAGCGACCGATCTCGCCCGCGTTCTCCATCGTGAGGTCCTCGAAGATCCCCATGAAGTCGCGGTCGATGTTCGCGCCGCGGCGCTTGAGGAAGTCGCGTCCCTTGCGGCCGATGACCGCGAACGAGACCTCAGCACCTTCGGCCTCGAACTTCTTCCACTGCTTCATCGCTTCGCGCGTGATGCTGGCGTTGAACGCGCCCGCGAGCCCGCGGTCACTGGTCAGCACGATGAGGAGGACCTGCTTCGGTGCGCGCTTCTCCAGAAGCGGGTGCACCTCGGACTCCTCCGCGGTTCGTGCGGAGACCATGCTGAGCATCTCGTGCGTCTTCACCGCGTACGGACGAAGCTCCAGGATGTCCTGCTGAGCGCGCCGCAAACGAGCCGCCGCGACGAGCTTCATCGCGCGCGTGATCTTCTGCGTGTTCTTGACGCTTCCGATCCGCTTTCGAATGTCTTTGAGGTTCGGCATTCTTACTCGGCCTCGAAGACCTTAGCGAACGCCTTGAGGGCCTCTTCGATGCTCTCCTTGAGCTCGCCCTTGACCTTGTTCTTCACGCCCTTGGCGGTCAGGTTCGGCAAGAGGTCAGCGCGCTCGGCCTTGATCCAAGACATGAGCTCCTTCTCGTAGCGAGTGACCTGGGACGCGGGGATGTCATCCACGTAGCCGTTGGTGCCCGCGAAGATCGCGACGACCTGCTCGGCGACGGGAGCCGGCGCGTACTGACCCTGCTTGAGCACCTCGACGAGGCGCTGACCACGCGCGAGCTGCTGCTGCGTCGCCTTGTCCAGGTCGGACGCGAACTGCGCGAACGCCTGCATCTCACGGAACTGCGCGAGGTCGAGGCGGAGGGTACCGGCGACCGAGTTCATGGCCTTCGTCTGCGCGGAACCACCAACGCGCGACACGGAGACGCCGACGTTGATGGCGGGACGAACGCCCGAGTAGAACAGGTCCGCCTCCAGGAAGATCTGACCGTCCGTGATCGAGATGACGTTGGTCGGGATGTACGCGGAGACATCGCCCGCCTGCGTCTCAATGATCGGGAGCGCCGTCAGGGAGCCGCCCGAGTCCGGGAGCTTCTTCATGACGTACTCGTCACCGCTGTCCTTGAGGTCGTGCTCAGCCTCTTCGCGACCCGGCTCACCCACGTAGATCTTACCGGCGCCGCGCTTGGGCTCCTGGTCCTTCTTGACGATCACGTACTCATTCGCCATGCGCGCCGCGCGCTCGAGCAGACGGCTGTGCAAGTAGAAGACGTCGCCCGGGTATGCCTCACGGCCCGGCGGGCGGCGGAGGAGGAGCGAGAGCTGACGGTAGGCGACGGCCTGCTTGGAGAGGTCGTCGTAGATGCAGAGCGCGTGCTGACCGCTGTCGCGGAAGTACTCGCCCATCGTGCAACCGGTGTACGGCGCGATGAACTGCATCGGAGCAGGCTCGGAGGCGCCGGCGATGACGACGGTCGTGTACTCCATCGCGCCGTGCGCGTTCAGCTTGTCGACAACCTGCGCAACGGTGGACTGCTTCTGTCCAATCGCCACGTAGAAGCAGTGCATGTTCTGCCCCTTCTGGTTGATGATGGTGTCGATCGCGACCGCGGTCTTGCCGGTCTGACGGTCACCGATGATGAGCTCGCGCTGACCGCGGCCGATCGGGATCATCGAGTCGATCGCCTTGAGACCCGTCTGGAGCGGCTCCTTGACCGGCTGACGCTGAATGATGCCCGGCGCCTTGAGCTCGACGCGGCGCATGGTCGCGTTCTCAATCGGCCCCTTGCCATCCACGGGCTGGCCGAGCGCGTTGACGACGCGGCCGATGAGCGAAGGACCGGTCGGGACCTCCACGATGCGTCCAGTACGACGAACCGTGTCGCCTTCGCGGATGCCCGTGTCCGACCCAAAGATCGCGACGCCGACATTGTCCTCTTCCAGGTTCAAGACCATGCCCATCAGGCCGCCAGGGAACTCAACGAGCTCGCCGGCCATGGCGCCATCGAGGCCGTAGAGGCGCGCGATGCCGTCGCCAACCGTCAGAACGGTCCCGGTCTCCTGCACGTCGACCGCTTTGTCGTACGACGCGATCTGCTGCTTGATGATGTTGGAAATCTCTTCGGCGCGGAGCTGCATGGATCTTCTCTTTCGCGCGGTCGCGCGTTTCGAGTGGGGTGATGAACGACCCGAGGGTCAGAAAACTGTGTTCGCGAAGCGAGCGGGATGGAAAGCGGAGGGCCGATAGACCCTCCAAAAATCAGTTGAGACCGAGGAGCTCGTCCTCGAGCTCCTTGAGCCGGTTCTTGATGCTGCCGTCAAAGACTCGGTCTCCAACGCGCGTCACAACGCCGCCGATCAGGGTGGGGTCGACGTTCTTCTCGATGACGACCTTCTTGCCGGTGAGCTCCTCCAACGCGCCACGAAGCTGCGTGAAGTAGGACTCGGGCATCGGCGTCGCGGTCGACACGAACGCGCGCACCTGTCCGGTGGACTCTTCCGCCAGGCTCTGGAAGGCGTGGACCACCTCTGGCACGTGACGCAACCGGCCGCGGTCGGCCATGAGGTTGAGCGTGTTGACGACCACCTGTGACATCCCGAGGCGTGTGCTGACGCTCTTGATGACCTCTTTGCGGGCCGACATGCCGACCGCAGGGTTCTCAAAGACGTCGCGAAGCTCTTTGCTCGCGGACCAGGTGGAGCCCAGCGACGCGAGCTCGCGACCGATCTCGCGGGTGCGCCCGCTGTCGTCCGCGAGGTCGAGCAAAGCGCGGGCGTAACGACGACCGACGGCGCTCACGAGGCACGCTCCTGACGAGCGACGTCTTTCAGTCGCTCAATGTAGACGTCAGCGAGGCGCTGCTGATCGACTGAAGTCGTCTTCTGTTGAAGGAGCTCTTGCGCGGCGGCGACGGCAGACGCGCTGGCTTCCTTCGTGAGGTCTTCCCGGAGCTGCTTGAGGCGCTGGTCGATCGTGAAGCGGGCGTCGCGACGCATGCGCTCAGCCTTCTCTTCGGCGTCCTTCACGATCCGGTCACGCTCGGCTTCGCCGGCCTTGACCATGTCCGCGCGGATCGTCTCGATCTCGCTGTCGAGCTTGGACAAGCGGCTCGCGTACTCTGCGTGCTTCGCTTCTGCTTCGGCCTTGAGGCGCGCCGCTTCCGCCAAGCTCTCCTCGATCTCGCGGCTGCGGCCGGTGAGGAAGTTGGTGATGTGCTTCCGTCCGAAGACGAAGAAGATAATGAGCAAGAGCCCGAAGTTGAAGACCGCGCCGCGGAACTTGGTGTCCGCGAAAATGTTCTCCAGCGTGACGCTGCCATGGCCTTCGCCGTGAGCGTCTCCGTGAGCGCCTGCCTCGCCATGCGAGTGGGCCTCACCGCCGTGGGCGTGGCCCGGGCCAGCATGCGCGTCGTCGTGACTGTGCGCCTCTTCGTGCCCGTGCCCATCGTGACCATGCTCATGCGATTGAGCGAAGGCGACGGAGGCCGTGAGCGTGAGCGCGGCGATAAGCGTGAGATGGAAACGCATCAGGAGATGTCCCTTTGCAGGAGCTGCGTGGCGATACGCCGCGCGAGCTCTGGGGTTTGGTTGCGAAGCTCCTGGCGAAGCTCGAACGCTTCTTCTTCCAGTTCGTCGAGCGCTTCGCGAAGCTGCTTCTGGGTCTCTTCACGAACCGCCGAGATGATCTCGGCTTCCCGTTGCTGACCCTCCGCGCGGAGGATCTCGCGCTCGTCACCCGCCTTGAGCCGCGTTGAGCGCATCTTCTCGTCGAAGGTCTCACCCGCTTCGTCCGCGTCGCGCTGAAGCTGCTTAGCTTCGAGCCGCGCTCCATCGATCCGTTCTTCACGCAGCTCGAAGAGCGCGATCATGGGGTCGAAAACAAGCTTCTTGAGGATGATGAGGACGATGAAAAAGAGGATCGCTTGCGCGATGACTTTTCCGTCCAGGTCGATCAGCGAACCCGAGAGGATCGCGCTCGCCAAAATCGTGCCGAATGACGCCATTTGTTCCGTCCGTTCCGACCGATTGCTGGGGTCTTTCCCCGAGCGCGACAAGGCGCATTTAAGGTCGGCGCGCCGCGTAACTAGCAACAGGTCGAAAACGAGTCAAGCGGCGGAAAATCACTGTGAGTGTGGCGCCGGTCCCATGAGAAGCACCAGCGGTCCGATCGGACGTGACCCGACTCAAAGATCGCAGAAAAGCCGGGGTCTCTGCCTTCTGCAGCTCACGCGCCGGAGCGTCTTAAAGTCGTGTGCGGAGCGCAGAAATCGATCGCCGCGCCGCCTTCACGTTCTCGCGAGTCGCGAGGGAGGCTGGGATCGGGAGATCCGGATCGACCAAGAGGCGGAACTCGACGAGGGAGCGGTTCTCGGAGAGCGGCGTCACTTTCCAGCGCGCGACGAAGTTATCCATGTTGCCCTGCATCATCCGCGCTTCGACCACGCGCGAGGGTCCCGCTTGGCGACGATCGCGGATCCGAAGCTGCGCCCACAACGTGACCGAGTCCCGCATGATGCCGACCTCCATGTAGACCATCGCGCTGGTCCCGCGTCGCGACAGGACACGTGAGGTTTGGAAGTGCGGCATGAACTCCGCGTAGCGCGCGTAGTCGTGAATGATCTCCATCACGCGGTCCGACGACGCCTCGACCACACCCACCGCGGTCCCGAAGTCGACGCTCGACGCACCGCTGTTCGCGGTGCCTGTGCGGATCTCTTCGCCAAGCTCCGCAGCGAGCGCGAGGTCAGCAGCGCTCGGGGCAGCGGCGGCCGCTTGCTCCGTTGTCGCGGGTTGCGCCGAGGTGAACGAGGCGACCCAAGCCACCGCGACGAAGGCCACGAACGAGGAGACAAAGCGGAACGGTAAAGCGTGCATAAGAGGCTCCAAAAACGGACGCTTCAAACGTGAGGTTCATTCACGCTCGGCGCCACTCTGTTTCTGTGGAGTTGCCGTATCGTTCTGTGTGTTTTTTTTCGTGTAAGCAGGCCCCTTCGTCGGCAACACCCCGCGGCGTGCACGAACGGTCGCCGGCACCTCGAGCGCGAACGTCACGAGCACGCCGATCAACGCGAGCGCCTGCGCGATGGAAAACGAGAGCCGCGGGTGTCCCAGAACGGTTGGGAGAAAGAGCACGACGAGCCCCAAGACGCTCCCGAGATATCCGCCATACGACATCCACAGAAAGCCTCGGGTCCCGCTCGCCTCAAGATCGAACAAGAAGAGGAAGGGCGAAAACAGTGTTCGAGGGGGACGAACGATCGCGCCCGCGAGCTGCGCGCCCCACAAATGACCCCATTCGTGCGCGAAAAAGCCGAGCAGGGTCAAAAGCACGCCGGCGACGATCGAGACCGCCACACCGCCCGCTTCTTCGTAAGAAAGCGCGATCACCGTGATGATCGCGATGACTCCGTCTCGAACCACAAACCAAAACCACACAGTTGGACCTTAGCGTGTTTGTTAGCCCCTATTTGGGGACGTTACCGGTCTTGGGAACGCGACTGACGATCTGTACGCCCATCTGGTCTATACTGACGCCGCGCTGCGCTCCCTACCGGCGTACAATAACCACTGAGGTTTCGATGACCTTTCGCTCTTCGCTGATTCTCTTATCGCTCGTACTGTCTGTCCTCCTCCCCACGATGGGCTCTGCCCAGGACCGACAGGGCGTTGTTTTGGACTTCTCCGGTCGGGGTGGGTCCTCCGCCCGAAACGCGGTGGTCCGAGCGCTCCGTGGAGAGATCGAACTCGTCAGTCGGAACAGGGCGCGCGACACAGCTTCGGACCTTGGGGTGAACCTCGACTCCCGCCGCGGCATCGCAGCCGTCGCGGGGGAGCTTGGCCTGAGCTACGTGGTGCGCGGCAGCGTGAGCGGCCGCGGCCGACAGGCGCGAACCGAGATCCGTATCTTGAACTCCGAAGGCGAAGAGATCGCGTTCAAGGAAACCGGGAGCGCGCGTGGTCGCGCCGGACGTCTCCGTGTTGGGGCGGCGTCTCTTGAAGCGCTTGAAGAGGCGCGCATCGCCGTCGTTCGCCAGGAAGAAGAAGACGCACGCATCGCCGCGCTCGACGAAGAGGCGCCTCCCGGTATGGGCGATGACTACGGCGACGACGAAGACGAAGACGAGGACGACGCGACCCCGAGCGAGCCTGGGGCGCTGCCCGTCGCGATCGGCATCATCGGCGTCAACGGTCGAAACCGAAACGCGCGGGTCGAGCTCGGCAGCGGCGCAAACCGAACGTACAACGCGAAGATGTTCATGGAGCTCACCCTTCACGGAGAGTTCCACCCGCTCGCGCGCAAGAACAACGCGGCGTCCGGCCTCTATCTCCAGGTCGACCTCAACTTCGCGCTCGGCCTGGCCTCACGTGAGTGTCCGGAAGCACCGATGGTCTGTGACGCGACGACCACGCGAGAGATCCCGACCAACGCCTACCGAATGATGTTCCAGGTTGGGTACTTGCTCCCGATTCAAAACGCGGCGTACCGCGTTGGTGTGCTCCTCGGGTTTGGGTACGACGCGTTTGTCATCGAAGCGAACTCCACCCTCCCCAGCGCGACCTACCCGCAGGTCCGCGCAGGTCTCGCCGGAGCGTTCAACCTCGCTGGACGCATCGCGCAGCTTCGTATCGATGTCGCCTACCGCGCGGTCTTCGGGGTCGGCTTGCTCGCCGACTCGTTCGGGATCGACGCGACCGCGCGCGGCTTCGATTTCTCCGCAGGCGTTCAAGGGATCATGGACATGGGGCTGACCTACAACATCCATGTCGGTCTCACCCAGTACTCGCACGCCTACTCCGGCGCCGCGATCGACACCGAGGCCTTGAGCGGACGTGACCGACACATCTTCGTCGGCGCGGGGCTCGGGTACGCTTTCTATTAGGAGTCTGAGTCTCAGACTCCGCCTCCGGCATTCACCTCACCGTTCGCTTCGCTCAGATCTCGCTCCCGTGAGTTCGGCTCTTCTCGTCTGCGGCCGTGTACGCTTCACGGATGGACGCGGATCGGTTTCGGCGTGGGTCGGAGTTGCTGGAGCGGATCTACTCCGATCCGAGCGACGATGGGGCGCGCGCGGTGTACGCCGACTTCCTCGCGAGCGACGCGGAGGAGGAGGAGCGCGAGCGCGGAGCGCTGATCACGTTGCAGCTCGCGAAGACGACGCGAAAGCTAGCAAAGGACGAGAAGGCGCTCGAAGCGAAGCTGCTCAAGTCGAACAAGATGGTGTGGCTCGGCCCGCTCGTCGATCTACTGGTCGCGCGTGGTCTCAAGTACGCGCGCGGCTTCCCCGAGCACGGCGCGTTTCCCGAGGTCGCGAAGCCTGAGGTCATCGCGCGGCTCACGGGGCATCGGCGCTGGCGGACCTTTCGCACGCTCGACCTTCGAGGTGGAGGAGAGCGCTTCGCTTCGCTGCTCGCGCACGACGCGCTTCACTCGTTGGAAGAGCTGGTCAACGTCCGCGCGAACGGCTTGACCGGGTTTGTCGACGAGGCGCCCCGCGCGCTCTCCCGTCTCTTGATCGAGAACTCGATCCACCAGCTGCCGCCGGGGTTCCTCGATGGCAAAGGGGTTCCGCGCCTTCACACCTTTGGTTTCTCCTCGCCCTGGGGCGAGAACGTCTCGGAGCTCGCGCCGTTCGTCTCGTCCACGCTCGGAAAACAGGTCACACGTTTCGAGGTCGCGCACTCCGCAGAAGCGATGCCCCAGTATCGACGCTGGGCGCCCGCGTTGATGAAGACGCACTACGCCTCCTTTCGCGTTTCCGCGCTTCGCTCCTGGCAACAAGGCGCGAGCTTCACCTTCGATGGAACGCGCGACGGCGATCGCTGGAAGATGAAGACGGCCTACGTGACGACGCGGGAGGACCGGGACCGCTTCAAGCACCTCGCGGACTTCGCCAAGCGAACGCGCAAGGACCTGAAGTCGCTCGAGCTCCGCGTGCCCTCGTTCTACACGCCCGCCCCCTCTGCGCTGACCGCGCTCAAGAACGCGCTGGGCGACGTCCCGTTCAAGTTCAAGAAGTAAGGGGTCGCACGCGACCTGATCGGCGACCGACCCGCCAACCTGCTCGGCAACGACCACGTGACATTCGGAGCGCCCGCGCCACCCCGTGGTAGGACACCGCATGCAGCAGACGATCCCGGTCGTGTCCCTTCGCGATTACCACGACGCGGCGCGCCGCACGGTCTTCGTGGATCGCTTCGGCAAGGCGCTTGAAGAGTACGGCTTCGTCGCGATCGAAGACTACGGCATCGCGCCTGACCAGTTCGCTCGGACCTACGACGTCTTCCGCGCGTTCTTCAACCTCACCCGAGACGCGAAAGCGAAGTACGAGCGACCCGAGACCGGGCGACGGCGCGGATACACCTCGTTCGGCGTCGAGCACGCCAAGGACCACGCGACGCCCGACCTCAAAGAGTTCTTCCACGTCGGCCGCGAGACCGGTGACGCTCGCATCCCGCACAACGTTTGGCCCGACGAGATCTCCTCGCTGCGCGCGACGGCGGGTTCTCTCTACGCCGCACTGGACGAGGTCGCGATGACGTGTCTGGAAGCGATGAGTCGTTACCTCGACGTACCGCCCGACACGCTCCCGAACCTCGCGCGCGGCGGCAACACCGTCCTGCGCGTCATCCACTACCCGGTCTGCGATGGCTTCAGCACGCCCGGCGCGATGCGCGCGGCGCAGCACGAGGACATCAACCTGATGACGCTCTTGCCGCCCGCTGACGAGTCGGGGCTCGAGATCCTGACGCGTGACGGAGAGTGGCTCGCGATTCAACCCGTGCCCGGTCAGATCATCGCGGACACCGGAGACATGATGATGCGGATCACGGGTGACCGGATCCCCTCGACGACGCATCGCGTGGTGAACCCGCAGGGCGAACCGACTCCGCGCTACTCGATGCCCTTCTTCGTGCATCCGCACGTCGACGCGACGCTCTCGGTGCTCCCGAGCTGCGTCGGCGACAGCGCTCCCAAGTACCCGCCCGTGCCGTACGAGCAGTTCTTGATGGAGCGGCTCGAAGCGATTGGGCTGACTTCTTAGGGGTCTCATCGGAGCTCATCGGAGACCCCTCTCGGCTTCGCCGATTCACCCCAACGTTCGCTTCGCTCAGAGCTCGCTCGCCCGAGTTCGCATCGCGTTCATTCTTCACGCGCTCTTCGCGAACTCCGCCAAGCTCGGTTCCTAACGCTTCGCGTTCGGGTCTTGCTCGCAGCTCTGTCTTGGGGCTCGTCGCGCCTCTCGGCTTCGCCGATTCACCCCAACGTTCGCTTCGCTCAGAGCTCGCTCGCCCGAGTTCGCATCGCGTTCATTCTTCACGCGCTCTTCGCGAACTCCGCCGAACTCGGTCTCTTCGCGTTCGGGTCTTGCTCGCCAACGCAAATCGGATCCGTCCGATCCGATTGCATCTTCCCTCCCGCCAGGGCGTGATTACCGTGACTCCTTGCCGCAGAACGGGCGTCCGTTCTCGCGAGAAAGGGTTCGGAGATGAGCGTGCGGGTGGAGACCTCTCCGGAGGTCGTGGATGTGTTCGTGAGCGGGTTCGATCGCGTCGTGGGTTTCCGGAGCCGCATTGAGCTCCCCATCTCGCGCGTGGAGGACGCGCGGGTGCTCCCCAAGTCGCAGGCGAGCCGTGACGTGTGGCTTCGAACCGGAGGGCTCGGTCTCCCGTACCTCGCGACCGTTGGGTACTTCCGCGGGGTCGCCGCCAAGAAACAATGGTGGCGGGTGTACCGCGCGAAGCAGGTCTTGGTGATCTCGATGAAGGACGCGAGCGAGTTTGGTCGCATCGTGCTCGAGATCGACGACCCCGGCGCGGTCGCGAAAGAGATCAACGACGCGGTGGAAGCTGCCGCGTAGAGACGCGTAGACAGAGCCGCGCGCGCGAGATCGCGCGCGGCGCTTTGTTGTTACCCTCGCGCCGAATGAGTGACCGCGCCGAAGAACTCAAGCAGCTCGCGGGAGCGCCGGTCGAGCACATGCTCGGCGCCCTGCTCGCGATGTGGCGCGAGCTACCCGACGCCGCGATCGCAAACGCGATCGCGGCGCTCACCGACGCGCACCACGAGCGCTGTCCGGAGCCTTCCTTCGACGCGCTCCCCAAACACCCGACCCCGGAACTCCTCCGCGGCGTCTTGCTCACGACCATCGACGCGAGCTCGCACAAGTTGGCGATGGGACAACTTGAGGAGATCGCGCGCTGGCGTCGGGATCCTCGGGTTACCGAGGCGCTCCTCTCGGTGATCGAGCGACGACCCTGGCGCAGCGGTCCTTCGACGAAGTCGTGGAACCTGCTCCTGCGCGTTCTCCTCGCGCAACGCGATCCCCGAGTCTCGCTTCCCGAGCCGGCCGTCTGGGCGGCGAGCTTTCCGACCGACCGCGCGCGCCGCGAGATGAAGAACGCGATGCGTCACGCCGCACGCGAGCAAGAGGCGGTTGGCGCCGCGCCGACGCTCAGCGAAGACGAACGTGAGGCGCTCGCCGCGCTCGTTCCGAAGCGGACCATTCGAGACGCCGACGCGCTCCTGGTCGCGCTCTATGAGGACGTGTCCGATGACGCGTCCCGCGCGGTCTACGCGGACCTGCTCTCAGCTCACGCCGACGCCGGCAAGCGCGACCGCGGTGAGTTCATCACCCTCCAGCTCAAGAAGAGTCACGGTCGCCTAACGAAGGAAGAGCGCAAACGTGAGTCGGCGCTCTTTGGCGAGAACAAGATGCGATGGCTCGGCGAGCTCGGCGACGTCATGCTCGCGCTCGGGCTGACCTACGAACGCGGCTTCCCTGTCACCGGCGCCTTGGCGAGCGGAGCGGGCGACGCGATCCAACAAGTCACGGGCGACCGACGCTGGCGCACCTTTCGGTCGCTCGATGTCCGTGGCGACCAACCGGGCTACACGATGTTCTTGAGCGACCCCGTCTTCTACGGGCTCAGCGAGCTCACCTGTGTCTCGCCGAGCGCGCTCACCGGCTTCTACGCGAAAGCGAAGCGCGCGCTCAAGCGGCTGGCGGTGACGTCGCAGTTTTCGCGGATCCCGGACGCGTTGCTGGCGGCGAAAGGCATGCCTCATCTCGAGACGTTCGCGCTCACCGCGTTCGCGGGGGATCGCCCGGATGAACTCCCGCGCTTCGTTCAGTCGCCGATCGGTCAGCAGGTGTCGCGCTTCGAGGTGGAGCACTCCGAAGAGGCCAGGAGCACCTACCCGCTCTGGTGCCCCGCGTTGATGAAGACGCCGTACCGGTCGTTCCTCGTGACGGCTCCGCGCGGTTCACGACACGCCGCCAGCTTTACCTACGATGGCCGACGTGACGGCGAAAAGTGGTCGCTCGACGCGATCTACCGGAAGAAGAAAAAGCACGTCGATCGCTTCGGCGACCTCATCGAGACCGTCAACACGGTCCGACCGCAGCTCTCGTCTCTCACGCTCCGAACGCCGCGCTACGCGCCGAGCGACGAGTCGATTCAGCAGCTTCGAGCGGCCCTCGGAGACATCCCGCTCACGCTCAAGTAGCCGGCTGGCAACCGATCCGCGACGCGGTCGAAGAGCGTCTCGTATGACGTTCTCGACGACTGAGTCCTCGCTCCTGACCCTCCGCGCCGTCACTGACGGTCGCGTGTCCATCGCGCGCGTCCGCGCCGTGCAAGACGCGCTCTTCTTCTCGATGCTCCACAGCGAAGAAGGGGACCGGGCGCCGACCGGCTGGAGCCTCACCGTCGACGCGCTGCTTCACTGCGCGCTCAACGAGCGCGGGCTCTGCTTGAGCGAGCTCGACGAGAAGTCCTTCGCCCAGATCTTGTGGGGCGCCCTCCCCGCCACGCTCCCGCCCGAGGTAGACGCGCACGAAGCGGTCGTCGCGCTGCGCGCGTTCTTCGTTCACCTCACCAAGCGCTTCGATGCTCAGTTCGCTTCTTGCCTGAGGCACCTGGGCGTCCGCGCGGGCGTACGCTTGGATCGCGCGCGCCGGCTCGCTCCGATCGCTGCAGCGTAGATCGCTCACCGCTAGCTAGAACGGTTTGATGATCGTGGCGTGAGGTCGGCGCGAGTACCTCAACCTATGTACAAGACGCGACGTTGCGGAGATCAGCGCGCACGCGACGGCCCCGACGCATCTTCACTCGGGGAACGCGGGTAGCTCGTCGGGGCTGACCGCTTCGCGCACGCCGCCGTCGACCGCTTTCCAAAAGATGAACGCGATGACCGCGGAGAGCGCCGCGGCGCCGAACGAGATCAGCGACGCGGCGCGTAACGTGTCTGCGCGCTCGATCTCGTCTGGCGTAGCGAATCCCTCACGCGCGGCGCGGCTCATGAACAAGAGCACCGCACCGACGGACGCGGCGACGCCCATTGTGATGAAGAAGACGCTCGCGACGGTGTCGGAGCTATCAGTGGTCAAGCGGCGATGCAGCGAGGTCGCTTCTTCGCTCATCGGATCCACCAGCATAGCGCGCTGCAGGAGGTACGCGGCCTGCTCGGGAGAGACCTGCCGCGCGCGATCCACCAAGCGCTTCGCGTAAACCGCGTCCGGTCTCCGTCCGCCGATGTGCCAAGCCGCGTCGAGATGAAGTAACCCGGCCCCCGGCGCGTTTCGGAGCATCTCCACGGCGGCGGGCGCGAGGCTGTCTCGCTGCGCGAGGGTAAAGCGATCGGTCGCGCGCCACAGACGAACGAGCAAGCGCACCCCCATCACGTCTTCCCGCAGCAGGAGCTCACGCGCGTCGTCCATCCGCGCCAACAGATCCCCATCGAGGGTCGACCCGGTCGTCGCGAGCGGTTGCGCTTGTTGCGCGGCGCTTGGCGACGCGAGAAGTGAGATCGCGAGCACGAGCGGGAGCGCGTTTCTCTTCGTCACGGTGCTCTTCATCACGGCAGCCCCGGAAAGGCGTCGACGTACTCCACGCTGAAGTCGCCAAAGGAGCCCACGACCTCGACGGTGAAGTCCGGAAAGCTGTCCACGAACTCCCACTCGCCGCACTCGTCGGCGAAGGCGTCCATCCGTTGAACCTTGAGCGTGGGAAACCCCTGCGTGATCTCGATCTTGAAGTCCGCGAACGAGTCGACTCGCTGCACCTTTCCGTAAAGCGGGATCCACTCCCCGCGCTCGGTCGACCAAAAGCGGCAATCGGGCGTCGGTACGCCGTCACGCCGATAGCGCGCGAGCTCCTGCTCTTGTTCTTCCTGCCGTTGTTGCTCCTCGCGCGCACGCTGCTCGGCCGCGGCGCGCTCTCGTGCTTCCTCTTCGACGCGGCGACGTTCCGCTTCGATGCGCGCCTGTCGCGCAGCTTCTACGCGCCGCGCGACAACGCGTCGATACATCGCCTGATCCGCGCGGCTCGGCGAGAGCGCGGAGAGATCTTCGCTGCACGATTGGACCGCGTCGAAGACCGCTACGCGATCGACCGAGTCATCGGCGTAGGCTGCTCGGGTCACGCGAACGATGTCCGCGCACTCGGTAAAGAAGCGGGCCGCGATCAAAAAGCTCTCCCCGCGTTCACAATGGCCGGCTTCCCACTCATACACCTCGGCGGCCACGTTCCGGCCGCGCGTCTGATTAAGGAAGCCCGCGGTTTCGCTCGCGGTCGCGCAGTTCGACCCCAGCTTCGCGACGATGGGCCGAAGCTGCTCATCGATCCACGCGCGTCGTTCCGGCTCGCGACCTGCCAACGCGAGCCCGAGCTCAAGCGCTTTTCGCGCACCGCGAATGTCATCGCTGGAAGCCGCATGGCGCGCGGCGTACGCGAAGGTCTCCATATCGGCCTCGCGACCGTCGGCGGTGAGACGCTTTTGCGACTCGCGCGATAACGTGGGCGTGAGCATCCGCGGCCGCGCGCACGCCGCCGAGAACAAGATCAACGCGAGCCAGAACGAGGTCCGCATCAGTTCGCGGCGCGGGCGCCTTGATCTTTGCCGACGTACATCGCCTCGATCACGTCGGCGTACTTTTTCGTGATCTCGCTCCGGCGGAGCTTCATCGTCGCGGTCAGTTCACCGCCTTCGACCGTCATCTCGTGCGGCAGAATCGTGAAGTACTTGATGGTCTGGTAGCTCGCGACCTTCTTGTTGCACTCGCGCTCGATGTGCTCACGCACGAAGCGCTCGAGCTTCTCGTTCTTCGCGACGTCGGCGAGCGCGCCCCGCGAGATCCCGACGCGGTCACAAAGGTCATCGAGGGTCTCGACGTCGAGCGTGATCAGCGCGGTCAGGTACTTCTTGCGGTCCCCGACCACGACCGCCTGGCCGATCCCTGGGTCGCGCTTGATGTAGTTCTCGAGCTCGACCGGAGCGACGTTCTTTCCGCCGGCGGTGATGAGCAGCTCTTTGATCCGCCCCGTGATCTTCAGATCCCCCGCCGCCGTGAGCTCACCGAGGTCACCGGTCTTCAGCCAACCGTCTTCGGTGTAGAGCTCGGCCGAGAGCTCCGGCATGTGCAGGTAGCCCTTGGTGTTGTTGCGGCCCTTGGTCTGGATCTCGCCGTCGTCGCTGATGCGGAGCGTGACGCCGTCGAGCGGTCGGCCGACCGTACCGAAGCCAGGCTGAACGGGGTCCGTGATCGTCGCGACGCCGCTGGTCTCGCTCAGCCCGTACGCTTCGTAGATGCAGATCCCGATACCGGCGAAGAAGTCTTGGGTGGCCACACCGATCGGGGCCGAGCCGGTGATCGCGACCTCGAGCTGATCGAGCCCGAGCGCGGTCTTGATCTTGTCGGCGACGAGCTTGCGCGCGACCTTGCGCTGCAGCGGCATCCACTCACGGCGACCGAGGCGCACCTGCTCACGGAAGCACGCGCGCTCCGTCTCCATCGCCCAATCTGCGAGCTTGGCCTTGATGCCGGTCGACTCCGCCAAGCGCCCCCGCAGCGCGGCCTCGAACTTCTCCCAGACGCGCGGCACGCCCAAGAATACCGTCGGGCGCGCGTGTACGAGGTACTCCTTGATGTCGCCGATGACGGGACAGAAGAAGGTCTCGCCTCCGGTCATGAGCTGACAGACGTTCGTGAGCACCTGCTCGGCCTGATGACAAAGCGGCAGGTAGCTCACCACGCGGTACTTGCCGGGCGCGAGGAGCTGAGGCGCGTGTACACCGACCGCGCGACCGATCAAGAGCTGACCGGCGTGGTCGAGCATCACGCCCTTGGGCACGCCCGTCGTCCCGGACGTGTAGATGAGCATGCAGGTCTCGTCTTCCTGCAGCGCGTCGAGGCGCGCGTCGAGCTCCGCGTCGTCTTGCTTCTCGCCGAGCGCGATCACGTCTTCGAAGGCGAGCGCACCGTCTACACCGATGTCGCTGAACGTCAGGTACTGGTAGTCACGCCCGCCCGCTTGGAACTTCGCGATCTGCTCTTGCGAGTCGCAGATGACGATCTTCGCGCGCGAATGCTCGGCGATATAGCGCGCTTGTTCCGCGGTGTTGGTCACGTAGATGGGTGCCGGGATCCCCCGCGCGGCTTGGATGCCGAACTGAAACTGAACCCACTCCGGTTCGTTCGCGCCGACGATCGCGACACAGTCTCCCGGCTGATGTCCGAGCGTGATCAGCGCCTTCGCGATCGCGCGGACATTGCTCCAGTACTCCGCCCAGCGAACAGATTTCCAAGAACCACCTCGGCGCCCGTGAAGCGCGGGGCGCGAAGGCTGGACCTTCGCCCAGTGTTCGATGCGGTGAACTAAGGTGTGGGGCTCGGACATGGGCCGCACCATAGACGAATCACGCGCGCGCGAAAGACCCGAAGACCCACGTTTTGACCACGATGGCGGGTAACGCCGCGCGCCACGTGAGCCAGCTCGCAGATGACCTCAAAGAGGCGTCCGCTTCGAGGGAAGGCAACGTGATGACGAGCCGTAAGTCCCACGAGCGAACCGACTCCGCGTCACGCGGGACGCTCACTTGAACCTCGTGATTCGACAGCGCCTCTAGGGTCTGCTCCGCGACCTCACGGGGGGCTGGCGCGTCATCGCTGAGTTTGATTAAAACGACCCGTTCCATACGGAGACATCCCTTTTTGCGCGGTGCGGCGACCGAGCCGCCCCTACCCTATCCGAACTTGAACTGGCTAAAGAAACTGATCGCGTATCTGCGCCCTCAGACGACCGTCATCACGGTTCTCCGGGCGCGCGGCGCGTCTCGCGATTTGGTCCGCTTCGCCGCGTCTCATGACAACATCGAGGACGCCTTCAACGAGTGTCCCCGCGCCTCGTGGACGCTTGAGTTTGCCTCACGCGCAGGCGTCTCGTCGCGCCTCATCACGCACGCGCTCACCCACATGATCGACAACTCGTTTCTCAAGCGTGACCTCGCGAACGTGCCCGACGACCTCGATCTGCGCGCGACCTTTGTCGAGTCGCTCGTCTATGACGCGGTCGAGGCCGCGCCGAAGGTCCGGCACGCGAAGACCCAGCTCAACAACGACCACCCCCTCACGTACGCCGCGCTCTCTCAGCGCTACGACGAGGTCTACCTCGCGGAACACATCCGGCTCTCCGACGTCGTTCGTGAGATCATCCCCGCGGACGCGGTGCGCATCGCGATCGAGGGCCTCCGCGCTCATCCTTACCGCTGATCTGGCTCGCTGGCGCGAAGCGGATAGCGCGACATGACGCGCGCGACGGTGTGACGCCCGACGAGCCCGTCTGGTACGTCGCCGCCGGTGAGCGAAGCATCTCGCGTGATAGCGATGTTGCCGCCATCGAGGGTCACTCGCATCGCGTATCCGCTGCGCTCTTCAAACGCCGCATCATCACCACGCCCCTCGTGGGCGATGTCGCAACCGCCGTCGTACTCAAAGTACTGCTCTTCACGGAAGAGCACCCGCGCGCAACGGAGCGGTCCGGCCGCGCATACGACCAAGAACTCGCGGATGGTCCCCGTTCGTTCGCACACGCCGAGGTCTTCGTCGTTGTTGGTCTCGGTGTACGTCAGGATGAGCTCGTTCGCGCCAGAAGGGATGACCTGGTCGTAGGCGAAACGACGAACCTCGTGGAACGCGCTGATCCCAAAGCTGCCGGGCGAATGAAGACAGAGCAGCTCTTCGGCGGTGGTGCGCGTCGCATCGCTCAGCACGAGCTCCACGCTTTGCTCCGCCCCACCAAAAGAAGCCTCGCTGGTGACGAGCGCCGCCTGGAGACCACGCGCGGTGCCGGCCGGCTCACTGACCGCTTGCTCGATGTCCGCGCAGTCTGGCGATCCATCCCAATCGAAGCCGTTGCAGTCGGCGCGGCACAAGCGCGCACGCGCGACCGATCGGCGGGCCTCGAGCTCAAGCTCGCGCGCAGGAGAGACGCCGGATGACCCCGCCGCGGCGGCCGCCGGGACGACCTCGACTTCCTCTGGAGCCGCTTCGTCAGCGCGGGTCTCTTCGGTCACTCGGGTCGCCACGCGCGCGCGCTCCCCGATCGGTTGCGCCGGGCTCGTTCTGGGGGGCAGCGCGGCGAGGCGACGCGAAACGGTGGCGTTCGGACGGAGCGCGATCGACGCCTCGTACGCGTCGCGCGCGCGATCCGGATGGTTCCGCGCAGAGAACACCAAGCCCGCGTTGAAGAGGCACATCGCGAGCGGGACGCGAAGGTGCTCGGAGACGCGCTCGGGAGCGGGGAGCTGGCCGAGCGCCTCAGATACAAAGCGCTCCGCCTCTTCAAGCTGCTCCGCATGAAACGCGACAAAGCCGGTCTCGCATCGCAGTCGCGCGCTTCCGGGGTTGAGCGCAAGCGCTTCCTTGAGCTTCACCAAACCCGCGCGGTGATTCCCGCGGCGTGAAAGCCGGCGTCCATCCCGCACGAGCCGCCGCACCTGAGGACCGACCGCCGGATCGACCTCGCGACGCGGCGCGCGCGGAGAAGGCGCGAGCTCAATCGGGGGGGTCTCCACGCCATCCGGAATGTCCGGGGCCGCGACGGTCTCTGTGACCGGCTCCGGCGGCGGCGCGGGATCTTCGTCGTCACATCCCCCGACGAAGGGACCGAGAAGCAGCCCGAGCACCAAACCAGCGAACTGCGTACGCACCGAAGCCATGAGGGTATTGAGCGCAGGGCGACCGGGATTGCAAGTGTCGAGCCTCGCGTCCCGCGGTGGCGGCCGCCGGCGCCCGCCCGCCGTCCGCCAGCTTCCCGAGGCGCGCTCGACCGAGATCGCTTGTGTTCTCGCCTTGGCACAAGACTTCCAAGACACGCTGGCATGATTGAAGTGCAAGCCGGTTGCCTAGTTGGGATCGATGCCTATCCGGTCCACGTCGAGGCCCGTATCGGGAAGGGGCTCCCGGTCTTCGAGATCGTGGGGCTCCCGGAGCGCGGCGTTCGCGAGAGTCGTGTCCGCGTGAAGTCCGCGCTCGCCGCGAGCGGCTTCGAGATCCCGCCGCGCAACTTGGTCCTGAACCTGGCGCCGGGCGACCTCCGCAAGACGGGGTCGAGCTATGACTTGGCGATCGCGATGGCGATCATGGCCGCGTGTGACTCGGTGCAACTGGAGCGCGTGGCGGGGACCCTGATGATCGGCGAGCTCGCTTTGACCGGTGAGCTGCGCCCTGTGCGAGGGGTCTTGCCGCAGCTCCGCAGCGCGCGAGAGCGAGGGCTCACGCGCGCGATTATCCCGCGCGGGAACGCGGCCGAAGGAGCCCTGGCGCGCGGGCTCGAGGTCTACTGCGCGTCGCACGTTACCGAGGTCATCGAGTGGCTCAGTGATCGCGACGAGCTCGAACGCGTGCATGAACGCGAGCATCAACACGAAGAGGGAAACGGCGACGACCTCGGCGACGTCCGCGGACAAGCCGCGGCAAGGCGCGCGCTTGAGATCGCGGCGGCCGGGAACCACCACGTGCTCTTCGTCGGTCCCCCCGGCGCTGGCAAGACGATGCTCGCGCGGCGGCTGCGGACCATCTTGCCGACGCCGAGCAGCATGGAGGCGACCGAGATCGCGACCATCGCGAGCGCCGCAGGGTTCGACGCGCCCGGTTCGCTCAAGAACGTCACCCGGCCCTTTCGCGCGCCGCACCATACAGCGAGCGCGGCGGCGATTATCGGAGGAGGAGATCCCGTGCGTCCCGGCGAGGTCACGCTCGCGCACGGCGGCGTGCTCTTTCTGGATGAGCTACCCGAGTTTCGACGCGACGTGATCGAGACGCTCCGAACAACGATGGAGCAGGGACAGGTCACGATCGCCCGCGCTAGGCAGCGCGTCGACATGCCAGCGAGCCCCCTGGTGGTCGCGGCGATGAACCCGTGCCCGTGCGGGTACGCGGGAGATCCCGAGCGGCTTTGTTCATGCTCGCCCGATCGCGTCGCTCGCTATCGCGCGAAGGTGAGCGGCCCGATCGTCGACCGCTTTGACCTTCACGTCGTCGTTCGGCGAGTGCCTCCGCGCGCGCTTCGACAATCTGAGCGGAGCGAGCCCTCTCGCGCGATCCGCCAACGCGTTCAACAAACGCGCGAGCGCATGCCGCCACCAGCCGCGACGCTCGAGGACCACTTGGCGAACGTCGACGGTCACGCGTTGCAGCTGCTCGAAACCGCGGTCGACCGACTCGGGATCAGCGCCCGGGGCTACGTGAAGTGCCTGAACGTCGCGCACACGATCGCCGCGCTCTCCGAGGAGAAGGTGGTCAGCAGCGCGCACATCGCGGAAGCGCTTCAGTACCGCGCGCTCGACCGTTCGCGCGCCGACCTTCGGTAGCTCACCCCTCGAGAAATGCCAGCGCGCGGCGGACGGCGACGGGTTCGTTCATCACGAAAGAGTGCACCGACTCCACGATCAAGTGTTCGTGTTCCGTCGCGAGACGCGTCTCCGCGACGCTCACGACTCCGTCATCATCGCCGTCGAGCAAGGGGTTGAGCCCGCGGCCGCCGCGCTGGCTCCCGGCGATGATCAAGGTCGGGATCGTTGGCTCCGGGATCGCCAGATCGCCCGCGAGCTGTTGACCGCTTTGACCCAGCACGAGCCGGAAGGTCGAGGTGTCGCGAAGCGCGCGCGCGAAGGCCGACCCCGTGCTCGGTGGCGCGAAGCTGACGAGGCGATGCGGCGTGGTTGTCTCTTGCCAGCTCGGCTCAGCGAGCACTGCACGAGCGACGATCCCGCCGAGCGAGTGGGTCACGAACGAGACTCGTTTGGGCGCGAGCTCTTCGATCACGCCGCGGACCTGTTCAGCGTGGCGATCGATGGAGCGACGGGTGCTGGGGTAGCCGATGTTCGCCGCGAGGAACCCGCGCTCTCCGAGACGCTTCGTGACAGACCCCATCGCGGCCCGTGTTCGCCCGAGACCGTGAAGAACGACGACGAGGTGGTCCGGGTCGAGCGGCGGGACCTCTTGATTGAGCCGCGCGACGCACTCGTCGTAGCGCCCGCTGATCAAGCGCAGGTTTTGAGGATTGGTGAGGCGAAAGTGCGTCGGGGCGCCGAGCGCGCGCTGCTGAACACGGTACTCGTTGCGCCAGACCACATCGGCCCACAGCTGAAGGCCACCAAGGGTAGGGGTCGCGATCACGCCGCCAACCTACCAGCAGAACCGCGACGCGAAACCGTTATCGATTTCCGCACAGGCGCTCAGGCGCGGGTTCCGGAGCGGAGCGGAGAACTCGCGGCGATGGCGCCGCAGGTGCGGAAACAAAGAATATCGATTTCCGCACAGGCGCTCAGGCGCGGGTTCCGGAGCGGAGCGGAGAACTCGCGGCGATGGCGCCGCAGGTGCGGAAACAAAGAATAACGAAAGAAGCCCGCGCCAAAAGCGCGGGCTTCGTTCGGTGCAGCAGCTCGCTTAGAACGAGCAGGTCGGGTTCACGCAGTACACGTTGTCGCCGCCGAGCGGGTCGACACAGCGGAAGCCACCGGGGCAGTCCGCATCGGTGATGCAGCTGAACTGACAGGTGTTGCTGGTGGCCTCGCAGCGGAGCGGGTTGCCACCCGGCATCGCGTTGCAGTCACCGTCGCCGGCGCAGGGGGAGCCCGCCTCGACCTCGTCACCGCCGCCCATGCCGACAGGCTGGAGGCACTCAAGACGAATCGTCGAACCCGCGCGCGGCTCGGCGCCGGGCGAGAAGGAGATGCGCTGCGGGGTGTCGCTGCAACGAGTGAGCGTGTCCGCGGTGAAGTTGTCGTAGTACCAACCCTGACCCGACGGGATGGAGCCGGCGGGGACGAGCTGGTTGATGCGGCAGACCTCTTGGCCGTCCTGGGTGCGCGCGAACACGCGGCCCTGAGCCTCGAACTCGGCGCAGGTCGAGCCCTCCTTGAGGACCTCGACGACGTCGCAGTTCACGCGACCGGTCGCGTCCGGGTTGAGCGCACGCGGGAGACACGCTCCGCCAAGGACGTCCGCGATCTTCTTAATGATCGCGTTGAGCGCGCCGGTGAAGTTGTCCTGGCAGATGGACTGAATCGTCGTGTTGGCGCCGCGCGCCTCAAGCTCCTGACCGACGCGGACCATACGGACCGGCGGGAAAGCGAGACCGGTGCCCGGGCGGTTGCAGGACGGCACGAGGCGCGTCGGCATCGCCATATCGATGCGCTCTTGCATCGCGGGGTCGGAGAGAATGCGGTCGTAGTCGGTGATGTCGCCGCCGACGATCTCGGGCGGAACGCCGACGATGCCCGCGTAGATGAGGAGGTCGGGGTCGCTGCGAAGGTCGAGAAGACCGTTCACGAAACGGTCAATGCCGTGGAGCGCGTCCGGGAAGGAGAAGCAGCGAAGGTTGAGGTCGCCCGCGTACGTCGCGCTGCCGCGGTTGAAGAGATCGACGTCGCGCGCCGAACAGTCATCCTCATCGGTGAGCGAGATAATCGCGAGCAGCGAGTCCGAGCGAAGGAAGCCGCTGTTCGCGACGTCGCCGTGACCCACCGTGCTCATGTTGAAGCGGAGGGAGCTGCTGCTCGGCGTCAACGCCTTGAGGATCGCCTCCAGCTGCTGCTCGAAACCGCAACCGTTGATGCCCATCGCGGCGACACACGTGACGTCGGTCGCGAAGGACTCGACGTTGGTGGTGCCAGCGCTGAAGTCGAGGAACTTGGGGTACGTGCCCATGCAGCCCGGACGCGCGGTGTTACCAACGGTCCGGAGGACGCCGTCGTCACCGAAGTTCGACTCGCTGCAGGTCTCGACGACGAACCCGCCGGTGCCCATGTCGCTGTTGACGACGCCGATGCGGAGCGACTTCACGGGCGGGAAGTCTTGCATCCCGTCGTCGTCCAGATCACCGGACGCGAGGACCGTCACCATGCGGTTGAACTCGCGAGCAAGGTTGGCCTGCTCCTCCATCATGGAGTTCGAGTTGTCGACCATGAACAACACGTCGACCTCTTCGACCGCGTTCACCTTCACGTTCCGGACGACGCCGGAGACAGTGCACGGGTTAATCGGCTGAAGCTCTCGAGTAAGACAACCAGTCGCTACCATCGAGACGACCGTGGCCATCGCAACAGCGAGGAGCGTGACCCTAAAAATTCGCGGATTCATCATGACTCTCCTGAAAGCCTCCCTCCACGGCTGTACCCAGCTGGGGGAGGGTCGGACCGGAGCACCATAGCGGCGACTGGCCCTGCAGATCAATGCTTACGACAACTCGGTGCGAGCAACGTGCCAACCACCAGAATCCGCGGGTTCGTGAAGATCCTCGGAACTTCTGCCTTCCAACGGCCCAAGTCAGGGACGGGCTGCCAACGATGTTGTCGATCGCCGGGGCGCGATCGTCCTACTTCAGTCCGTACTCTTTGATCTTGTAAAGCAGCGCACGATGGCTGATTTCGAGGAGCTTGCTCGCAGCGGTCCGGTTCCCGCCGGTCTTCTCAAGCGCCTTCCGGATGAGGGTCTCCTCCATGAAGCGCGCGGTCTTTTTGATGGAGAGTTCACCGCTCTCGAGCATGGTTTTGATCGGATCCATGGGCTCTCGAAAGCGCTCTGGCAGATCTTCGACGTCGATCCGCTCTCCTTCGGCCAGGACCACCGCGCGTTCCACGAGGTTCTCGAGCTGACGAACATTGCCGGGCCAGGGATAGCTGAGCAGGAGCTTCATCGCCTGAGGTGTGAAGCCACGAATGGATGCCCCGATGCGGGCGTTCTGCTCGTGGATGAAGTGCTCGAGTAGAAGCGTGATGTCACCCGCCCGCGCCCGAAGCGGCGGGACCTTCACCTGCAAGACGTTGAGCCGGTAGAAAAGATCCTCGCGGAACCTGCCCTCCTTCACCTCGTCTTCCAAATCCCGCACGGTCGCCGCGACGACGCGAACATCGACGGGCTGATCCTTGGTGGCGCCGACCGGACGAATCGTGCCCTCTTGAAGCACGCGCAGGAGCTTCACTTGAAGCTTCTGTGGGAGCTCACCGATCTCGTCGAGAAAGAGCGTGCCGCTGTCCGCTTCGGCGACCAACCCCCGCTTGTCATTGCGCGCGTCCGTGAACGCGCCGCGGACGTGCCCAAAGAGCTCGCTCTCCAGGAGCTGCTCTGGGATCGCGCCACAGTTCACCGCCACGAAGCTCTTCTTCACGCGCGGGCTCTGGTCGTGAAGCGCCCGCGCGACGAGCTCCTTGCCGGTCCCGCTCTCGCCCATGACCAAAACGGTCGTCTTGTGAACCGCGGCCTTGCGCACGAGCTTGAAGACCCGCTTCATCGGATCGCTGTTGCCGATCATGGAGCCGAACTGGCTCTCCTTCTTCAAGACCGCGCGCAGCTCCGCGTTCTCGCGACGAAGCGCTTCTCGTTCCTCTGCCTTGCGAAGCGCCAACAGCACCTCGTCGCGCTTGAACGGCTTCGTGATGTAGTCGTAGGCGCCCGCTTTCATGGCCTCGAGCGCGAGCTCGATCGAGCCATACGCGCTCATCACGATGACGGTCGTGTTGTGCCCCTGCGCGGTGATCTCTTCCGTCAGCTCGATGCCGCTCTTGCCGGGCATCCGGACGTCCGTGATGACGAAATCAGGCGCCACGTGCTTCATCGCTTCGAGCGCGGCCTCGGCGCTCTCCGACGCGGTGACCTGGTACCCGTTCTTCTTGAGCAGCGTCCGAAGGACGAGTCGAATGTTCTCTTCGTCGTCGACTATGTGAACGGTAGGCACGCGACGACTATAGGGGACTTCGTCGCGCCCCGCGTAGAACCTCGTCGTTCAAGCCGGACATCCAGAGCGGTGATGGCGGCCAAGTGGGGCGAGCATGAAAGCAAGCGGAGCGAACGGTGCAGTGAATCTGCGACTCAAGTCCTCAAAGAAAAGAGACGAGGAGCGCGCCGCCGTCGACGTCTTGGCCGTCCACCACGTGCACCACGCTGACCTCTCCGTCGGCGGGCGCGCGGAGCTCGTTCTCCATCTTCATCGCCTCGATGATCACCACCGCGTCTCCCGCGGCGACTGACGCGCCGGCCTCGACCAGCACCTTCAAGACCTTGCCAGGCATCGGCGAGCGGATCTCTTTTTCGTTGCTCGCCGCGCCGCGTCGCTTCGAGCGCTTCGCGTTCCGCGGGTTCTCGACCGATACGACAGCGGAGCGAGCGCCCGCGACGACGTGAGTCGCGTCAGGGCTCCCGCCCGTCGCGATGTCATAGACCTTGCCATCGATCTTGAGGAGCACACCACCGGGGACGTGGTCGATCTCGGCGTTGACCGCTTCGTCGTCCACCGTCACATGAGCCCCGCTCGGGGTGAGCGTCACGTCGACGACTCGTTCTCGTCCACCGATGGTCACGCGGTATCGCATCGCCGGCCTATATCGCGCTGGCGCACCCCGACGCAAATGTCTCGCCGCTTGCTCGAAGACCAGCGGGAACTTCTGAGCGATTGAACGGTCCGTTGAGACGTGGAAACGTCCCTTGATGCCCGAAGCGTCCAAAGAGCGGCCGAAACCGAGCGCGCCCCCAAGCGAAGCGCGCGCGAAACGTGGCGGCGCGCTTCGGCGCTATCTGAGCACGCCGCACGATCCCGTCATGAGCGTGGCGCTCACGGTGCCGGTCTTCTTGGTCTACCACCTCGGCATCCTCGCGATCGATCTGCGCAACGGTGCCGACCTGGTCACGCGCGTCGCGCTTCTCTTGGTCGAGCAGAGCATGGCGCTCTACGTCGTGGTGACGCTTGGGGTCGCAGCGGCGCTGGTCCTCACCGCGCTCTTCTTGAAACGACAGCGGGAGAAACACGAGACGCAGAGCGCCGGCCCCCAGACGATCGGAGCGGTCGGCCTCGAGGGACTCGTCTGGGCGATCGTGATGACCTTCACGGTGGGATGGGCGACGCAGAAGGTCGCCGGCGCGATGCTCAGCGACGCGACGCTGGCGCTCCCGCTTCAGATCGGCGAGCGCACCCTGGGACCGCTGGAGAAGGTGGTGATGGCCGCGGGGGCCGGCTTCCACGAAGAGCTCGTCTTTCGCGTGCTGCTCTTCGGGCTCCCGCTCTTCTTGATGACGCGCTTCCAGAAGGCGCGCGCCCAGACCCCGGAAGAGAAGGCGCTGGCCGGCCCGTCGCTGGGAACGGTCATCGGGATCGCGATCGTCTCCGCGCTCCTCTTCTCGACGGTCCACTACATCGGCTCGATGGCGGACAGCTTCTCCATCGGCAGCTTCGTCTTCCGCGCCTTCGCGGGGCTCTTCCTCACGGTCATCTATCGCACGCGCGGCTTCGCCGTCGCGGTCTACACCCACGCGATCTACGACCTCTTGGTGTTCTTCGTTTTCTCCATCTTCTAACGCTCGCGCGCGTTCGCCTTTGCCACCGAAGCGCCGAACCGATACACGCCGCGTTGGTGATCTCGTGATGGTCTCTCCCGCTCTTCAGGTTCGCGTCTTGGTCGTCATGGCCGCGCTCGTGCTGCACAGCGCCACCGCGCGAGCGGACTGGTTGCGGCAGCTCGATCCTTGCGCGGTCGCGGGGCGGGAGCGTCAGCCAGGTCGCGCTGAGGTGCTGTACCCTTCCGTCTCTCGACCCGCGCTGGTCGCGGCGGGGCAGCCGCTGGTCGTTCGCGTTCATGTGCCTGCTGCGCTCACGCCGCCGCCGGGTCACCAACAGGAACCTGCGCTCCACGGTTGGTCTGCGGAGCTCACCGCCGACAACAGCGTCCTGATCGGGAACGCCGAGCATCGCTACGGCTTACGGGTCGCGGACATCCGACCTGACGGCGCGTCGACGTTGATCTATCAAGCGACGATGCCGGTTCCGCGATGGGCGGCGCCCGGGACCTACACGCTTCGCTTCACCTCACCATGGGCCCCCGCCCGAACGATCGTGGGCGCCGTTCAGATCATGGATCCCGAGCAACCGCCTCGGATCGCGCTCGCGCGTCTACCGGAAGATGAGCGAGGTGACGCTGACTTCGTCGCCAGGCTCCGCGCGCTCTCGATCGACGCCTTCTTGGTGCAAGGGGAGACCGATCGACTCCGGCGCGCGTTCGGCGGCGCGAGAGGACGCGGGGTCGCGACGTTGTGGTTGGACGGCTCGGCGATTCACGTCGCTTACGGCGCGACAACGATCGAGGTCGCATGCGATGGGTCACGGCGAGTGGATGACGCGACGCGCGCCGTTCTCGCTCCTCCACCGCCCGGCCACGTTCGACTGGGCAACACGATCTTCGCTCCGCCCGAGCCCGCGCGGCTTGACGCTGCCTTCGGCGAGGTGAACGTCACGACCGAGCTCACCGTCGTCGTCGAGGAGAACGGTCAGACCCTCTCGCTTGGGCAGCCTGCCCGTTTCTTCCCTGCGACCCCGATCGTGGCCGCGGGGTATGTACCGTCGATCGCGGCCGTCGTGACCCTTCGCGGAGGCGAGACCGCGACGCTCGTTCGCCGAGACACCGAGAAGCTCGAGGTGACCCTCTCGACTGAAGAGGTCGAGGCGGGAGACCCTGCTTCGTTCCACGCGCGCGCGAACCGACCGCTCGCGACGGTTGGCTGGCAGCTGCATGAAGACGTCACGGCCATCGGGAGCGACCCGCATCACGTCTACGCGTCGATTGACCCCATGGTCGTCTACGCGCTCGCGATCGCGGAGGACGGCTCGACCACACGCGCTGGGGTGGAGGTCCTCATCAAGACCCGCGCGGACTTCGGATGCGCCGTGACGTGGTCTGCTACGAAGTTGCCCCCGTCCGGAATCGTTTGGACAATCTTCGCGGGCTCGCTCATATTCCGCCGCCGAACCTGTCGCGCGGTTTAGCGGAATAAGACCCCACCCTTCTCACGTTCGTCGGTCCGGAGCACCGTATGACCCGCCTTCGTTTCTTTGTGTTCGCCTCTTCTATCGCCGTTTTCTCCGCCCTGGGGACCGGCTGCGCTGGGCAGATCCCGAACACGACCGTTTCCGACACGCCCGAGAACCGTCGGGTCGTGGAGTTCATGGAGACCTACCGACGCGCCGTGGAAGAGCGGGACGTGGGCGCGCTGATGGCGATGGCCCACGAGCGCTACCTCGACGACAACGGCACTCCGGATGGCCGTGACGACCTCGACTTCGACACCCTTCGAGAGAAGCTGACGAACTGGCGTGAGCGCGTCCGGGATGTCCGATACGAGATCAAATACCACCGCGTCAGCTACCAGCGAGAGCGCGTCTACGTCGAGTTCCGCTACACCGCGAGCTTCCGAATCGCGCGTGAAGAAGGCGAAGAGCAGTGGTCCCGCCGCCTCGCGGACCATCGCGTCGTGCTTCAACGAATCGAACAAAGCGACGAGTTTCGAGTTCTCAGCGGGATGTAGTTCTTGGCGATTCGTGCCACCGCTTTTTGGGCGATAGCGTCCCCTTCCATCTGAACGAACATTCTCTACGCACAGAAGTCAGCCGAACGTTCGTTCATCCCAGGGGCTGGTAAAACCAAAGAGGTTTATTGAACCACGCGCTGTGGCTGACTAACCTGCGCGTTCGCATGACCGCCGACGGAGACGGCTCGAAGACCGCCAACAAGAAGATGCTCGGGAAGATCCTCCTGAAGCAGAAGCTCGTCAGTAAAGACGAGCTGGACTCTCTGTTGGAGAAGCAAAAGGAGGAGCCCTCGCGGCGCCTCGCGTCCACCGCGCTCGACTCCGGCGCCGTCTCCAGCACGGATCTGCTCAAGGCCCTCAGCGAGCAACATGGATTGCCCGCGATCGATCTCGTTCAGGTCGTGGTCCCGTTGGCGAACCTCGACTTGATCCCGAACGACATCGCCGTCCGCCATTTGATCCTCCCGATCCTCGTTCGCGACGACCGCATCTTCCTCGCGATGGCGGATCCGACCGATCGACGCGTGATCGATGAGATCGAGTTCGTGACGGGGCGCCGCATCTTCCCGTACGTCGCGCTGCATCGATCGATCAAGGTCGTGATCGATGATTGCTACGCGCAGAAGGAGCGCGGGGACACACACTACGTCGGGCAAGAAGTTCCGGACGAGTACCTGGAGTCGATGGGCGTTGAGCGAAACGAATCGCGCCCGGGGCTGATCACACCGGACATGGTCGTCGAGTCCGATCGACCGCTCTCCAACGCACCACACGATGCCGAGCTGGACGTTGCGTTCGTCGATGACGTACAGCCGCGGAAGACCGAGCCGCCCGCGCGCGAGGCGCCCTGTGTGTTGGTCGTCGATGACGAAGAGGACATTCGCCGTTTGCTCGAGCGCGTCCTAACGCAGCGCGGCTACGAAGTCGTCGAGGCGGACAACGGCAACGCCGCGCTCGACGCGGTTCGCGAACACGCGCCTGACGTCATCCTCCTCGACGCGATGCTCCCAGGCGTACACGGGTTCGAGATCTGCAAACGGCTCCACGGGAGTCAGCGCTACGGTCACGTGCCCATCATCATGTTGAGCGCGATCTATCGAGGGTGGCGAATGGCCGCGGACCTCAAGCGCTCGTTCGGCGTGAAGACCTTCATCGAGAAGCCTTTCAAAATCGCGGACGTCCTGGCCGCGGTGGAACAGGCGCTCAACGGCGACCCAAGCGTCGTCGTGGAAGAGGACCTCAGCTCAGAAGCCGGCGCCGCGATTGACCGCGCGATCGACATCTACCAGGGCGGCGACGTTCCAGGCGCTATTGAGATCCTGCGCGCTGGCATCGCGGTCGACCCGCTTTGCTTCGAGCTGCACTACCACCTCGGGCTCCTGTTCGGCCGCAACGACGATGTCTTTGACGCCATCAATGCGCTCGAAATGGCGATCGAGCTCTCTCCGAAGAACTTCGCCGCGTTGAAGAACCTCGCCGTCGTCTATCAGCGCGCCGGGTTCCGGCACAAAGCGATCGAGGCATGGGAGCGCGCGCTCACGATCGCGCCCGACGATGAAACTCGAAAAACGATCAAAGAACACTTGATGGGGTTGCTCTAACCAACAGGTCCGAGAGCCACCACCCATCAACAGACGCCTTGATACGCGCGACTGGCCTTTTAGCCCTTGGGGCGGTCGCGGTCCGATCCCACCCGGATGGCATCTCTCTGACATGATTCAGGTATTTTTTTCACCGTGATGCTACGCTGCGACTCCACTGAATGAAGTTCCTCTGCGACAACTGCAAAGCCAAGTACCAGATCCCTGACGAGAAGGTCTCTGGGCGAACGCTTCGAATGAAGTGCCGCAAGTGCGCGTACAACATCATTATTCGAGGGCCGCGACCTGATCGCGTCGCGTCCACGTCGACCGTCCCTCCGGATGGACCCAAGCAGGCCTCGAAAGCAAAGAAGCCACGGGTCAAGACGAAGTCGGTGCCGAAGCGCGCGAGCAAACCCCTCGGCGCAGCGTTCCGCTCTCGCGTGGCTGCTCCTCCGCCTCCGATGTCCGCTGCGACTGGAGACCAGAAGGTTTGGCACTGCGCGATTAACGATGTCCCGATTGGCCCCATCAAGCGCGAAGAGCTTGGCCGGAAAATCGCGACGAAGGCGCTCAACGGAGACTCGCTGGTCTGGCGGGAAGGCTTCGATGACTGGCGCCCGCTGAAAAACATTCCCGAGCTCGCGCAGCTGCTCACGAGGTCGCGCGCGCCACGTGCGCCGACGCGGCCCGCCCGACCGCCCGCGCGCGTCCCTCCACCGAAGGCGCCCGCTCCGCTTCACTCGCCAGCAGCTTCGGGTTCCCAAGAACGCACCGCGGCACGCGCTGGTGGATCCAACGTCATCCCGATCGGCGGGCGCATGGGCGCCTCCGCCGCGCAGGCGTTCGTCCCGGCTCCTGCCCCGGAACCGCCAAGTCCCGAAGACGACTTCGACGACGAAGCGACGGTCCTCTCCGACAACCCGCTTCAGTTTCTGGCGAAGGCGGCGGAGAAGCCGAAGATTCCATCGCCCCGCAAGCCAGGGACGGGTCCGTTCGCAAAAGCCAACGCAGACGCAAAGAACGCAGACGCAAGGAACGCAGACGCAAGGAACGCAGGCGCATGGGCGGTACCGAAGAAGACCCCTCCCGTCGCGACGCCGCCCAAGACCGAGGACACGGCTCCTGCAAAGCCGACCGCGGAACCGAGCGTGGAACCACCGGCACCGGCGGACGATGGCTCGCTCGACCTTCGCTTCTCCATGCCGATGGAGGCACCCATCGAAGCGCCGATCGAGGCGCCGAGTGATCCATTCGGTCTTGGCGATGTCTCGCCGAGCGACGTTGGCAGCACCCCGCTTGATGAGCCGCTCTCGGGTGGCTTCGCAGCTCCTCCTGAAGAGGAAGAAGACGACGACGAGGCGGCCGTTATCTTGGCCGGCGCGATGCCGCTCAGCCGTGGCGGCGGGATGCCCATCGGCGCGTGGATCGCGATCGCTGGCGCCATGGCGTTTGGAGTCGCGCTCGCCATCGTGGTCGGCACCAAGCTCATGCAGGAGCCGACCCCCGTCGCTGTCGTCACCCCTCCTGAAGAGCCCGCTCCGGTAGCGGAGCCTGAGGTGGAAGCCCCGGTTGACCCTCCCGCGGAGGTGGAGGAGGCGACCGATGTGGCTGACGAAATCGAAGCGGCAACAGCAGAGGGTGAGACCGACACCCCGAACATGAGCGGACGCACGAAGCGCGTTCGGACACGTGACCGCAGCGGCATGACGGGGGCGGCCGGCACGGCGGCTGCGCCGTCGATGGACGACAACCTGACGCCAGCGCAACGCGCGCTTCTCGAAGAGATGTCCCGCGGTGATGACACCACGTCTGTCATGACCAAGGGCCTCGGACGGATGAGCGCGATGCGAGGGGAACCCCTCAGCGCGGACGCGGTGCGCCGCGTCGTCAACAACAACAGCAACCAGCGAGCCCTCCGCCGCTGCTATGAGACATCCATTCGCGGGATGCCTTCGCCGCCAACGGTTCGCTTCGACGTACGCGTGAGCGTCGGCCCATCAGGCACCGTGACGAGCGTTCGCGCTGGAGGCAGCAACGAGATCTCGGGCCTGAAGCCGTGCATCGAACGCGCCGTGCGTCGCTGGCGGTTCCCGTCTTCATCGGGCGGCGCGACGCCTCAGTTCCCGCTCGTCTTCCACGGCGCAGGCTGATCACGGCGGATCGATCGATGGAGCGCGGCAAGGGAGACCTCAACCGCGGCTCCTCGACCTCAAGCGCGACGCTCCTCGACCGGTCGCTTGCTCTCATTTCTCTCATGGATTTTGCGGTCGCCTCCTCGTTTTGAGACCCTAGCGACGTGAACGACGACTCACGGCACGCGGCAGACGATCCGACCGCGGTTTGGACTGACGAGAGCATCCAAGAGGCGCTCGGCGAAGTCCCGGTGAGCGACTCCGGCCCCGCGACCGAAGGCGCAGGACAGTCGAAGAAAGTCTCGGTCGATCTCGCGATGCTCAGCGACGCCCCTGGTGACGGCGAGCCGCACAAGGGCCTCGGACCCGTCGCGACGTGGAGCATCACGCTCGTCATCGCCGTGGTCGTTGGGGTCGGGATGTTCATGCTGATTCGCGCGCTCCGTGGTTGAGCGAGCGAGCGCGAGTCCGCGAGCAGAACCTGCTACCGTTCCGGCGTGTCCACCGCTGAATTGACGAGACTCACCGCCGAGACGCTCTACCTCGTCTTGCTCGTGTCGGCGCCTGCGCTCCTCGTCAGCCTCGCGGTTGGCCTCACCATTGGTTTGCTTCAGGCGGTGACTCAGGTGCAGGAGCAAACGCTCTCCTTTGTTCCGAAGCTGACCGCGGTCGCGATCGCCCTCGCGGTATCGGGCGGCTGGATGGCCGGGGAACTGGTGACCTTCACCGAATCGCTTTGGTCGTCCATCCCTCGACTCATGCACTGAGACCATGGAGCGCTTAATCGAGTGGCTCGGCGGCGCGGACGCGGTCCAGTCGTCGCTCATGATCGGCGCGTTGGTCGCTGCTCGCGTCGCCCCGCTCACGGTCATCGCGCCATGGATCGGTCTGCGGGCCGCCCCTGCGCAGCTCCGGACGGGTGTGATCGTCGCGCTCACCCTCGCCTTCGCTCCGCTCGCCGCGCTCAGCGAAGTCGCGCTTCCGACTTCCCCGCTCGGAATGACGGTCGCCATCACGCGAGAAGCGCTCATCGGCGCGGTCTTCGCGATCGCGACCGCGCTGCCTTTTCACGCGATCGATTGGGCCGGACGGCTGGTCGACACGTGGCGCGGCGCGTCGCTCGCGGAGGTCATCGCGCCTCCGACCGGCGAACGAACGAGTCCGCTTGGCGATCTTCAGCTGATGTTGGGCGTCGCGATCTTCCTCACGACCGGTGGACACCGCGCGGCGTTCGGGGCGTTCGCCGAAGGTCTGCTCATCGCGCCGGTCGGTTCTCTTGTCGCTCCCGATCTCGCATCGGTCGCGCTCGGCGCCGCGTCTCTTTGCGCTGCTGCGCTCGCGTTGGCGATCTCCTTAGCCGCTCCGGCCGCCGCGGCGATCGTACTCGTGGAGCTATCGCTTGGACTGGTGGCGCGCTCCGCACCCCAGGTCCCTGTGTTCTTCGCGGGCATGCCGCTCCGCGCCGCGACCGGGATCTTCGCGGTGTTGCTCGCGCTCTCCTTGGTCGTCGCGCGTCTCCCCGACGCTTTTCGAGACGGGCTCCGCGTCGCGTCGGAGTTCCTCCGCGCGTTCGGCGGTTGACACATCCTGGGGCGCTCGATATTCGCGCCTATGGCGACCATCGACACACTCATCGACGCAGCGAAGATCCAAGAGCGCGTAGCCGAAATGGGCCGCGAGATCAGCAAGGACTACGCGGGCAAAGAAGTCGTCTTTATCCCTGTGTTGAAGGGCAGCTTCATCTTCGCGGCGGATCTCATCCGCCACATCGAAGGCGTCACGACGAGCATCGACTTCCTCGGTCTCCGGAGCTACGGCGACGGCACCGAGACGAGCGGCGTGGTCCAGATCACGAGCGACCTGACCAAGTCGATCGAGGGCAAGCACGTGATCATCGTCGAGGACATTGTCGATACCGGGCTCACCATGGAGTACCTGCTCGACAACATGAAGACGCGTCAGCCGGCCACGATGAAGGTCGCCTCGCTCCTGCACAAGCCAGCGCGGACCCGCATCAAGATCGACATCGACTACCTCGGCTTCACCATCGATGATGTCTTCGTCATCGGCTACGGCCTCGACTACGCGCAGAACTACCGCAACTTGCCCTACCTCGGCGTGCTCAACCCGGACGGCTGATGGCGGATCGTCTCGAGCTGCTGGAAACGATGATCGCGAAGGGGAGCGACGACCCGTTCGTTCACTACGCCCGCGCCATGGAGCTGCGCTCTCGTGGAGAGCTTGAGCTCGCGCTCGCGCGATTCGGCGAGGTCGTGGAGCGCTTCCCCGCGTACGTCCCGACATACCTCATGGCCGGTCAGGTCGCGGAAGAACTCGGCGACGAAGACGCCGCCCGCGGACGCTTCGCCGCCGGCATTGAGGCCGCGCGTGCTGCAGGTGATGGACACGCCCAGCACGAACTCGAAGCGGCGCTCGACGCGCTCTGACGCGCTCAAGGCGCGGTGGTGCCGGTCCGCTGCTGTTGTTGTTGTTGATATTGCTGGCGAATGGAGTCGCGCTCAGCCGCGCTCCGCTTCGCCTGCACGTAGATCAGCGCGCCGCCGACGATCGTCATCCCGAGGAGTATCGCGAAGAGAATGATCTTCCAGCCGAGTCGACCACGCCGGGTGGCGGCCGCGCGGCGACCTACCTCATCGTCAAACGTGTCGCCGAGTTCGCGCGAACGCTCTGCACGTCGCGGTTTGGCGGGCGCTTTCGTTGAAGCGGCGGGTATCGCAACCGGAGGGGTCGATGTGGCTGTTGGCGCGACCTCGGGATCATCGAGCGGGATCTCCACGGTCGGCGGGAGCTCCGGTCTCGTGAGCTCAATCGCGCTGTCGTCGAAGAGCACCTCAGCGTCAACACCCGTTCGCAACGGGGCGCTCGGATCGAGTCGAGGACGCGGTACCGGCTTGATCTCGTCGATCGCTCGGATCTGGGTCGGCGAATCGTCTTCGTCGGGAGCGTCCAGGTCCATCGCTTTCGCGGTGTCGACCGCGCGCGCGATCGCGGCGAGCTCAGGCCGCAGCTCTGCGTTCTCGCGCTCGGGATCATAAGGTGGCGGCAGATCGAGCGGCGCGGCGACCTCTTCGCTCGCGACATCGGTGGGGTCCGGCGGAATCTCGGGATCGTCAATCGTGGCGAGAGCCGCGCGAACGAAGCGCGGATCCAGGGAGCCGTCGCTACCTCGTCGCTTCCGTGAGCGCTCCGTCTCCGCGGCGGGGGTCTGCAGCTTTCGCGTGGGCGCGGTATGAGGCGCGCCGCTGTCCGCTTCGCGTTTGTCCAAGAGCATCTGCTCGAAGTCATCCACGCTCAGCTCTTGCGTGCCGCCTTGCGCGGCGCCCTCGATGACCCGACCGAGCTGCGTCGCGACGGGCGGCAGGTCATCGATCGCGTCGTCCAGCGCCTCGTCGAGAGCCGCTTCATCCACCGACGGTGTGTCTTCCGCTTCGCGCTCGACCGCCATCGCCTGGAGATCTTCGAGGCGAACCTGCTGGGTCCCGTCTTCCGCGGCGCCCTCGATCGCTCGCGGCGGCGCGTCGGAACGACGTGAGCGCTCCGTCATGCGCTGAAGCTCATCGAACGAGATCTGCTGCGTGCCGGCTTGATCGGCACCCTCAATGGTCGCCACGGGGCGGCTCGTGGTCTCGCCACGGCGCTTACGCTCTGCCTCGATCGCCTCTCGGTCGACCCGCACGGTGCCCTCTTCGTCTCGGTCCGCTTCTCGCCGAGCGCGCTCCGCCGCGAGCTCCTCCATGTCGATCCGCGTGGTCCCTTCGCTGTCCGGGCTCGGCTCGCTCTCGAGCTTCCCGAGCAAGCTCGTCAGCTCTTCTCGGCTCCCATCTGGAACGGTCTCTTCGGTCCGCGCGACGCGACGAGGGCGCGGAACACGCACCGCGTCGCGGATCTTCTCCGCATCCGAGAGGACTAACGTGTCGATGGAGTCCTGGTCACGAGACTCGGGCGGTTCGGACTCGCTCGGCTCGCTAGACGGGTTGTCGTTCGCGGCGCTCGCGGGTTCCGTGTTCGCGGGCTCCTCAACCGTCGCGGGCTCCTCAACCGTCGCGGGCTCCGCAACAGTCGCGGCAACCGCGGCGGCGGGTTCACTCCGTGGCTTCCGCGGTTTCCGCGCTGTTCGAAACGCACCCGCGTCCAGGTCTGGAACCGGTAGCCCCGCCTGGGCGGCGATCGCTTTGATCAGCGGATCGAGCGACCGCGCGCGGCGATGACTGTCACGCCGGAGGAGGTCGTCGAGGTAATCGGCGACCGCGCCGAGACGCGCAGGGACGCGCGCTGCGTCCGGGTCCACCAGCTCGCCGACGAGCGCTTCGTAAGCGATGGTCGCGACGCTATAACGATCGGAGGAATCGTTGGCCGCTCCACGAGCGAGCTCTGGAGCGAAGCGCGCGCGGAACCGGTCGTCGCTCGTCACGACGCTCGAGATCACTTCCTTCGGCAGCGAGGAGACCAAAAAGCCTCCGGTCAACATCAGCCGCTCGGGATCGATCCAGATGTTCTCTGCGCGCACGTCACCGTGACAGAAGGGAGGCGGGATCGCGACAAGCGCAGCAGAGAGTCGCGCGATGACAGGGAGCACCTCACGTGGGCGGAGCCGTCGCTGGGTCTTCTTGCGGAGCTTGAGCACGCGGCGAAGACTGGCGCCGCTCGGGACGTGCTCAACCGTGAAGACGAAAGGACCGTCGAGGTCAGCGTCGAGCAACGGCGAGAAGAAGCGACCGCCAATGCCGATCGCTTCCTGCAGCTTCGCGCAGGTCACCTCCCGGGCGTCACGGTCGAGGAGCTCCACGCGGGCGATTCGCACGAGGACCGAGGTGTCGGTCTCCTCGTCGCGGCCCAAAAACCCCGTAGAGAAAGGATCGCGATAGAGGCGATCGTTGACCACATAGCGGCCCGCGATCTTTTGGCCCCGCTTCGGCACCAGCTTGGAGAGCGGCGCGCCGGTAACCGCGGTCTGTTCAATGGAGGACATTGGGCGCCCTATCCTAGCGCGAAAAACGCGCGTGACACGAGCGCCTCACGCGCCGGTGCTCCCGAAGCCACCTGAGCCGCGAACGGTCTCGCCGAGGGCGCTCACGTCTTCGACCGAGGCCAGCTCAACCCGCGCGTACGCGGCGACCACGAGCTGCGCGATTCGCTCTCCGTGGCGGACAACATAGGGCTCCGAGCCATGGTTGATGAGCAGCACGCGTAGCTCGCCGCGATAGTCCTCATCGATGGTCCCTGGCGCGTTCAGCACCGTCACGCCGTGACGGGCGGCCAGGCCCGACCGAGGCCGAACCTGACCTTCATGCCCATGCGGAATCGCGATCGCGACGCCGGTGGGAATGAGCGCGGACGAGCCAGGCGCGATCGCGACCGGTTCGTCCACTGCGGCGGAGAGGTCAAGGCCCGCTGCGCCCGCCGTGGCGTAGCGCGGCGGCGCGGCGTCGTCTCGCAGTAACGTGTACGAGAGCTTCATGACCTCTTCGCCGACTCCGTCACCAAGTGTCAGGCGTCGGCTTCCGGGGTCGACTGCGGCGGGCTGCCCTCACCTTCGCCACCGTTACGGCGGCGACGACGCCGCCGACGCGGACGCTCTTCGCCCTCGGCCCGCGGCGCGCTGCTCTCACCACCTTCAGGCTTGGCGCCGTCTGCTGCTGCGGCCGGACGCTCGGAGCGCTCGGGGCGCTCGCTCCGGCGACCACGGCCACCGTCACGTCCACCGCGACCGCCATCACGTCCACCGCGACCGCCGTCACGGCCACCGCGCCGACCGTCGCGTCCACCGCGACCACCGTCACGACCACCTCGGCCGCCGTCGCGACCGCCACGTCCGCGGCTCTCGCGCGGAGGACGCTCGACGTAGCCTTCCGGCTTCTCAAGCAAGACCTTGCGGGACAGCTTGACGCGGCCCTCGCGGTCAATGTCGCTGACCACGACCTCGACCTGGTCGCCGATCTTCATGTGGTCTTCGACCTTCTCGACGTAGTCCCACGCCATGTCGGTCACGTGCAGGAGGCCGTCCTTGCCGGGCGCGATCTCGAGGAACGCGCCGTAGTTCTCGACGCGGTTCACGGTGCCCATGTACTTGGTGCCGATCTCCGGCTCCATGGTGAGGCTCTCGATGAACGCGATGGCCTTCTCGACCGCGGCCGAGTCGTCGCTCGCGATGTTGACCGTGCCGTCGTCCTCGACGTCGATCTTGGCACCGGTGGTCTCCTGGATCGCGCGGATCATCTTGCCACCCGGCCCGATGATGGTGCGGATCTGGTCCGGCTTGACCTTCACGCTGACGATGCGCGGCGCGTACTTCGAGAGCGCGTCGCGACCGGTCGCGAGGACCGCGTTCATCTTGCCCAAGATGTGCAAGCGCGCGGCCTTCGCCTGATCAAGCGCGTCGCTCATGATCTGCTTGGTGAGACCGTCGACCTTGATGTCCATCTGGATCGCGGTGATGCCGGCTTCGGTACCGCAGACCTTGAAGTCCATGTCGCCGACGTGGTCCTCGTCACCGAGGATGTCGGTGAGGATCGCGTAGCGGGTCGGACCATCGGAGATCATGCCCATCGCGACACCGGCGACCGGCGTCTTCACGGGCACGCCCGCGTCCATCATCGCGAGGCTTCCGCCGCAGACGGTCGCCATCGACGATGAACCGTTCGACTCCGTGATCTCAGAGACGACGCGAATCGTGTAGGGGAAGTCTTCCTTCGCGGGGAGCTGACCCTTGAGCGCGCGCTCCGCGAGGTTTCCGTGACCGATCTCGCGGCGACCGGGGCCGCGCATGAAGCGGCACTCGCCGACCGAGTAGGGGGGGAAGTTGTAGTGAAGGAGGAAGTTCTTCCAGTACTCCGTGGTGAGTCCGTCGATCTTCTGCTCGTCGAGCCGCGTCCCGAGGGTCGCGGTCACGATCGACTGCGTCTCGCCGCGCGTGAAGAGCGCCGAGCCGTGGGTGCGCGGGAGGAAGCCGACCTCGATCGCGATCGGGCGGACCGTCTCGAAGTCACGACCGTCGAGGCGGATCTTGTCGTCGAGGACCTGGCTGCGGACCGTCTTGTACTTGAGGTCGCCGAAGGCGTTCTTGATGTCGCCTTCTTGCTCGGGGAACTCTTCCGCGAGCTTCTCGACCACGTCCTTTTTGACCGCGTCGAAGCCGGCGTAGCGCGCGTGCTTCTCAGCGATGGTGCACGCCTGCTTTACGCCGGCGAGGCCGACCTCGGCGACGCGCGCGTCGATCTTCTCGTCGCGGGTCTTGGGCTCGTAGACCCACTTCTCTTTGCCGACCGCGTCGCGGATCTTGCCGATGAGCTCGAGGACGCCTTGGATGGCTTCCTTTCCGAAGTCCAAGATCTCAAGCATGTCCGGCTCGCTGAGCGCTTCGGACTCACCCTCGACCATCACGATCGCGTCCTTGCTGGCCGCGATGATGATGTTGACGTCGCTCTCCTCGAGCTCCTGGAAGGTCGGGTTCGCGATGAGCTTACCGTCGACGCGTCCCACGCGAACGCCCGCCACGGGACCGGCCCAGGGGAGCTCGCTCATGTGAAGCGCACACGAGGCGCCGGTGAGCGCGAGGATGTCGGTCGGGTTGATCTTGTCGGCCGAGAGAACGGTCGCGACGATCTGCACCTCGGCGCGGTAGCCGTCGGGGAAGAGCGGACGACACGGACGGTCGATGAGGCGCGAGGTCAGGATCTCGTGCTCGCGAAGACGCCCCTCGCGCTTGAAGAAGCCGCCAGGGATCTTGCCAGCCGCGTACGTCTTCTCGATGTAGTCGACGCTGAGCGGGAGGAAGTGCTGGAAGGGCTTAGCCTTCTTGGCACCACAACACGTGACGAGGAGAACAGACTCACCGCTGGTGATAAGGACCGAGCCGTTCGCTTGCTTCGCGATGCGGCCGGTTTCGATCGTGACGGTCTTGTCGCCGATCTTTACGGACTCTCTGATGATCATGAGGATTCACTCTCTCCCGACGCGCACGTCAGGCGTGACTCACCCGCCTCTCGTTCGTCGGTTCCAGCAGCCTCGCTGGGTGATCACGCGGATCACGGCGAAGCCGCTCGAATCGAAGAACAGGCGCGGGGGAGCGGATCGAAAAAGGCGGTGAGGACCATCCTCACCGCCCAACAGTTTTCTACTTACGGATACCGAGCTCGGAAATGATCTTCCGGTAACGCTCGACGTCTCTCGACTTCACGTAGTCGAGGAGTCCACGACGACGGCTGACCAACTTGAGCAGGCCGCGGCGCGAGTGGTGATCCTTCTTGTGCGTCTTGAAGTGATCCGTGAGGTAGGTGATGCGTTCCGTGAGGAGCGCGATCTGCACTTCGGGGGAACCGCTGTCGGTCCCGTGCTTCTGAAAGTGCTTGATGATCGTCGTCTTGCGATCGGGGGTCAGAGCCATTTTTTAATCCAGTCTCCGAAGACGTCCGCATGCGGATCGTCTCAGATCGACGCCTTGTCTCAGCTGTATTGCGTTGACCTCGGGGCGCCAGGTCATTGTGGTTTTAGCCGCGGGACTATGGTCGGGGGCCCTCGCGAGGTCAAGCTGCTGAACGATCTTCGCGGATACTGCGCGTTTGCTCAGTCGCTATCGGTAAACGCAGAAACCACAAGTGTCTGACGATCGGGCCTCAGGCACGCGAAGCCCGACTCCACCACGCGGAAGCTCCATTCATGCGACGGGAGGAAGTGGCCGAACTGCGAGCGATCGGCGACCGCGACGATCTCATCCAACGAAAGGTCTCCGTCATGTCCGTGGCCCGTCCACGCCGCGAGCGCCCGCCACGCATAAAGCCGACCATAGGCCGCGCTCGGTTGTCCGTAGGCGCCTCCCGTCGAGAACGCGAGCAACCTCGCGACCGTCATCTGGGTGGTCAGCGGCACGACACGAAACGGCGAGCGCGCGAGCCCTGATCCCACGGGGCCGAAAGAGAGGTGAAGCTCTTCTGAATCGAGCTTCCCAAATGGCTCCGGGTCGTCCGCGTCGCCGAGCGAGTCGAGCTCCATGTCGCCGAGGTTCTCCACCTCGCGCTCAAGCGCGAACACGCCCGTCTCCCACTTCCCATTGGGCACCAGGAGGTCGTCGACGTAGCCCGCGGAGTAATCGTCGCGCTGACTCTCGAGGATCGCCAGCGCGCGAGCCGCCGGAAGTTCTTGGCCCGCATCGGTCGGACGCGACTGGACCGCTATGTAGAACGCCTGCGCTCCCGGGCAGGACAGCCAGTTCCCGTTCAGGTCCCAGCGCGGCGGACGAATGACGCGACACGCGAGCGCGCCTTCTTCCATTGGATGCAGCGTGAGCGGCAGCGCAGCCAACGGGTGCTCGCGCTCTTTGAGCTGATCATGAAACACCTTGGCCGCCGGACCGACCTCATCGCCCACCGCGACGTGCTGATGGATCCAGCACGCGAAGATCTCTGTGAGCCGCGGAGCGTCGCGGTGCGCGCACAGCATCACGTCGAGAACCTCTGGGCTCTGCCCATACGTCAACGCGGCGGCCGCGCGCCGTTCGAGCGCGCGCGACCACTTGGCGTTCGGGTGCTCGGAGACCGCGCGGAGGAGGTAGTGCTCGACCGCGTCGACGCTCGGGAGCATCGCCGCGGCCTCCCAGAGCATCCCGGCGTACGCGACGAGCGCGTTGAACCGCGGTCGCCGAATCACTTCAGAGAGCGCGAGCGTGAACGCGGGGTCGCTCAGGTCATTGACCAGAACGCGTAGGGCCTCCCAGGCGTCAGAAGGCTCACCTGGGGTGAGCGACGCGAACGGTTCGAGCGCGCGTATCGCTCGGTTGTGCAGCGCGTCTGTCATCTCGAAAGCCACGCGGGCACTTTGCCGTCTTCACCGACGCGCGCCAAGAGCCGCGTATACTCTGCAACGTGACGCGCGCGATCACTCGACGCTATCAAGACCCGCTCGACGTCCTCTGGATCGGCTGCGCCCGCGCCATCGGGTTCACCGTCGTGAGGACGCCCGAGGTCTTCGCCTCCACCGATGGCAAAGGAACGCTCCTCGTCGGGACCCCTGAGACGCTCGACCCAGACGATTGCCTCGCGCAGATGATTTTGCACGAGCTCTGCCACGCGCTCGTCGAAGGCGAGGCGTCTTTGACGAAAGAAGACTGGGGCCTGCGCAACACCAGCGACGATGACCTCGCGCGTGAGTACGCCTGTCTTCGTTTGCAGCGACACCTTCTCGAGCCGCATGGCCTGCACATGGTCCTCGCGCCAACGACCGAGCACCGCGCGTTCTACGACGGACTGACCAGCGCGTTCGGAGAGCTCTCCGCGACCGCCCCGTTCACGCTCGAACTCACGACCGAGCGACGCGCCGCCGTGGCTTCCTCGCGCCGAGCCGCCCAAGACGCAACCGCGCGCGCCGAGGCCAGCCCCTTTGGTCCACACCTTGGGCTCGCGCTGAGACACACCCGCGCGCTTATTGACTCCGCGACGGCGTTCGGCGCTGCGCCCGAAGACCTCTTTTCAGACGTTCACTGAGCTCGCCTATTCCACGATGAACGTTCCTGGATGCCGGAGGTACCCACGGACGATGAGCCCTGGTGGTCGCACGACGTGCTCCGCGACTTCGCGGCTGAAGTGGAAGCTCATCGAGACGTCGTCTTCTCCGTTCTGACAAGACCCGCGCGCGGTCACAAAGTCATGACGATCCGAGAGCGTTGAGCGCGACGGGGCGTACATGTCGCCGAGCGCGCAGACCTGTCGACGATGAAGCGCGTCAGGATCAAACCTCCCGCGCGGACGCACCTGGGGACGATCGACGTGACCACGTTTGCAGCAGCGGCTCCGGGGAGGCGTGGGGTCCGACTCGCTTCGGTCGACGCGATGGATCGCGAGCACTCGAACGAGCGGCTCGTGATCGTACCGAACCACTTCAACGCGGAGGAGGGTCTCGACGTCAGCCACCCTCGGACCACGGTCCGAAGGCGCGATCTCGACCCCTTCGAGCTCAGGCGCCGCGAGCAGTCGCACCCGCGCGTTCGACACGCGCCATTCCCGCGACCGTGAGTACTCCTCCCGCGCGCACTCGACGATCTGCCCCCGGTTGGTGGAGCGGACCCTTTCCGCCAGGCAAAACTGCTCGCTCCCGTTGTAACCGTCGCTCGCGATGACGCGCCAGAAGTCGAACGGCTTGGTGTACCCCGGAGGCTCCGTCGTGAGCATCGATACGCGGACCTCAGCAGGCGTCGGCTCTGCGGTTGCGCGCGAGGTCGACTCCGCGGCCCGCGTCTCGGCTTTGGGCGGAGCGTCTGCCGCCTGGCAACCCATCACGAGCAAGATGATCATGAAACGCTTCACCATGATGAGACTCACCGAGGATGAGCATACTTGGGTCACGCAGCCACGCGGCCCTGCAAACCCACCGCGCCCAGCGAGCACTTCACGAGCCTGCTACGTGAACGCCAACGCCAACGCGCACCCGGCAGCCGCGCTCACCGGGATCGTCAGGTTGTCGTCGACGCGTCCCGCGACCAGCTCGCCCAACGCGCCGCAGATCGCCGCCGCCGCCGCCAAGGTCAGCGCGACTCGGAGCGGCGCACCAAACACGACCCCGGTCGTGACCGCGGCCGCAAACCCCACGATGACGAACGAAAGCGTACCGAGCACCGTCCGGCCACGCGCGATCGTGAAGCGACCAAAGCGTCGACCGAGGCGCGCCGCCGCGGGATCCGCGAACCCGAGCACCGCGCACGCCATCGCGGAAACGCGGGCTTCAAAACACGCGGCCAAGATCACCAGGGCGGTCACATAAAAGGTCGAAGCGTTGATCGCGTAGCGCTCGTGCGGGTGCGCCATGGGTACGAACCACTTCGCGAGCTTGTCGTTGAGGTGAGGCGCGAGCTTCCGCGCGAGCTCCAGCGTCCACGATCCCGCCGCGATCGATCCCGCGATCAAGAGCGCGCGCTCCGGGAGGAAGTAGAGCACCGCGATCGCGACCAGCGAAGAGACGACGTGGAAGACGTTTCGCTTAAGGTTGCTCGGCCGCAGCGGCAACGCGTTTGTGCCTCGCGCGGCGTCCGCGTACGGCCTCGCGAGCCGGGCTCGAAGATCACGCGATGGACCCGTCTCGAGCACATCCGCCAACACGTCAGCGTTCAGCTCCCGCGCCTGTGCCGCGCACTCGCTCCGCCGTGCTTGGACATCCGCTCCCGCCGCTCGATCGATCTCCGCGACCAACGCATAGATGTCATCGAGCAGCGCTTTCATCTGCGCGCTACGCGTAGTCCGACACAGGGGTTTTGGTCGATTGAGGGTGGATGATCAGATCCGAGGTCGTGTTCGGTTTGACGCTGGCCATGTAGAACATGTTCGAGGAGAAACGGGCGCGAGATCGGGTTCGAGGGCCAGTCTCGGTCGGTCAAAATCCCTGTGTCGGACTACTAAAGCGAAATCGAGAGCAAGATCGCGGTCACCGAAGACGCGCAAGCCGCGGCCAGTGGAACGGACATGTTGTCGTCGATCGTTTTGCTGAAGAGCTCCGCGACCGCGCCAAAGGTGGCGCCCGCGAGCGAGAGCAAGATCATGTGGGTCGTCCCGAGCTCGGAATGAAAAGCCGCCAGGACGCCGAAGGTGAACAAGCCGCCGAAGAAGACAAACGCCAGTGAACCTTGAAGCGATCGGCCGTTGACCAGCTTGGTGCGGCCGTACTTCCGACCGATCAACGCGGCCGCGGGATCACCGAAGCCCAAGACCGTGACCGCGATGGCGCCGAGCACGGGGGCGAACGCGAGGGCGAGGATCACGAGCGCCGAGGAGTACCAAGTCGCCGAGTTGATGCGGTGCCGCTCGTGCGGGTGCGCGACCGGGCCGAAGAGCTTCATCAAGAGATCGTTCGCGCGCGTGCTCTGGCGGCGGCTGATCTCCATGGTCCACCCTGAGAGCGCGAACGCGCCCGCGATGAAGACCATCAAATGGGGGACGACCTCGATCACGAAGAGCGCGACCAACGCGCTGGCCACGTGGAAAGCGTTCCGCGCGTAGTTCGTTGGGCGCAGGCTCGGGACGTGAATCGCGCTCCGGCGAAGGCTCGCCGCGAGGGACTCATAGGCCGGCTGAAGACGCGCGCGCAGCGTCATGAAGCGCTCGCGAACCGTGGCCTCCGACTCCTCTTTCCGCTCGCGATTCTCCTCAACGTGGTGCTGCAGAACGTCGCGCATGACCGTGAGCTTGTCCCGAAGACCGGACGCATCGGGAAGCGAGCCATCGACCAGGCCGTCCACGCGCATGTGGATGTCCTCGAGACGCGCGCGCACCTGCGACATCTTGTCGGCGCGCCAGCGCGCGGGATCAAGCTCACGAAGAACGTGAAGCACGTCGATGGCGAGGGGCTGGGCCGCGACAGCGAGAGGAGCGGTCATCGCGGCCGAGCTTAAGTGACGAAAAGTAGGTCGTCGAGCCGAAACGCGACGCTCCTGTGTTCCCCTCCAGATCGCGTGGTTCCTGCGTGTTGGTTTTGCGCAAAGGCGCGATTACGCAGCGCATCATCCCGCGGAAGCGGTGCTATGTTGCTCCGGTGCGAGGTCTCTACCCGGCCATCGATCCCTTCGACGAGCGACGCATCTCCGTCTCGGGCGCGCACCAGCTCTATGTCGAGCAGTCAGGCAACCCAGAGGGTCGACCGGTGCTCTTCGTTCACGGCGGTCCAGGCGGCGGGACCGATCCTGTTCAGCGGCGCTTCTTTGACCCTGAGCGTTACCGGATCATCTTGTTTGATCAGCGCGGCTGCGGAAAGAGCACCCCCTACGCCTCGCTCGAGCACAACACCACGCACCACCTCGTCTCCGACATGGAAGCGATCCGACGCGAGCTCGCGATCGAACGGTTTCAGCTCTTTGGAGGGAGCTGGGGGAGCTCGCTCTCGCTCGCCTATGCCCAAGCGTATCCCGAGCGCGTCACCGAGCTCGTTCTCCGGGGCATCTTCTTGGTTCGTCGCGAAGAGATCCGTTGGTTCTACCAAGAGGGGACGAGTCGGCTCTTCCCCGAAGCCTTCGCGACCTTTCGTGATCACGTCGCCGAAGACGAGCGCGCCGACCTCGTCGCGGCCTATCACCGCCGTCTCACGTCTCCCGATCCGGAGGTACGCTTGGCCGCCGCTCGGATCTGGTCCGTGTGGGAAGCCACCACCAGCCGGCTCCAGGTCGACAAAGGCGTCATCGAGCGGGTCACGCGTGATGATTTCGCGGAAGCGTTCGCGCGGATCGAGGCGCACTACTTTGTCAACGAAGGCTTCTTCGCGCGCGACGGTCAGCTGCTCCACAACGCGCATCGGCTCAAGGGGATCCCAGGCGTTATCGTGCAGGGTCGCTACGACGCGATCTGCCCGCCGGTGAGCGCCTATGAGCTTCACCAAGCGTGGCCTGACTCAGAGCTCACGATCGTTCCCGACGCGGGCCACTCTTCCTACGAGCCCGGCATCGTTCACGAGTTGATCCGCGCGACGGATCGATTCGCCAGCTCGCGGGCTCAGGACACTAGAGGTTGATCGGGTTCGTCATGCCAAAGGGCGTGAAGCGAATCATGGGCCGCGCTTCCCGCGTGGACTTCGCGTAGGCCAAGACGAAGTCGTCGTCTCCGATCGGGATCGCGATGACGTCATCAAAGCGGACCGCGTCGGTTGAGTCGGGATCGAGCGACACCGTCATCACGACTGACGAGCCCGCGTAGACATCGACGGAGGCGGTGGACACCCAAGGCGCTGCTTGCACGCGAAGACGAGCCATCACGGCTCCGGACACGGGCGGGCCCATGACCTCAAGCGTGACGAAGATCCCGCCGCTGATCGTCATGTCGCCCGCGCGCATGCTGCTCGCGACATCGCTCCAGCCGAACGACTCATCGTCGGGAACCGCGACGTAGGTGCGCGGAGAACCCGCTGGGCTCAGTGACTCGTGGCTGTCGCTGTTGCCCAAGATCCCGAACCGGTGCCCCGCTTCTCGAATCGCGAGGAGATCCGAAAACGCTTCCATGTCTTCCTCGTCGGGAGACTTGTTCCACACCTCGAACACATCGAAGCCAGTGGTCGAGAGGTCGGTCCCCGCTGGGAAGCCGAGCGCCTCAGGGCTGCGCTGGGCCGCCAACGCGACCGGGTCGAGATCGAGCGAGTTGAACCAACCGCTACCGGTTCGACGCGGATGGTTCACCTGCACAATCGCGCCGCCCATGGAGTCGTCGCCCTTCTCACGGATCGCATCAAAGACCTGCGTGGGCGTCAGCCCAAACCAGACGGGCGCGCCGTTCCCCGCTCGGCTCGGATCTGCGCGAAGCGGATACCCGTTCACGTGACCCAGCGGCAGATGCGAAACCTCGCAACCTTGAACCGCTTGCACGAAGTCCGCGACACCCGCCTGCGCCAGGATCGCGGAGTAGTCAGTCACATAATCGTGGTCGCTCGAGGTGACGATCTCGAGCCCCTCGGCCGCGACGATCCGCACCGCTTCCTCGAGCCCATGAACGGAGTCCGGGCTGTTCTCGGAGTGCAGGTGGAAGTCACCCGCGACCCACCCGGTGGTGTCGACCACGCGGCTGAGGTCACCGGTGAGCGCGCTCGAACCTCCGTCCGCGATCGTGATCGTCTCCTGGATGATGTCGTACTCGTGACCATGCGAGACCGTCACCAGATACTCGCCGGGCGGGAGCACATGGTCGGTTGCATCAAGCGCGACGTAGCGCGCGACCTCGGCACCTCCGCGCGACACCGTGACTCGCGTCGGAGCCAGTGCGCCTCCCGCGGTCACGTTGACGGTGAGCGTTCCGCGAGGGGCCGAAGGCACGACCACCTCATCACCCGATCCCGCGACGTCCGCGCCTTCGAAGAAGCGACCGAAGCCAGGTGTCAGCGTGAAGTCGCCGCTCGGGATACGCGACGTGCCGTCCTCACCGATCCGCGTACGCGCGAAAAAGACCTCGCCCTCGCGGACCTCGACCCGGTCGCCGGGCTCGCCGCGCAACAACGTCGTCGGGACATCAAGCGCAGCCGCGAGCGCTTCTCCGCCGGTGCGCCCCAGCCCGATCCGCGTCTCGCTCGTCGCGGTCTCTCCCTGGGTCACGATCACGCGGCTGGTCTGGACAATGTTGATTGAGTCGCGATGGGTGACGCCGCCCTCGCCTTCTCCGATCAGGTGCACCGCGACCGCGCCGCTCGGCTCTCGAGGCCCGGGCGCGAAGTCCTCGATAACCATCGTCGCCTCGGTCGACGGCGTTCCGCCATCTTGATCGAAGACGCCCGCTCCGGGACGATAGCCTTCGCCGTTCCCCATGAGCGCGAGCATCCCAGGACGGATCGAGGCCATCGCGGTCCCTTCGCGCGTCGTATAGGTGACCGTCACGCGGAGCACGTCTTCGTCGGGGCGAAGCTCGTAGTCGATCACGCCCCGCGCCCGCGGCGTCCGGACGGCGCCCGGGATGATGGTCGCGATGAGGGCGAGCTCATCTGCTTCGAACAAGACGCGCACCGAAGCGGCATCGCTTCCGCCCGCGTTCGTGATCTCGATCGCGGTGGGACGCGTGGTCGCGAGGTCGAGCGCCGGAACCAATTCCTTAATCAAGTCGCGATCTCCGTGACGCGATCCATCGATCACGCCACCCGCGAAGCCACCGATCAACACCGCCGACTCGTCTCCTCCGCGAAGAATAAAGCGCACCCGCGAGTTCTCGAGAAGGATGTCGCCCTCGCGACCCATCGCGACCGTTCCCTCGAGGAGCTCGTCGGCGCACGCGACGCGTTTCGCGCGAGTCGCTCCGTCTACTGGCGGCGCGCTGGTACACCCGGTCTCGACGTCCGGATCTGCGGTCACGTCGAAAACGACCGGGTCCGGCAGCGTCACGTCATCCGCGACGTCCGTGACGACGTCCTCGGCCGCGTCGCCAGAGTCAGAGCCGTCGTCGTCTCCGCACGCGAACGCGAGAGCGAGGGTGAGGAGAAGGAGAACCCGGATGCGCATCCGCGGAAGGTACGCAACCAGGCACGCCGCGCCAAGTCGTCACCCCGCGACGCGCAGCGCGAGCTTTCGGTTCTTCTCCAGGTCGTCGCTCCGCGATGGGTCGCGCTCGATCAAGTAGCGCTGAATCGACGGTCCCGCGAAGAGCGGGATGATCCCGTTTTTGTACAGGGTCCCGTGCTTGGTCATCGCGAGCGCGTCTGCCCGCAGCTCCATCAAGCCTTCATCGACAACGAAACGAACCTCGTTCGGAAACGCGTCCGTGAGGTCGACGCCGAACTTCGCTCGGAACGGCGCGCGCTCGATCGCGCCGAAGTAAAAACTCACCGCGCACATCTTCCCCATCATCTGAGCGCGCGGCAGGTCGTAGAGGTCCTGAAGCGGAAGCCGGCCTGCGTCGACGCTCTTCAAGTACGGCGCGAGGTTCTTGCCCGCGGCGCCGTCGTTGTAGCTGATCGTGGTGTGCGTGAAGGTCTGCGCGCCGAGACCGAGACCAAGGTAAGGGATGCCCGTCTGTACGCGCTTCGCGAGATAGCTGCTCGTTCCGACGTCTCCTGCGATCTTGGAGTAGGTCGTCTTGCCGGGAGGCGCGTAGTAGCCCGCCTCGGACAAGAGCGCTTTGCTCAGCTCGATCATCGGTCGGACCTTTTCCAGATCCACGCGATGACTCTGATGCGAGATGCGCGTGAGCTTGTAGCGCATTCGGTAAAGCGTGATGTACTCGGGGCCGAGCGCGATCGCGTGCGAAAGCGTCGCGCGCCAGCTCGCGAGGCTCTGATCGGCGAAGCCGTACATCAGGTCGAGGTTCATGCGATCAAAGCCCGCGTTCCGGATCGCATCGACGGCGCGGAAGTGATGCTCGACGCCGTTTTCAGATCGCCCGAGCACCTTGAGCAGGTCCGGCTGAATGACCTGGATCCCCATGCTGATGCGATCGATGCCGAGCGCTTTGTAGCTCGCGATCTTCTCGGGCTCCGCGCTCGCGATCTTCGGCGTGGTCTCGATGCTGATGTCCGCGTTCTCCGAGAAGGTGCAGCGCGCGTGAACGCTCTCGAGGATCCGCGCGATGTCTCGCGAAGGAAGAAAGGAAGGAGTCCCGCCGCCGATGTCGAGCCCGTGAAAGAGCCGCGCGCCCAGATCGATCGCGTCGTCGTAGAGCGCTAGCTCTGCGAGGAGCGCGTCGACATAACGCGTGGTCAGCGGGAGCTCACTCTTGCCGACGACCGTGTACTCACAAAAGGAGCACCGCGTCTCGCAGAACGGGACGTGGAGATAGAGGCACATGTCGCGAAACCCGGAGAGTCCTCGGGTCGCGACCTCGTGCGCCCGCGCTCGCTTCACCTTGTAGGGATAGAAAGTCTGCTTGTGCGCGATCGGGTACGCGGTGTTGGCGATGTGGTGGTTACGGAGACCGGCGGCGAAGACCTCGCGCGGCTCGTGTCGTTCGCGATCTGCGGCGACGGGTTCACGCCACGCCGAAGAATCAGGCTCCCAGCTCATAAGTGTATGTTGTACACTAAGCGTGGGGAGTCAACCCGTAAAACGGAGCCGGCCATCCTAAAATTCCGCTTCGCGCCATGCCCGCAGCCCACCGCTGAGGTAGCCCGCGTCCGGACAACCGAGCCCCTTCGCGATCCGCGCGGCCAGGTACCCTTCGCGACCGTCTTCGGAGAGAAAGACCACCATCTTCGCCTTCTTAAGCTCGCGCTTCTTCTCGCGGAGCTTCTTGAGCGAGACCGCGGTCGCGGCGAACGGATGCGCCTTGCGCTGCTTCGGGGTCCGCACGTCCCAAACGAGAGTGTCGCTCGTCTTGATCATCAGCTCGACCGGCGCCCATGCGCGGACGTCTTCGCTTTGGCGCGCGATGGTCCCGACCGCGTTGATCGGGTCACGGACCGTGCCGTAAGGCGGCGAGTAAGCCAGGTCGAGCTGCGCGACCTGATCGACCTTGAGCTTGCCCGTGATCGCGGTCGCGAGCACATCGATGCGCTTGTCGACGCCGTCTTCACCGAGCACCTCCGCGCCGATCACCCGTCGCGTGCGACCATCAAACGAGAGCGTGATCGTGAGCTCCGCGCTTCCAGGAAAAAAATCGTCGCGCGAGCGCCCATAGACACGCGCTGTTTCCCGCTCCCGCACCGCGTCCCCGCGCGTGAGCCCGGTCCGCGCCAAGGTCAACGAGCCTGCGCGGACAATCGAGGTCCCGAGCGTCGGCGCGAGCTTCGCGCTACCTCCGGCCGCGTTCTCTCCCGCGACCTGGGCGCTCTTGTCGGCGTCCGCGGCTTGGGCGGTCCAGATCGGCTTCTTGGTCACGGCGTGCTTGTGGCTCACGCAGATACTCGTGGCGAAGACCCCCGGCAGGTTCGTCTCGCAGCGATCATCGACCTTGATCGTCCCGTCGCGGTGCAGCCGGCCGCCTGCCTCGGAGAAGATCTCGGTACGGGGCGTGACGCCGCTCGTGACGACCACCAATTTGGTCGCGACGTGATCTCCATCGATGTTGAGCGCTGTAATCGCGCGTCCCTTTCGCTTCACCGCTTCGATCGTCGCGCCATTGCGCACGTCGACCCCGATCTTCCGGAGCGCTTCCGCGGCGAGACGAGAGGCGTCCGGGCTGAAGTCGCTGAGGAGCAAGGGGCTCTTCTCGACCAAGGTCACGCGGCATCCGCGCCGCGCCAAGCAGTCGGCGGCCTCCACGCCGTAGTACCCGCCGCCGATGATCGTCACCGCGGCGTCCTTCCGTTTGATCAGGCGGTCGATCTTCTTGAGGTCCGGCAGCGTTCGCAACGTGGAGAGGTTGCTCGCTCCGGATACGATCTCGGGAACGAGGGAACGCGCCCCGAGCGCATAGACAAGCGCGTCGTAGGAGAGCGACCCGGCGCTCGTCGAGACCCGGCGCTTCTCGGGGTCGATCCCCTTCACGTCAACGCCGGTCTGGACGTCGACGCCGTAGTAGTTCCGAAAGAACGCCGCGCGTTGCTTGTTGAGCTCGCCGGGTTCGCTCACTTCACGTGAAAGGAAGTACGGGAGCCCGCCGACCGCGTAGCTCACCGCGCGGCCGCGCGTCACGAGCGTGATCTTCGCGCGGTCGTCGGTCTCTCTCGCGCGGGCCGCGGCCCACGGTCCCGCGAGCGCCCCCCCCAAAACAACAATCTTACGCTGCGCCATCTTCGCCTCCCTCTCGCGACGCGCACGGTAACGCAACGCGGTGCAACTTCTGGCGTCGACCGACGCGACTCACCCAGAAGGAGCGGTCCGCGAGAGTTGCGCTCCGCCGCGATGCACCCGAGAGTTCGCGCATGGATGACGTCACCCAGACCGAGGTGGAGGCCGCGGCCTTCCGCCGACTCGTTGAGCACCTGCGCGATCGCCCCGAGGTTCAGAACATCGAGCTGATGTTGCTCGCGGACTTCTGTCGTAACTGCTTGTCCAAGTGGTACGCCGCAGCCGCTGACGAGCGCGGTCACGAGGTCAGCTACGACGAGGCGCGCGAAGTGGTCTACGGGATGCCGTACGCAGAGTGGAAGGCGAAGCATCAGAAAGACGCGACGCCCGAACAGCTCGCGGCGCTGAAGGCAAAGAGCGCCGCGAAGCCGTCCCGCTAGCCACAGCGGCGATCATTCGGGAGCGACCGCGATCACCGCTTCCGCAACCGCGTCGAGATAGTCGTCCGCGCAAGACGACATCACCATCGATTGTCCGCCCGCGCGTTCAAGTGCCCGCGCGAAGCGTACAAGTCGTCGAGGCGGCGCAGCGCCACCATCTGAGGTGAGGCACGAGAGCTGGATGGTGCCGAGGCGATCGTCGACTCGAATCTCCATCCGTCGGTCACGCAACACCTCGTCGTAGTCGCTCCCCTCGAGGTCGACCGGGAGGCCCGCGATCGCGGCGAAGACGATGTCTCGCGCGTTGCCCCTCGCCTCAATGAGACCGTTGACGTAGCGCGACATCGGATAGAGCGCGTGTTCGTGGACCGCGCAGCGAGCGTTGAGCGGCCCGTCGTAAACCGGGTTCCGCGGATCGAAGAGGCCTGGGTCGGCGGCCGAGCAGTCGTCCTCGTCCGTCAGCATCAGCACCAAGAGCTTGGCGTCGCGCCGCAAGACGCCTTCGTTCGCGCCGTCGCCATGACCGAGGTCCATCGGGTGAAAACGGAGGTCGGAGTCAGTCCGCGCGACCGCCTTGAGCATCGCCTCCAGCGGCTGCTCGAATCCACACGCCTCTGCGCCAGGGGTGGCGCGACAGGACAACCGCTCCGCAACGCGATCGAGGTCCTCGAGGTCGCCTCGCGGGTCCATCTTGATGAGCGGGTCACCGCCACAGCGCGTAGACAGCACCCCGTCGTCGCCCATGTCGGAACAGGTCGGGAGCGCGACCCCAAAGACGCCGAGGTCGGACGTGACGACGCCGACCTGCCCCCGAATCCCGAGCGCGTAAAAGTGCTGGGGGAGAAAGTCGATCACGTCGGCCAAGCGACGCTGCTCTTCCATCATTCCGCGTGAGGCATCGACGACGATGAGCACGTCGACCATGGGTCCATCGGGCGCGGGTCCCGCGTCGGGTTCGGGGCCCACGTCGGGTTCAGGGTCCGCGTCCGGTTCAGGGCCGACGTCGGGTTCGGGGTCCGCGTCCGGTTCAGGCCCCACGTCCGGTTCGTCTGTGTCCGGCCGCGCGTCGATATCCGAATCACCCGTGTCGATCCCGCCATCTGGCGTGACATGAGATCCCGAGCAACCGATCATGGCGAACGTGAGAATTAGCCCAAGAACCTGGGCCCGTTTCGCGACCAGAGAGAACTGCACCGTCTTCATCCAACGACCTCCTATTCGGAGTCGTTCGCAGGCGCCCAGATTTCCAATGCGTTCAGCCGAGCACCACAAACGCGATGGCGATGGCGATGGCGATGAGCGAGATGGCCGCCAACGTGACAACCAGGACGTCGGGTTGCGTGTGGGTTGTTTCTGGCGACGCGACGATGGGCTCTTCTTCCTCCGGCGCCTTTTTCATGGAACGCGCGAGCGCGTTGAGCTCGCGCTTACGCTCTTCTGTGATCGAACCCGGGCGACGACCGACGATCATGCTCACCAACGCCACAATGACGCTCTCCGATCCGAACTCTTGCGCGCGCACAAGCAGATCGTCTTGGACGCCATGAGCAAAAGGGAACGCCCGCCCCGCCTCTTCGCCCCACGCCACGCCCTCCTCGAAGATCCGCTCAAACGTCTCTCGGTCTTTCGTGTGCATGAGGAGACCGCGACCCGCGTTGTCGACAACGAAGTCGTTCGACTTGGGAGTACGCGCCGCCCACACCTCGCGATAGGTCGCGAGCGCCACCTCGAGCTGCCCTCCCTTTTCCTGACAGCGAGCGAGGTTCCCTCGGTAGTGTTCGACGCTGTATGGAGGCTCGCGCGTGATCAACTCCGAAAAGAACGTCGCCGCCTCCGCGTGCCGCTCAAGCCGAATCAGTTCGTATCCAACGGCCGAGAGCTGATCCAGCGTCAGCGATCTCGGAGCGGCTTGAAAACATGACGCGAGGTCTGCGCGACGCGCCGCTTCCTCCGTCCGCACGTCCACCGCAAGCGCCTCAAAGCGCTCAAGGTCTGGCGTCTTCTCCGCTCCGACGGAGCGCGCTTCGGTCGCGAGCGCCAAGGCGTTGACGGCGGCTTCTTGCTGCTCATCGACCATGATCTCGCAGGCGTCCTGAAGCCCGAGGAACGCGGTCGCGAGGAGCACCGCGGGCTCGTCACGTCGCGTCTCTAAACGCTCCGACAACAACTGCCGAGCCTCGTCCGCGTCCATCGAGGACTTGATCCCAGCGAGCACCGACTCCTGCATCGCGGACGGCAGGTCCTCGACGTCAAAGGGAACCGGGAAATAGGATCCGTACTTTCCCGTCCCGGCCATGCGACGAAGATACGCGCGAGTCGACGTGACCTCCCTCGAAAACCGGGATCTCAGCGAGTCACAAAACAAAAGGCCGAGCGTGCTGCTCGGCCTTCGCTGGGCTTGCGCCCTTGGTTTGATCGCTGACTCGAGTCGGTCTTCCGAAGAAGCCCTAGCCCGACTCGAGGGCGCTACGTTTCGCTGCTACGCGACGAACGCTCGAAGCGTATCGCTCTGGTAGGCGTTCCGGAGCTTACGAAGCGCGAGGGCTTGAAGCTGACGGATCCGCTCGCGGCTCAGGCCGAACTCGCGGCCGATCTCCGCCAGGGTGTGCGAATCCTGGTCACCGATACCGAAGCGCATCTTCAGGATCTGCTGCTCGCGGTCGGTCAGCTGCGAGAGCGCGCGGGTCACGGTGTCGGAGAGGTCGTTGTTGACCAGCGTGTCCATGGGAGACGCGGTCGACTCGTCCGCGATGAGGTCGCCAAGCTCACTCGTTCCGTCCGTCCCAACCGGCGTCTCCAGCGAGATCGTGTCGCGGGAAATCGTGAGGAGGTTGCGGACCTTCTCGACGGGGAGCTTCATCGCTTCGGCGATCTCGGCGGGCGTGGGCTCACGGCCGAGCTTCGGCACCAAGCGACGGGTCGTGCCCATGAGCTTCGTGAGGAGCTCGCAGGCGTGGACCGGAACGCGAATCGTGCGGGCCTGATCGGTCGCCGCGCGAGCCATGCTCTGGCGGATCCACCACGAGGCGTAGGTCGAGAGCTTGTAGCCACGCGTGTAGTCGAACTTATCGATGGCGCGCATGAGGCCCATGTTGCCTTCTTGGATGAGGTCCAAGAACGGGAGACCACGCTTGAGGTACTTCTTCGCGGTCGCGACCACGAGGCGAAGGTTCGCTTCCACCATCTCGGACTTCGCGCGCTCGACAAGAATGTCTTCGGCGATGAGGTGGTCATTGAGCTTGCTGATCTCGGCGAAGGAGATGCCGGCTTCGGCCTCGATCTCTTCACGTCGCGTCTTGTCCTCGTTGCCGAGCTTCACGAAGCCCGCGACGCGCTCAATGATCTCTTGGAACTCCGAGAGGAGAACCACGTCCTGCTTGCGCTTCTGCTTCTCCGCGACGAGAAGCTTCGCATCGTCAAGCTCGACGATGAGACCCGACGAGAGGACCCCGTCCCACATCGAGTTGCGCCCGCGCTCGATCTGACGCGCGAGCTCCACTTCGCCCTCTCGCGTAAGGAGACTGACGGTCCCGATCCAGTCGAGGTAGGCCTGAATCGCTTCGCTGGAGCCCGGCCGGTTGCGCCGATTCTTGGGCGGCTCGGCAGCGACGCCATTGGCGTCCATGATCTTCACCCCGGCAATGTCGAGGTCTCGCATGACTTTCTCAACGAGCCGTGCGCTCGTTCCATGCTCTGCCAACGCATTGGCGAGAACATCGTACTCAATCCGACCCCGGGTTTTGGCGGTCTCGATGGTCTCCGAAAGTAAGCCAAAGTGCTTCATGCGTTCTCTACCTTCCTCTGCCAGGCAACTGCGTGGCGTTGGATTGTTCTGCACAGGACGTGCCGAAAGTTCTAAGTGGGGTTGTGAGGGGTTTATTCACCGGAATTCTTATGTTTTCCGGCAAACCGGCGCGATGGACAACATAGGGTCGGTTTGTTGATCGTGCACGGAAGGTACACCTGCGACAAAGGGGTAAACGTCTAATATCACAAGTTATTTTATGGTGTACGTTTTTTGCGCGACGTCGTTACGAATGCTCGAACGATCGAAACCATCGTACGGAATTCTTCCTTTAACGCAGGAATTTTCTCCGCAAGGGTGATCAAACTTGATCCGCCAGTGTGGGCGTACAGCCCCGTTATGTAGGGAGTGGCCCACGATGGCAGAGCGTCGGCGAGGCGCTGCGCATGGCTGTATGGGATCACGTCATCATCACGGCCGTGTACGATCGTGATCGGCGCGACCTGAACCTGAGCGCAATAGGGCAGCGGGTCCAGGTGATCGAAGGCGTCCCCCGAACGCTCAAGAGCTTCAAGCGCCCACTCCAGTCCGCCCGGCCGCAAGCCAACGCCACGAAGGAAAGGCTCCCGCGCGTTCTCGTGCAGAGTGGCCGCGATCGCGTGCGCAACGGGTTCAAACAGCGCGCGCTCCTTCATCTCCGGCCGGCCCCAGGTCCGGTGGATGAACTGCAGCCACGCATCGTTGAGGGTCGAACGATCGACCTCCGCAGCGAGATCCAAGTGATCCAGCAAGTTCAGATAAACAACGGGCTGGTTGAGCGGGTCGTGGGGGGTGTCCCCGTCACCCGAAATCGAGAAGCGCACCGTCTCCTGAAAGTCCGCGTAGCCTCCAAAGAGCAGCAGGCCACCCACGTCACGTTTCGCCGACAGCGCGATCGCCGCGAAGCTCCCGTAGCTGATGCTCATCACGCCAGGCAAGACAGGCGGCAGATCGGGCTGACGCAAGAGCGCGTCCCAGCAACGCTCGACATCGCCTTTGAGCGATGAAGCGACTCTCATCACGCGGAAGTCAGGAAGGAACGGAACCAGGACAAAGATCCCAGCGTTCGCCAAGACCCGCGCGAAACGGTCGAGGCGCGGATCCGCGGGTCCAAGAAAGTGGAGCCCAGGCACCAACAGAAGCGCTCCGCGTGGCGCGTCGTTCCGGTACACCCACGCCGCGAAACGTCCGCGGGGTGAGTCGATCATCACCTCACGACGATGAACACCAGGCGGCGCGACCTCATCGCTCGTGAACGGCCCGAGCCATCGCGTGAGCGCGAGCAGCATCCGTCGGTCTTCGCTCGCCTCGCTCACGCGTCGCGTTGTCCGTCGATCGACACGAGGGGATCTGCGAGGCAACGCACGAGCGCATTCGATCGGATCTTCGTCCGCACGACAAGTAATTCGTTTGTGACAACCCAAGGGCGATCTCATCTGCGCGTTCTCCAGTCGCTGAGGTCTCGAAAAAGATCCCCATCAGGGCTAGCGTCCGCAGACATGAGCATTGCGGAATACGGATCGTTCGATGGCGTCGGGCTCGCGTCCCTGGTTCACACCAAGCAGGTCTCGCCCGAGGAGCTGCTCGACGAAGCGCTTCGGCGCATCGAGGCCGTCAATCCGCAGCTGAACGGTGTGGTGCGCGTGCTCGCGTCCTTCGCCCGCGATCAGCTCAGGCAGGTCGATCACGACGCGCCGCTCGCGGGTGTTCCTTTCCTCCTCAAGGATCTCATTCAAACGATCTCGGGACTGGAGACCTGTGGCGGTTCTCGATTGCTCAGGGACCAGGTCTTCGACGTCGACGGCGAGCTCTTCTCCCGCTTCACCCGCGCCGGGCTCGTCACGGTCGGCCGCACCAACACCCCAGAGTTCGGGATCCTGCCGGTCACCGAGCCCGTTCTCTACGGACCCGCGCGGAACCCTTGGGACACCACGCGTACGCCGGGCGGGAGCAGCGGAGGATCCGCCGCGATGGTCGCCGCGCGGGTCGTCCCGATCGCGAGCGGCGGAGACGGTGGCGGTTCGATTCGGATCCCCGCTTCTGCGTGCGGTCTCTTCGGCCTCAAGCCCTCCCGAGCGCGTACCCCGACCGGACCCTTCGCGAGCGAGCACTGGAACGGATTCGCGGTAGAACATGTCCTGACGCGATCGGTTCGCGACAGCGCAGTGGTGCTCGACGCGACCGAGGGCACCGAGCTCGGCGCGCCCTACGCCGCCAAGGCGCCCGAGCGGCCGTACATCGAAGAGCTCGGGCGCGATCCTGGCACCCTGCGCATCGGCTTCCACGTCGAGCCCGCGATGCTCTGCGATGGTGTCCACGCCGATTGCGTGGCCGCGGTCCATGACGCCGCCAAGTTGTGTGAAGAGCTGGGTCACTCGGTCGAAGAGATCCGCCCGGGACACGACCCCCGCGCCCTCTCTCGGGCGTTCGTTCTCGTCGTCGGCGCGAACACCGCGGCGGAGGTGCGCGAGGTCGAGGAAGCGACCGGCCGAAAGGCGAGCGCGCAGAACCTCGAGACGACCACGCTCTTGAGCGCGCTCCTCGGGCGCGCGACCTCCGCGGAACAGTACGCCCTCTCGCTTCGGGTGCTTCAGCGCGAAGCGATGCGACTGGCGCAACGATTCTCCGAGTTCGATCTCATCCTCACGCCCACGCTCGGCAAGCCGCCCCTCACGGTCGGCGCGCTGAAGCCCCCCGCGACGGAGGACTTCGCGCAGCGCTTGGTCGCCAAGCTCCAGTTCTCCGCGCCCCTCAAGTTCAACGCGGTCCTCGACCAAGCGGTCGAGCGCACCTTCGACTTCGTCCCCTTTACGCCGGTCGCCAACTTCGCGGGCTGGCCGAGCATGTCGGTCCCGCTCATGTGGAACGACGCGGGCCTCCCGATCGGGAGCATGTTCACGGCGAACCTCGGCGACGAAGCCACGCTCTTCCGTCTCGCCGCGCAGCTCGAGAAGGCGCGCCCGTGGGCCAAGCGCGTTCCCCCGGTCAACGCGGGCGGCTGAGGCTCGACGCGGACGACTTGGTCAGCGCGAAACGGTGACTGTGCCGCCGGTGACTGTGCCGCTGGTGACTGTGCCGCTGCGCTTCGCCGCTTCGCTTGCCGGTGGTGGGTTGAAAACGCAGACGTCGGGCGACCAAGGTCACGCGTACGGCGTGACATCTAAGTTTGCTGGCGTCCTTGGCGCGTTGCTGACGTAGCGCGAGACATCAGCGTCCGCCCGCATACGCTATTGGCGATAGCCGTCACCTCGTAGTCGCAAGGAAGGGTGAAAACCAGTAGAACTCGCCGCCGGGTGACGGTCTTCTTCCAAGACGTCGCCAACCAAGGAACTAGGCATGAGCGACAGTGGACCCATCGATGTCATCGTCAACGCGTACAAGCGGGAGGTCATCCCACGCATCAAGCGTGCGGGAGAGTCCCACGTCTTGGCCGAGTTTCCTCATGAGACCTTGCCCGTCTACATGGACCCGATCGAATGGTCACAGCTAGCGTCTTTGCTCTGCGCGGCGCGCCCAAAGCGCATGCTTGAGTGGGGCTGTGGTGGGAGCACACGCGCCATCTTGAGCCGCTGCCCGTTCATCGAAGAGCTCCACAGCATCGAACACGACGAGGCGTGGGCCCAGCGCGTACGCGATCTCGTGAAAGACGAACGGCTGACTGTGCATCATGTCGCTCCCGCCGTCGCACAACCCGTGCGCGAGCCGCTGAGCCCCACCGCAGCCGATCGCTACTTTCGATGGACCGACGATTGCGAAGACGACCCGAGCATCATGGCGGACTACGTCAGCAAAGGTCGCGAGCTCGGCGAGTTTGACTTCATCGTGGTCGACGGTCGCGCGCGCATCCATTGTTGGAGCGCCGGTTTCAAGATCCTCCGGCCCGGCGGGATCCTCGTGATGCACGACGCCCAACGCCCTCGGTATCAGGAGACCATCGACTCGGTCTCCACGGAGTCGCACGAGGTGGTTCGGCTCGAGCCTTGGAAGCAAGGTCAGGTAACGTTCGTACGCAAAGCGGACTAGCAGCCTGCTAAGTCTCGACCGCGACTGCGACGGCGTGGTTTCCGGGAGCGGGTGACGTCGAAGCCACCGCTTCCCTCAACGGCGTGTGCGCCGGTCACCACTTCGATGTGATGCTCTTGCGGAGGTCATCGTCGCCTACGATTCCGTACTGGCTTATCACGTCACGCGCAGCTGATATGGTCCGCGCATGACGCTCCTCTCCATCGCTCGGTCCCTCGCGAGTTCCGCGACCCTGATGCTGCTTACCGCAAGCGCGCTGGGTTGCGGCTCGACGGCGCCAGACGCGCGCTCTCCGGTTCAGGTCGTGCGCGACGCGACGCCTCCGGACAAGATCATCGACACCGAGACCGGCGAAGAGATCACGATCGCGGACCTCATCTCTTTGCTCGTTCGGAACAAGGTCATCTACCTCGGCGAGGTTCACGACGATCCGCTTCACCATCAGATGCAGATGCAGATCATCCGGGGTCTCTTTGTGCAGGACCCATCGCTCGCGATCGGGCTCGAGATGGTGCAGCAGCCCTTCCAGTCCGTTCTTGACCAGTGGACCGATGGGCAGCTCGATGAGCAGAACTTGCGTCGCGGCATTGAGTGGGACACGCGCTGGGGTTTCGACTTCGCGAACTACCGCGCCATCTTTGAGTTCGCGCGATCGCGATCGGTCACGATGATCGCGCTCAACGCGCGGCAGGAGATCACGCGGGCGGTGGGGCTGGGCGGGCTCGATTCGCTCAGCGAGGAGCAGCGCGCGCACGTTCCTGAGCTGGACCTGACCAACGAGCAGCACCGCGAGTTGGTTCGCGCAGCGCTTGAGTCGCACCACGGCGGGGCGGATTCGTTCGAGCGGATGTACACCGCGCAGGTCATCTGGGACGAGACCATGGCCGCTGGCATCGGGGCGGTCCTGAGCGGGCCTCAGCCTCCCTCGCGCGTCGTCGTGCTCGCAGGTCGAATGCATGTGGAGCGTGGTCTCGGGATCCCTGCTCGCGCGACCCGATGGGGAGGCGAGCCTTACCAGACGGTCGTCGTCGTGGATGAAGAGGAGCTCGAGGCGATCCTCGACGAAGACGAACCCGTCCCGGCTCCCGCGCGCTTCCTCTGGCTTCCCGAAGACTGAGCCGGAAGCGCCCGCGACGTCACAGCTCGATGAGACACTACAGCTCGATGAGACACTGAGCGCGTGCGAACTGTGGCTCACGAAGACCGATGATCCGGATCTGCTACTCGAACCAAACCGAGGCGCTCGTCTCGTCGCTCGTCGCGCAGCTCGATCAGCCGCGCGACCCGTTGGTCCCGCTCGACATCGTGGTGCCCAACCGCAACCTCGAGCGCTATCTCGATCTCCAGATCGCGAGCGCGCTCGGGATCTCCGCCAACATTCGCTATCACCGGCTCGAGCGTTTCATCGCGCGCTGGGTTCGACGCGCCGCGAGTGATCTCGCGCTGCTCTCGCGCGAGCATCTCGAGAGCTTGACCCTGAGCGCGTTCCTCGACGATGAGTGGCTCGCGACACGTGAGGTCGCCCCGGTGAAGCGTTACCTCTTCGCCGACGATGACGAAGACGGAGTCGACACGCGACGCGTCGAGCTGGCGATCCGAATGGCGTCGCTGCTCGAGGAGTACACCTACTCGCGGCCGGAGATGCTCGCGGCGTGGGCCGCGGGCAAAGAGCTCAGTCTCTCTCGTGACGAAACCTGGCAGCGCGCGCTCTACCAACGAGTGCTCGACACCCGCGGTCAATCACGTCGCGACACCCGCCGGCTCCTCACGCTCCCGGAAGCCCTTCGCGAACTGCAGCGCCGCGGGCCGCGGGCTCCTGATGCGGTCGACACGCCGCTCCACGTGTTCGGTATCTCCTACGTCGCGCGCGCCTTCCTCTGGGCGTTCCAAGCGCTGAGCGAAGAGCGCGAAGTGGGCCTCTACGTGCTCAACCCCTGCCAAGAGTTTTGGGAGGACGTCCCGACGGAGCGCCGGGTCCTCCGCGCGGTCGCGCCAGAGCGCGAAGTCCTCGACCCCAACGACACCCCGGCGCTGGTCTTGTGGGGTCGCCCTGGGCGCGAACACGTGCACCTTCTCGGGCAGCTTGTCGACGACTTTGAGGATCGCTTCGTCGCGCCGCGCGGCGACTCGCTCCTGATGAAGCTGCAGCGCGATGTCCTCACGCGCGAACCGGCCGCTGCGACGCCTCCTCGACCCGACGGGGAGACCTGCGAGTCGATCACCTTGCTCCCCGCCCCCGGCATCCGTCGCGAGCTCGAGGCGATCGCGGACGAGATCTGGCGCGTGGTCGAAGCGCGCGAGGGTGTTCGCTTCAACGACATCGCGCTCTTCATCAACGGACCGGAACGAGACGTGTACCTGCCGCACGTGGAAGCCGTCTTTCGCGAGGCCCGCGGCATCCCGTTCAACGTGGTCGACCTCGCGCTCGCAGGAGAGACCGGTCTCGGGAGCCGCGTCGTCGAAGCGGCGAGCATGTTGATCGATCTCCCGCTCTCGGGTTTTACGCGGCCGGAGGTGCTCGCGCTCGTGACCCATCCTTGCGTTCGTGCGCGCGTGAACGACCTCCCCGCGGAGCAATGGGAGCGCGCGATCGATCGCGTGGGCGCGTTCCACGGGATCGACCACGACGACCACGCGGGCACCTACATCACCTCGGACCTGATCAACTGGGACCAAGGCATTCGTCGCATGGCGCTCGGCGCGTTCATGAGCGGTCCGCAAAGCGGTGACCCGCGGCTCTTCGCGTTCAACGGCGAGCGCTACCAGGTCGACGAGTCGCGAGATGACGAAGCGACCGCGACCCTTGGCCTGCTCCTCCGCTCGCTCACGAACGACGTCCGAACGGCGCTACGCCAACGGGTCTCGTTGACCGCGTGGGCGGCCTTCTTCGCGGCCCAGTTCAACGCATTCCTGATCGCCAACGGCTCACGCGAAGAGTCCGCGCTTCGCCGCTGCGTCGCCGGAGCGCGCGCTCTGGCCGATCGGGATCTTCACGGCGAAGAGGTGGGGTTTCGGGTCGCGCATCAGCTCCTTCGGACCGAGCTGTCGCGGCTCCGGGGCGGCCGCGGGGAGTACCTCGCGGATGGGGTCGTGGTGTCTTCGTTCCTCCCGATGCGCGCGATCCCTTTCCGGGTGGCGTTCGTCGCGGGTCTCGGCGAGTCGCGCTTCCCCGCCCCCGAGCGTCGGGACGCGCTCGACCTCCGCGCGAAGAAGCGAGAGCGCGGAGACGTCAGCCCAAGCGAGCGCGACAAGTACATGTTCCTCGAGGCCCTGCTCAGCGCGCGGGATCGCGTGGTCCTGAGCTGGGTCAGTCGCGACCCGTTGACCGGCGACGAGATCGTCCCTTCCGTGGTCGTGCGGCAGCTGACCGCGATGATCGAGCGCACCTACGAGGCGCGCCCATTGCTCCGGCGGGTTCCGCTGCGGCGCCACGAAGAGCGCGACACCTCGCTGCGCGAGGCCACCCACGAAGCGCGCGCCCGTGAGCTCGGCGAGCTCCTCCGCGGCGACTATCGGGTCGAGCTCTCGATCGCGGAAGCGGTCCAGGAGGAGCCGCGGCTCCGCGACGAGCTGGCGCTCATGAACGCGCCACGCGCGATCGAGGAGGCGCCGCGTCAGGCGCTCTCGATCTCTGCCCTCCGACGTTTCTTGGAGTCCCCGCTGCAAGGTTGGGCGAGCGCGGTCCTCGGCATTCGTGAGGAAGACGAAGTGCTCCCGGAGCTCTTGGGAGCGAAGAACGAGCCGCTCACGGTCCGGGTCCTCGACTCCGTGCTCACGCTTCGGGACGCTTACCTCACCGAGGCGCGCGGGGAGGCGCCGGCGTCGCAGACCTACGCGTTGCAGACCCTGCGTAAGATGAGCGAAGGTCGCTGGCCGGTCGGGACGCTAGCGGAACAGCGCGCGCGTCACGACGAAGCGGTCCTCGCGGGGTGGCGCCGTTTGGTCGACGCCACGTTCCGTGAGCTCACGCCGCGGGTCGCGCGCTTTGGCGGTGGAGCGGGGTCGGGTGAAGCCGCGCTCCTCTTTGATGAGGTCACGGTGTCGCGCGGGAAGAAGCCGATCGCGCTCGTCGGTCGCACGCAACCGTTGCTCCTGCCCGCGGTCGATCGTCGTCACCGCGCTTCGCTCTTGTTGATGGCGAAGTCTCCGCCGGGCGGCATCCACCAAGAGACAGAGCGGATGCGCGTCGCGATGCGGGCGTTCCTCGATCACCTGATGCTCACGATCTCGATCGGGGAAGCGACCCATCGCGCGTTCGTGATCTACGGCGGGGATCCGGCGACAGATGCGTCGGTGACGCTGAGCCCCGTTTCGCGTGAGCGCGCGCTCAGCTACCTCACGCGGCTGGTCGCCGATCTTCACGCCGGTCCGCACGACACCTTCGCTCCATGTGAAGCGGTCCTTCGTCGCCCCCACCAGTTCGGCTCGCTCACCGCGGCTAGCCTGCTCGCCGAAACCGAACGAGTGCGCCGCAACCACTTCGGAGGCTCCGCGCGCTTCGGCCCGGTTCGTGACGCGACGCGCTACCCCGCGCTCCCGGAGGACCAGATCCTGACCCGCGCCACCGCGCGCTACGGGCTCTTCTTTGAGCTCCTCGGCTTGGGCGGTGCCGCGTGACGAATCGCTTCGCCAAGCCTCCGATCCTCGATCGCCTCCCGATCGGCAACGCGGTCATCGAGGCCTCTGCGGGTACCGGAAAGACGTACACGCTCGAGCACCTGGTGGTCGACCGCATCGTGAAGGGCGATGAGCTTGAGCAGATCTTGGTGGTCACGTTCACCGAGAAGGCGACGCGCGAGATGCGGGTGCGGATGCGGAGCACCATCTCCGACCTCGTCCACGCGCCCGCGAACGATCCGCGGCGTGATCCAAAGGGCCCCGCCTGGACGATCGACGACGCGGCCGGGCAGAGGCTCCGAAACGCGCTCGCGAGCTTCGACCGCGCCAGCATCTTCACCATCCACGGGTTCTGCCAGCGCGTCCTCGCCGATCACGCCTTCGAGAGCCGGCGCGCGGTTACCCGTGAGCTCGTCGACCCGCGCTCGCTCTTCTCCGACGCCTTTACCGCCGAGCTCCGCGTACTGCTCGGGAAGCCGCAGAGTGATCCCGCCCGCGCGCTCTTCGAGCACGTCCTGTCCCAGGTCTCTCTGCAAACGCTTGAGGCGCTTTGCTTCGTTTGGTCGCAAGAGCGAGGACGACCGATGCCCGAGTTTCGGGAAGAACGGATGCGCGCTTCGATCGACGCCATCGCGGCGCTCGACCTCCGCGCGGCCGAGCGAGACCTCACGCGCGCGATCCCGCAGCGAAACAAGACGGGGCAAGCGATGCACCTGCTGCGGCTGCTTAAGGCGGCCTGCGATCGTTCCGCCTCGATGCAAGAGCAGGTCCTGGCGATCGATCGCTTTCGCCATGTGCCCGTCACCAAGAAAGCGCGCGCCGGCAGCTGGCTCCCCGCGCTCCTCGCGAAGTCGTCATCGCTCGCGTCGCTTCACGGCGCGGTCGAGGACGCGCTGCGCGACGCGCCCCTTCCCCTCGCGGTGGTCTTCGCGTCTCTCATCCCGCAGACGATCGCGCGGACGCGCGAGGTCAAAGCGCGACTCGCCGCGGTCGACTTCGACGACATGCTCACTCATGTCGCGGACGCGATCCGAGCGCCCCGCGGCGCATCGTTGATCGCCGCGCTCCGGAGCTCCTATCGCTGCGCGCTCGTGGACGAGTTTCAAGACACAGACGCGATCCAGTGGTCGATCTTCCGCGACGTGTTCGGCGTCAGTCCGGACCACTCTCTCTGCGTCATCGGCGACCCCAAGCAAGCGATCTACGGCTTTCGAAACGCGGACGTCCACACCTATCGCGAGGCGCGCGCGACGCTGAGCGACCAGCCCGCCGCTCTCACGACCAACTATCGCTCGTCCGCGCCCATGGTCGACGTCTTCAACACCTTGTTCACCAACTACTTCTCGGGCGGCGACGGTCCGCCCGCCGAACACGGACCGATCGCGCGCGCGCTCCGTATGCCGGGCGAGAGCACGCCCGCCCCCGCCGCGATCTTGATTCAGCCGTTGGCCGATGACGCGATCGGCGCGGCCCGCTTCCGGCGCGCGCTCGGGCCCTACATCGCGTCCGAGATCCGCGCGCTCGTCGGCCGCGCCACCGTCGTCACGGGCGGCGAAGACGAAGAGTCCCGCCTCCTGCGCCACGGCGACGTTCAGATCCTGACCCGGACCGCGAACGAAGCGCTCGCGATCGCGGAAGCGCTTCGGCAAGGCGGCGTTCCCTTTGCGCTCTTCAAACAAGATGGTCTCTTTCAGTCGCGCGAAGCGAAGGACGTCCTCGATCTGCTGCGCGCGATCGCCGAACCCGATGACCGATCGGCGCGGCTCCGAGCGTGGCTGACTCCCTTCTTCGACGTCGCCCTCAGCGAGCTCCCGGCCCTGCGCGACGCGGACGCCTCGCACCCGCTCGTCGCGCTGCTTCACCGGCTGCACCGGCTCGCGATGCGTCGCCGGTTCGGGGACATGTTCGAGACCATCGTCCGGGAGACCGGCGTGCTGAGGCGCGCGCTCTTCGCGACGACGAGCGAGCGTTCCGTCACCAACTACCAGCACCTGCTCGAGCTCCTGCTGGAGCGCGCGTCGCGACGCACGCTCACCGAGCTCACGCGAGAGCTCGCGTCCTACGTCGCGGGCCGCGCGGTCCCGGACAGCGCGAGCGGGGATCTCCAGCGGCTCGAGAGCGAACGCAACGCGGTCCAGATCTTGACCATGCACAAGGCCAAGGGGCTCGAGGCTGAAGTCGTGTTTGTCGCCGGAGGGTTCGCCCGCGGAGGAAAGCAGGGACCGCTCGCCACGCTCGCGCCGCACGTCTGCCACGCGGCGGACGGAACCCGAGAAGCATGGCTCCGCCCGGCCCTCACCCGAGAGGCCGCTGAGCGGGTGCGCGCCGAGCTGATCGCGGAAGACGAACGCCTGCTCTACGTGGCGGTCACGCGCGCGAAGTCGCGGGTGTACCTGCCCTACTTCGGAGCGCCCCCCATGGACACGGATCGCGTTACGACGCTGAAGCGGATCGAGGGGAGCTACGCCGCGCTCGCGAAACGGTTGAGCGCGCTCGGGCCCGGCGTGATCGACGGCGCGCGCTTCGGATACGCAGCGCTCGACCTGGACGCGGAGCCAGAGCCGCTCGGTGCCGATCTGGGCGCACGTGAGCGCGCCCTGGATGACGCGCACTTCACGCCGATTCGCGACGACGCGCGGCGTTATGAAAAGCTCCGCGAGACCCGCGGCGGGTGCTTTCTTACGTCCTACACGCGGATGAAGTCCGCCGCTTCGTCGGGAGGGTTCTACGTCGACGCGACGGTCTCCACCCCCGATGACGCCGAGCGAGATGAGTTCAAGGTGGACGACGCCTCCCCGTCGCTCAGCGCGCCGCTCTATCGCCCCGCGCGCGAGACGACGCTCCCAGGCGGCGCGAGCGTCGGCATCTTCCTGCATGAGGTCCTGGAGCATCTCGACTACGAGGCGTTCAGCGAGCCCGACCACGAGGCGTTCCTCGCGCGCAGAGACGTCGGGCGGCTCTTCTCACGATGCGCGCAGAACAACGGCGTCGCCGAGGAGCACATCGACGAAGCGGCGCGCCTGCTCTTCGACGGGATGCGCGTCGCGGTCCGGACGCCTCACCTCGATCTCCCCGACGGCCTGTGCTCGATCGACGGCGCGCGGGAGATGAGCTTTCACTTCCCGGTCCCCGAGCGGGCCCACCCGCGTCAATCCGCGCCGCGTCCGAGCGCCCAGGAGATGCCGTTCGCGATCGAGCGCGGCGTGATCCGCGGGGTCGTCGACCTGGTGTTCGAGCACGACGGGCGCGTGAGCTTCCTCGACTGGAAGAGCGACCGCGTTGACGATCCCAGAGACGACGCGCTCGCCGCACACGTCGCGCGTTCCTACGATCTGCAGGCCAAGCTCTACACCCTCGCGACGGTGCGTCTGCTCGACGTGCGAAGCGAAGAGGAATACGAGCGGCGCTTCGGCGGGCTCATCTACGTCTTCCTGCGCTACCTCGAAGACGGGCAAGGCGTGATTCACGAGCGCCCTCCGTTTCGAACCGTGCTGGCGTGGGAGCGTGAGCTTCGCGAGAGCGACGCACCGTTCGGGTACCGCTACGTGGAGCCGCGATGAAGGAACGGTTTTTCGTCGACCCGCGAGGGACCGGAACGATCGCGGCGCGAACCAAGCGTGACGAGATCGCCTCACTGACTGACGGGCTCACCCCGCTCGACGTGATGCGAGCTCCGGTCGAGCGCGGCGAGCTTCGAGACGCGGATGCGTTCTTGGCGGCAGAGGTCGGAGGGCTCAGCGATCTCCCTGGTGCGCCACTGGTCACCTTGGCGGCGCTCCTCTCTCATCACGCGGGCTCCGTCTTCCTCTCGCGGGAAGCGCTCTTGCCGACGCTCCGAGAGAGCGGCCTCGCCGTCGACGAGGAGCTCGCGGGCTTGGTCGTGGCGACCTTCGATCAGCTCCGTGACCTGCCCGATGAACGGCTCTGCGGAACGCCAGGCACCTACACCCCGCTCATCACGGATCGCGGTCGCCTCTATCTTCAGAAAGCGCATCGACAAGAGAACGCCTTGGCTCACGCGGCGGCGAACTGGCTCGCGCGCCCTTCTCTTTTTGAGCCGCGCGCGGTCGACGAAGCCCTCGCCGATGTTCTGCGCACGCCACCTCTCGTCCGCGGGAAGCCGATCGCGCTCTCCGAAGAGCAGTCCAACGCGGTCGCGCGTGCGCTTGGCGCTGGGTTCACCGTGATCACCGGAGGGCCTGGCACCGGCAAGACCTCGATCGTCGTCGCCATCTTGCGGGCGCTCGTCCGCCTCGGCGTGGAGCCGAGCGAAATCGCGCTCGCCGCGCCCACCGGTAAGGCCGCGGATCGGATGCGCGCCGCGGTCTCGCGCGCGCTCAAGGCGCTCCGCTCGCCCAACGAACGTGACCATGTCCTGCGTGAAGCGAACCTCCAGGCGAAGACGGTTCATCGCCTGCTCGGCTACTCCCCCCGCGCGCGACGCTTCACCCGGGGCGAGCGCGATCCGATCGGCGAACGGGTGGTCATCTTGGACGAGGCCTCGATGGTCGACCTCGAGCAGATGGAGGCGATCGCGCGAGCGATCTCGAGTGACACGCTGCTCATCGTCCTCGGCGACGCGGATCAGTTGCCGTCGGTCTCAGCTGGCGCGGTGCTGCGAGAATTGGCGATGACGCCGGCTACGGTTCGCCTCACGCACAGCTTCCGGATGAACGCAGAAGATGACGCGGGCGGTCACGTCTTGCGGATCGCGAATCAGATCAACGCGGGCGGCGCGATCTTCGGCGAGCGTGGCGCACGCGTTCGCGTAAGGGCGGAAGACCTCGCGCTGGAAGGGGTCGAAGCGTTTCTTCCCGAGACGCCGCGGCGACGCTATGAGTTCCTCGCGGAGTGGCACGCCCGCCACGCGCTCGATCGTGACGTCGTGACCCGCGCGCTCTCGCTTGATGACGACGCCAAGATCCTGGAGGAGCTCTTCGCGGCCAGCGCGCGAGCGCGACTGCTCTGCGTCACACGAGGTCGCGCGACGGGCACGCGCGCGATCAACGACTGGTTCCACCGCGAGATCAATCCGCACGAGCGAGGCCCACACGCCGGCGAGCCGATCATCGTGGTGCGCAATGACTACCGGCGGGCGCTCTTCAACGGCGATAACGGGCTCGTGCTCTGGATCCGCGGGAACGGGCATCGACCGCGCTTGTCCGCGGTGTTCCGGACTGACGACGGCTACGTCGCGCATCCGCTCGCGGCCGCGCATGGCCTGATCACGCTCGCGCACGCGATCACGGTTCACAAATCGCAGGGCTCGGAGCACGATCGCGTCGCGGTCATCCTTCCCGATGAGCCGATCCCGGTGCTCTCGCGCGCGCTCCTCTACACGGCGATGACGCGCGCGCGCTCATCCGCGGTGATCGTCGGGACCCACGTGGCCATTGAGCACGCCATTCAAAACGAGGATCGCCGGCGCGGCGCATTGCTAGAGCGGATCCGCGCGGCGGCGCCTTTGTCGTTCGGGTCGACAGACGAGCGTTGAACCTCTTCCGCGAAGGTGTAGCCTCTCGGCGCCGTGACCCTCGCCAGCGCCTACGACCTCAAGCTCGCCTTTGGGACCCGTGTCCTCTTCGACGACGCCGCCATCACCATCGATGAAGGCGAGCGCGTCGGCCTCGTCGGACGAAACGGAACGGGCAAGTCATCGCTCGCCAAGGTCCTCGCGGGGCGAGTCACGCCAGACGCCGGTGAGGTCGTCCACCGAAACGGCGCGAGCATCGAGTACCTCGAACAACGACCGGAGCTGCCGGCGGACAAGAGCGCGCGTCAGATCGTGCTCGGTGGTCTCGACAAGTGGTCAAAGGCGAAAGCTGAATACGACGCGCTCCTTGAGCGGCTCGAGCGGGGCGACGGTGATCTCGGCGATCTGATCGAGCGTCAGACGGAAGCCGCGGCCGAGGTCGAGCGGCTCGGCGGATTTGATCGAGACCACGACGCGGAGTCCATGCTCGCGAACCTGGAGGTGAGCAACATCGACGCTCCGGTCGGCCCGATGAGTGGAGGCGAGCGCCGCCGGATCGCGCTCGCGCGTCTCCTCGTTCGGCAACCGGACCTCGCGATTCTCGATGAGCCGACGAACCATCTGGACCTCGACACCATCGAGTGGCTCGAGCAGCACTTGGCGAAGCGCTATCGCGGCGCGGTCCTCTTGATCACGCACGATCGCTATCTCTTGGACGCGGTCGTGTCGCGCACCGTCGAGCTCGACGACCGCGTGCTGCACTCCTACGCCGGCGGCTGGGGCGCGTTCCTGGAAGGCAAAGCCGAGCGAACCGCGAACGACGACCGACGCGAGGCCAACCGGCAGAAGTTTGTGAAGCGCGAGGTCGAGTGGCTCCGCCGTGGCCCGAAGGCGCGCTCCACCAAACAGCAGGCGCGGATCGATCGCGCGGAGGCCGCGATCGCGGCGAAGCCCCGAGCAAAGGAACGCACCGCGGCGCTTGAGCTCGACACGACGCGGCAAGGCGGGCGCGTCCTTGATCTGCGCGGTCTCACGATCGAGCTGGGCGGCCGAACCCTGGTGCGCGAGCTCGAGCTCGCGATGGTGCGCGGCGAGCGGCTCGGGATCGTCGGGCCGAACGGGTGCGGTAAGACGACGCTCCTCCGCACGATCACGGGCGCGCTCACGCCGACGGCCGGCGCGATCTCGCTCGGGAAGAACGCCGAGGTCGCGTACCTCGACCAATCACGCTCGATGCTCAACCCGGACGAGACGGTGCACGAGAACGTGAGCGGGCTCGGGACCAAGCTCACCTTCCGCGACAAGACCGTCGACATCCGCAGCTACCTCGCGCGCTTCGCGTTTCCGCCCGCGCGGCTTCGCGAAAAGGTCTCGGCGCTCTCGGGCGGAGAGAAGGCGCGCGTGGCCTTGGCGATGCTCTTGCTGCGGCCGTCGAATCTCCTCCTCCTCGATGAGCCGACCAACGATCTGGACGTGGACACCTTGGGCGCGCTGGAGCAGATGCTCGTCGAGAGCGACGCGACCGCGATCGTGGTGAGCCATGATCGCTACTTCCTTGACCGCGTCGCGACCGGGATCTTGTCCTTCGAAGACGACGGACGTGTCATCAAGTACGAGGGCGCCTACGAGACGTTCCGGCGCGGGCGAAAGAAGCGCGAGGCTCCGCGGAAGGAGACGCGAAAGGAGACGGCCACAACCAAGGCGGTCCAGCCCGAAGCCGAACCGAGCGCGCCTGCGAAGAAGGACGCGAAGCTGTCCTACAAAGAACGCAAAGAGCTCGATGGTCTTCCCGACGCGATCGAGAAGAAGGAAGCCGAGCTCGGCGCGGTCGAAGCGAAGCTCGCCGACCCGACGCTTTACGCAGAGCGAGGTGACGAAGTGAAGCCGCTGCTTGAGGAGCGCGACTCCCTTTCCGCAGAGGTCGAGCGACTGATGACGCGCTGGGAAGAACTCGAGGCGCGAACGTAGACCTCCGCGCGTCCCGCACGCTCGCGTGACGCGGCGCGTCGGAGCCATGCATGACCCACCAGGTGGAAACCCTGGTTCGAGGTTGACGCTCCCGATGATCCCTGCGCAAGCTGGATCTGTCCGGTTCGAACGCCGGACAACTGGAGGACGTCATGGGTGAAGACCACATCGATCGCGAGAGTCTCGTCGTCACGGGACGGCATTCCGAGATCCCGAAGCCGGCGGTTTCGATTGAAGAGAAGAACGCGGGCGTCGTCATCGTCGTCACGCAGGCCTTCGGACCCAAAGGCGACAACATCGTCGGCATCTCGGACGTGAAGTTCGATGGCTTCAGCGCGGTGACCGTGGGCGTACGCTCAGGTGGACGCGAGGGCCTCGTTCACTTGAGCCCGATTCATGGAGACTCGCGCAAGGAAGGGGACATCGACCCCGGTCCTGGCGCGACCTGCGAGCTGTTCTGTCCCGTGTCCAAAGAGCCGCTCGATATCCTCGGCGAAACAGACGACGGGAGCGGCGCGAAGTACTGCGCCATCTACCTCACCTCTAAGCTCAGCCAGGGCAACGTAGTGATGCTCAGCAACGTGTGGGGTCACTACCACTCGCGGATTATCGACGACACCGAGCTCATCTCGTACTGGGCGACCCAAGACCACGACTAGGTTCATCCCGCAGAAGCTTGAGCCGCAGAAGCTTGAGCCGCAGAAGGCCGCAGAAGCCTGAACCGCAGAAGCCTGAGCCGCAGAAGCCTGTGACTCAGGCTTCTTCGCGTGACGACTGACGGCTTGAATCAGGGAGGCGTACTGGAGAACGCGCGCTGTACCTCGCGGTAGACCGTGCTGTGCGCGTAAGGACCGTTGATGAAGATCCGGTTCCCGCGCCCCATGACCATGTTGTTCATGTTCACGCGCATGCCCATGCGGCGGTAGACGCCATCACGATCGAAGAGGAAGCGAACGTTCGCTGCGTCGATGCCGTACTGGCTCTTCGCGCGGTTGCAATCTGCTTGGGTCGGCGCGCCGGAGCTCTGCGTCGCGGTCAACAAGACCCACGTCTCGAAGTCACCCATGGCGGCGTACTCGGCGTGCTCACGCTCGATGTCGTTCTGTACGTGTGCGCGACACGGCGGACACCACTCAGCGAGGGCATAGATCAACGACGCGCGTCGCGCGCAAAGCTCGTGAATCGAGACCGGGCTCCCGTCACAAGCGTAGACCGTCTCGCCCGCTGCGGTCGATCCCGGACTCGTGCCGAAGGGACCCGTGGGTGGACACCCATCCACGCTCATCGGCTGACAGGTCCCCGCCGAATCGCATGTCTCGGTCGAGCCGCACGTCCCGCACGTTCCGCCGCAACCATCGGCGCCGCACTCGCGACCGCTACACATGGGAACGCAAGGCGGAGGGTTGGTGTCCGTTCCGGTTCCGGAGTCAACGCCGGTGCTGGTGTCCGCGCCCGTGTGGGTATCGCTTGCGTTCGTGTCGGTGGAGCCGCCACCCCCGCCGCCGTCCATCAAGACGATCCCAGGGTCACCGGTTCCGCCGCCGCCCAACCCATCTTGGTGGTTGAGGGCTCCGGTACAGCCGACCGTAAACGAGAGCAGTGTGCCCATCGCGAGAAACAGAGGACGTAGGCTCATGAACGGCTCCCGGTATTTGCGCGGTGAACGCACGAACTAAGGATACACAAAGCGTGAGCGAGTACGAAGCGCTTGGGGCCACCCATCGATGGCTGGAAGATTTTTCAACCGTGAGCGTAGCCTGAGTCACATGTCTTCTTCGTCCTTTGTCCTCCACGCCAAGAACATGAACGCCTCGGAAGCCATGGAGATCGTGAACGGAACGCGGTCAGCAAACGATACGCTCGGGATGGATGAGCTGGTGCGCGTGACCAAGATGATCAGCGAGGACTTTCCCGAGCTCGTCCTCAACGTGAACGAGACGAGCTGCACGCTCATCGGGTCTTTGTATGTTTCGATCACGCCGACGCATGTTCGCGTCGAGAACCAATCGAGCGATCCGCATCTCGCGGACGACCTCGTTCGTGCGTTTTGCGCGGAGCTCGGGTGGGACCATCTCGATCCTTCCGCCAGCCGTGTCCGGAAGTTCGATGGGCGGGTTGGGCGCTTCGCGCTTTGAACGAGTTTGACCGCATCGTGGTCGTCGGTGCGGGCGCCATTGGTGCTCCGATCGGAGCCCTTCTCCATGAGCAGGGACAGGCGGTCGTGTTGGTCGCGCGCGGGAAGCACGGCGAGGCACTGCGTTCGCGGGGTCTCGACCTTCGAACCCCGCGCGGTGCACATCAGATCCACCCGCCGGTCGTCCCCGATGTGGAGTCCGCGAAGGTCACGCGCGACGACCTCGTCTTCTTGACCGCGATGGGTCACCAGACGGAAGCGGCGCTGCTGAACATCCCGCACGACGTGACGGTCGTGAGCCTCCAGAATGGTGTGACTCCGCTCGACCAAATCGCGAAACGAGGTCATCCGACCATCGCGGGCATGGTGTACGTCCCCGCCGAGCGACGCGCCGACGGAGTCATCGCGCTCTCCGGATCGCCGAACCCAGGGACCATCCTGCTCGGCGCATGGTCAGGGCAGCCAAGCGGCGTCACGTTCGCGTGCTCAGCGCTCGCCGGCATTGGGTTTCGAGCGGAACAAGAGGCCGATATCCGGCCCTGGATCCGCGCGAAGCTCCTCGCGAACCTCGGCGGGATCTTGGTCGCGCTTTGCGACGACCTTCCGGAAGACATCTACGAAGACGCGCTCGGCGAGGCGCGCAACGTCTGGACAGCGGCGGGTCACGCGTACCAGGAGCTCGACGCGCTCCAGGCCCGCGTCGGCGCGCTGGAGACCGTGCCGGTAGATGACGTGCCGCGCGTAGGCGGTTCGACACGACACGCCCTTCGACGCGGGGACCCGCTCGAAACCGCGAGCCTGCACGGGCACATCGTGGCGCTCGGCGCGAAGATGAAGATCCCGACGCCGGTTAACGCGGCGCTCATCGCGATCGCAGACCGGGCCCATGTCGAATCGCGCGCCCCCGGCTCTATGTCAGCTGATGCGCTTCGGCACGCGGTCGAGATCGAGTCTCTTCGTTAGCGCTCTTCACTATGGCTCTGCGACGCAGATCCCGGCCGCTTCAAGCCAACGGTCGCCGGTGTACTCACAGCACTCTCGCGTCGTCGGCGGCATCGGCCCGAGCAGGCAGTCTTCCACGTTGAAGGTATCCGCGGCGTCCCCGTCGAGACGCACGTCGATCAGGATCGGCGCGTCTGTCGGCGGCTCGCTTGACCCACCGCAGCTGATCATCAGCGCGCTAACGAGAACAGCGAGACGAGCTGTTCTCAAAATTCGGGCGTCTCCAGAGCATCAAAGTCGCGCGGATGGGTGCGTCTGCGTGACGAAGTCGATGCATAGCATCTTCGAGGAGCGAAGATGGCGGCAAGGCGCGTGGCTTTGGCGGTCTGGCGTCGTTCGAATTTTGAGAACAGCGAGACGAGCCGTCACGATCCACGACTACGCCACAAACGAAAAACGCGCACCCGAAGGCGCGCGTTTTGTCATCGAAGTGGTCTGAGACTGCTGCGTCGCAGACTTCGCGGACTACTGCGCCGCGGCGGCCTCGACACGCTCCAGCAAGCTGCGCGGGTAGACACGGCCAGCGAGGCGGTTACGGGTCTCGGTCGCGGCCTCGGCCCACTCCGCGGCGTGCGGCTCGAAGTCGAGCTCGCTCAGACCGCGTCGCGTGATCGTGCGGTAGGCGCGGTTGTCGTCGCGTCGGACGGCGCGCGCGAGGGCGCGGTGAGCACGCGTAGCGGTCTCGGTGAGCGCGGTCTTGTGCTCGTCAGAGAGCGCATCGAACTTGTCGCCCTTGAGGATCGTCGCGCCGATCAAGATGCCGCTGTTGCTTGAGGAGACGTAACGAAGGCGCGTGTACCACTGGAGCGAAACCGCAGCGAGCGCGGACGCGGGAACCGTGTCGACCATGCGGGTCTGAAGCGCCGGGTAAACCTCCGGCACGCCCAGGCGAACGGGGTTGGCGCCAGCCACGCTGAGGAACTCCGACCAGAGCACGTCATCGGTCCAGGCCCACGGGCGCGCTTGGCGAAGGTCCGCCGGTCGCGTGATCTCGCGGGTGGAGAAGAGACGCGCCTTACCGACGTCGCCCCAACCCAGGAGCTTGTATCCAGCCTGCTCAAACTTGCGCTCAAAGCGGCGCGCGAGACGACGGCGCGCGCGGTCGATCTGGCGGTACTCCGTGAAGACCCCGGGTACGCCGAGGACGAGAAGCTGACGAACGATAAGTCCGAGGCCGGTGCTGGTGATCGCGGCACCGTCGAGCTGACCTGCGCGCATCTTGCGGACGAAGTCACGCTCATCCCCTTGGCTGCCGCCGGTGTAGAAACGAAGGCTGACTTGGTTGTTCGTCGCCTCCTTTACGCTCTGGTTCCAGGCCTGGAACACCTCGTCCCAGCGAGAACCGCTAGGCGCGAGGGTCGCGATGCGAAGCTCCACCGCTTCTTGCGACTGAACCGGCTGGGACGTGCCAGGGACAACGAACGCCGCAGCGGCGATCAACAGGGTGGCTAGGAATCGTCGTTTCATGCTGAGTTCCTCATGAGCTCGTCTTCAGCGTTACGCGTAGGCGTGCGGGGTAGACGAGCGGTGACCTGGTTCATTCAGGCCAAGCGAAAATACGTGAGCGCGAACAGGTCTCACCCGCAGGCGCGGTCGCGAGAGTATAGGTGGAGCGCCGGGAAATCACCGAGCATTTGTTCAGATCGAGGCGATTTCCACGACAGGTGTGGCGGGAAGAACATCTTCTCGTCCCCGCGCATTACCATCCGCGCCGTGTTCCCCCAGATCGAAGCCCGCGGCCTTGTGAAGATGTACGGGACGACCTGCGCGCTGGCTGGGGTCGACGCGGACTTCCACGCCTCACAGGTGACCGCGATCTGCGGGCCCAACGGTTCCGGCAAGAGCACCCTCCTCTCGCTCCTCGCGCTGCTGTCCCGCCCGAGCGACGGGACGCTCCGCTTCGGCAAGTTCGATGCGCGGAAGTCACAGCGCGCGATTCGAGAGAGCCTCGGCGTCGTCGCCCACGAGCCCATGCTCTACCCCGATCTCACAGGGGAAGAGAACCTCGCGCTCTACGGCAAGCTCTACGGCGTCACGATCACGGACGCGGTTCGAGAACGTTTCGGAATCGGAGCCTTCGCGAAGCGCCCCGTCCGCACCTACTCCCGCGGACAACGTCAGCGCGTCTCCCTCGCGCGCGCCTTGCTCCACGCTCCCTCGGTCCTCTTGCTCGACGAACCCGCGACCGGTCTCGACGCGAGCTCGATCGATCGCCTCGCGGGCGTCATCGAAGAAGAACGCAACCGAGGCGCGATCGTCGTCGTGATCACGCACGATGAGGCGTTCGCGGAGCGCGTCTCGGATGCGCGGATCAATCTCGCGCGCGGGCGGCGCGAGTGAACGCCTTTCGCGCCATGCTGCTCGTCGCGCAGAAGGACCTTCGACTGGAGCTCCGGACCAAGGAGATCATCTCCACGACGACCATGTTCGCCGCGCTCGTCGTCATCTTGGCGTCGCTCTCCTTTTACCTGAACCCGTCGACCGCGAAGCAGATGGCCCCGGGTGTCCTCTTCATCAGCATCGCCTTCTCCGGGATCCTCGCGGTCGGCCGCACGTTCGCTCGGGAACGTGAAGGTGACGCGCTGACCGGCTTGCTCTTGAGCCCGATCCCGCGCGCCTCGATCTATCTTGGAAAGGCGCTCGCCATGTTCCTCTTCATGAGCACGGTCGAGCTGATCTTGGTGCCCTTGGTCGGCGGACTCTTCCATCTCGACCTCATGCTCGTGATCGGGCCGCTCCTCGCGATCCTCTCTTCCGCCACGCTCGGGTTCGTCCTCACCGGGACGCTCTTCGGCCTGATGACGACCCGTACCCAAGCCCGCGACTTGGTCTTGAGCGTGGTGGTCTTCCCCTTGGTCGCGCCTGCGCTCTTGGCGGGCGTCGTCGCGACCCGTGAGCTCCTGGGCGGCGCGACGATGAGCGAGCTGTGGGGCTGGATCAGGATCCTCGGCGCGTTCGATCTCGTCGCGCTCGCGCTGGGCGTCGCGCTCTTCGACGCGCTCGCGGCCGAATAACGCGGGGCGCGGTACCGGCCGCGAGGTACGGCTAGAGGTACCGGCTAGAGGCCGAGCAGGTCGGTCACCATCGTGGCGACATCCGTGATGACCGCGCCGTCTTGACGACCCCGCCCTTTCACGCCAGGTCCCGCCGCGACCAAGATCCCGTTCCAGTCGTGGTTGCAGCCGTCCTCGCCGAGGTCGTTCTCCGAGACAAATACGTGACCGTGGCCGACGGATCCCAACGCGCGCGAAGCGAGGTCGTCGAAGTAAACCATCAGGTCGGGCGGAAAGCCGCGGGTCGCGCGGTAGACCTCTTCGGGAACGTCCACGCGGACGTCCGCGCCGTCCATTCCGCGCAGCAGCGCGACCAATTCATCCCGCGCGCGATCTTCGTCTTCCACGATGCCGGCGGGTTCGCGCCCGCGGACATTAAGGAAGACGCGAGAATAGTAGCCCCCCGCGGCCCACGCGCGGGTCCTTCGCCAGTCGACCTTCAGCTTCGAAAAGGGCGTCGGCGACGTCGGTCGCTCTTCGAGCACGAGCCACCCCTCGTTCATCAGAAACTCGTTGATGCAGACGCCCCGCTCCATCGTGCGCGCCCCGTGATCACTGACGACCAAGACGTCGGTCCCGCTGCCCGCGATCTCGATCAGCCGCCCGAGCCGTTCATCGACCTGCGCGTAGTAGCGCTCGCCGATGCCCGCGAAGGGTCCGTCCGCGACGAACCGCGGGTGCGCCGGATCGAGGTACCGCCAGAAAGCGTGATGAAGACGGTCCGGGCCAAGCGCGACCATCATCGCGAGCTCCGGTCGTCGCGTCCGCTGGATGTGCTCCGCGACGTCGAAGTGATAGTCGGTCATCGCGAAAATCTCGCGCTCGATCCGCGCGAGATCACCGGAGCGAAACCCGTCAACGTCCGTTACGCGTTCCCCGACCGAGAGCAGCTCGTCTTCCAGCGCGGCGGGGAACGTGGACGGTCCGCCTTGGTGCAAGAAGCCGCTCACCATCTCGCCCCGCACCGGGGTCGGCGGCGAGGTCAGCGGAACGAAGAGCGAAGCCACGCGGTGACCCGCTTCCGACGCGCGCGCGAAGACCCGCTTGTGACGAACATCGCGCGCGGTCGCCACGCGCAGCGCGTAGGAGCCCTCGACCCGGTTTCGAAAACCGTAGATCCCGAGCTCACCCGGATCGCGGCCCGTCGTCATGCACGTCCACGCGGGGACGGTGATCGGCGGCGCGCTCGAGCGAAGGGTCCCGTGCGTTCCGCGTTCCGCGAGCGCCGTCAGGTTCGGCATGATCGCGCGATAGCGATCAAACGCGAGCGCGGGCGGGACGCAGTCCAGGCCGATGACGAGGACGCTCACTCAGTGGTCGCCATAGATGTTGCGCATCGTCTTGCCCAAGATTTTCACCGCGGAGCGACGCGGCAATACGCGCTGCATGAAGAGGCCCGCGAGCCGATTGGTCAGCCCCGGAGTCATCGTCGGCCCATCCCTCAGGGCGTCGAGCGACTGCTGCGCGACCTTGTCCGGCCGCATCGTCTTCACCGCGTCCTTTGGCGTGACGCGTCGGTACCCCGGCGTATCCGTCGCGCCTGCGCACGACGCGAGAACGTCCACGCCGCCAGACCGCAGCTCGTCCCAGAGCCCCTCCGCGAACACGCGGTTGAACGCTTTCGTCGCCGCGTACGCGCTGACCATCGCGGCGCCATGAAAGCCAGCGAGCGAAGACATCAAGAGCACTCCGCCCCGTCCGCGCGTGGTCATCTGATTGCCGAAGTGATGAGCGAGGCGGACCGGGCCCATGCAGTTCACGCGGATGATGTCGAGCTGTCTCTCCAGGTCCGCGCCCAGGAAGGAACCGATCGGTGCGTATGCCGCGTTGTACACAACGAGACCTATCTCGAGCGACGCGGTCTCCGCTTTCAGCGCCTCGATCAGCTCGGGCGCGCCGAGATCGAGCGGGACCACACGGGTCTCGACACCGTGACGTGCTTCGATCTGCGCGGCTGTCGCTTGGAGCTTGTCCTCCGAACGCGCGACCAAGACGACGTGGACTCCCCGCGACGCGACCTCATGCGCGAACGCAGCGCCGAGCCCTTCTGAAGCGCCGGCGATGAGCGCCCATGGTCCGTAGTCTGCGCGGAACTTTCTATTCATGGGCGAGAGCGTCTCAGAAAGCGGTCGATCGTTGTCGAATTTCGCTGTTCTTCGCGCGGAGGGAACCTTCCGTGCTGTTCGGCTGTCCAACCTGCGCAGATGCGACCGAGTGCTACCTTGTGAGTATGTCGACCTCGTCGACCAGCTCGTCCCCGGAAAGCGACGAGGCGCGCGAGCGTCGCCAGTGGCGCTTGCTCCCGTCGGAGCAAATCTTGTGGCGCGGGGCCCGAGAAGACGTTCCGCTCGCCCGCGCTCTCGGGCTCCTTCCCGTCTTGGTCTTCGCGCTGGGGACGATCGCCCTGCTCTTCGCGGGCCTGCTCAAGGCGGCAGAGATGCCCGGGGTGCGGAACTCGATCGCGACGTCCTCGCTCCTCTTCGCGTTTGGCGTCGCGGCGATCTTGCTCCCGCGCTACTTCTTCGATGACTGCCGCTACCTCGTCACCGATCGCCGCGTGCTCTTTCGACGTAAGCGACTCGTCCGCGCGATGGCGCGGCAGACCATCTCGTTCGCCCGCATCCGCTGGCACCACCGCGTCCCGGGGATCGGTCACCTCGAGCTCGTCGTCGCCGTCCCCTTCGGGCCGCTCGCGCGCACGCAACGCGTCACGCTCTACGACATCGCGGAACCCGAACGCGTGCTCGCGCTCATTCGCGACCAGAGCCCGAACCAACACGTCGGTGATCTCGACGTGGCGCTCAGTGAGCGTCTCGATGTGGGCGAGCGCTTGCTGTGGGGCGGCCATCCGCAAGGGCTCTTCCTCGACTGGCGTCACCTCGGGACCGCGCTCTTTGGCGGGCTCACCTTCACGACGGGGCTCGCGTACGGCTATCGAACCGGGTTGATCTTGCTCGACCTGGAAGAGCTCGGCCTCCAGGTCCGCTCGCAGATCTGGGCGCTCCTCTTCTCGGCGGTCGCGATCAGCACCATCGTCATCCTCGCGGTCGGCGCGACGCTGATCTGGTACGGCTTCCTGCGCTCGCGCGCGCTCGCCCACGAGACCGAGTACGTGTTGACGAACCGGCGCCTCCTCATCCGTCGCGGTCGCGTTCAGCTCAGCGTCGACCGCGCGAAGATCGTGGACGTCGCGACGCGCAAGGGGCGGCGCGGGCTCAAGCACCTCTTCTTGGTTCTCGACGCGCCCTACTCGCGCGCGCTGGGCGATAGCGGCGCGCTCTCGGCAGGGCTCCCCTCGCGTGACGCGGTCCCCCCCGTTCTCTTCGACCTTGAGGACGGCACCGTCTCAGAGCTCATCCTCGCGCGGCTCAGCGAACCGTCGTAGCGTCCCGCCGCGATGTCTCCTCGACCCGCGCCGCCACCGACGCAACGACCGCTGCTGCATGTCGCGTGTATGCCCTTCCCAACGGCTCAAGGGACGCAGGGCGTCGTGCGCGCGATGATCGAAGCGGAGCGCGCGATGGGTCGAGACGCGCGGCTGCTGGTCTACGCGCATGGCGATCGAGACGCGCTCAGCTTCCCGGTGTCGCGGCTCCTCGATGTTCCGCGGGTCCGGTCGACCCGCTCAGGTCCCTCGCTCGGAAAGATCGCGCTCGACGTACAGATGATCGCCGCGCTTCGGTTCGCCGTCGTTCGCCACGAGCCTCGCGCCGTCATCGCGCACAACATCGAAGCGGCGCTCTGCGCGAGAGCCGCGAGGGTCCCCTTTGTCTACTTCGCGCACACCCTCTTTGAAGAAGAGCTCGAGACCTACTTCGCGCCGCGGCATCACGCGCGCGCGCGGCGCTTCGGCCGATGGCTCGATCGCGCCGCCGAGACCCAGCCGACCCTCGCCATCGCGCCCGCGCTCGCCGATCGACTCGGCGCGATCTACGCACCTGCGCCTTGGTCCCCCAAAGACACGCCTCGCGTCGACCCGGACGCGGTCGTCTACGTCGGGAACCTCGACGGCTATCAAGGATGGGAGGACGTGGTCGACGCCTTCGCGCGCATCGCGGAACGTCGCCCCGCGCTGCGGTTTCACGTGGGCACGGCGAGCGACCCCGCGCCGCTGCTGGAACGAGCCCGTCGCCAAGGGGTCGCCGAGCGTGTGGAGGTCTCCTCGATCGAGTCGGAGGAGGCGCGCGATCACATCTATCACCGCGCCCTGGTCGCTTGCGTCCCGCGTCGCTCATTTGGAGGGCTCCCGATCAAGCTGCTCGACGCGCTCGCGAGGGACGTCCCGATCGTGGCCACGACGCGCGCCTGCGCCGGACTCCCGCTCGAGGGGATCGTCGAGGTCGTCGCAGATGACTCTCCCGCTGCCTTTGCCGACGGAATCGAGCGAGCCCTGGTCCGAGAAGCGGACGCCCAGGGGTCGCGCTTTCTTCTCGAAGAGCACAGCGCGGCGCGCTTCTGTCGCGCGGTCGACGAAGCCATCGCGCCGCGCTGAAGAGTCCGGCGCGCGCTCTGCTATGCTCCCCGCGACATGACCGATCGCATCTATGACGGCGTCCTCGATCTGGTCGGCGCGACCCCGCTCGTTCGCCTGCCTCGCCTCTCCACTGACGGCGCTGAGATCTGCGCGAAGCTGGAGTCGTGGAACCCGGCGGGCTCGATCAAAGATCGCGCTGCGCTGTCCATGGTGCTCGACGCCGAAGAACGCGGCGCGCTCGAGACCGGCGCGACCGTCGTCGAGGCGACCAGCGGTAACACGGGTATCAGCCTCGCGATGATCTGCGCCGTACGCGGATACCGCTGCGTCATCGTCATGCCCGAAGACATGTCGCTCGCGCGGCGCCACATCCTCAAGTCATACGGCGCGGACGTCATCTTGACCCCAGCCGAAGACGGCATGGCGGGCGCGGTCGAGCGCGCGCAAGCAATCGTCGCCGAGCGCGAGGGCTCGCTGATGCCAGGACAGTTCGACAACCCCGCGAACCCGGATGTCCACGCGAGGACGACGGCAGAAGAAATCTGGACCGCGACCGAAGGCAAAGTGGACGTCTTCGTCACGGGCGTCGGGACCGGGGGAACCTTGACCGGCGTGGGCCGCGTTCTGAAAGCGCGGCAACCGAACCTCCGCGTCATCGCGGTGGAGCCTCGCGGGAGCGCGATCCTCTCGGGAGGCTCGCCCGGACTGCACGGGATCCAGGGCCTCGGAGCGGGCTTCATCCCCAACGTGCTGGACACCGACCTAATCGATGATGTGGTGACCGTGACCGATGTCGCCGCGGAACGAATGACGCACCGGCTCGCGCGCGAAGAGGGTCTCTTTGTCGGCCCGTCGGCGGGAGCGAATGTACACGCCGCGGTCGAGATCGCGCGTCGCTGTCCTCGCGATCAGCGCGTCGTGACGATTCTTTGCGACGGCGGAGAGCGCTACCTCTGCTGAGCGCGGCTGTGTAAGGAACATCTCGCGCGCGCCGCGAAGGAATTTGGTAGCGTTTCCGCGCGTGTCGCAGCCCTCCTCCGACTGGCTCTTTCGAGTCGCGTACTTCTGGAACGAGTCGATGCTCGAGGAGCGCACCCTGCCCGCGCCGGAGATCGTCAAGCTCGGGGCGGACGAGATGTTCCCGCTTCCCGATGGGGTGGTCGGCGGCTCCTCCCTGCCGGTGTTCGCCCCGCGCGGCGCGGTCATGGAGCTCATCGCGACGGAGTCGGTCACTGGATGGGTCGTGAAGAATGGGCGTCGCCAAGCGATCGACCAGCTCGACGAACGGACCGAGATCGCGCCGGGAGACTACGGGGTCGCGTGCATCGGTACGGTCGCGCTCTACTTCCAATGGGTCCCGCGAGGTCCCGCGTTTCCATCGAGCCTCCCGAAGATCCCGCTTTCGCTCGTCGCCGGGGTCCTCTTCGCGTGCATGTTCGTCGGGAGCGCCGCTGCCCTCGCGATGGCCGAGCGCGGACCCGATCCGGACCGCTACCACCTCGACCGCAGCTGGGTAACGCGTTTCGCCGGCAAGCTCCCGCGACGCGCGGTCATCGCAGCGGGTCGAGCCGGCGCACCGGGCATCGACATCGCCCACGGCCCCGCGACCCAACGCCCGCGTCGCCCACGGCTGTCGACCCGATCGGCGGACCAGTGGCTCGCCAACACGATGCGCGAGCGAGCGATCGGGCGAACAAGCGGCGTTCAAAACGCAGACCCATTTGATCCCGCCTCCCTTGAAGCCACAAGGGCGTTGCTCGCGCGCGGAGGGGAACCGCTTCCCGTGAGCGCTCAAGAGACCGGTCCCGCCGCAGGCACGTCCGGGACACCAGGGGCATCAGGTTCGGTCTCTCCTGCCGCGGGCACATCGGGCACATCGGCCGCGGCGGCTGGCATGGGCGGTGGTTCCGCAGGGTCGGGGACCTCAGTGGAGACAGGCACAACAGGGACAGGCACAACAGGGACAGGCACAACAGGGACAGGCACCGCGGGGACAGGCACCGCGGGAACAAGCACCGCGGGAACAAGCACCGCAACTGCCGGCGCGCGGACCGCAACGCGCGTCACGAGGACTTCCGGAGCGGCGGGTTCAGCACGGGCCACGCGCGTCGGCGGACGTGCCGCCGCCGGACGTGTGACACGACGCTCGCCGCGTTCGACCTCCGGCGCGGACGACCTGGATCCCGAGGATGATCTTGATCCCGAAGACGACCTTGACGACGAAGACGACGATCTCGATCCCGAAGACGAAGACGACGAGGACATCGACGACGACCTTGACGAAGAGGATCGCGTGTACGAGCGAGAGCGAAGAGGCGGAAGCGCATCGGGGATGACCCTTGGTCGCTCGACCGTCGACCGTATCGTGCGGACCCATCGCGCCGCCGTGCAGTTCTGTTTTGAGCAAGCCCAAGAACGCGATCCCGATCTCGCCGGGCGGGTCCTCGCGACCTGGCGCGTGAACACCGACGGTTCGGTGGCCGCGGCGCGTATCGCGAGCTCATCATTGAACAGCCGTGGTGCCGAAGCCTGCATCGTGCGCCAGATCCGCCGCTGGCGCTTCCCGCGGCCCAGTTCGCAGACCCAGGCCTCGCACACCTGGAGCTTTCGTTAGCCGCCGTCCGCCTACGCGGAGCCCCGGATGTGGCTCTCGAGAAACGTCACCACGGCCTTGGCCCGCGCGCGCGTGAGCGGCGCGTTGCTCACCTTCACCTCATGCGGCAGCGGCAGCACGCGCAGCGCCGACGCGGTGATGACGCTCGCACGAGCGGCCGACGGAGGGTTCGGCGCAGAGAAAGCGAGGATGTCACGCAGCGGGATCACCAGCGGGATCGCCGGCGCCAGATCTCCGCTCGCGTGAACCAGGACGCGGAGCTCCTCTGCGCCGACGATGTACTCATGGCGTACCGTCTGACCGGTGATCGTCAGGACCTTAACCTGGTTGAGGAACCCCAAAAACTTCGGGAGCATCACGACCCAAGCGCACGACAGGATCACGAGCGGTGTCATCAAGAGCCAGAGCGGTTGCGGCCTTTGTACGCGCTCGAAGCTCACCACCGTTTGGTCGACATCGCCCGCGACCCGCTCCACCGAAAAGCCCGCCTCCCGCAACGCCGTGACCGGGCTCGGCGTCGACCCCTCGCGGTATCCATCCACGGGCGCTGACGGCTGCGCGTTCGCGCGGAGAAAGTCACGCGCGGGCCAGCGCTCGACGAGGATCTTCTCTCGCATCAGCGTGTCCGCGACGACGTAGCGCTCGACCCCCACGTTCGCTCGCCGCGCCGCCACGAACACCCGCGGCCAGAGATACGCCGTGATCGGCTTGGGGTTGGGGTGCAGGGTCTCGCGACGGGTCTCTCCGTTCGCCGCGACCCAGTCGATGTGCGCGCTGTGGGGACGCTGCTCTTCGCTGAACGTCCCTTTCCGAAACAAGGTCACGCGCAGCGCGACCGCACCCACTGGCGCCGCCCCGAGGAACGCCTCCAGCTTCGCGCGCGACTTGGGCTTGTCCTTCACGGCGCCGCGCGTCTCAAGAGCGCTTCGCGGACCGCCGCGAGCAGCTCCACGCGAGAATAAGGTTTGCAAAGAAAAACCAAAGACGAATCGGTCTCGACGGTCGCGTCGCCGTCTACCTGAACCTGCGCCGCGTCGCGTTCGTTTCCGAGCTCTCGCAAAGCGTCGTGCTCCGCGATGACGACGTCATACCCCGCTCGAAGCGCTTCCCAACGCGACGCTGTGCTCACGACATAGCCGGCGTCCGCCAGCGTCGCTCCCGCGAGCTCGCGCACCTCCGCGTCGCGCTCCACCAACGCGACCTGCGCTCCCGCGGCGCGGGTCGAGATATCGGAAGGCATCTTTGGGACCTCGGTCGCGTCTTGGTCGCTCAAGGGCAAGACAACGCGGAAGACGCTGCCCTCACCTTGCACGCTCTCGACCTCCACGCGCCCACCGTTGGACTCCGCGATGCTGTAGACCGTCGCCAGGCCGAGCCCCGTGCTCGCGGACTTCTTCGTGACGAAGCGGTCGAAGATGCGTACGACATCGTCCGGGTCGATCCCCACTCCGTCGTCCCCCACCGACACGATGACCTCATCGCCCGCGATTGCCATGTCGACCGAGATCGCTCCCCGCCCCACGATCGCGTCACGCGCGTTCGCGACCAGGTTCACGACGACCTGCTCCAGCTGGGTCAGCTGCAGCGCGATGTGCGCGCGCTCCGAGGCGTGAACGTTGACCTCTATCTCGGGTCCGGCGAGCCGACCGAGCAGCGGGGCGAGATCGGAGAGCGCGCTCTGAAGCTCGACGATCTGTGGTGCCGCGCTCTGCCCTTGATCGAACGCGAGCAGCTGTCGACTGAGGAGCGCTCCGCGACGGGCCGCCGAGTCGACGATCTCGAAGCCTCGCTGGAGCTTCTCGGATTCCGTCCCATCGGTCGCGCGCCGGGTCCGCAGAAGAATCGCGGTCAAGAGGTCACAGAACTCACGCGCGACCCCCGCCGCCAGTCGCCCGATCGACGCCAAGCGCTGCGCGTGCCTCAGCTCCGCTTGCAGCGCGAGCTCTTCGTCGCTCGGACGCGCGACGTCTTCGCGCGCCACGAAGACGTACCCTCGCTCGCCGTACCCTTTGAGCGCGCCAGTAAACCTCACGACCTGAGTGCCACGGGTCACGTCGACCAAGAAGCGCGCGGAGGGAGAGGTCGGCGCGGTGGGCAAGAGCGCCGGGAGTGACGTCCCATAGACCTCCGCGTCCCAACCGAAGAGACGCTCCGCGGCCGGGTTCACCTCGGTCACGCGCAGCGCGCGATCGAGGATCGCGATCGGGTGCGACGAGTGGCGAAACACGAGCTCGAACCGCTCCGTGAGCCGGAGCAGCTCACCCGCGCGATCGCGTTCGTCCTCGAGCTCCTCTCGACAGGTGAGCAAGCCGGAGACGGTCCCGTCGCGTCCACGGACGACCCGACGCGTCGTTCGGAGGAGAACCTCGCGGCGACCGATCTTCACTCGCTTCGTCTTCGCGCCCAGGTCCGCGCCGGCGAGCGTGGCGTAGCTCTCCGCGAGTTCCTGACGGCGATCCGCGGGCCAAAAGAGCTCCCCGAGGGTTCCGCCCAAGACCGCGTCGCGACCGAGCGCGCCCAGCTGCGCGACCGCTTCGGCGTTCACCGCCACGACGACACCTCGCATATCCGTCTCTAAGATCCCCACCGGCAAGGCGCGAAACAAGGTCGCGCGGATCGCGCGGGCGCTCTGCGCGCGTGACTGTAGCGCGGCGAGCTCTCGCATCTGTTCCTTTTCGTTCACGCGCGAGCCGTCCGAACCGCGCGCTCAATCGCCGCGACCAGCTGCGCGCGCGCGAATGGTTTCGAGAGAAACGCGGCCCTCAGCTCATCTCGGTTTCCGTAGGGCGCGTAACCGCTCATCAACACCGCGGGGAGCTCGGGGCTCTTCTTTCGAAGCGCGTCCAGCAACGCGAAGCCATCCGTTCCCGGCATCATCACGTCCGACACCAGAGCGTCGAAGCCGTCGTGCGCTTCCCACTGACGCAGCGCTTCACCAGCGTCACGGGCCGCGACGACGTCGTAGCCAAGGTGCTGAAGCGTATACCGAACCAGCGCGCGCACCCGCTCGTCATCTTCAACCAACAACACGGTGTGGATCGACGCTTCGCCCGCGACGGGTTCGTCGTCCACGGTCGGAGCGCGAGAACACGGGAGCTGGACCGCAAAGATCGAGCCGCCGCCGGGCCGCGGCGTCAGCGTGACCTGCCCGCCGACTTGCTCCACGATCCCCTTCACCATCGCGAGCCCGAGCCCCGACCGAGCCGCGTCTTGGCGGGTCGTGAACAGCGGCTCGAAGACACGAACCCGTAGCGCGGCGGGGATCCCCTCCCCTTCGTCCTCGACCGAGACGCTGACCACGTCGCCCGCGACCGCGCTCGCGATCCGCACAGGGCGCGCGTCGTCACTCGCGTCACGCGCATTCGTCACCAGGTTGACGATCACCTGCTCAAAAAGCGTCCGATCGATCCGCACCTGCGCCTCGTCCGCGTCGAGCGTGAGGTGCAGGCGCGAGGTCGTCGAGGTGGCCGTCATTAACATGGGCGCCAAGCGCGCGAGCACATCATCGACGACGACGCGCTTCGGATCGCCCGTGTCCTTGCGGCTGAACGTCAACAACTGACGCGTCAATCGAGCGCCGCGTCGCGCGCTCGCTTCCAGTTTCGCGATCTCCTCGGCGAGCGCGTCGTCCGTCGGCCCCAAGTAGCGCCGCGAGATCACGCACTGGCTGATGATCACGGTGAGCAGGTTGTTGAAGTCATGCGCGACGATCCCTGCGAAGCGCCCGAGATCGCGATCCTCCGAAAATGCGAGCTGTTCCTCAAGCTCCAAGCGGCGCCGCTCCGCTTCGATCTCTCCTCGAAGGTCTCGCATCATGACCAAGCTCTCCGCGCCCGTGAGCGGGAACACGCGCGCGCTGAGATCAACCTCGGCGCCGGACACGAGCGCGACGCATCGAGTGGGCGCTTCGTCCCGTGGTTCCTCTCCGGGTCGAAAGAGCTCGCTCAAGAACCGGACTGGCGGCGTCTCGGCTTTCGCTGCGCGGTTTCGCTCGCCGACCACACCGCTCGCGTCACAGATCACGATCCACTCCGAGAGAAGCCGCGTGATCGTCTGATAGCGGGCTCGCGCGAGCACAACTTGTTGCGACAGCGAGGCCCGATCGGCGGTGCGCACGTGCGCGCTGATGACGCCGCGCACCTCACCGTCAAGCGAGAGCGCGAACTTGGACGTGCGCATCCATTGACGGGAGCCCGCGGCGCCGGTCACGGGTTCGACATACTCGATTCGATCCTCGCCCGTGGAGAGCACGGCGCGGTCGTCCGCGAGATAGAGATCAGCGTGCTCGGACCAACGAAGGGTCGCGTCGGTCCGGCCGACCAGCTCCTCGCGTCGGCACTCCGCGAACTCGGCGAACTTCCCGTTCCCGCCGCGGTAACACCCGTCGCGATCGCGCCAACTGATCGCGTAAGGCACGGTCTCCATCAGCGCCTCGAGCTCCCGCTCGGCGTCCTCCGCATCGCGACGCGCGCGGGCGAGCTCTTGACTGAGCGCGTCGTCGCTCACCTCATCCGCTCCGCGTGCGCCGCGATCAGGTCGACATACTTGTTCGCCGGATCTGCCAGATCGCTTTCGTCGAAATACGAGAACGTGAACCGGTCCCACGCAGGAGGGCGTCGATCAGGAACGAAGAGCCACGGAAACGCCCCCGCGACGACGCCCCGTTCAGCCAACGCGAGCCAGCGCGCATAGACTTCGCGACGTGAAGAGAGCGGGAGGGTCGCGCGCTCTGGAAAGTCGTCGTCGTTGACGAGCCCGAACTCGCCCACGATGAGCGGCTTCTGGAGCTCGGCCGCGACCCGCGCGTGGCTCTCGATCCAAGCGGTACCGATCGCTTCCGCGTTCTCCGCCGTGGCGCCCCAGGACTCCGGGTACACGTGGACGCTCGCGAAATCGACGAGCGCGGTGTTCTCGCGAAACGAGATGCCTTTGGATCCGTTCACCGGCCAAGCTCCGACCTCCGCGTGGAGGTACGCGATGTCGGGATCCACCTGATCGCCTGCGAGCTCGTAGCGGTCGTACCCAGACTCCCCAGTACCGACCAGTTGCTTCGCAGACGTGCGCACCGCGACGCTCATCTCTTGAACCCAGTCACGAACGACGTCAGCCGTCGAGCCTTCTCCGCGCGGCTCGTTCATCAGCTCCCACCCGAACACAGCCTCGGCCTCGCCGTAGCGGACGCCGGTCACCGAGCTCACGCGGGCGAGCACCGTCTCCACATGTTCACGGAAGTGATCGCGAATCGCGCGCTCTTGAAAAAACGCGCCCCTCGCTCCTTTGCCGTCCGTCGGGAGCCCTGCCCAGCGCAGGTACTGGTCGACGCCGCCGTAGTCTTTCCAATAGTTCGAGAGCACCAAGAGGAGCGTGAGCCCGTGCTCCGCCGCCCGCGCGATCACGTGGTCCAAGGCGCGGAAGCCGATCTCGTCATAGACCCCTCTCGCGCGCTGCAAGCAGATGTCGCCGTCCGGGGTATCGAGACACGCGAGCGCGCGCACCACCGTCACCCCGAGCCGCTTGAGCTTCATGAAGACCTCATCCACGGTCGTCGGCGCTTCGCCGCGCGAGAGCTCGCGCGCGGTCTCGTCGAGCAGGTAATAGGCGTTCATCCCGATGACGGGGAAGCGAACCCCCGCACGCGAGAACCCCTCCGCGTTCGCGACGACAAAAGCCACGGGCGCAGTTTGCCCGGAGCGCTCCACAGAGTCGACCCCGACTACCGCGCCGTAAGCTCGACGGACGGGTGAACCTCGACCTGTCCGTCGAGCACCGGGAGAACGCTCTCGTCCGCGTCGAGGCGGGCGAGGATCCACGCGAGCACGTAGGTGTCGATCACGCGCTGCTCCTCCGCGAAGTCATGCACCTCGCTGCACTCGATAAACCCACCAAGCCCAGCGAGACACGCATCCGTGAACGAGTTGTGGGCGCCGCCGAGCCAATTCCACCGCAGGTCGTCGTCACCGCGAAGCGACGTCCAGTAGGCGTCGTCGCCCGCGGAGCCCGCCGGGTGGCCGTCTCCCTCCGCGACCATCTGGAACACCGGCACGTTAACCTCGGCGACGCCGGACCCGAAGAGCGGTTGATCGCCCGCTGCCATCGAGACCAGCGTCACGATCCGCGGGTCGGCTCGGCTCGCCCTGAAGATCGCTTCGGCGTCGCTGTCGAGCTCCGAGCAGTAGCCGCTCGAACCCGTCCCCGCTTCACACAACGCGCGAGCACCGTCGACGTCGTAGCGCGCTCCGGCCATCGCGTAACCCGTGTAGCCACCGAAGCTGTGACCCATCATCACGACCTGGCCGTTGGGGACGCCCGAGAGGAGGTCGTCGCTCGGCAGTCCTTCGATGCTGTCGAGCGCCGCTTGGATGTCGAACGAACGGAGGTAGTAAATCTCAGTGAGCCTCACGTCTCCTTCGATGAAGGTGTTCCCGGTGTGCATCGGCGCGAGCACCATGAAGCCGTGGGACGCGAGATGTTCCATGATGAACGCGCTGTTCTGCGCGTAGCCTTGGTGACCATGTGAGAAGATCACGATGTCGCGCGCCGGCTCTGGGTCAGCGAAGAGGATCGCGCGCTCACTGATCCCGAGGAAGTAGCGGGCGCCAGGACCTTCAGTGGCGCGCGTCGGGTACCAAATCGCGAGCTCGAACTCGCGGTCGCCGTCGCCATCGGGTCGCGCGTAGACGACATCGCGCGTCACGTAGCCGACGCCAAACTCGCCGGGTTCCCCGAGCTCGATGGCTCGCTCCTCTGGCGTCTTCGGTTCCTCTCCACAAGCGAGCAAGAACGAGGAAGCGATCGCGACGAGGAGGAGGAACGCGCGAAGGGATCGCACGCTTAGATTCCCTCCGGCACGAACGTCTCTCGGCCTGACGCGCCCGAGATCACGTCGTCCAGTTCGAACCGGAGCGGTACCGTCTTGTTACCGAGCCACAGCGCGGCCTGATCGCTAAAGTGCGGCGAGTCGGTTCGACCGGACTGTCCGCCCGGCAAGATGTTGACGCCGTGGACGTTGCCTTCCTCAAGCACGACCACCATCCGCATGACCGGACCGTTGCCGTAGAAGTAGGTCGGCCCGGAGTAGCTCGGGTGAGCGGCGTCGACGTTGTAGAAGTCGCCAGGCCGCGGGAACCACGGGAGGCTCGCGCGTGGGTCATCCTCCTCAAGACGCTCGGCGAGCGGCAAGCGACTCGGCGTGATCGCGAACCCGTTCGCGAGGAGCGCGAAGCTCGGGTTGTCTCCCGCGAACGCCGTGATGATGGAGTCGAACTGAACCATGTGACGCATGCCCCAGAGCCACTCGCTCATGTCGTCCGTGCCGAACCCACCGATCCCTGGCTCGATCTCTTGGCTCTCAAGCAGCGTCAGCGCGGTGGACAGGGCGAGGAACGCGATCTCCTGGCTGGACTCCACCTCCGCGGTCCCCAGTTGATCGAAGAAGACCGACTCTTCGGTCGCCGGGTTCCAGGACGCCAGGTCGCGCGGATTGCTCGCTCCGCGCCCCTCGACGAGTCGGGTCATCGTGTTCGGGATGACGCTCCGCTGGTCGAGCGAGAAAGCGTAGTCGATACCCTCGTCGTCGAAGACACCGCGGACAAAGTGACGCCACCATTCGTTGAAGATCATGGTCGCGACCGCGTCATCGCGATCGGTATCGGATGCGGGCGTGTAGAACGTCGTGACGCCTGAGGCGGCCTGCGCGCCACGCGCGAGCCAATCCCGAAGCCGCGTCTCGACCTCCTCGAGTCGCTCAGCGCCGATCGCCGTCGCGAGATCAAGGATCCGCTGCTCATCGGCGCTCGGTGACGCGAGCTCGGCGATCCGCTGAGCTTCATCAATGGACTCAAGCAAGGTCGGCGCGAACTGCCGCCCGAGCACCGAGGTGTGGTCGCCTTGAAGGTTGGAGTTCCGCACCTGGGTAGACGACGTGTCGCGGACCATCTCGGCGAGGCCTTCTTCGATCGTGGCGGCGCGGTACCCGGGGGCCCACGGACCGCCAATGTAGAACGGGTCGTTACTGAGCGAGCCGTCCGTCGAGAGGTTGCCGATGTCGTTGTTCGCGGTGAGCACGAAGCCGCGGTCGGGGTTGAGCGCGGACGGCCACTCATCGAACGGGATGATGCAGCGCTCTCCGCTCAGGCCTTCGATCGGCATTCCGTCGTCGTCGAGCGTGACCTCGAAGCTCGGGTATCGCGTTCCGTCGATCAGCGCGCGCGGGTTGGCGCCCGCGACCCATTCCGTTCCGTCGGCGTTCTTTGGGAGGTAGTCGCGGCACGGCGCCGCGTTGTAGCTCCCGTAGTAGACGTTGCCTTCGATGTCGGCGGCGACCAGGTTCTGCGTGTACGTCACGAACTCGCGGCTCGCTTCTCGGAACTCGAAAACATTGTCCGCGTTGTTGAACTGCTCGAGCACCCGCAACAGGTTGCTGATGTCGAACGCGGTGAAGTCGAAGCTGACCGCGCTGATGACGCCGTCGCCGTCGATGTCGGCCGGGATCACGTAGTCGCCTTGAACGTTGACCACCGTCTCTCCGGGTCCGGCGACCGTATCGATCTCGGCCTCGCGGCCTTCGATCGCCGCGATGAGCCGGCCGTCCCCCGTCAGGTAACGGTCCCAGGTCTCGATCCGTCCGACGCTCGGCAACAGCGGCGAGTCGATGTTCGCGACGTCATACGTCTCTCGGACGCGCTCTAGCGGAACCTCGGCGCCGCGGAAAATCGAAGCGGCGGGCGCGCCGTCGTCGTCGAGCACGATCTCTTCGCCGTACCAATCGGTCACGTCGCCGCGGAGGTAGGTCTGCGACCACGCGATCTTGCCGTTGGTGCCGACCGCCATGGGAACGATGCCCGCGAAGAAGAGCCCCATCACCGTTGTGTGCTCTTCCCCGGCGCGGCCGAGCACGCTGGTGTCGAGACCCATCTGGAAGAAGAGCGGCGCGATGGAGAGCGGGAGGTGACCATCACCGCTGAGGATCGCGTGACCGTTCTCCCCCGCGCCCCCGACCGTCGCCCAGGCGTTGCTCCCGAAGTCGTTCGTTCGTCCGCCGCGCAGTCGCTCCTCGAAGTCATCGTTACGCGCGAGCAGGCGATCCATCATGGAGCGTTCCACCGGGAGCCGCGAAGGCAGCTCCGGTCGCGCGATCGGCCGGGTCGGACCCAGCGGCGGATCGGCGAACGCTTCACCCCCCTCGAGGCCATAACCCGCCGCCGAGCTCACCGGATTCGTCGGCGCCACTGGGAGGAAGACATCTTGAATGGCGCCGTCGCGGCGAAGCGCGGCATCCGTCGCTCCGGCGAACTCCGTCCGGAGCCGATCCGCGATCTGCGAGAAGAGCGGGTCGCCGGTCTCAAACCCGAGCTGGAAGATCGCGACGACCGAGAAGTTGATCAGATCCTGACGCTCGAGGTCCTCCATCAAGGCGGGCGCGCGCATACCGAGCACTGGAGCGATGACCTGGAACTCACTCGGCGGTTGTTGAATGCCGTCGCGGACGTGTTGGATGTAGGCGTTCACGCCTTCGACGTACGCATCGAGGGTCGCGATCTGCTCGCGGGTGAGCTGCGACGCGAGACGCTCCGCGATCTGCGCCATTCCTTGACCGCGCGCGAGCTGATCGGCCGCGAGACCGCCTTCACCGACGAGCTCAGTCAACGTACCGGCGCCGAGTCGACGACCGGCTTCGAGCTGGAAGTAGCGATCGCGCGCGGTGACGTATCCTTGAATAACGCGCAGGTCGTGATCGTTGCGCGCATACACGTGCGGGACGTCCGCTTCCGTTCGAAGCACAAACGCTGGACGCTCAAGCGCGGGGATCGTGAGGCGCGTGGTCTCGGGCACGCCGAACAACCTCTGACGTGGCGACTCCGGCTCGACACGAGTGTCGATCGCGGTGTCGATTCCGGCGTCTCCTGCGTCTGCGCTGTCGTCGTCATCGCCACACGCGACCAAGAGGGAAGCCGCGCAGAGCGTCAGGAGGAACAGGGCCGAACGAGCGAGCGGACGAGCGAAGACAAAAGTCATAGCGGGAGCATATAGGCCGTTGCCGAGGACGGTCGACCGGGAACTGACCCGCTGAGAATTCAGGCGCAGACCCCACGTGATTGCGGGACGCGACGCGCGGGAGACAAATGCAGCCGACGCGCTCGCGGACTCCAGATCGGGTGGCTCGGATCGCAGACTTGCACGAACAGAATTGCAAACGGGCGCCCCAGCGAGGCGCCCGTCGGCGAGAGAGAGGCGAACGCCTAGATGCGATCCATGTGGAGGTCGATCCGTCGGTTCTGTGCGCGGCCTTCATCCGTGAGGTTGTCCGCGATGGGCTTGGTCTGACCAAAGCCGATCGAGATCAAGCGCGCCGGATCGGCGCCGGTGTTGATCAGGCGGTCTCGGACCGAAGCCGCTCGACGTCGGCTGAGACCGAGGTTGCTCCCGGCGTTCCCGACGTTGTCGGTGTGACCGTCGATGCGCAGACGAATCTCGCTTGGGCACTGCGCCATCAGATCCTTGACCCGGTCAACCAGCGCACGGCTCGGGGCGTCGAGCTCCGCGCTTCCCGTCCGGAACCCGATCTTGGTGTCGAGCTGAAGGCCGCGCAGGGCCGCGTCGCAGACCTCCGCCGAGTTGTGATCGTAGAACACGACGTCGCCGAGCGTGAAACCGGGGACCTCTTCCAGCGCCACCCGCGCGGCGCCGATCGCCAGGGCGTCACCCTCGCCCCAGAACGCGAGCTTGGGTTCTCCGTCGGTGACGGTCAGGTCGAAGTCGGCGCGACCGCGGCTCAGCGGATCGAGCGCGGTGTAGACCTTCTCGAACGCGTCGGTGAAGCCGTCCGGGTTCGCGAGGCCGGCGTCCGCCGAAACGACGAGGCCTTCGCTATCGACGATGACGCCCTCTCCTTGGAAGCGCTCGATGAGCGCGGTCTTGAGCTCTTCGGTCGGGACCGCGCCGACGAGCGTGATCGTCTTGGTACCGTTTTCGTCCTGACGGCTCGCGATGCGAAGATCGTAGCTCGGGGGGAGCTCGTAGAAGCGCTCGGGCGGACGATCACTTTCGGGCAGCGTCGCGTACTCCGGGAGCTCACCGGTGAGCGAGCCCAAGAAGGCGACGATGTTGCTGACCTGCTCGTCGTCGAGCTCGTTGGCGAGCTGAACGCGACCCATGATGCGAACCGCGTTCGCGAGGTCACTCTGGGAGCCGTCGTGAAAGTATGGCGCGGTGAGCGCGACGTTCCGGAGCGTCGGGACCTTAAACTTGTGCCGGTCGGACTCGACGCCGGTGACGTTGAAGCGCCCGAGGTCGGCTTCTGTGATCTCGCCACCACGCGCTTCAAAGTAGTTCGCGATGAGGCCCATCTTCTGGAAGTCGTTGCCGCCGATGTTCACGCCTGTGTGACAGTTGGTGCAGCCGACCTCCTTGAACGTCGCGTAGCCCGCCTTGGCCTCCGCCGAGATCGCGGTCTCGTCTCCGCCGAGGAACGCGTCGAACGGGGACGGCGTGATCAAGCCGCGCTCGTATTCCGCGATCGCGTCCTGAATGTTGCTCTGCGTGACGCCGTCGTCCGGGTAGGCGCGCGCGAAGGCCTCGGTGTACCAGTCGTCGCCCTCGACGCGCTCAAGCACGCTCGCAAACGTCGCGCCCATCTCGATGGAGTTCTCCACCGGGCCGCCCGCTTGCTCGTGCAGGTCATCGGCGCGACCGTCCCAGAACTGCGCGAAGTTGAGCGACGAGTTCAACACGGTCGGCGAGTTGATCGGACCGATCTGCCCGAGGATGCCGATCGAGGTGCGGCGCGGCTCCGCGCCACCTTCGGCGACGTTGTGGCAGCTCGCGCACTGAACCGAGCCGTCGCCGGACAAAATTCCGTCGTGGTAGAGGCGGCGCCCGAGCGCCAGCTTCTCCATGTTCAGGTCTTCTGGAACCACGAGCGCGGAGATCGGCTCCTCGACCGGAGGCGGTTCGTAATCGGTGCCGGTGCACTTCAAGAAGACGATGAGCAGGATGCCCAATACGCCGAGCGCGATGAATCCGATTCGTTCGTCGTCCATTTTCTGTCCTCTCAGGCGCGCGGTCTAAACAGCACCCGCTCCACGTCACGAGTGTGCGGAGAGTCGATCTCGCTTACCGTGCGAGGGCTCACCTACCACAACGCGTCGCGCGTGGTCACGCAGCAACGGCAGCACGATGAACACGCTCACTCTTCAGCCTATCGGTGTCATTCGCTCCCCCTATCAGAGCAAGGCAGAGACCCCGCGTCAGCCACGCGCTGCGGAGGGGGTCACGGCGCGCATCGAGCTAGTTAAAGGGCGCAACCTGGAGGACGCGGTTCGCGACTTGGAAGAGTGGTCGCACCTCCACGTCCTCTTTTGGTTCCACCTCGCGGAGGGATGGCGACCCACGGTGCAGCCGCCTCGCAGCGTGAAGCGACGTGGCGTGTTGGCGACCCGCGCGCCTTATCGCCCCAACCCCCTCGGGCTGAGCGTGGTGAAGCTGCTCCGCGTCGAGAACCTCACGATCCACATTGAAGAGGTCGACTTGATCGATGGGACCCCGATCCTCGACATCAAGCCATACCTCCCGTGGGCCGACGCGGTCCCCGACGCGAGCTCTGGATGGCTGGCGCCGATCGCGTACACGGAGGGCCGCCCGGAGGATCCCGGTCCACAGTTTCGCGTCACGTTCACTGAACGCGCAGAGACCCGCCTCGGCTGGCTCGCGGAACACGACGTCCCGCTCAAGGCTGAGCTCGCGCGTCGTCTCAAGATCGGTCCGCAACCGCACGCCTATCGACGAATCAAGCGGACGGAACACGGGAGCGTGATCGCGATCGATTCATGGCGCGCGCACTTCACCGTCGTCGGCGAACACGTCGAGGTCCAGACCATCATGACCGCCAAGCGGACCGACGGTGAAGTCGAGGCGGCGTTCCGCGAGATGTTCGGGCGCTAGCGGTCGAGCAGGCCGCTGATCCTTGCTCGTCGCTGATGGCCGACCGTCAGCTGGCCGCACGCCCACGCCGACTTCGAGTATCGTCTTTGGATGCTGACGCGCCGCTTTGGTCCGACCGACTTCACCACGACCGCGATCGGGCTCGGCGGGATGCCGCTCTCGATCAAGGGGCGCCCTGACGAGACCGCGGGCATCGAGGTCATCCACGCGGCGCTCGACGCGGGGATGCGATTGATCGACACCGCGGATGTCTACTGCCTCGATCACGAAGACATCGGACATAACGAAGCGCTCATCGCGAACGCGGTCGCGGATTGGCAGGTCGCGAACCCGAGCGCGGAGATCCTGATCGCGACCAAAGGGGGGCTCGAGCGCCCCGATGGTTCGTGGACGCGCAACGCCCACCCCGATCATCTCAAGCGCGCCTGCGAAGCCAGCCTGCGCGCGCTCGGCGTGGATCAGATCGCCGTCTATCAGCTTCACGCGCCGCAAGAACCGCTCGTCCCTTTCGAAGACACGATCGGCGCGCTCGCGGACCTGCAGCGCGAAGGGAAGGTCAAACACATCGGGCTGAGCAACGTCGAGGTGGATCACATTCGGCGCGCCCGGGCGATGGTCGAGATCGTGAGCGTTCAGAACCGCTGTCACCCGCTCGACACGGCGGTCTTCAAGAACGGTGTCTTTGATGAGTGTGCGCGCGAAGGGATCGCGTTCATGCCCTACAGCCCAGTCGGCGGTTGGAAAGACCGCAAAGCGATCCAGTGCCACAGCGCGCTCGGTCGGGTCGCGGATCAGCTCGACGCCAGCTGCGAAGAGATCGCGATTGGGTGGCTCATGCACCTCGGCGAAAACGTTTTCCCGATTCCGGGCGCGAGCAAGATCCGGAGCGCGCAGAGCAGCGCACGAGCGGGGTCCCTCGACCTTAGCGCGCACATGGAAGCGCTCAGTGCAGCGCTCTTGCCCAAGAGGCGATAGCCGCCGTCGGCCTGGCGGTTGATCAGCCGGTAGAGAGCAGCGACGATGCGCGCCACGTGGGACGCCAACGAAAGCACCGGCCGAAGGGGACGCCCTACATTACGCCCGAAGGCGAGCGGCGCATGCGCAAGGAGCTCGACCACCTCTGGACCGTCGAGCGTCCCAAGGTCTGCCAAGGCGTCGCGGAAGCGGCGGCCGAGGGGGATCGCTCCGAGAACGCGGAGTACATCTACGGCAAGAAGAAGCTCCGCGAGATCGATCGCAAGGTGCGATACCTGAGCAAGCGCCTCGACGAGCTCACGGTCGTGACCGGCGCCGGAGAGCGCAAGAGCGACAAGATCTACTTCGGCGCCTGGATAAAGGTGGAGGACGAAGAAGGACAAGAGCGTACCTTCCGAATCGTGGGCCCGGACGAGACGGATCTTCACGAGCACGGCATTAGTATCGACTCGCCCGTTGCGAAGGCGCTCATGCGCAAAGAGGTCGACGACGAGGTGATCGTCCGTCGGCCGCGCGGCGATATCGTGTACACGATCCTCGAGGTGGCGTACGAGGCTTTCGAGGACGGTTCGTGACAAAGAAGAAGACAAAGACGAAGCCGAAACGCGAGACCGGTGACGTGCCTCGCGAAGAGGTCGGGAAGCTCGCGCAGCTTCACCCGCGGCGCTTTTTCCTAGAGACCTGGGCGGAAGTCGACGCCAACGCGAAGGTCGCGCGGCAGGAGCGAGAAGACGCCGGCCTGGGCTACGACTGGCGACCGATGGTCGTGCTCTCGATCGGCGCGCTGATGCTCGTCGCGCTGGAGTACCTCGGGAGCTCGCGCGACTTCTACGAATTCGTGAACGCGCGCGCTGACGAGAGCGAGTTCTTTCGGCAGTTCCAAGACCCTCAGTGGCGACTGCTCTACGGCAAGAGCTGGTGGGCCGGCGTTCGCTTCCTCGCCTACTTCGTCGTCCCCGCGTGCATCATCAAATTCGCCTTGAAGGAACGCGTGGTCGACCACGGTCTCTCGTTCAAGAACTTTCGCGAGCACGCTTGGATGTACTTCTTGGCGTACGTCGTCGTGTTCGTCTGCGTCGTCGCGGTGAGCTTTGACGAAGGCTTTCAGCGTCACTACCCGATGTACCCCAACGCGGGCCGGAGCTGGTCCGACTACCTGATCTGGACCGGCCTCTACGCGCTCCAGTTCTTTAGCCTCGAGTTCTTCTTTCGGGGACATTGGCTCAAGGCGCTCGAGCCGACGATGGGCAGCTACAGCATCCTCGCGATGACCGTTCCGTACTGCATGATCCACTTCGGCAAGCCGTGGGGCGAGACGGTCGGCGCGATCATCGCAGGCATCGTTCTCGGGACCCTCGCCTACAAGAGCCGCTCCATCTGGGCAGGCTTCCTCGTCCACGTCTCGGTCGCCGTGACGATGGACATGGCGGCGATGCTCCAAACAACCGGATTGCCAGATCGGTGGTCGCCCTGAGTCGCCCGCTCGTGGGTCGCGACACGATCCCGCTCGCGATCATCGCGCTGGCGCTCTTGCTCGGCTTCTCCGCGTTTCACCTCCGTCAACGTGAGCTTCGCAAGCGCGCGCTCTATGAGGTCGACCGCGCGCTGAGCGAAATGGAGCGCCCGCCGCCGTGGCGACGGCCGTCCCTTCGGGGGCTCACCGAGGGCGACGTGCGGGTGGTCGTCGCCGCTCCCTTCAGTGACTATGCCTCGCTGATCGCGGCCGCCTCCGAGCAGAGCTACTCCACCGCCGAGAGCGACCGCTGCGAGTACGTCGGGATACCCGGTCCTCCGACCCGCGCGGTTGGCCATCTCCGCGCAGCGCGTACCCCAGCGGAGTGCATCGCGAGAGGACATGACGTCATCCGCGCGTACCTTGACCTCTGCCACGGGAGCTGCGTCGCGCGGCGCGAGGAGGCACTGGTCGCGGTTCAATTGATCAGCGCGCCGCTCTTCGCGTGCGCCGCGAAGCTCTTGCCGCACGAACGCGCGCGCGCCCTCGAGGAGCTCCGGACGGTCCTCGGTCACGCCCCTCCCGGGCGAAGCTTCGAGGCCGCGGTGGTCCTGAAGCGCTTCCTCGACGAGGTCCGCGAGCAGGATGACCCACTGTCTGATGACTCGCTCATCGAACGCGCCGCAGCGGCGAAGGCGCTCGCGGATGAACTGGCGTGGCGCCCTCCGGGCCGCGCGCCGCGCGTCATCGATCTCGACGAGGGCGACGTGATCCGGACGTCGCGCACCCTTTACGATCGCGTGCAACGAATCGGTCTGCGCTACGCCGCCCTGAACGCGTACTGCGCAGGGGAGCCGCTCGCCGAGCTCGCGCTCTCTCACGACGACCAGTTTGTCAGCGCCCTTCACTTCCGCCCGGTGACGTTCTCGATGGACGGGGGTCGCCTCGTCGACGACACCGCGACGCTCGCGCTTCCAACGGAGTGTCCACGTGACGCCCCGCCAGAGGGAGGAGAGCGCGATCCAGAGACGCTGACTGAGCCGTGAAATTCTCGCGCGCCCGCGATACAAATCGGCATGCCGCGCTTCCCCCTCGTCGCTGACACCTCGCAGAGCCTCTCCTCGAAAGTCTTCTCGAAACTGGCGCAGAAGGCGCGCGAGCGCGGCGGGCATATTCACCCGCTGCACGTCGGAGACACCTATCGAGAGCCGATCCTCGCGGCGCGTGCCGAGTCACAGCGTACCGGCGCGACCCCGCACCTCCACACCTACTCTCCGGTTCAGGGCGAGCCCGTCTTGCTCGACGCGATCCACCAGCGCCTGATCGAGCGCACCGGCCACGAGGTCCCGCGCGGTGATCTGCAGGTCATGTCGGGCGCGACGTCCGGGATCAGCGTCGTGTGCGAGACCCTGCTCAACCCAGGCGATGAGGTCCTGCTGCCGTCTCCTTACTGGCCGCTCATCCGCGGGATCATCGCGGCGCGCGGCGGGGTCCCGGTCGAGGTGCCGGTGTTCGATCGGCTCGGCGAAGGTTTTGATCTGGAGGCCGCGCTAGAGGCCGCCGTCACGGAGCGCACCGCGATGCTCTACCTCAACTCGCCGCACAACCCGACCGGCGCCGTCCTCTGCGCGCGCGATCTCGAGGGCGCGATCCGGGTCGCCGAGCGGCACGACCTCTGGGTCCTGTGCGACGAGGCCTATATGGACATCTGGTTCGACGAGGTCGCGCCCGAACCGATCTGGCTCCACCCGCGTCTTCGTCCTCGCGCGGTCGTTTGCCACACCTTGAGCAAGAGCTACGGGCTCGCCGGCGCGCGCATCGGCTACACACATGGACCCAGCGAGGTCATGCGCGCGATCCGAAGCGTGCAGACTTTCCAGACGTACTGCGCCGCGAAACCGATGCAGTACGCCGCGGCCGCCGCGCTGCGTGAAGGCCACGCTTGGCTCGACGAGAGCCGCACGCTCTATCGCGAAGCGGCGGAGCTCGTGTCGACGCGGCTCGGCATCCCGAGGCCGCGCGGCGGAACCTTCGTGCTCTTCGACACCTCGCCTTATCTCCGCGATGAGGACGAGGACGCTTTTCCGTTTCTCGTGTCCTGCTTAGAAGCGGGCGTGCTGCTGACGCCCGGAAGCGCATGCGGCGCCGACTTCAAGAAGTGGGCGCGGCTGTGCTTCACCTCCGCTCCCTACAACGAGATCGTCAAAGCGATGGACGCGCTCGCTCCTCTCCTCGCGCGCGACTGACCTTGGGGAAGCTCACCTTGCGCTAAATGACCTTGCGCTAACCGACCTTGCGCTAACCGTCGTAGAGCGAACGTTGCCAGGTCACCGGGAGGTCCAGGTAGCCCTCCCCGTGCATGAACTCGTAGAGCGTGTTGCAAACGATCTCACAAACGGTCGCGTAGATTTGCGGGTTCGAGGCGAAGACCATCGTCTCCTCGCGAAAGGTCTCTTCACCGCTCCCGTCGAGTCGGCGGGTGAGCGGTTCATGAAGCCCGTCGAGGAGCGACTGAAGAAAGCGGGTCTCGAACGCAGCGCGGAACGCGGGGAACGCGTCATGACGGATCTTGTAAGAAGGGCCGCCCATCGCGGCGACGTTCGACTCCGCGATCACTTGGTGGGCGAACGCGGGGATCTCCGCGCGGAAGTCCCGCATCAAGAAGACGAGCAGCACGTCACGATAGACGTGGAGCAAGCGCTCCAGCTCGGGCTTGGAACGCGAGAGCACCGCGTTGACCAAACGTTTCTGAAACTGGAGGAGCTGCTGAACGGCCGCTTCGTAGATCTCGGGCTTCTCGTACTGAAGCCCATCGAGCGAGAGGAGCAGGTCGTGCTCGTTCTTCTTGAGCACATGGTAGAGCGCCTCGTCCGCGTGGGAGTACACATTGCGGGACTCCATCACGATGTCTGTGTAGATCTCCGACTCGAAAAAGAGCGTGACGATCCGGCGCTGGATCTTCTGAATCTTGAGGCGGATCAGCTGCTCACGTCGCGGCGACAGGAGCTTCTCGAGGAGCTCTCGCAAGTGTCGCGTGAGCTCCGCTCGGTTGTCGATGACCTCCTCGCGGGTATCGACCGCGAGCTGAAGCGCCCGCAGGTCTGCGATCACGCCCTCGGTGATCGCGTCGAGCTCCGCGTTCGTCTGCGACTGCTTGTTGTAGAAGACCACCCGCGCCTTGAGCTGCTCGTCGCGGAGTTTGAGCGCGGCTTGGGCGAGCTTCTTTCGCTCAGCGGACTCTGCCGGAACCGGGACGCTCGGTCGCGCCTGGCGCGGGAGCGGAGGCGGAACACGAGGCGCAGGCGGCGGCACGCGGACCGCGGACGACGGCGCGCGCCCTGGAAGTGGCGGCGGTCGTTTCGGTGGGAGCGGGGGCGGCTTTCCGTCCGTCATCTGAGTGAAAGCTTGTCAGATCGCGAGGACGGGGAGCAACTGCTAGTTCGCCGTCGAGGGACTTGAACAACACTCGAGACGATCGAGTGACTTAACCCCTGAGTCAACGGGCTAGATCACTCACGACTCGAACGGATGGATGATTGTGGGCTGAGGTCGAGGTCGAGCGGTCCATATCGCTAGCAGGTCGCTGAAAAAGTCGCTGGATGCGATTTGTGATGCTGCCCGTATCGCGTTCGTGTCCACTGACCGACAACAATGCCGAGTATTTTTGAGCGTCGGCGGACGACGGACGAGGTGCGAGGCCGCGCGCGAAGCGC
>CALJDU010000050.1 GCA_938024995.1 uncultured bacterium
ACGCGGTCAGGCAGAGCGCCCCAAAGAGGACGACCCCAACAAGCCAGCTGCTGACAACCGGCGCCCCCGCGACGAAGCGCGAGAGATCGACCGTACTCGCGTCGAGCGGGCGCAGCGCAAAGGCGAGCGCGAGCAAAGAGAAGTACAGCCCATTGAAGAAGAGCGTGCGGAGATCGGCGCGGTAACGAAGCACGACAACTCCGTACCGCGATCACCTAGAGACGGCAAACCCGCGTACCGGCCGCTCGGCCGAAACCTCTCGTCGTACAGATGACGGAGGACCACCGAGGCAACGGTCCGAGCGCACTTGGGCGTACGCATCAAAGACGGGAACCGAAGGAGACCGGAAACGGCGTACGCACGAGAGCGCTCCACAGAGCGAAGCGAACGGTGGGTGAGCGCCAAAGGCGCGAGGGTCTGCGAATCAGACCCCTAAAAAAAAGAGCGCCCATGTGGACGCCCTCTTCTTCGTTGTTCTGCCGTCGCTAGGCGCGTCGGCGCCTTATGAACGCGAACCCAAGCACCGCGAGCGCGAGCCAACCTCGCGTCGAAGAGCCGGTCGCGGCGCCCGGCACGGCGCAGCTGCACCCACCATCGTCGTCTACGGATCCCATTCCGCTGTCGATCACGCCTGCGTCGTCGCCGCCTGCGTCGTCGCCGGCGTCGTCACCTGCGTCAGTCCCGGCGTCAGGCATCCCTGCGTCCTCACCACAGCCGGCGACCATGGTGTTGCTGCAGGTGTTCGTCACGACATCACACGAGTCGGTCGTGCACATGTCCATGTCATCGCAGTCCGCGTCCGCCATGCAGCAGCCCGCGATCGGCTCGTTGGTGCATCCACCCGGCTCCGCGCAGGCGTCTGCGGTACAGGCGTTGCCGTCGTCGCAATCGAGCGCTCCCATCGATGCACAAGTGCCCATCATGCACACCTCATCGCCGTTGCAGGTCACGCCGTCCGCGCAGACCGTTCCGTCTGGCATCGAGCCGTCCATCGGACAGTCGCCCGCGGAGCCGGTGCACGCTTCTTCGACATCACACACGCCGTCTGCCGCGCGGCAAACCGTCCCAGCGGCCATGAAGGCGTCCGCCGGACACGCCGCTTCCGTGCCGGTGCACGTCTCCGCGACGTCACACTCCCCCGCGGCTTCGCGACAGCTCTCGCCGGCGGCCACAAAGGCGTCGACGGGGCAGGCCATCATCGAACCATCGCAGGTCTCCTCCGCGTCACACGCGCCAGCCGCGGCGCGGCAGCTGGTGCCCGCGGCCATCGCCGCGTCAGGCGGGCAGGTCACGTCAACGCCAGTGCACACCTCGGCGGCGTCACATACGTCGGTCGCCGGGCGGCAGACCTCATCGGCCGCCGCGAGCGCGTCCGCGGGGCACTCAAGCGACCCGGCGACACATGTCTCTTCTGCGTCACAATCACCGGCGGCGGCGCGACAGGTGATCGTCGGCGCGACCGCGGCGCTGAGCGCTCCACAGATTCCGTCCGCGTCAGCTCCGGCGGCCACTGCGCACGCTTGGCAGTCATCGGTCGCGCTGTCTCCGCACGCGCTGTCACAGCACACGCCATCCGCGCAGAAGCCGCTCAAGCATCCCGCGGCATCGCTGCACGCTTCACCGTTGTCGAGCCCGCCCGCGCCGAAGTTCGCGATGGTAGCGATCTCTTCTTCGGTCAGGCCTTCCGTTGCCGCGCCGCCAAGCGCGACGAGGGTCTCCGCTCGTGAGGCCGCGGTCGCGCGATCGGCCGCCGCCACCGCGAACACCGCGAGGCCGACGCTCGTACGAGCTGGCAGCGCGACCCCCCCGTAGGTCCACTCCGGGTTGTCGCGCGTGATGCTGGCCATATCGACCGGCTCCGTCACGACTCCAGCGCCCTGCATGACATGCGCGAGGCTCGGGTCCCCGGAACCATCCGCGTCGTCGGTCGCGAAGTAGGTGTCGGTGTTCTCCACCATGGTGTCTCCGTCACCGCTCCCGGTGACCGAGGTCGATCCATCCGAGCCGAGGTTGCCGAAGATCCGAACGTCTGCGGTCGCCGGGGCCGTCGCCGGGTTGCCGACCACGTGGTGAAGGCGCGCGAAGCCGTCGCCAGTGTCCGGGACGAAGTATCGACGGCTCAAGAAGAACGCGCCGAGCGTGATGCCGCGCATGTCGATCTCGCGTCCCATCGTGCGCAGGCGAATCACCGCGAACGAGTTCCGGAAGTTCGGCGCCGTCGTGGCCACCTCGACGCGGTACATGGTGTCGTACGCGTCGGCGCCACCATCGAAGAAACCGCCGGACACGCGCTCGACGTCGTACGGCTCGCCGTCTTCGGCGGTCAAGGTGATGTTCCGCGCGCTCCAGCTCAGCTCGCGAGTGGCCCAGGCGTGGGGGGTTCCGGCGTTGTACTGGGCTTCTTCATTCGTCGCGATCGCGTTCGCGAGCTCACGTGAAGCGGCTCGGTCAGCGCCTTGCGCGGCGTAGAAGGAGATGATCGACGCGTCGTTCGCCGGGACGTTTCGGCTCGGGTACGTCCACTCCAGGTTGTCTCCGGAGAGGCTCGCCGCAGAGGGCGTGAGACGGTTCGAGAACACGTGCGCGAGACTGGGGTCGCCGCCACCGTCCGACGCGTCGTCCGTGAGCACCCAGCGATCGCCGGCCGTGAAGACTTCGTCTCCGCTTGAGGTTCCTGTGACGAACGTGCTGCCGTCGGAGCCCAGGTTGCCCCAAACGCGAACGACCGAGGGTTCGCTTGATCCTGTCGTGTTGTGCATGAGCACGCTCGCGCGCCCGACCGGAGTGCCGTTCTCAGCGACGTACCAGGTTCGCTGGACGCGCAGGCTGCCGATCGTCTGCGGCGGCATCACGATGAGCCGCCCGCCTTCGATCGCCAGCATCGGGAGCGAGTTGGTGTAGCTCGTTCCGTTGACGTCGACCCGGTACATCCCGTCGTAGGAGTCGCTGGTTCCGTTGATGAGCGAGCCACCGGTCGTGACGTCGAAGAGCCCGGTGTCGACACGCGGAGAAAATCGCGTGGCGAAGTTCCAGTTGATTGTGTTGTTCAGCTGCGCAGCGGTGAGCTGGTCCCACTGCTCAGGGATCGACCACATGCGCAGCTTCTCTGCCATGTTCTCGGCGTCGACGCGGTTCTCTGCCTGGACGGCGAAGAAGATCAGGTGCCGCGTCTGACCCGCGGGGACGACCGCGGGGATCGTCCACGAGAGGTTGTCGCCCGAAACACTCATCTCGGTCGGAGCGGTCGCGCCGGTGTTGCTTGCGCCGTAGATGATGTGCGCGAGTGATGGATCACGCGTCGCGTCGGCGTCGTCCGTCGCCACCCACTCGTCGGCCGTCGTGAAGACAACATCGCCGTCTGAGCTCCCGGTGTGCTCAGTGCCTCCGTCAGAACCCAAGTTGCCGTAGAGTTCGACGGTGGTCGTCACCTCCGCGCCAGACGTGTTCTCCAACGTGACCTCAAAACGCGCCCATCCCGTGTCGCTTCCGAAGCGTCCGTCGTAGGTCGGTGCGTAGACGCGGCGGGTCACGTTCAGGCCCGCGATCGACTGACTCGGAGTCGCCCAGCCGCTGGTGCCCGCAAACGCGGTACCGCTGCCGCCGTTGTACGCGGTTCCGCCGACGCGGATGCGGTACATCCCATCGTACGCGTTCGACAAGCCGTTGTTAATCGCGCCGTCGTTCTGCACATCCCAAAGAAAGCCGCCTGTCGCTGTGATGCGCTGTGCGCTCGTGAGCGACGGTGACCACAGCAACGCGATCACCGCGAGGCCACAAACCAGTCTCAATCCCATCTCGATTTCCTCTCCAAAGAACCCCAAAAGAACGAGAAAAGATCGTGCGCGTTTCCACTTACTCTTGCGACACACAAACGGGGTGCGTCGTGTAGATTTGGCCTGAGACGACGGTCCCCCTTTGCGCGCGTTTTTGCTCGGGAGGGAGATTCGATAGCCTCCGCCGTATTCAACGTCTCGAGGGGCAGACGGGAGCAAGTCAGATGAGCGAACTCGAACACATCATTCAGCCGGCCAAATCAGGACGCGCGAGCTGCAAGACCTGCCGCAAGAAGATCGACAAGGGCGTGCTTCGTTTTGGGGAAGCGTTCGTCAACACCTTCAGCGACAGCGGTCGTGTGTCTCATCGCTGGCACCACATGGAGTGCGCCGCGAAGAAGCACGGCAAGCTCTTGGGACCGACGCTTGAGAAGTACGAAGGCGACGTCCCGGTCGCGAACGAAGAAGAGCTCAAAAAGCTCATCGCGGAGAGCGCGACCAAGGCCGCCAAGAAGCCGGGCGCGTTTCCCTATGCGGATCACGCGCCGACCTCACGTGCGCGCTGCATCATCTGCGACGACAAGATCCAAAAAGGCGATCCGCGGATCGCGATCGAGCGCGAGATCGACACCGGCGCGTTCGTCCGCAAAGGCGCGGGCTACCTCCACCCGCATTGCGTGGAAGAGTGGATCGACGAAGAGGGTAAGGACATCGACGCGTTCAAGGAGTCACTCAAGGCGAACACCTCGATCCTTGAAGGCGCTGAGCTTGAAGCGGTGTTGAGCGAGCTCGGTTGATCCACACTCGTTTCACGATCTTCTTCCTCTGCGCCTTCTTAGGCGTGTCGGCTTGCTCATGTGAGAAGTCCGACGAGGAGCGGCTCCGCGAACAGATCGACACGACGAAGGTTCACCTCTACGTCGCGATGAAGATCGCGGTCTCCAAACGTGGTGACGATCCCGATGTCGCGCGGATCGGTGAACGCGTGGCACAAGCGATTGGGGCCTATCGCCAGATCGCGGAGCGGCGCGCCATCGAGGGCGATGACATCAACCTGCGCGAGGTCGCGGGCGCGGGCGCCGATCTCGCGTCTCTTGGCTACGCGCTCTATCAAATGCGCGAAGAGGGCCAAGCGATCGTGCGCGGCGAGAGCGAAGACCAGCTCCCCGCGATTCTCCCTGACCTCCTCCGTGACCTCGGCGTGTCCCGAGACGTCCCGATCCTTCAGCGAATGGACGCGAGCACGGAGCACGGCTTGCTCATGACGACCTTTATGGTGCTCAAGCTCCACCCCAAGATCCCGGTCCCCGTGCCGCCCGAGATCATGCTCTACGAAGCGTGGATGAACGACACCGACGCGATGGGGATCCCGGAGCTCGCGCCCATCGTTCGCGCAGCCAAGTCGTATCTCTATGCGACTCACGACTATTGTCAGCTCGCCCAGCGCGAGAGCGACGGCCTCGATGACGTCGCGGGCTTCCAGGACGAGCTCGCGCGCGCATACGGAACGATGGCTGGGAATGAGTCGGCGATCATGAACGAGTTGGAGCTCCGCGCGTTGACCGCGGTGCTCGCCGCCTTGGGTCATGGCTCGGTCGCGTATTGCTTCATGGGCCGCGACGAAATGGATGACGCGCGCGCGGAGATGAAAAAATTCTGCGACGCCACGGACGACGCCGGGATCCCCGAAGAGGACACCGCGTTCATCCGCGCCTACCTCGCGTACGAAGAGGACGACCGGGAAGCGGCGCGCGGCTATCTTGAAAAGGCCAAGCGCGCGGGCTTCGTCGATGACGACGGGCGCGAGCGGATCGACACCTTGATCGCGCAGCTGGAGCGGAGCGACGGAGCGCTCTTTGGCGGCGTCTACGACAAAGCGTTCTTCGCGCTTTGGTTCGCCGAGTTCGTGTTCTATCAGCTTGAACAAGCAGGCATTCACGGGCGGCTCAAAGAGACGGAGGTCTACCGCGCGCTGGCGGACTTCGCGGGCACCGCCGCGGGGATCTTGGGCGCGGCCCAAGACGCGGTACCCAACCTCGATGAAGTGGGCGAAGCGGCAGAAGGCGCATGGGGCCGCGCGTCGAAGTTGGTGAACAAGGTGCGGGGACGCGCGACCGAAGAGGTCGAAGAAGCAGTCGAAGAAGTCGTCGAAGAGGCTGAAGAAGCTCCCAACGAAGAGTCCGAACCGCCGCAAGCTGCGCCGCAAGCCTCCGAAGACGAGGTCCCGCCAAACGAGGCCTCGCCAACACCGTGACCGCGCGCGCGTGAAACCGGTTGACGATCCCGTCGCCCAGGCGATGCTGATCCCGTGCGCGAGATCAACTTCGACGGACTGATCGGTCCCACCCACGGCTACGCGGGGTTGAGTCACGGCAACGTGGCCTCCGCGAGCAACCGCGGGCGGGTCAGTCGGCCACGCGAGGCGGCGCTGCAAGGGCTCGCGAAGATGCGCGCGCTTCTTGGGCTCGGCGTGCCTCAAGGTGTGCTCCCGCCGCACGAGCGGCCGCACGTGCCGACCCTGCGCGCGCTTGGCTTTTCCGGCGCGCCGAAAGAGGTGCTGGAGTGGGCGAGTCGGCACCCGCTCTTGCTCGCGTCGGCCGCTTCGGCCTCTGCGATGTGGACCGCCAACGCCGCGACCGTTTCACCCAGCGCGGACTGCGCGGACGGCAAGGTGCACTTCACGCCCGCGAACCTCTCCGCCAAGGTGCACCGCGCGATCGAACCAGCGCAGAGCGGGCGCGCGCTCAAGCGGATCTTCTCGAGCGCGCACTTTGTTCACCACGCGCCCGTTCTCGCGACGATGGGCGACGAGGGCGCCGCGAACCACACCCGCTTTCATCACGAGGGAGCCGGCGTGGAGCTCTTCGTTTTCGGGCGGAGCGTGTTCGGTCCGTCCTCTGGCGCGACAGCCTCACCTCAGCGCTTCCCCGCGCGCCAGGCTCGTGAGGCGAGCGAAGTCGTGGCGCGCATGCACGGGCTCGATCCCGCGCGCACGCTCTTCCTTCGCCAGTCCGCGCGCGCGATCGATGCGGGGGTCTTTCACAACGACGTGATCGCGGTGGGCCACGAGCACGTTCACCTCGTTCACGAGCACGCCTTCGAGGACGACGACGCGCTCGAGCGCATCGATAAGACCTGCGCCGACTTCGGGATCCCGCTCGAGACGGTGCGCGTTCGCGAGGACGAGGTCGCGCTCGCCGAGGCGGTCCGCTCCTATCTCTTCAACTCGCAGCTCGTGCGTGCCGAGCAGGGGCTCACCTTGGTCTGCCCGATCGAGTGCGGCGAAGGCGCGACGAGCGCGTTCCTCGAGGCGCTCCCGAGCCGCTCTTCGATCGAGCACATCGCGCTCCTCGATGTCCGGCAGAGCATGCGCAATGGGGGTGGGCCGGCGTGTCTTCGGCTGCGCGTCGCGTTGACCGAGGAGGAGCGCTCCGGTGTTCACGCGCCATGCCTGCTCGACGGGGAGAAGATCGACGCGCTCGAAGCGTGGGTCCGCGCGCACTACCGCGAGGAGCTCACGCCGAGCGACCTAAGCGATCCCGCGCTGCTCGACGAGGTGTACGTCGCGCTCGACGCGCTCACGACGCTGCTCGCGCTCGGGAGCGACTTCTACGAGTTCCAGCGCTAGCAGCAGGCTAGCTACTGCTGCATCGACAAGTAGTAGAGGCCAACAGCGATCAGCGCGCCCACGACCATAAGGCCGAGCATCAGGCCGACCTTGCTGCCGCCCTTTTGGTCCTTGGCCTCTTCCGCGATCAGCACCTCCGCGGACTCCAGGCTCGCGAGCTCTCCGATCGACTCCATGTCGCTTAGCTCCGGCGCGTCGTCCGGCGCGACTTCGTCGGCGAGCTCAGGAACCGGGAGCTCGCTGTCGGGACTGGACGCGGACGCGACCGCGGCGCTGACCTCGGAGTCGCGGGCGAACCAGTCCGCGGGGTTTTCGAAGAGACCGGCATCGAGCGGGGCGGCTCCGTCGGAGACGCGCGTGGGGATGGCGTCGGGCGCGCTCAGCTCGTCGAGCGAGGTGAAGCGCAGCAGCTCTTCTTGAATGAGCTGATCAATGATCGAGTGCCCCGTGCCGCCGCTCGAGGTGGTCGCCGTGACCTTCTGCGCGAGCGACGTCTTCACGAGCGTCTGGATGTCGTACGACGTGACCTTCAGCTGGTGACTGAAGAGGTAGCCCGCGATCGCGTCGCCCATTTCGCGCGCGCTCTGATAGCGGTTCGCCTTGTCTTGGGTGAGCGCGCGGCCGAGCACCGCTTCGAGATCGAGGTCGATATCCGGGTTGAGCCGCGAGAGGCTCGGCACGTTCGCCTGCTGCACGAGCTTCACGGTCTCGTAGTCGGTCTCGCCCAAGAAGAGCCGTCGACCCGCGAGCATCTCCCAGAGCACGACGCCGAGCGCAAAGACGTCGGTGCGCGCGTCGGTTGGTTCGCCGAGCGCCGCTTCGGGCGAGAGGTAGCTGAACTTGCCTTTGACGACGCCCGGGTCCGTGGTCTCGAGCTGGGTCGTCGCTTTCGCGAGACCAAAGTCGGTGACCTTCACCTCACCGCGTTTGCTGATCAGAATGTTGGGCGGTGAGACGTCGCGGTGAACGAGGTTGAGCGGTTGCTCCTCTTCGTCCGCGAGCTCGTGCGCGTAGCTGAGCCCTCGGCAGGTCTCCATCGCGATGTAGAGCGCTTCTTTGATCGGGAAGTGCCGACCCTGCTGCCTCACGGACTCAATGATCCGCTTGAGGTTACAGCCGTCGATGAACTCCATCACGATGAAGAACGTTCCGTCGGCGGCGCCGATGTCGAAGACGGAGACGATGTTCGCGTGGCTCAGCCGGGCACCGAGACGAGCTTCATCGAGGAACATCCCGATGAAGTTCTTGTTCTCCGCGAGATGCGGAAGGACGCGCTTAATAGCGACCTTCTTCTTGAAGCCCTGAACACTCTGGGCCTCTCCGACGAAGACCTCTGCCATTCCGCCGGCTTCCAGGCGCTTGATGACGCGATATCGCTGCTCGGCCATGGGTAAAAGGGCCGTTCTCGCGCGGCCGCCGTGATTGTGTGGGCGGAGGCATTGTTCCGTCAAGCTTGCTGCGCAGGTCGGTCCACCTTGAGGGCGGGCGGATAGTCTCCAAAACCCCTGCTTTGCCGGGCGATCGGATCGATCCTCCTCACCTCTGTCCATTGACCGCGTTGCGTCGTCGGTGTCTCCTTCAGGCTGATGAGCGCTTCCCCCATCTTGATCGCGCCTTCGATCTTGTCCGCAGACTTTGGACACTTATGCGACGAGGTGCGAGCGGTTGACGAAGCGGGCGCAGATTGGATCCACGTGGACGTCATGGACGGCCGCTTCGTGCCGAACATCACGATCGGCCCGCCGGTGGTGAAAGCGGTGCGCCGCGCGACCGAAAAAGTCGTCGATGTACACCTCATGATCGTCGAGCCAGAGCGGTACGTGGCGGACTTCGCCAAGGCCGGCGCGGACGTCATCACGGTTCACGTCGAGGCGTGCCGTCATTTGGATCGGGTGCTCGCGCAGATCCGCGCGCTCCCGAGCACCCGCGGCAACGACCGCAATGTGCGCGCCGGGGTCTCGCTCAATCCCCACACGAGCGAGCGCGTTCTTGATTACGTAATGGACAAGGTCGATCTCATCTTGCTGATGAGCGTCAACCCTGGCTTTGGTGGGCAGTCCTTTATCGAAGGTGTGCTCCCCAAGATTCAGCGGGTGCGCTCCATGATCGCGGCGAGCGGTCGCGACATCGATCTTCAGGTCGACGGTGGCGTGAAGGCGGGCCCCGCGGGAACCGCGCACCAGGTCGCACGTGCCGGGGCCAACGTGTTGGTCGCGGGCAGCGCGGTGTTCAAGTGCGAGCGGGGTCCGAGCGACTCGCCGCGAGACAGTTACGAGCGCGCGATCAACGCGCTCCGGGAGAACGCAAAGTGAGCGACAACCCCGCCTTGACCACGATCTTCGTCGACAAGAAGGCCACCAAGCGTCGTCTCAAGAAGTCGAAGCTCGAGGTCATCGACAGCTCCGATAAAGGCAAAGAGCTGGTGATGGATCGTGAGCGCGTCACGATCGGCCGCTCCTTGATCTGCGATCTCGTGCTTCAAGACAAAGCGGTCAGCGGCACTCACTGCGAGCTCATCGCGACCGAACAAGGCGTCATCCTCAAGGACCTGGAGTCGACCAACGGGACGCGCATGGGTGAGGTGCGGATCCGCGAGGTCTGGCTCAAGCCTGGCTGCGTGTTCTCGGTCGGCAAGACGCAGATCAAGTTCGAGCCCGAAAAGGGCACGGTCGACATCGACCTGAGCAAAGAGGACCGCTACTTCGACCTCGTCGGCAAGAGCGTGCGGATGCGCGAGATCTTCGCCGTGTTGCAGAAGGTCGCGCCCACCGACCTGACCGTGCTGGTTCGTGGCGAGACCGGAACGGGCAAGGAGCTCGTCTCCCGCGCGCTTCATCGCGGCTCTCCGCGCGTGAAGCAGCCGCTCGTGATTCAGGACTGCTCCGCGATCCCAAAGGACCTGATCGAGAGCACGCTCTTTGGTCATGAGCGCGGCGCGTTCACCGGAGCGGTCGACCGCAAGCAGGGCTGTTTTGAACAAGCGGACGGCGGGACGATCTTTTTGGACGAGATCGGTGAGCTCGACATCACGCTCCAGCCCAAGCTCTTGCGCGTCCTCGAGAACCGCGAGGTCAAGCGCGTGGGCGGGGACAAGCGGATCCCGATCGATGTGCGCGTGGTCGCCGCGACCAACCGTGACCTGCGGCAGATGGTGAACGACGGAACATTCCGCGAGGACCTCTACTATCGCCTGAGCGTGGTGCAGATCGAGCTACCGCCGCTGCGCGAACGACCCGAAGACATCACGTTGATGGTCGACGGCTTCCTCAAGGACTTCGCGAGTCGGCGCTACCCCGGCGAGTCGCGTGAGCTGACGGTGACCAAGGACGCGATGGCTCGGCTCCGCGCGTACCCCTGGCCCGGCAACGTGCGCGAGCTCAAGAACACGATCGAACGCGCGGCTTCGCTCGCGGACTCGGATGAGCTCACTCAGTCGGACCTTCTGCCGGCTTCGCAGAAGACCCCGCCGGTCACGGTTCCAGGCGGGAGCGCGGAGCAGTTCGTGGAAGACGGCGTGCCCTTCAAGGAGGCCAAGCAGCGGGTCCTCGACACCTTCGAGGCGGCCTACTTGAAGGTCCTGCTCGATAAGCACGCGGGCAACATCACGCGCTCCGCACAAGAAGCGGGGCTGACGCGTTACCACCTGCGTGAGCTCGCCAAGCGATACGGGATCCGCGAGCAGTGACGACGCGCGGAGAGAGCGTCCCCGCGCATGTCGTGATCGTCGGCGCAGGCGCGGTGGGGCTCACCTACGGTCTCGCGCTTCAAAAGGCCGGGCTACGCGTCAGCGTGTACGTCCGCGAGAAGTATGCGGAGGAGTGTCGCGCGGGGATGCGCCTCTACCGAATTCAAGGAAAGCGCGGTCGGGTCGCGGAGACGTTCACGCCGTATCGCGTCTACACGGACGCGGCGCAGATGCGCGACGTGAAGGTCGATCAGACCTGGCTCTGCATGTCGACCACGGGCCTGAAGAACGCCATCGAAGGGGACCCGCGCTTCTGCGCGCTCCTCAACCTGGCCGCCCGCGGGACCTTGGTCGCGATGCAACCGGGTCTCGATGTACCCGCGATGCTTGAGCGCTTCGTTCCGGCTGATCGCGTCGTCATGGGCGGGATCGCGATGGTCAGCTACCAGGTCAGCGAGCTGCTCGACCCGCACCTTGAGCGCCCAGGGGTCGCGTACCTCTTCAGCGGCCCGAGCCCGTTCACGGGAACCGGCGCGGACGTGATCGTGAAGTGGCTCAAGCGCGGAGACTGCCCCGCGAACGTTCACAAAGACACGCTCTCGATGATGGCGTTCGGGACCTCGACCTTGATGCCCGCGATCACCGCGCTTCGCGGCGCCGGCTGGAAGTTCGCAAACATGCGCAAGGGAGAGTGGACCTCGCTCGCAGCGGACGCCTGCGCCGAAGCGCGCGCGATCAGTGCACGGGAACTGGACGTGTCCCCGCCGCCGCTCCTCGGGTTGATCAAAGGTCCGACGCTCGCGCTCATCACGCGTCTGGCGCCCGTCCTGCTCCCGTTCGAGGTCGAGCCTTACCTCGAGTATCACTTCACGAAGGTGGGCGATCAGGGCGCGCTCCTGATGGGCGACTACATCGCGCGTGGCGAAGCGTTGTCGATGAAGACCGACGCGCTCCGCACGCTCCGTTCACGCGTCCATCGTCCGTGATTTCTCGAGGGCTTCGCTCAGCGGTCGCTTTGCTCAGCAGATGGGGCGCGGGAGCGGGAGCGGCTCGACGTCTGTTGGCGTGACGCCCTCTTCGTTGACCGCGAACCAGTGCACTTCGCATCCCTCGAAGTCGACGACCGCGAAGCCAGCATCAAACTCGCGATGAAGCGTCCCCGCGTTGATCACGGTTATGCCGGGAAGCGCGCGGACCATCCGCTCGTGTGTGTGTCCGCAGAGCATGAAGGACAGCTCTTCATCGAGCTGGTGCTCGCGGATCGGGAGCGCTTGAAGTCCGTATCCACGTGTGTCGCGTCGCAAGATCGCCATGTCGTCCTCGCCAACGCCGTGGCAGAGCATCGCGGTTCCTGCGCGCGTCTCGATCCTGACCGTGGGCGGCAATGACGCGAGGAAGGTGCGCGACAACGCGTCCTCCGCGACGGAGTGCGCGAAGGGCAGCGAGCGCATCGTCTCCCCAAGCACCCAGCGCTCGTGGTTCCCGGCGACGCAGGTCACCTCGTGCTCCTGAAGCAACCCGCACGTACGCGTGAGGTCACCGTGGCCGTCCGCGATGTCGCCAACGCAGAGCACCTGATCAACGTCCTCTTGTCGAAGACGCATCAGGGCTCGCTCCAGCCGAACATCTTCGGCGTGAACATCCCCGATGAGGCCAACGCGCGCGGCGGTCACGCTCGAAGTCTATTTCGTTTCGGCCTCTTTGAGCATCTGAACAGGCGGCTCATCCCGCGTCGGGTGCTCTCGGGGTGCCACGCAAAAGCGACGAAGGAGCGCAGAGCGGAGCGACCATGGGAGGGAGGCTCCAAATCACCTATTCGTTTGGAGGGATGGGCGGACAGTCCCCAGGAAGGTCGCTCGGAGAGTCCCAGTCGCGAAGCTCGGCGGCCTCGATCGGTAACGCGGCGACCTCGCGATCAGCGAAGAGCCGTCGAAACGAACGGGTGCCGCTCTCGATCGCGCGGTCGATCTGCGCGTCTCGGTACCGCGCAGGAAAAGGCTCGCCGAACGTCAGAATCGGTGCCGGCGAGGTGTGCTCGGACAAACGTCGAAGTGATGCGGCCGAGATGTATGGCATGTCGCACGCGACCGCGACGAAAGCGGAAAACCGCTTCGCGAGGGCTGAAATGGCGCCCAGCGGACCGATGTTTGTGGGGTCGTCGGGGAGCGTCAACGAAACAAGTTCGACCGCCCGTGCGTACTCTTTATGGTCGCCCACAAGCACTGGCCATAGGCCTGCTTCCCGGCCCACCCGAATCATGCGATGAACAAGTGCCTCCCCATCGATTTCGAGCCATCCTTTGGCAGTCCCCATGCGTGACGACCGACCCCCAACCAAGATCCCGAGCGGCATCATCCCGCGTGGCGGTCTGATCATTGTGCTGTCGGTTTTGTTGTCGTCGTTCATCTCGGGATGCGGACGTGAGGATACACGGCGTCGCGGACCACGCCGGGCCGCGACGACGCAGACGCCAGCGACGGTCACCACAACGACGCAGACCGTGATCACGGAGGAGCCCTCGGCGCCGAACTATTCGCCGTTCGTCCTCGATGTGGACGCGGACGTCCCGTTCGCCATCATCAGCTTCAAAGACGTCGGGATGTCCTTGCCGTCCACGGACCAAGCGTTTGTCTACGAGTCGCTCGCGGAGTCACTCGCGAGTGAGCTCGATGGTCGTGAGATCATGAGTCGCGTCCGGCACGTCCCCGAGATCCTCGACCCCAACAACCACGTCGCGTGCGAAGGCGAGCACATCTACGTCGACCTGTGGAAGTCGAGCTCTAGCGCTGGGGATCGCTTCGGTTACTCGCTCTGGTCGGGCTGTGGCGAAGATGACCGCTTCGCGTTTCAGGACGAACGTGTGCTCGCGACCGTCGACGCGCTCGCCCAAGACATCGCGAGCTCGCTTAGCAACGCCGTCGAGACGCGTTGCTTCACCCGCCTCTGCTAACCTCGGCTTGAGCTAACGGATGCGCTTGAGGATGTGGTAGCCCACGTCGGTCTCGATCGGCCCGCTCAGGTCGCCGACCTCCATGGAGAAGAGCGCTTCGTCCATTGGGCCAGGGAGGATGCCTTGTTCGAGATCACCAAGCTCGCCGTCGTGCGTGTTGGTCGCGTCGTCCTCGCAGAACTCGGTGACCGCGGCGCTCCAGTCCTCGCGTGCTCGCGCGAGCGCTTCGTTCGTTCGCGCTTCCGCTTCTTCTTTGCTTCGGGTCACAGAGCTCGGCGCGCGTTCGACGCCTTGCCACCGGACCAAGATGTGGCTGACGCCGCGGCTGTTGCTCGGGAGGTTGTTTCCGAGAACTCCGAGTGAGTCGATGCCGCCCTCTTCGTGCTCATCGTCGCCGTGCTCGTCGCCGTGCTCATCGTCGCCGTGCTCGTCCTCTTCGTGAGCCTCGGCCGTTTCTTCATCATCGCCGTCGCCGTCATCTTCGGCTTCGGTCGCTTCGGTCGCTTCGGTCGCTTCGGTCATCTCCGAAGCCATCCCGGTCATCGCGCTCGCGCCGCTGCCTTCAGAACCGTCGCTCGATTCTTTGTCGCACCCGAGCACGACGAAGAGGCAAAGGAGCAAGCTGAGGAGTATGTGAGGTCGCATGCGACGGATTTACCACGAGTCGCCGACCGTCATCACGCCCTAGGTTCGGTGGTGGGTCTTTGCCGCCAGCGACAAAGGCTTACCAGACGAGAACTTCGTCTTCCCCGAAGCGCTCGACCAGCGATTCCACGTGCGCGATCACGGCGTCCACACGGACCCCGACCGCCTCCCGCGGACGGTCTCGTAAGACGGGCGCGAGTGGGTCTCCCGCGAGTCGGGCCGCGAACGCTTCTTCATCAAAGGCGCGCAGTCGCTCGACCGTCCGGCGGCGGAACTTCTGGAGCGAGGCGAGCCGAGTGTCCATCAAGCCAGTTCGCGCGTTGGGCCAAAAGCCCGCGCCGTTGTCAAAGAAGAGCAGCGGGCCAGCCGCGCCTCGTGTCCGCAGGTTCGTGAAGCCGCCGCCCCAGCGGTCGACATTCGCGATCAAGAAGTCGAAGACGATCATGTCCGACAGCTCGGCCGCTTGCTCTTGTTCCGAGGGCTCGTCTGGCGCCCGACGTGTCTGAAAACGTGGCGCTTGTTCCGCGGTGATCTCTCCGCGCAGACGCTGTCGATAGTGAAGCGGTCGCTGAAACGGGGTGAGCGCGAGCGGGCCTTCGATGCGGACCCAGCGCTCCCAGTCTCGACCGAGCCGCATCCGCGGAAGACCGCCGTCGATCCAGTGAATGAAGGCGCCGCGTACGGTGCCGTCGTTTTGCACGATCACTTCGCTGAGGCGGCGGTCCGAACGCGCGGCGCGGCGGAGCGGTTCCCAGCGCATGCGTCTGCCGATCACGGGCGTGACCCGTCCGAAGCCGAGCTCGCGATCCAAGTAGTAGGCCGCGACTTCGGAGTACCAGTGCGCACCAGAGAAGGTCTGCTCGGGTTTGAAGTAGCCGCGCGTGCCATCGCTCAGCGTGATCTTGAAGCCGAGGGACCGACCCCCGCTTCCGCGCTCGATCCTCGCGATCGGCATCGCGGAGAGCGCGCTCCGGATCGGACCGTCTGGCTGAGAGAAGAAGCGCGCGCGCCGATCGATTCGAAAAGCGTCGCGCGACGAAATCACAACGGGCTCTGGTGTCGCGATGTCCGCGCCGCCGAGTTCTGGAAGAGTCAGCTCTTCGTCGCCGTCGAACGCGCGCGCTTCAAGCTGCTCGGCTTCGTGCGCGGTCAGCTCGGCGTCCCAGGCTCCAGGGTCGTTGTTCGACTGGCACGACGACGCGTGAAAGCCCGCGAACAGCGCGAACGTTGAAGAGACCATGATGAGCAGCGGGCGCGGGAGCTCCACGCTCTCTTGTCTCTCGGACCGTCTAGCTGGGCAAAAAAAGCGGGTCTCTTTGCGCAGGCACGAGTGTGGATGATTTGCCGCGGAAAAGCGTCGACCTTGCCGCGCTTCGGATCACGTGTGGCGCGAAAAGCGCGCGGCTCCCGGTATCCGGTCGTCGGCGCGCGCGTTGCAATCACTGGGGTGCATGACGCAGCGAAGTTTTGGGACGTGGATCGCGGGAACAGAATCGCTCGCCGGTCGGTTCTTCCTCCTCGCCTCGGCGTGGTTGCTCTCCGTGTTGGCGCTTTCTGTGTCGGTGCACGCGCAAGAGCGTCCTCGGCACCGGTTCACGACGGACGACTTGTGGTCAGAGCCCAACCCCGGCCTTCGTTATCTCCGCCGCTCCACGAACATCCCGTGCGTCATCCACTTGATCGAGGTCGACCTCGACGCAGACGGTGTGGAGATCCGCGCGACCCCCCACGATGAGCGTTGGCAGACGGTCTCTTCGTTCGCGGCCGACGGAGGGTACGCGGCGGCGCTCAACGGAGGGTTTTGGGGCTCGCTCTCGCGGCCGCTGGGGGCGCACGTGAGCGACGGCGTCGCGTGGCCGGAGACCGGAGACAACGCGCTCTTTGGCTTCTTCGCGATCGACCATCGCGGACGCGCGCGCATCAGTCCACCACGCGAGGTCGTCGATCCCTTGCCGCCGCTTCGTCAGGCGGTGAGCGGTCGCCCTCTGTTGGTCGATCACGGCGAGGTCACGACCGACCGAATCGATCCGATGGGCGGCGCCAACTACTTGCAGCCGCGCTCAGCGGTCGGGGTCTCGCGGGACGGTCGCAAGGTGTGGTTCTTGGTCACCGACGGTCGCCAAGAGACGAGTCGCGGCCTGACGCTCTACCAGCTCGCGCGGACGCTCAAAGAGTTCGGCGCCTGGCGCGCGATGAACCTCGACGGCGGAGGGTCCTCGACGATGTACGTGCGGCGCATGGGCGGGGTCGTGAACGCGCCCAGCAGCAATCGATGGCAGGCACACCTCGGCCTGGGCGCGAAGGTCGTGAAACGGCGGACGCGCAACGGGCGCGAGCAGCTCTTCGTGCGCGGCGTCGAGCGCGAGGTCATGAGTCACCTCGCGATCGTGGCGCCGGACAGCGCGCTGCCGATGGCGTCAGCGCGGTGGGACGATGACCTCCCGATCGTGCTGCCGCCGAGCCCTCCGCCGCTTGCCGTTGGGAAGTGGCGAGAGCGGGTCGTACCGATTTCGGCGACCGTCGGCGCCGTCTTCCTCGCGCTGATGCTGGCCTGGATCGCGAAGCGTTATCCGAATCTGCTCTTCCTCGCGCGTCGCCGCGACCGTCGGCGGACCTAGCAGGCTAGCTCGTTCTTGCCGCTCGCTTGCCGCGAGCGACGGCTTACGATTCCATGCGCAGGTGCCGCGTGACCTGCATCTGCTCCTGGCGATCGTTATCTTCGCGGCGGTGGGGTGCGACCCGACGCCGCGAGACGTTCCCCAGGAGACCGCGCCTCCGGAGACCGAGACGGTCGAGGCCGCACCTGAGGTCGCGCCGGTCGTCGACGAGGCACCGAACGAAGACGATCCGCTCGCCGGCTTCGATGACATTGAGCAGCTTCGCCAGGAAGGGCCAGACACCCCCGCGGGAACGACGTCCGCCGCGTCGGAAGCGACCGTCAACGCGGCGACGCCCCCGTTGAGCTGCACTCCGCTCTTGCGCGCCGCAGTCAAGCTGTGGAGCACTCCGGGGCCCGCCGAGATCGTCGCGACGCCGGAAGGTTTTGTGGTCGCTGGCTACGCGGTGGTGGACGACGCGGAGCAGCTCTTTTTGGTTCGCGCGCAAGAGGACGGCCCCCGCCCCCTTCGTCGCTTGGTGATCCCGCGTTCGCGCGGACGTGAAGTTCCGCCAGCGCTCGTGTCGGCGGGAGACGAGTTACTCGTGGGCATCGTGGACGGAACCCAGGTGGTCTCGTTCGGTCGCTTGCGTCGCGATGGGACCGGGAGCTTTGTGGAGATCGCGCGGAACGCCGACACCCGCTACTCGCCTGCGGTGCAAGAAGCAGGTGACCACGCGGTCATCGCGTACACCGAGGCGGCCACTCCGATGCGGATGAAGCTGGCGAGGATGAACCGCCGCGGAGAGATCGACGCGCGTCACGATCTCACTCCGTCTGGGCGCGGCGGATCTGCGCCTGCGTTTGTCTCCGGCAGGCCGCGCACGTTCGTTTTCGTCGATGCTCACGCCGGTACATCAGCGCTCTATCGGGTAGATCTCCAAGCCGACGGGACGCCCGCGGAGCCTCGCGTCGTTCGACCCGTCACGAACATCTTCGACCCCGCGGAGCTCGCGCCGGTCGCGCGAGCAGGAGACAAGATCGACGTGGGATACACCGCGATCGGCAATGGAGCGGCGACCGCGGTCGGCTTGGTCCGTGACGGCGCGCGTCCAGCTGTCGCGTTGGTGCCTTCGCGCGGGTACGGACCGCTTCACGTCGACGTCGTTCGTGGTCGCCACGCTGTTTTTCTGGCGGACTCCACCAAAGACGAGACCAACGCCGGCCCCCGCGAAGTCGTCGCGCGTGTCGTGACCGAAGACGCTATCGGGCCGCCGCTGGTGATCACCGGACCTCGCGGGACCGCTCGCTTCGCCCGCGCGGCGCGTCGTGACGATGGCGCCATCGGCGTGGTGTTCTCCGATGAAGACGGCGTCTATCTCGCGACGATTCGATGTCGCGACTGAGCCGCGCGCTCGCGTTGTTGGTTCTGCTCGCGTGTGAGGAGCCGCGAAGCGAACCCCCAGAGGAGGCAGCGGTCGCCGAGGTGCCTGAGGTGCCCGAGCCGGAGGTCGAGGAGCGGGAGGTCGAGGAGATGGCCCCATCCGCCGCGATGCCAACCGCGGCGATGCCAACCGCCGCGGTCGGTTCGGAACCGCTCGGACCGCCGACGCGTCCCGTGATCACCGATTGGCTTCCCGACCGCGTCCACTGCGTCACGCATGGAGGTCGCCGGTTTTGTGACGGACCGCGTCGTGTGCCTCGTCCTCATGGCGATGCGCAGGTTCGCGCCGAGCGGCTCGGGCTCGGCGTTCTACGGGCTGCCGCCAAGCTCACGCGGACGCGTCCCGACGAGGACTGGAAACAAGAGATCCTCGCGCTCGAGATCGCGTCTCCTCGGGTCCCGCTTTACTGGCCGGTCGACGGTGCGCGATACGGTCGCGGACTCGGACCAAGGCGCGGCTTCACGCACCGCGGGATCGACTTCGCGTGCGAGGCTGACCAAGACGTGCACGTGGTCGCCGACGGACTTGTGGCGTACGCCAACAACGGCGTGTCCGGGTACGGGAACTTCGTGGTCGTCCTTCACGGTGACTCGCGGGTGAGCGCTTACGCTCATCTTCGGGAGGCCTATGTAACGCCCGGCCAAGTGGTGGAGCGTGGCGCTATCATCGGTGCGGTGGGGAACACCGGGATCTCCCGCGGCGCGCATCTTCACTTCGAGTGGCGCGAGGATGGGCGGCAGGCCGACCCGATGCCGCTCTTCCCTCGGGAGCTGCTCCCCGAGCGCCTTAAGCGTCGCTACGCGCCTCGCTGAGACCTCCCGGACAGGTCCGCGCAAAACCAGTACAGTCCCGCGGGAACCGCAGCGCGTTTTTGTTGTCAGCTATGTGTGGGCCTCTCACTCGAGCTGGAGATCGCTGCCGCGTCGGTCGGTTTCCATGTCGCGATGCCCGAGGGTCACGAACAAAAACTGGTCGAGCGACTGAAGCGCCAAGACGAGGCGGCGTTCAATGAGCTGGTGCAGCTCTATCAAGCGCGGATCTTCCGCTTGGTCTTCCGCATGATCGGGGATCGCGCGGAGGCCGAGGACCTCGCCCAAGAGGTCTTCGTCACGGTCTTCAAGAGCATCGGGACCTTTCGCGGGGACTCCAAGCTGAGCACGTGGATGTACCGAGTCGCGGCCAACCACTGCAAGAACCGGATCAAGTACCTGAAGCGGCGCGCGCGAGGGAAGAAGCAAGAGCTCGACGAGATCGCGCATGGTCACGCCATCGAGAGCTCGACGATGAACACGAGCGCCCGTCTCGCGCGTCCCGACCAGGTCGTCGAAGGAAAAGAGATGGAGGCGTTCATCCGGCAAGCGCTCGGCGAGCTCTCCGAAGAGCAGCGACAGCTCGTCGTCTTGCGCGACATCGAGAACCTGACCTACGAAGAGATCCGCGACGTCACGGGGTTGGCCGCGGGCACGGTCAAGAGCCGGCTGCATCGCGCGCGCATTACGCTTCAGCGTCGCGTCCTCTCGCTTCAAGGCGAAGATCCCGATGAGCTCAAACACGGCAAGCAGAGCAAGCTGAGCGCCAAGAAGAAAAAGAAGCAGAAGAGCGCCACGTGACGAGTGACGAAGCCAGAGATCTGTTCAGCGCAGCGTACGACGACCTCCTTGAGGACGACGATCGCGCGACGTTCTTCGCGACCCTCGCGGAGGACGAAGCGCTCTCGGAAGAGTACGACGCGTTCATCGCGCTCCTGGATGGCGCGTCGGGGCTCTCGGAGGACCTCGAGGTGGACCTGCTCGCGGGGGTCCAAACGAAGCTTCGCAAGCGAAGCGGTGGACGCTTTTATCGTGACCGTTTCAGCACGACGACGGGCCCTGGCGCGACGCTCCCGCTCGCGCTCGCGGTCCTGATGATCTTGATGCTCGCGATCGCATGGGCCGGGCTTCACTTCGTGCAGGTCGAAGAGAGCGTCGCCGAGTCGGCAGGCGCCGCGCGCGAGTAGCGCTGGAGCGCGCTGCTAGAACGCGAGCGCGACGTACTTGCGCTCGATCCAGTCTTCGATCCCGAACTTGGACCCTTCACGCCCCAGTCCGCTCTCCTTCATACCGCCGAAGGGCGCGACCGTCGTTGAGACGAAGCCGGTGTTCGCCCCGACCATCCCATAGTCGAGCGCTTCGCTGACCCGAACCACCCGCCCCACATCCCGCGCATAGAAGTACGCGGCGAGCCCCGCCGGAGTGTCGTTCGCGAGGGTGATCGCTTCTTCCTCGGACGTGAAGCGCGTGATCCCGGCGACCGGACCGAAGGTCTCCTCGCTCGACATGAGCATTCCGTGTCGCACGCCCGTCAGCAGCGTGGGCTGGAAAAACGTCCCGCCGAGATCATGCGCGCCGCCACCGACGATGAGCTCAGCGCCACGGGAGCACGCGTCTTCGACGTGCGACGCGACCTTGTCGAAACCGTTCCGCTCAAGGAGCGGCCCCATGGTGACGCTTGGTTCGGTTCCGGGACCGACGACCAGCTTGTCGATCTCAGCGCGCAAGGCGCTCACGAACTCATCGTGAACTCCGTCTTGCACCAGGATGCGGTTCGCCGCGATGCAGGTCTGGCCGGCGTTGCGAAACTTGGCGGTCATGGCGCCGCGGATCGCTTCGGAGAGATCAGCGTCGTCGAAAACAATGAAGGGCGCGTTCCCGCCAAGCTCGAGGCTGACCTTCTTCACAGTGGACGCGCACTGTCGCAAGAGCAGCTTCCCGACCTCGGTCGAGCCGGTGAAGCTGAGCTTGCGGACGCGCGGGTCCGAGGTGAGGACCGCCCCGATCACGGAGGCGTCGTTCGCGGCGCCGGTGACCACGTTGAAGACACCCGGCGGTACTCCTGCGCGTTGGCTGAGGACCGCAAGGGCGAGCGCAGAGAGCGGTGTCGCTTCCGCCGGCTTCAGGACCAAGGTGCACCCGGTCGCCAGCGCGGGACCGAGCTTGCGCGTGATCATCGCGCTCGGGAAGTTCCAAGGGGTAATCGCCGCGCACACGCCCACGGGCTGCGGGATGACCATCAAGCGCGTCCCCGAGACCGGAGACGGAATCGTGTCGCCATAGACGCGCGGGGCTTCCTCCGCGAACCACGTCAAGAACGAGGCGGCGTAGCGCACCTCGCCGCGTGATTCCGCGAGCGGCTTTCCCTGTTCACTCGTGAGCAAGAGCGCGAGGTCGTCGACGTGCTCTTCCATGAGCGCCGCCAACTTGTGGAGCACGTCCGCGCGTTTGCGCGCGGGCAAGGCGCGCCATGCCGGGAGCGCGTCGTCCGCGGCTTCGATCGCGTGACGGGTCTCGAACTTCCCGCACCGCGCCACCTCCGCGATGACGTCCCCCGTCGCCGGATCGCGAACGGTCGCGCGGAGGATCGACGAGACGAACTCTCCGCCGATGTAGGCATCGACGCGAAACAGATCGGGATCGCGAAGCGCGAGCGTCATGCGCAAGAGGGTGCCACGCGCAACGCAACGACCGAAGCAATGAGCAAGCGACGTGGTGATCTACGGCGTCGGTTCAGTGCGCGTGATGCGCGTGATCCGCTTCGGCGATCGCGGCGGCGAGTTGGCGGTCGCTCAGCTCTCCTACGACTGAGGTGACCACTTCGCCTTCTTCGTTGAGAACGATCGTCGTCGGCAAGGTCGTGACGTTGTACTGGCGCGCGAGCTCACGTGACGCGAGCGCGATGGGGTAGCTCATCCCGAGGCGCTCCGCGTGGCGCGCAACGTCCTCGATCGGATCGGTATCGAGCGAGAGCCCGATCAAGACGCCGCCGTCCCCCAATCCGCGGTGACCGCGATCGAGCACGGGAGCCTCTGCGCGACAGGGCGGACACCAGGTCGCCCAGAAGTTGAGAACGACGAGCTTGCCGCGTTGCTCCTCAAGAGAGAACGCTTCGCCGCTCGCGGTCTGGACGCTAAAGAGCGGGGCGGGCGTCCCTCGCGGCATCACCCCCTTGCCGGCGAGATAGACGCCGTATCCGTAGATCGCGATCGCGGCGAGGACGAAAGGTCCAGCCGATCGTACCCACCGCTTAACAATCGCGATGTTGGACGATGATGCACCTTCGTCGTGTTGCTCTCTTGCTTGATCCACCACGCCGCCATCAGAGTCAGCACTCTTTGCGCGGTTGGCTAGCGGGATGACACGGGAGCTCACGCTGAGACTATGCTCGCGCTCTCGGGTTGTTACGGGAAACACGCTGAGCGCCTCGTTTTACCGCGAGAACGAAAGAAGCCACGGCGAAGCCGGGGAATGACGCTTTTGGGTAAACTCGCTCATCGCCTCTGCCATTACACATGCAGCGGTCGGGCTCAGCATGGGCTTGGCGTCGCGTCGGGACTCTCGGCGTGGGGTTTGGTTGCTTGGGGCGGTCTGCGCGGTGCTGCCCGACGCCGACGTCGTGATGCACGCCTTCGTTGAGTACGAACATGCGTTTGGCCACCGCGGCGCGTTTCACTCGCCGGCGTTCTACCTCCTCTTCTCCCTCGTCGTCGCGAACCTGTGGCGCGAACGTGAAGAGCGTCCGCGCATCTTCCTCCTGTCGTTCCTCGCGCTCCTCTCGCACTCTCTGCTCGACATGATGACGACCGGCGGACTTGGCGTCGCGATGCTCTACCCAATCTCCGATGAGCGCTTCTTTCTCCCGTGGCGACCCATCCCGGTCTCACCGATCAACGTCAAAGCGTTCTTCACGCAGCGCGGTCTCGACATTCTCACCGTCGAGCTACGCTTCGCGATCCCGATGCTCCTCTCCGCGCTCCTCTTTCGCTTTGCGGGGCGCCACAAAAAGGACGAAGGCACGACGTGAAGAACGTGATCCAACGAGCCGTTCCGCTGGCGCCGTTGACGAGCTTCGAGCTCGGCGGTCCAGCAGAGTATTTCTTGCGCGCGGAGTCAGAGCGGGACGTGGTCGCGGGGCTTCGCTGGGCCAAGCGACGCGGCGTTCCGGTCCGGATCCTGGGCGGCGGTTCGAACTTGGTGATCCCGGACGAGGGCGTCGGCGGCTTGGTGGTCCAGATGGCGACCCGTGGGCGCGAGCTCAAAATGGACGGGGACCTGGCGGAGCTGACCGTCGCCGCGGGCGAGAGCTGGGATCCGCTGGTCGCGTGGTTGACCGGGCAAGACCTGGTGGGCTTTGAATGTCTCAGCGGGATCCCCGGGAGCGTCGGCGCGACCCCGATTCAAAACGTGGGCGCCTACGGGCACGAGGTCGCTGACTCGCTTATCTGGGTGCGGGTGCTGGATCGCGAGACGCTAGAGGATCGGTTGCTCACGTCGCGGGACTGCGACTTTGGGTATCGCGACAGTCGCTTCAAGCGGGACCTCGATCGCTTCGTCGTTCTCTCTGTTCGCTTCGCGCTTCGGCGCGGCGCGGTGCCTGAGATTCGTTACGCGGAGCTCGAGCGCGCGGTCGCAGAGCGCGCGGAGACGAAGCGAACGGAGGGGAGCGCGCCGACCGCGAGTGAAGTTCGCGAGATCGTGATCGGTCTGCGGAAGCGGAAGTCGATGGTCTTTGATCCTGACGACGAGAACCGGCGCTGCGCGGGCTCGTTCTTCACGAACCCGATCATTGAGGCGGCGGATGCCGATCGCGTGGTGCGCGACGCGGTAGAGCGCGGGCTCGTGTCCGCGCCGAGCGAGGTTCCGCGCTACGCGGCGGGTGACGGAAAGAGCAAGCTCGCGGCGGGCTGGTTGATTGAGCGCGCGGGTCTTTGCAAAGGGACGCGGCGCGGCGCGTTCGGGATCTCGAGCAAGCACGCGTTGGCGTTGGTGCACCACGGCGGCGGGCAGACACGCGATCTGATGGCGTTCGCGGAGGAGGTTCAGGGCGCGGTGCGGGAGCGGTTTGGTGTGGAGCTGCACCGCGAGCCGACGCTATGGGCGTAGGTGGCGTCGCTCGTTCTCGGCTCGAGTGAGCGGTTGGCTCTTTCGTTCTTGAGGGAGGGAGCGCGTTCCGTTTGTGTTCTTGAGTGGGCCGGTGGGCTCGTTCGTTCTTGAGTTGGCTCATGCTGCGGATGGCAGATGGGGCGCGCTAGCTTCTGCCGCGTTGCGCACGCTTCGCGAGGAAGCTTGATGGGCGGGTGGGGTCACCTCCGCGTTCCGCTCGGGTTCTTTGCTTGAGTGGTTCACGTGCTGCTTTTGTTTCTTGGGGGAGCGCGTTCCGTTTGTGTTCGTGGTTGGACGTGGGTGTTTGTTCGCGATCGAGTTGGCTTGGTCGTTCTTGGTTCTGCTCATGCTGCGGATGGCAGATGGGGCGCGCCAGAACGCGAGCGCGCAGCGTGAGTTTCACTTCAGCGTTCTTCTGACCCCACCCGCCCATCCTCCGCGTTCAACGAGGGTTCTCCGCTTGAGTGGGGCACACGCTGCTTTTGTTTCTTCGGGGAGCGCGGTCCGTTTGTGTTCTCGGTTGGACGTGGCTGTTCGTTCGCGATCGGGTTGGCTCGGGTGTTCGTTTGTGAGCGCATGCTGCGGATGGCAGATGGGGCGCGTCAGCTTCCGCCGCGCTGCGCGTTCATCACGAGGAAGCTTCTGACCCCACCCGCC
>CALJDU010000051.1 GCA_938024995.1 uncultured bacterium
CAGCCGATGCAGCCGATGCAGCCGATGCAGCCGACGCCCACACTCCAACCGATGCAGCCGCCAGCGGCGCAAGGCTCGCGCGGTGAGGCGCCGTATCCCGCGCGCCTGTCACGACGGCCGGTGATCAACGCGCCTGGTCTACTGAGCTCAGAATTGACGTTCGGGACGTACCGGTACCAAGTCGCGACCGGTGGTGAAGAAGGCGGCCTGGGTTCGGCGTTCTCGAGCTCGCTGCGTGGGTGGCTCTCGCTTGGTGTCGCCAAGCGCTTTGAGATCAACATCGTGCCGCTTCGGTTTCGACTGACCCCTGACTTCGACGCGCAGAGCCCGCAGCTTGGCTTCACGATCGGGGCGGTCCTGGGAGACTCGTTTCAGCTCGGGATCTCGTACCAGTTCGTCGCGCCGGTGCAGCAGGAGTCGGTGTTCTCCAACGCGCTCTCGCTGCTCTTTCAAACGCGCGGTGATCGCGTGAGCTTCTTGGGTGTCTTGAGTAGCGCCGTGGGGGTCGATCTGGACGATGGCGAGGTCGGAATCGTCGGAGGGATCTACGCGGAGCTGCGCAGCTCGTTCTCGGACACGGTATCGATGACCACTTCCCTGAGCCTCCGGCTGACCGACGGCGAAGATCCCAGACTCAGCTTTGGCATGTCGCTCCCGATCACGCTCGGGCGCCGACGCGGGGCCGCGCTGGTCGACTTGGTCCCGTACGTCTCGTTTCCGAACTTTGTCACGGGGGACGGGACCAACTTCTCGTCGATGTCGTTCGGTCTTCAGCTTCGCGTCTTCGGCCAGCTGTGGAGTGGACAGTGAATCGCGTCCCTCGTTTCGGATTCGCGCTCATCGGACTCGCGCTCTGTTTCGGATGCGCGGGTTCTCCGGAGCTCACGATTCGCTCAACGCTACCGAACGCGTCACCCAGCCCTCAAGTGGATGCCGCGACGATCGTGGTCTTGCGTCCGGGGCAGTACGCGCCGGGTCGATCGGTCAACATCGTGGACGCACATGGACGCCGCGTCGTCGCGCAACTGGGCGCCGAAGAGTGGGCCGCCTTTTCCCTTCCACCAGGTCCCATCGATCTCTTCACGACGCTCGGCGACATCGGGATGTTCGATCCTGTCTGGGCGCGGATCCAGCCACGTGATCGCGTCACCGGTGAGGTCCACGCGGGCCGCGTCTATCACCTCTACGTGAATCCCGTCGCCGAGGATGGTTGGTCGTGTCGTGCCTGCGGTCGCTTCGAGATCATGCGGCCAACACACGAGCACTATGCGTCGATCCCGCGCTTCCTTCGAGAGCAGACGCGCGTGGAGGTCAACCGAGCCCGCGCGGAGTCTTATGCGCGCACTGAGTTCGACACGCTTCGCGAAGCCTATGCCGCGGCGACGGCGCGCTTCGCGGCGTTTGACCAAGTACGACGAGGAGATCGCACGCTTGGTGACAATGATGGTCTGGGTGAACGTTCTTCTGCGACGATCGCGCGTGCGCCAAGCGCGCCATCAAGAGCGCCATCAAGCGCGTGCGGTCCAGGGACACTCCGTCATGACGGCCAGTGCATCTCTGCGTGCAATCCGCTCTGTCCTGCTGGCAGCTACTGCACCACACAAGCGGAGTGCCAGATGGGGTGCGTCTCAAACAGTAACTGTGGAGAGGGTCAGCTCTGTCATCAAGGTGAGTGCATCTCTGCGTGCAATCCGCGGTGTCCAAACGGTGCGCGATGCGCAGGTGCTGGCGAGTGCGTCGCGATGTGATCGTGATCGAGGAGCGGACACAAAAAACCCAAGGCGAGCGCCTCGGGTTTTCTTCTGACGTCTGCGTGGCTCAGGCCATGCGCTCCATCTTGATTCTCTTGCGACGACGACGAGCCGCTTCCGCTTCCTTCTTACGGCGGCGGACCGAGGGCTTCATGTAGTGACGACGGCGCTTCAGCTCACGAAGGATGCCTTCAGCGGCCATCTTCCGCTTGAGGTGCTTGACCGCTCGCTCAAGGCCCTTGTCGCCAACCTGTACCTCGACAGGCTTGCACTGGACCGCTTCTCCTACACTCATCCGGCTCTCTCTCTATCGTCAGAATCACTCGCCTGGGTCGGCGAGGGCTGCGAACAGTGTCATCAAGTCCAAGGGGACGCAAGGTCTCTGCGAACGGATCGTTCACGACACCGACTCCGACACTATGTTCAGTGCTTTCTGGGGCCTCCACCACTAATCATTTGTGAATTGAGGTTGCCGGGTCGATCGCGTCAGTGAATCTGGCGCGTTGTTTTGCAACTATCCATGTATGCAGACGGGTGGGTTATTGGTTCGAGCGATTTTGTTCAGTGTCGTGTGTCTGCTCGTTGGCTGTCCCGAAATCGTCGTCCCCGATGCAGATGCGGATACCGGAAGCGTCGATGTTGGCGCGGACGCTGGCGGCGACGCAGGAACTGACGCTGGCGCCGACGCAGGAACTGACGCTGGCGAAGACACCTCCGCGCCCAGCTCAGAGACGAGCTGCGACAATGGTCGCGATGAAGATCGTGATGGCCTCGTCGACTGCCGTGATCCCGACTGTGCCGACGATCCCGCGTGTGGTGAGGTCTGCGGCGACGGCATCGACAACGACGGCGACCGGCTCACCGATTGCGAAGACGGCGACTGCGCTGGCGATCCCGCGTGCGGAAGCGGCGCGCCGGAGCGTTGCGGCAACGCGATCGACGACGACGAAGACGGCCTGACCGACTGCGACGATCCTGACTGCAGCGACGACCTGCGCTGCACGCCCGAAGACGTTTGCGATGACGGGGTCGACAACGATGGAGACGGACTCGCCGATTGCGCCGATCGCGACTGCGCGGCGGACCCGGTGTGCGGGCTTCCTCCCGAAGAGTGCGGCAACGGCGTCGACGACGATCGCGACGGCTCGACCGATTGCGCAGACATCGACTGCGCCGCGGATCCGCGCTGTCTTCCCGAGACGCGCTGCGACGATGGGCGCGACGACGACCTCGATGGTCTCACCGATTGCGACGACCCGGACTGCGCCTCGGACGCCAGCTGCGTCGCGCCGCCCGAGCTCTGCGCCAACGGAGCAGACGACGATCGAGACGGTCTCGCGGACTGCGATGACCCGGACTGCGCGCGTGACCGGCGATGCCTGCCCGAGCGCGTGTGCGACGATGATCGCGACGACGATCTTGATGGGCTCTTTGACTGCGACGATCCGGATTGCGCGACCAACGCTTCCTGCGCGACGACGCCGGAGGCGTGCGGGAACGGCACCGATGACGACCGCGACGGCCTGACCGACTGCGACGATCCAGACTGCGCGAGTGACCCGCGCTGTCGTCCGGAGACGCGCTGCGACGACGGGCGCGACAACGATCGCGACGGAGCGACCGACTGTGACGACGCGGATTGTGCGGCGGACCCGGCGTGCGTGGTGCCCGACGAGATCTGCGACAACAGACGCGACGATGACGGCGACGGTGCCATCGACTGCAGCGACGCGGACTGCGCCGATGATCCTTCGTGCGTGCCCGACGAGATCTGCGACAACGGGCGCGACGATGATCGCGACGGGGCGACGGATTGTGACGACCGCGATTGCGCGGCGGACGCGGCCTGCCTCCCCGCCGAGATCTGTGACAACGGGCGCGATGACGACCGCGACGGCGCGACCGACTGCGATGACATCGATTGTGTTGACGATCCGGTCTGCGTCCCGCGTGAAGCGTGCGGCAACCGCGTGGACGACGACCGCGATGGCGACACGGACTGCGACGACAGCGACTGCGCCAGCGATCCGCGATGCCGACCGGAGACGCGCTGCGACGATGGCCGCGACAACGATCGCGACGGCGACACGGACTGCGACGACAGCGACTGCGCGGGCGACCCGGCGTGCGTGATCCCGGATGAGGTCTGCGACAACGGCGTGGACGACGACCGGGATGGCGACACGGACTGCGACGACAGCGACTGCGCCAGCGATCCGCGATGCCGACCGGAGACGCGCTGCGACGATGGGCGCGACAACGATCGCGACGGCGACACGGACTGCGACGACAGCGACTGCGCGGGCGACCCGGCGTGCGTGATCCCGGATGAGGTCTGCGACAACG
>CALJDU010000052.1 GCA_938024995.1 uncultured bacterium
GACCGGTGTGTTACCGCCGTCCATCCCGTCCGGTTTCGCCGCGTTGTAGTGAGCGTGCTGGAGGGAAACATAGCCACGCTCGAAGCTGAGATCGATATTGTCGACGTAACCAATGCTTCGAATCGTCTCTGGACGTCCCGCGTCGGAACCAAAGATCTCAATGCGGTTTTGACTCAGCCGGATCTCGATATGATTGAGGACGGTGTCTTGTGCTTCTATGCACTCGATCCCCAACACCTGTGTGCTCTCTGGTTCCCAAAACTTGTCGGTCCAGGTTCGAAGGTCGTACTCCTGAGTACGGAAGACGCTATTGATGGAGGTGCACGAGTCACTGTCTCCTCCATGAAGCATGATCCCGATCGCGTTCTTCGCGAAAGAGCGGACCGTGGGCGCGGGCTGGTACGGCGCCGGCTGCGGCTCCTCACTGACCCACGCCTCGATCCACCAACCGTGGCCACCTTCCTTCTTTGCGTCGACGTCGAACGCGATGGTCCCAGTGCGCCCCGTGAAGTCGAACACCTGGCGGGCCATCATCGAGTTGATCGTAAACGCGTTCCCGTCGTCACGAAGAACCTCCTCCAGCTGGCCGTCGCAAACCCGATAGTCTTCCCCCACCGGAACGTCGGAGAAGCTCCCTCCGCACAACGTCGGGGTGTCGGATCCCGAAGGAATGAACGCGCCGCTGCTCGAAGCGGTTAGGCGTGCGAAGTTGCCACGGTGCCCCATGCGCGCGCCAAGGTTGCCCCAACGCGAGACGGCCCAGCGTGATTCGTCGACGTCCCCACCGGTGCCTCCGGGAGCTGCGGTGTCAAAGGTCTCGCAAAACGCCGCGCTCTCCAGGCCGCACCCCGGCGCACCAGGTTCAGGAGAGGCATCCGGAGGCGACGCATCACCTGAGCTCACGTCACCTCCGCTGTCGATCGTGACATCGCTGTCCGTCATATCGCTGTCTGCCGTGACGTCTCCGTCCGCTGTGATGTCGCTGTCGACACCGGCATCCGACCCCGCGTCGGGGTTATTATCCGAATCACCGCAGCCGAACATCAAGGCGACGACAACCATCACGCTCATTTTCCGCATGACGTAGTCCTACCGCAGCCCCCCCGCTCGGACACCTACAAAGCCGCGCCATAGGCGGCTGGCGCCGGGCCCGGTGACTTGTAGCGACGAGAGCGTTCTTCCGAGCGTCGTACGAGCCGCGCTCCGGTGAGTCGATATTTCGTCTCCGTGATCAGCTGATACGGCGGCGCGGGTGGACATCCAGGAGGACATCGCACTGGCCCTCGTCGCTGCGTCGACGTCGCTACCTTCGTTTGCTCGTTCCACAGGGTCGAGCCGAGCTGAGGGTCGAAGTCAATGAGGCGGTGGAGCGCATCGGCAGGGTCAAGATGGAACCAGCTCGTCCGATGCGTGCCGCCAGGTGCCGTGCATGCGCAGCGAGAAGCGTCCGCCGCGCGTCGATGCAGAGCGAACTGGATCGCGAAGATCCGGGAGACCTCCGAGACGATTGCGATCGACACGTCGTGAGTGGAAGTGGCCGTCACGCTCGCGTCCACGAGCTGCCGAACTTGACTGCGCCAGCCGCGACGATGGCGCGCGCCGACGAGGAGGTAGAGCCCTTGCTCATTCCGCACGACGGCGACCCGACACGGTCCCGCTCTTGTGTACTGGCGGACCCGAGACACGGCACCAGGCTGTCCACGACGGCTGAACACCGCGCGGGCGTCCGTGACCTCCGGATGTTGTTGCGCGGAAGCGGTGCAAGGGAAGCTCCCGAAGGCAAAGAGCGCGGTAAAAAGGGCAACGCGAACGACCATGGTGCTTTGACGTTCGGATCCCAGAGTCCTTTGGCCCGTCGTACACGCGATGGGAGACTCTTCTACTTCTCTTCAGAAGACGAAGTCCCTGCTAGCGATCGGCCACTTTCAAGAAGCTTGAGTACACAGCGCGCAGAGCTTCTTTTCCAACCGGGTTCGCCGTGTGAAACGCCACCTCAGGAAACTCCGACGAGCTCCCATCATCCATGCACTTCGCGGTCAGGTGCTTGAGGCAATCCAAGCCAGACAGGCTCTCCTCGCCGAGGTCGTGATCAAATGACAAGAATGCGGGGAGCGGATGGACTTCAAAGTACGCACCGAACTCATCGAACGTCCGGACCCAGCGAACCTCAAACTCGTCGAGGACGGAGCGCTTGAGATGAACGCCGAGATACGGGTTGCGAAGGTCATCGAGCCAGAGGAAGACGGGTTTGCCCATAGCGAACCTGTAGGCCGAGCGGACGTGTCACGCCACCCAGCCCATGTCGGTCTAGCCAAAATGAGTGTCCCGGGCGCGCCTCCGTCACGAGACGAAGTCGACTTTCGTCACACCTCGTTCGCGTCCAAATGATCTCGGTGATCGACGTCGAAGAAATGGAGAATGAGCAACTCAACCGCTGGGGCAGTCACGCGGAGGCCGACTGCTTGGTCCTTGCCGTGAAGAATGAGTGTGATCGTTCCTTGGTCATCGCCCGGCCCCATACGTGCCATCTCTCGAACCCGCGCAAAGATCGGGCTCTTGATCCGGACTGGAGGTGACATCTCAACCTGTGACACCCCGTCGATGACGTAGTGGATATCGAACGACGTGTCGGTCGCGCGGAGCCGTATCTCGGTCGCGCCCTTCTTTATGGCGCCGACGAAAATCGCGTTGCAGAGGCGAACGACCGGGCTGTCCTCGTCTTCATCGGATGGTGCGCGATCGCCAAAGAGCGACTTGAGCCAGTCCAGCATCCATCAAGTGTCCCACGGCTCTCGGCGGACAGCACTGATTTCGCCCGAGCCCGAGTACTGACTCAGCGCGCTTGTGCCCTTAGGAAAATCGACTTCGTCTCCAGAAGGGAAAAATCGACGTCGTCTGCAGAACGGACTACGACTTGTAGGAGCACAAGTCTCCGGGTCGACCTTCTCCGGCGCTGGCGGACTCGCGGCCCCACGAGTCGCGCTTTGGAATCGATCGCAAGACGCATCCGGCGAGGTCGCGCGCTGTCTGAACCGCTCGCGGCTTCGATCATTGGACCACGTTGTCGTTGGTCGAACGACTCGCTTGCAATCGACGCGGGGAAGATGCCAAGGGCGATCTGAGAGACGCTCTACGATGCCGCGCGGTACGCGCGCTTCGACCACGCCGCGCCGCTTAAGCGGACGCCGCGCCTTTGGGCCTCGAGATCGATCAAGTGCCGCTCTCCCAGCATCGCGTAGCGCGACGGCATTTCGCTCACGCTCTTGAACCACGCCTTGTCGTCCAGCTTGAAGCGCGTGAGCGTGTCGCTGAGCTCCATTGGAAGCGCGCCGCGTTTTCCTTTTCGCAACGCGCGGCCGGTGTGGAGCACGAGGGCAACGTAGTCGGCGAGCGTGATCGGGAGCGCGTCGATGTACTCGTGGTCCGCTTGTTCGCCGGACATCGGGGCGAGCTTGGGTTGCGCGGTCTTTTCGTCTCCGTCGTCTTCCTGTTCAAGGTCGACGCCGAGTTCGCGCGCGTGCTCTTTGCCGACCGCGTGCAGTCGCTGCTGCACGGACGTGTGATCGCATTCGCTCAAGCACGTCGCGAGGCCAGCGTGGACGGGGTTGAGATCGATGTACGCGAGGCACGCGAGGACGGCGCCTTCGTCGAGAAGTGGCTTGCTCTTGAAGCGCCCTTCCCAGAACCGGCCAGTCACTTTGTCTTCCTTGTTCGCGCGCTTGGCGATCGACATGTTCAGCTGACGCATGAACCACGAGAGGCTCGTCAGGCGTTCGCGGTAGAGCGCGGCGTGGGCTTCGAGACGCTTCTCGTCTTCGGCCGCGCGGTAGGCCATGGGGTGCAGCGCCTTCGCTCGCTTGAGCACTTCTTCATCCGACCACT
>CALJDU010000053.1 GCA_938024995.1 uncultured bacterium
AGCTCTAGCGAGCGCGCGCGAACGCTTGCATGGTTTCCGTCTCGTTGAAGGCGTGCTGAAAGCCCGTCTCGCGGCGGAAGTCGGCGGCCTCGATCACGACGGGGTACTTGATGTGCTCGATCGCGCCGCGCGGCAACTTGGGGAGCCCAAAGCGGCCGAACGCAAAGGCGAGCGCGGGTTCGGGGACCGAGAATTGTTCGCGACCGGTCTCGCGAATGATGACGCTGAGCGGGACGGGCGGCGGCCCGGCGACGTTGAACACACCGCGCGGCTTCTTTTCGATCGCGGTCACGATCGCCGACGCCGCGTCCTCTTCATGGATGAAGTGGAAGAGCGGATCGAAACCGAGCACCGTCGGAACCCGCGGCCCTTTGAGGAACGCGGCGAGCGTGCCGGAGCGCGACGGGCCGAGCGTGTAGCAGAGGCGCAAGACCGCGGTCGTGAGCTCGGGGACCCGCCAGAGCGCAGCGCCGGCGTAGAGGTCTGCCGCGACCAAGTCCGCGAGCTCGGGGAACGACTGGATGCCGAGCGGCGGCTCTTCTTCGGTGTGATAGAGCGGCGAGTCGGCCGCCGCGCCGTAGTACGTGTGGCGGCCCGCGAAGACGAACTGGCTCACGCCGTACTCGCGGCAGTACTCAACGATCGCGCGGGTGCCCTGGAGGTTGATCCGGAAGCGGTCCGGGCTGCGATGCGTCAGGTGCGTGACGGTCGCCATGTGGATGACGCCGTCAGGGCGCTGCGCGCGAAAGACATCTTCAGCGGCGCGCTTGCGGATGTCGGCTTGGAACATCTGCACGCCCTCGGGCGCGTCGGGCCAGCGACGGCGGTCGATGCCGATAACGCTGTGACCTCGCGCGACCAAGCGCGTCCCGACCAAGCGGCCGAGCGCGCCCGCGACACCAGTAACCAACACCTTCACAGTTTTCTCCTGGAGGGTCTGTTCGGACCCTCCCTCCCAACGAGCAAGTAGTTGGGAGCCTCCCTCCTACGTTCGCTTCGCTCAGTATCGTTCGCTTCGCGAACTCGGGTCTCGGCTCTAGCAGGATGCTGAAAAAATCGCTTGATGCGATTTGGGATGCTGCCCGCGTCGGCTTCGTGTCCTTTGACCGACAACAATGCCGAGTATTTTTGAGCGCCCGAGGATGACGGAGAAGGTGCGAGGCCGCGCGCGAAGCGCGCCAGCGAGTTTTTCAGCATCCTACTGGATGGGCCTGATCGGACCGTCGCAGTGGTCACAACAGCTCCAGCTCGTTGGCGCGCATGCGTCCTTCGCGAAGATCGCGGCCTTGTTGGATCAACCAGCTCACGCGCGCGCGCACCTGCTCGACCATCCCGTGGATCTCCGCGTCGTTCTCGTTGCCGGTTCCCTCAAGCGTGATGGGCGCGCCATAGAGCAACTGGAACGTCGTGGGCCGCGGGAGCGGGATTCCGTAACGCGGGACGGGGATGTACGGGACGCCAAACATCTTGCCGCTGATGTTCGCGACGGTCGGCAGCGCGTCGCCTCCGCCCACGAAACCAAAAGGCACGATTGGCGTGTTCGTCTCGAGCGCCAAGCGAACAAAGCCCGTCCCGAAGCGCACCAAGGTGTCCGCGTCCTTCGCGAGCTTCGCGGTACCTCGCGCGCCTTCCGGGAACACGACCAGCATGCGGTCGTCGTTGAGCAAACGCTCCGCGTGTTCCGGCAGACCCGTGAAGTGACCGAGGCGCGAGGTCAGCTGCGAGGCGTAGGGAATGCGGTTGAGAAACTTGTCCGCCATCGCCTGCGCGAGACGCGGCGGCTCAAGCTCAAAGAACATGCTCGCGACCACCATGGCGCCGTCGATCGCGACCCCTCCGCTGTGGTTTCCGACGAGCATCACGCGCCCCTTGGGCGGGATGTGATCGAGCCCGAACGACTCGACGTGAAAGTAGCTCCGGTAGAGGAACTTCAAGATCGTGTAAGCGTGGCCGATCTCGTTTTGATCAATGCCAAAGGGATCGATGCCGTGATCGCCCCACTGGAGCTGCACGCGCTTGACCCGATCGACGACCTCGCGGTCTTTGGGGATGAACCCGAACACGACGTGACAGTACCAGGTTTCACTTTCCGGAGCGGCGTGACAGCGTCAGCCGTGGTCGTCTTCCTGCGCTTCGTGCTCGTCTCCTCTGTTGTCGTCGCGGGCTGTGGCGGCGCGGCTCCCGTACCCGTGACGCCCGAGCAGGGCGCGGTGGCGGCCAGCCCCACGCCCGAGTCGGCGGAAGCGGAGGTCACCGTGCCGCCACGAACGTTTGCGCCGATCCTCATGGCGGAAGGTCGCGCCTTTGCGCTGCTCGAAGAGCTCATCATCGACGGGCTGCCCACGCCGACCGAGACCCTTCAGGAAGACGACCTCACGCTTGTGTTGGCGCGGTCGAACGCGGAAGCCGACAGCGGGGCGCAGGTCGTCATCACGGACCGCGGCGGGATCTGCCGAACCACCGGGATCGCGGCGCACCTCGTCATGATCCCAGGTCGCGCATCCGCCTACCAAGCACTTGAGCTCGACGCGACGTCGCTCGGTCCCTGTTCCGCTGAGCGCCCGGTGCTCGTCGCCGAAGGCGCGAACGAAGTCGTTTGGTTCAGAGCGCACCGCGAGAGCGATCCCGGAGCCGCGGTCTCCGCGCCGATCGAAGGCGAGCTCGATGGCTCACTCATGACCTACGTGATCACGACCCCCGCCAGCGACGACATGCTCTGTCCCGGGACACCGGCGCAGATCACGATCTGGGAAGGCGCCGTCCAGCACGGCAGCGTCACGATCCCCGGCCGACTCATCAACCTCCGCGGTCTCGTGCAGATCGACGGCGAGCGCTACCTCTTCGTTGAGTGGGGTGACGGACCGTTTCAAATCGTGCGCGTGAGCGACGGCGCAGGATCGGCGCAACAATGGCCGATCACGAGCGGCGAAATGTGCGACTGCTGCGACTGACCCGCTCGTTCGACGGGACTTAGGGACACTCGGTTCCGCTGGGCTGGCAGCCAAACTCGCAGCAGATCCCCGTACCGCAGCTGTCCCCCACGTTCCGGCAGACACCACCCCCGCACTGATAGACGCGACACTCGAAGATGCCTGGACCGCTGCACGCGGTTCCGTCGGAAACGTTCATGTCCGCCGGGCAGGCCGCGCTGCTGCCGGTGCAGGACTCGGCCTGGTCACACTCGCCGCTGGCCCCGCGGCAGACTGTCGCGGCGCTTGAGAAGCGATCGGCGGGACAGCTCGCGCTAGACCCAGTGCATGTCTCCGCGACGTCACACAGGCCGTCCACGCCGCGGCAGACCGTTGCGCCGCTGCGGAAACCGTTGGAGGGACACGCGGCGCTTGAACCTGTGCAGGTCTCCGCGACGTCGCACACTCCCGCGCTTCCTCGACACACTGTCGACCCGCTCTGGAACTGGTCGCTCGGGCACGCCGCGCTTGAACCGTTGCAGACCTCGGCGACGTCACACGGACCCGCGGAGGCGCGACACGAGGTTCCGGCAGCGGCGCGGCGATCTGTCGGACACGCCGCGCTTGAACCGGTGCAGGTCTCCGCGACATCGCAGACGCCCGCGCTCGCCCGACAGGTCGTCGAACCGCTTCGGAACGCATCGCTTGGGCACGCCGCGCTCGAACCGGTGCAGGTCTCCGTGACATCACATGCGCCTGCGCTTGCTCGACACGTCGTCGAACCGCTCCGGAAGGCGTCGGCGGGACACGCCGCGCTCCCACCGGTACACGTCTCCGCGACATCACAGGCGCCTGCGCTCGCCCGACACGTGGTCGCGCTGCTCACGAAGCTATCGCCTGGACACGCGGCGCTTGAGCCGGTGCACGTCTCGGCCCGATCGCAAGGTCCGCCCGCCGCGCGGCAAGTCGTCCCCGACGGAGTGAAGGCGTTTGCCGGGCACGCTGCGCTCGAACCGGTGCAGACCTCCGCGGCATCGCACACGCCCGCCGAGGCCCGGCATACGGAACCTGCCGAGGTGAAACTGTTTCCAGGACACGAGGCGCTGGAACCGGTGCAGGTCTCCGCGACGTCGCAGGCGCCGGCGGACGCACGGCAGGTCGTCGCGCCGCTCGCGAAGCCATCCACCGGACAGGTGGCGCTCGAGCCGCTGCACACCTCAGCGACGTCACATGGTCCCGCGCTCGCGCGACAAGTCGTCGACGCGCCGGCGAGACTGTCTGCAGGACACGCGGCAGACGCGCCGTCACACACCTCGGCGACGTCGCACACCCCAGCAGACGCGCGGCACACAAAGCCGGCATCGCGGAAGCGGTCTCGCACACAGCGCGGAGGTGAGCTGCTGCAATCGATCCGCCCGATCTCGCAAGCGTTTCCGGTGTTGCAGACGGAACCGCACATCAAGTCGCGACACGTGCCGGAGCCATCGCAGACCTCGCTCGCGCCGCCGCAGGTCGCGCCGAACGCCGCGAAGGCGTCATCGGGACAGCTACCGTTCGTGCCTGAACAGGTCTCCGCGATGTCGCAGGCGCTCGCGGCCGTGCGGCACTCGGTTCCGGAAGGACGCAACGCGTCGGCAGGGCAGGCACCGCTCGACCCCGAGCAGGTCTCCGCCGTATCGCACGGTCCGGTCGACGCGCGACACGTTTGGCTCGAGGGCGCGAACGCGGGCGCGCAGTCGACGGAGCTTCCATCACAGGTATCGGCGACATCGCACGGCGCGCTGGGGTCTGCCGCCGCGCACACCGTTCCGTTGGCGCGTCGCCCATCGCTCGGACACTCGCTGTTCACGCCGTCACACACTTCCGCTTCGTCACACGGTCCCGCGGCCGCGCGGCAGGGAACGCCCGCGGAAACCGGTCGCGTCGCGCGACACTCGGCGCTGCCATCGGCGTTGCAGAAGAAGGCGCCGACCTCGCACGCGTTGCCGGTGTCGCACGCTTCTCCGGCGGGACACTCCGTGCAGGCGCCGCCCACGCACACTCCGTCTGCGCAGGGAGTCGCGTCGGGCTGGCTGGTCGGGACGCACGCACCCGCGCCGTCGCAGACGTCGGGGACATCGCACTCGTCGGCGCTCGCGGGAACACACTCGGTGCCCGCTTCGCTGGGCGCGCCCGCGATACAAACCGCTTCCCCGGTCGAGCAGTCCACTTGGCCTTGCGTACACGGATCGTCGTTGTCGCAGCTCGCGCCTTCGTCGCACTCGAGGACATCGGTGTTCGTGTCACCCACATCGCGAACATCTGCGTCAACGCCGGCGTCCGTTCCGCCATCGACAAGCTCGCCGACGCAACCGACGTCAGGGTCGCAATAACGCTCGACGCCACACGCATCGGGATCCGCCGCCGCGTAACAGACGCGGTCGACGCAGCGTGCGGTCGCGCAGTCCGCGAACGCAGAAGCGCAGTCACCGTCGCTCGCGCAACCGCTCCACCCTCCGCAGTCATCGCCGGTCGCGGGATCGCAGTCCACCGGCACGCACTGTCCGTCGAGGCACTGGGTGGCGTTGAGATCGCCGCCGGGGTTGGGGCACTCGACGCCGACGCAGTTCCGCGTGAAGACCACCGTGACTCCGGTGTCACCGCTCGCGTCGAACGCGATGAGGCGCGAACCGACCGGGCCGCGCGTCGGGCTCAAGAGCTCCACCCGCGATTCCCAGAGGCCGGGTCCATCGAGCGGGACGTCGGCGATACGCACGCCCCGGAGGAGATCTTCGCCGCGAACGATGATCTGCTCGGTCCCGAGGTCAACGCCATCGCGAAACACGGTCGTGCGCGCGACGCCGATCTCAATGCCAGGGATGAGGTCACTCCGGAGGTCGACCCGAACCGAAATGTCGTCGCCGCACGACGCCAAGATCAACGCGAACGAGGCGAAGCAGAGCAGGCGACGAGTGACGGTCACCATACAAGGGTAGGCATCCAAAGTTCGAAAGCCAAACACGGGCAACCTCTTGTACGAGCGAACACGCGGGTCGGATCGTGTACGTGTCGCGTTGTTAAAAAAGAAAACGCCCACAAGCGCGGGCGTTTTCTTGAATGCCTCTTCGGGAGGCTCTGGCCTGAAGGGTTACTTCTTCTTCTGCGCTTCGCGCTCCGCGAGCTCGGCCTTCACCTTGATGAGGACGTTGTTCGGGACGGGCGCGTAGTGGCTGAACTCCATCGAGAACTGACCGCGACCCGAGGTCGAGGAGCGGAGGTCACCGATGTAGCCGAACATCTCGCTGAGCGGGACGTCCGCCTTGATGCGCACGTTGGTCGCGCCCGGCTCTTGCGACTTCATCATGCCGCGGCGTCGGTTGAGATCGCCGATAACGTCACCCACGTTGGCGTCAGGCACGAACACGTCGACCTTCATGATCGGCTCGAGGAGCTGCGGGCCACACTTCGGGAGCGACTGGCGGAAAGCCGCCTTGGACGCCGCCTCGAAGGCCATCTGCGAGGAGTCGACCGCGTGGAAACCACCGTCGAGCAAGGTGAGCTTGAAGTCGAGGAGCGGGAAGCCACAGAGCGGGCCCTTGTCCTTCATGACCTTGAAGCCCTTTTCGACCGACGGGATGTACTCCTTCGGAACGCGACCACCGGTGACCTTGGACTCGAAGACAAAGCCTTCGCCGGTCTCGAGCGGCTCGATCGTGTAGTCGATCTTCGCGTACTGACCGGAACCACCGGTCTGCTTCTTGTGCGTGTAGCTGTCTTCGATCTTCTTGGTGATCGTCTCGCGGTACGCGACCTGCGGCTTGCCGATGTCCGCCTCGACGCCGTAGGTGCGCTTGAGGATGTCGACCTTGATGTCGAGGTGAAGCTCGCCCATCCCGCGAAGGATCGTCTCGCCGGACTCTTGGTCGACGTTGACGTGGAAGCTCGGATCCTCGGCGACCATCTTGCCGAGCGCGACGCTCATCTTCTCGCTGCTGGTCTTGTCCTTGGGGACAACCGCGATCGAGATGACGGGGTCGGGGAAGACCATCGGCTCGAGCGTCGCCGGGTTCTTCTGATCGGCGAGGGTGTGACCGGTCTGAACGTTCTTCATGCCGACGATGGCGATGATGTCACCGGCGCTCGCGACCTCGACGATGGAGCGGTCGTCCGCGTGCATCTCGACCATGCGGCCGATGCGCTCGGTCTTGCCCGTGAACGTGTTGAGGAGCGTGTCGCCCTTCTTGATCGTGCCGGAGTAGACGCGGGTGAAGGTGAGCGCGCCGAAGCGGTCGTCCATGATCTTGAACGCGAGCGCACGGACGGGGCCTTCGGGATCGACGTGCGCGAACTCGCCGGTCTCGTTGCCTTCCATGTCGACCTCGGGCTGCGGCGGGACCTCGGTCGGGTTCGGGAGGTAGTCCACGACCGCGTTGAGGATCTGCTGCACGCCCTTGTTCTTGAACGCCGAGCCACAGTAGGTCGGGAAGAACGAGAGGTTGATCGTGCCCTGGCGGATGCACCGCTTGAGCGTCGCGACGTCGGGCTCTTCGCCTTCGAGGTACTTCTCCATCACCTCGTCGTCTTCTTCGACGGCGGTCTCGATGAGCTCGGCGCGGTACTGCTCGACCTTCTCCTTCATGTCTTCGGGGACGTCCTTGACCTCGAAGTTCTCTGGAAGGCCGGTGTCGTCCCAGATGTACGCTTTGCGCTCGAGGAGATCGACGACGCCGACGAACTCAGCCTCTTCACCGATCGGCAACACCATGACGAGCGGCTTGGCGCCCAGGACCTTCTTGACCTGGTCGACGACCCGGTAGAAGTCCGCGCCCAAGCGGTCGAGCTTGTTGACGTAGATCAAGCGCGCGACCTTGCTGTCGTTCGCGTAGCGCCAGTTGGTCTCCGACTGGGGCTCAACGCCGCCGGAACCGCAGAAGACACCGACGCCACCGTCGAGCACCTTCAGCGAACGGTAGACCTCGATCGTGAAGTCAACGTGGCCGGGCGTGTCGATGATGTTGAGACGGTGATCGTCCCAGAAGCACGTCGTGGCCGCGGACTGGATCGTGATGCCACGCTCCTGTTCCTGCTCCATGAAGTCGGTCGTCGCCGCGCCGTCGTGGACCTCACCGATCTTGTGAATCTTACCGGTGAGCTTGAGGATCCGCTCCGTGGTGGTCGTCTTGCCCGCGTCGACGTGGGCGAAGATCCCGATGTTGCGATACTTGCTAAGGTCCTTCTGCATTTTCCGGCTCTAATTCCTTCAAGAGGTCTCGATGTGCCGGGCTAACTAGCTATTGACAGGGGGACCTGGCAAGTGCCGATGCAACAAGCTCCGATTTCTCGACGATTTCTCGGGTTTTTGGGCTGTCGCGGCGCCCCAAAAGCGTGAACCAGCGAGATGCCCAAAACCGGATCACGGAATTGGCCGCGCCGAGGCAACGGTTGTGGCGAGCGGTGGTGGCGAGCGGTGGTGGCGAGCGGTCGGACCGCGGGGCGGATTGAGCCAGCCGTCAGAGGTGCGACTTGAGCTCGCTGAGGAGCGCTTCGGCTTCCGGCGAGAGGTCACGCGGGACATCGACCTGAACGACGCACACGAGGTTGCCACGGCCGCGCCCGTCCAAACGGGGCACGCCCTTGTCGCGGATGATCAGCGTCTCCCCCGGTTGCACGCCGGCGGGGACCTTCATGCTGATCTCGTCCTCGTCGGGGTCGAGCAAGGGCACGTTCACGTCGGCGCCGAGCGCGGCTTGCGGAAAGGACACGTGAAGCTCGTGGACCAGGTCGTAGCCGTCGCGCATGAAGCGCTCATCGTGCTCGACCTCGATCGTGATCAAGAGATGACCGGGCGGCCCCCCGTTGCGTCCCGCTTGTCCCTTTTCGGCGAGCCGCAGGGTCTGACCCGAATCGACGCCGCCGGGAATGTGAACGCGGACCTTACGCGTGACGCGTTGCTCTCCGCCACCACGACACTCTTCGCAGGCCTTCTCGGCGCTTGAGCCGGCACCGCGACAGCTCGGGCAGGTCGTCGAGAGCAAGTACCCTCCGCGGCTCTGCACGACTTGGCCTTGACCGTTGCACGTGCCGCACGCGACGAGCTTGCCCTCTGCGGCACCGGTTCCGCGGCATGGGCTACACGGAGTGGGATGCGTCAGCTCGAGCTCGCGCTCCAAACCGAACGCGGCCTCTTCCAAGGAGAGGCCGATCGTGACCGACACGTTGCCGCCGCGGCGGGGCGCGTTTGGGTTGCGACGCCCACCTCCGAAGATGTCCTGGAAGTGGTTGAAGATGTCGCCGAGATCCGAGAAGCCACCGCCGCCGCCGCGTGGCCCGCGACCTTCCAAACCGGCGTGGCCGTACATATCGTAGACCTGCCGCTTCTGGGCATCGTTGAGTATCGAGTACGCCTCGGAGACGAGCTTGAACTGCTCTTCTGCTTCCGGGTCGTCCGGGTTCCGGTCAGGGTGAAGCTCGAGAGCTTTTTTGCGATAGGCCTTTTTCAGGACCTTCTCGTCGGCGTCGCGGTCTACGCCGAGGAGCTCGTAGTAGTCGGGCTTCTCCATACGCGGAGTCCGCAACATAAGGATCCACGAGATCAGGTCAACCTGCCGAATCCGCGGCGATCAACCCCAATACTGACAGGTGTTCAGACTTCTTCATGTTGGAATGTCTGAAACCGGCGACCCTAGCGACGTGAGCGCACAAACCCACTGGCGGCTGGATTGGGGGGAAGGGCCCTTCAAGCGTTCTGCGCAGCGGGAGGCGCTCATCGCCGCGATTGTTCGTGACCCCCACGACGCCGCGCTACGTGGCGTCTACGCTGACCTCGCCGTTGAAGAGGGCGATCCCCACGGTGAGTTCGTCCGCGCGTGGACGGTCTTGGACGCGCTGCTGGCGACCCGCCCGCTTCATCCGTCTGTACACGGTCCCTCGGCGCGCTATGCGGCCATGGACGATGATGTTCGTGAACTCCTCGATGTCGTCGACACGCTCTACGCGCGCTACGGTCGTTCCTTTTTTCCGCGGCTCTTCGCGAGCTCGATCGGTCGCGCGATCCCGACCCGAACCAAGATCGCGAAAGGGTTCGTGGCCTCGCTGAAGGCGAAGCGAGCCGACGACGTTTCTCACGCGCTCACGCTCGCGCCGATCATTGATGTTCACGCGCCCCATCTCGGCGCGCTCCCTCCGTCCGTTCGCGCGATCGGCCCGGTGACCTCAGCGCACCTGGACGCCCATGGCGGAGCGCTCGAGACGGTTCGGCTGGAGACGCTCTCGCAAATGGAGCGGTCGGAGCGCCGCGGTCGGCGTGTCATGAACGCACAGAGCGCCGAGGTCCCTGACTCGCTCTTTCACCCTGCGCTCGCTCACGTGAAACGCCTCACGTGCGACGTCATGGAAGTCGAGCCGGTGCTGGCGGAGGTCGTGCCGCGCTGGACCGCGCTTGAACATCTCCGTGTCGTTGGCGTTCTCACCGCGCGGACGCTCGACGCGCTTGGACAGCTCCCCGCGCTTCGGTCGCTCGAGGTCAGCTCGCTCGCGCACCCTCTTCGCGGGTTCGAGGCGTTGCGTTCTCTTCGTTGCGGGCTCGCTTGGGATGTCCCCGAGGAGGTCGCCACCTCCGTCTGTGAGCTCTCCTTGGACCGCCTTGAGTGCCGAAGCGCTGGCACGCTCGAGCACCTCTTCGAACCTCTTCTGCCGCGCCTCTCAGTGCTCAAAGCGAACCGCCGGATCGTGCCCACACTCGTCCGCTCATCGCGACGTATGACGCAGCTCCGTGAGCTCACGATCGGGAGCACTGGAATCGGCGCGGTGCTTCGGCTCGATGGGTTGACGCTGGTGGGCCCGGGGGCGTTCGCGCTGATCGGGATCGACGGACGGGATCTCTCCCTCGTCGCCCAGTCAGAGCTTCACGGGGTCCGCCGGTTGCGGGTCGGGAGCTCCCCGCTCCATCCCGGGACCGTCGAAGATCTCACGAACGCGAGCTGGATCGGCGACCTGGAGTACCTCACGGTCGAGATGCAGAACGTGAGCGAGAAGATCGTCTCGGCGCTCTTGTCCGCGATGCCCAAGCTCCGCGGGCTCCGGTGCACGTTCCGGCGTCCAAAGCGAAACCTCCACCTCCGCGCTCTGACCGAGCGGCCTCGCCACCTGATCGAGGACCTCGAGATCGTGCGCGGTGATCCGGAGGGCGCGATCGCGTTTCTCCAGTCGCCCGCGGCGCAGAACGTCAGGCGCCTCGCGCTGCTCGACAACGACCCGGAGATTGAGCGCGCGCTCCTTCGCGCGGGGCTCACCGCGCTAGAGGTCTTGCGGCTTCCTCATCACAGACCCAGCGCCCGCCTTGAGGCGCGCTTCGGTCATCGCCTCCACGTGCCGAACTGGGGCGGGCCGCTCGCGTGACGCTCAGCTGAGATATGCTTCGCGACGTGAGCGCGCCCACGTGAAGAAACCCTCCTGGCTCTATCGCGCGCTCCGCGTCTTGCTCAAGCTCGGCCTGGAGCTCTTCTACATCGAGATCCAGTCGACCGGTCGCGACCACGTTCCCGAGCGTGGACCGATCGTGTTCGCGGCGAACCACCCCAACTCGATCATGGACACGGTCGTGCTCGGCTCGCAGACCGACCGAACCATCAGCTACCTCGCGCGGAGCGGTCTCTTTAAGAACCCGTTGGTCGCGGCGGTGTTCAATCGCTGCGGCGTGATCCCGCTCTACCGGCGCCAAGACGGCGACATGAAGTCCAGCGACAACGACTCCTCCTTCCGCGCCGCGTTCGACGTGCTCGCGGAGGAAGGCACGATCGGGATCTTCCCCGAAGGTCGTAACGCGCCCGAGCGCCACGTCCGCGACATCAAGACCGGCACCGCCCGGATCGCGCTCGGCGCCGAGGCCAAGAACGACTTCTCGCTCGGCGTGCACGTCGTCCCGGTCGGGCTGAACTTTGATGAGCGCGACGCCTTCATGTCGCGCGTGCTCGTCCGCTTCGGTGAACCGATCGACTCGCGCGACTACAAAGAGGCCTACGCCGACGATCCCCGCGCCGCGGTCCGCGCGATGACGGAAGCGATCCAAGAAGCCATCCGCGAGCAAGCGGTTCACATCGACGACCTTCGGCACAGCGAGCTCGTGCGTGATCTGCACAGCATCTACGGACGCGAGCTGCAGCGTGAACTCTTGGGCAAGATCGACGTCCGCGGGCTCGACGAGAAGCTCCTCAACGTCGCGACCGGCAAAGAGACCACGCACCGCGATCTCGAAGGGGAGTTCACCGTGAAGCAGTGGCTCGCGGACGGCATCGCCCACTACGAGGAACACGCGCCAGAGACCGTCGAGGTGATCCGTGAACGCGTAAAGCGATACAAAGAGCACCTCGCGCAGACCCGTCTTCACGCCGGGCTCCTCGCGCGTGACGGCTCCAAGATCAGCTCACGTTGGGAAGGCCTCAAGATGACCGTCTACGCGATCGTCTTCGCGCCCATCGCGCTCTTCGGCTTGGTGCACAACTTCGTGCCGTACCGCGTCACGCGGCGGCTCGCGCGCAAAGCACCGGATGAAGCGATGCGGGCGATCCGCGCGTTCTCCGTGGGCAGCGTGTTGTTTGGCCTGTGGTACGCGCTCTTCGGACTGAGCGTTTACCACGGCACCTACTCGATCCCCGCGACCGCCCTCTACCTGGTCGCCCTGCCCATCACCGGCTTTTGGTTTCTGAGGTACCGACGGCAGCTCGCGCGCTATCGCGACCGCATCATCGCGCGCACGCTCTTCCGAACGAAGCGTCATCTGGTCCGCGGCATCTTGCTCGAACGCGAACAGCTCTTGATGGAGCTCGACGTGTTGCGGGATCAGTACCGTGAGGTCCGGCTGTCTACTTAGGAGTCTGAGTCGCAGACTCCTCTCGGCTCCGCCGATTCACCTCAACGTTCGCTCCGTTGCGCGGCCGCTTTGCTACGGCTACGAGAGCTGTCCGCGCTTCATGCTTGCCTGCGGTCCCCAACAGCAGGTCGACTTGGTTGTCGCTTGCACGCGTCTTTGCCGAGGTGCTTGTTTCGGTCCAGCATCAAGGCTTGCTTCGCTCTGCGCGGAAGCGCCCGCTTGGGATCGGGACGCCGCCTTCTTCGAGGTAGATGTAGATCCACGCCGGCTCGCCACGCGCGATCATGATGGACCGACGAAAGAGCGAGCCCGGTTTTCCATAGCCGATGAAGTCCTCGATCTCGTCGAGCGCGTGAAGCCGTGAAGCGAGCGCGTCGCGGGATCGAAAGCGATGAAGCTCGCCGTGCACCTCGTGCGCTCTATCGTCGTCGCCGACGCGCATTCCGGGCCAGGGGCCCGTGTTCACGAGCTCGCCACGAACCGATGCCGCGACGACCTCATCCGCATCGGGAAGATGCGCGGCGTAACGGCCACCCCGCATCAAGGTCCCGTAGACAAACACCGCGCGCGGGAGGAAGAGCGACGCGCCGCGCGAGGTGAGCGGGACGTGGTCTTTGTGCCCGAACGCGAGCAGGCCCTTGCTGACGACCTGCTGGTACGCATCCGACGGCGCGATGAACGCTGCTGCGTGCTCTTCGCAGACCACATAGGTCAACGCTTCACACGCGCTGCCGTCCGGTCGCAAGCAAACGCGACGAACGCGCCGGTAGATCCCAGCGGCGACCCCCTCTTTGTGATCGAGCGCGCGCAGGCCTTCTTCGCTCACGTCAAAGAGCGCGCCGGGAACGGAGTCGCCAAACGAGCGCCGCACATCCGCGACCCCGCCGCCCCAGGTTCGCGATGTCTTCCCGAAGCAGAACGCGTGGTCGGGCAACCAAGCAGGACCGATCGCGCGCGCAGGGTCTGGCGCGAACCCGTTCGCTTCACACCACGAACGAAAGTGGTCGCGATCGAGGTTCGAGCCATACGCGAAGTAGAGCGTCACGAAGGTGAAGGGTACCGCTTAAACGAAACGAGCCGCCCCGGTTGGAGCGGCTCGTTCAGGAACGTGTCGGATCAGGCAGCGGGACAGGCGGTCTCGATGTTGATCGAAACGCGACGGTTCACGTTGCGGATGGCCTCGAGCAGGCCGGCGTCCATCGCGGTCGCCTCGGCGCTCTCAGGCTCGGGCTCGGCGACGGCGGAGTCCGCGCTGCCGTGACCGACCGTGCCGGTGATCTGCTCTTCCTCAACGTCGTGCGTGAGGAGGTAGGCGCGGATCGCCTGCGCGCGCTGCTCGCTGAGCGTCTGGTTGCGCTCGGCGTTGCCCTCCTTGGAGGCGTGGCCATGGATCGAGAAGCGGCTCTCGTCGCACGCCGAGGCGAGGGCGACCAAGCGCTCAAGCGCCGGACCGGTGTTCTCGCTGGCCATGTCGAACTCAGCCGAGTTCGACTGAAAGTCGATGTCGAGGAAGTCGTGCACGCCGGCGGTGGTCGCCAAGTGCTCTCCGGCGGCGCGGCCCTGTACCTCGGTGATGCTCGTGACGAGCGCGCCGAGCGACGTCATCTGCTCGCTGTCCGAGGTGATGTCGGCGATGCTCTCGGTGATCGAGCTCATCGCGCCGTCGATCGCGCCCTCCGCGCTGCTCATCGCGGTGTTCGCATCGGCGATCTTCTTCTTCGCGAGCGCGGCCATCATCGCCTCGCCCTGCGACGTCAGCGTACCTTCGGCGCCACTGATCAACTCGCGGAGCGCGGTGATCTTTCCTTCGAGCGCGGTCCGTCGCGCCGCGAGGCCTTCAAACCCCTCGAACGACGGCAGACCACCGAACGTCTCAGTAAGGGTCTCGAGCTGTCCACGGAAACCCGCGATGCGTTCCATCGAACCATCTTTGAGCGCGTTCCACGCCGCGAGCTGCGCCGAGACATCTTCTCCACAACCCGAGGCCATCACCATCGAGAGCGCGAGCGAAATTCCAACCAATAGCTTCTTCATTTGTCCTCCTGACCTCGTCGCTAGAGCGCGTGCGTTCCGCGAGCGAGTCGTACCGGTGCAAACGAGCTAACGAAGTTTGTCGCGTTTGCCCAAACGCCCTTTTGAGGTTTGCCCTCCCGGATCGTGGACCATCTCGTTGATACCTACGGGAGATTCACCGCAAAGATGCGTCATCCACGTCTGATTTTGACAGTTGTTGTTGTGAGACTTTCATCACGCGGTTCCGCCTTCTGGACGACTGAGGGGTGACGACTAACGCGTCATCAAGAAGGTCAAGAGCGCGAGGATCGCCACGAACAAAACGATGACGACCCATCGCAGTCGTGCGGGAGACGCTTGCGTGGCTCGAGTGTCGTACTCACGCGTGATGGTTCCGTCGGGCGCGATCTCGTAACCCCAACCCACTCCGCCGCCATGGTCACGTAAGTGAAGGTCTGTTGAGTTCGCGAACGTCACGCCTTCAAACCGAAACTCCGTCACGATGTCGCTCAGCTCTTGGGACAGTTCTTCAGCGCGAAGCAACGGCTCCGTCGCGACGCGTAAAACCGAGTAGAGACCCTCCTCACCAAAGTCGGTGTTGTAGGTGAAGACGCCGTACTCACCACCGCCATCGAAGCCATACATCGCATCGGCGATCGCGTCCGTCGCGAGGTCCAGATCGAACGGGAGCGCGCCTTCGAAATTCTTCATCGCGGACAGGCGAGCGACTTCATCTTCGCTGAGGCGGCTAGCGTGATAGACGATGCGTCGCAGCCCGACACGTTTCGCTCCGCTCGGCAACCCCGCGCGAGGCGCGCTGGTGAAGAGCAAGAGCTGTGGCTCCTCCGTCGAAAGCGGCGCAAAGGAACGCTCCCCCGCGTCGAGCTCGAGAAGTGCGCCGCGGGCCGCGAACGGAGCGAAAAGCAGGCCCTCGTCGCCCTGTTCCCCGCTGTAGGCAAACGGGACCGCCCCGTCTTCTCCCGTTGAAAACGCGGCGATCGCGCCGTCGTCGTCCACCGCGAACCACGTGGTGTCCATACTGTGCGCCGCCGGGAAGTCCGGAGTCGGCAGAGGAGCGACGTTCGAGGGCTTCATCACGCTCACCCTATCTCTGTGTGCGGTTCGTTTGCTACACACAACGAATGGCGAGACTCCCCGCGAACACCCGAGCTGTTGTCACTGGAGCCGGAAGCGGCTTAGGCCGCGCGCTCTGCCTCGACCTCGCGCATCGCAAAGCGCGCGTTGTCGTCTCTGACGTGGACCGCGAGGCCGCGGAAGAAACCGCGGAACGCGTCCGCCAACACGGCGCGGACGCGACCGTCGTCGAGTGCGACGTACGAAAAGCCGAGGCCGTCGAAGAGCTCTTCGCGAAAGCCGACGAGTTCATGGGAGGCACGGACTTGATCGCGAACAACGCGGGCGTCGCGGTCGCGGGGACCTTCGGTGAGTGCTCGCTCGAGGACTGGAACTGGATCGTCGACGTCAACATGTGGGGCGTGGTCCACGGATGCCGCACGTTCATCCCGGCGATGCGGGAGCGCGGACGCGGGTACGTCGTCAACATCGCGTCGGCCGCGGGTCTCCTCTGCGCGCCCGAGATGGCGCCCTACAACGTCACCAAGGCCGCGGTCGTCGGCCTCAGTGAGACGCTCCACGCAGAGCTCAAGAAGAACGGCGTCCACGTCACGGTTGTGTGCCCGACGTTCTTCCAGACCAACATCATGAACGCCTCGCGCGGCACCGCGGACGAGCGCAAGCACAGCTTCGTCGCGAAGGCGATGGCGCGCTCCAAGATCCAAGCGCCCGACGTCGCGCGGGAGGCCATCGACAGCGTGGTGCGCAACGACCTCTACAGCGTCCCGATGCGCGACGGGCGCGTCATGTGGCGCCTCAAGCGCGCCACGCCCCAGCGCTTCTACGACCTCCTCTCCGCGAACCCCGAAGACCTGATGAAGCGCCTCTCTATCTTCCGTCGGTAGACGCTCCGATCCCCGCCAAGGCGCCATGCCATACGCGCATCTGCGCAACGAGAACGAAGCAAACGCACAAGGGCTGTGCTCCCTCGCCGAACCAAAGCTGGCGTCAAGAGAAACTCACGCTGCGCGCTCGCGTTCTGGCGCGCCCCATCTGCCATCCGCAGCATGAGCACAAAGAGAACGAAAGCGTCTACGTGATCACTCGCAAGCGATCGCGTTCACGATCGAACACGCAAGGCACGCGCGACCCTCTCCAACAAAAGCAGCGCGTGAACCACTCAAGCGGCGAACCCGAGCGGAACGCAGAGGATGGGCGGGTGGGGTCAGAAGCTTCCTCGCGCAACTCACGCAACGCGGCGGAAGCTGGCGCGCCCCATCTGCTATCCGCAGCATGCGCAGAACAAGAACACCCGAGCCAACTCGATCGCAAACGAACACCCACGTCCAAAGGCGAACACAAGCGAACCGCGCTCCCCCAAGAAAACAAAAGCAGCGTGTGCCCCACTCAAGCGGAGAACCCTCGTTGAACGCGGAGGATGGGCGGGTGGGGTCAGAAGCTTCCTCGAGAAACGCGCGCAGCGCGGCGGAAGCTGGCGCGCCCCATCTGCCCATCCGCAGCATGCGCCGACTCAAGAACGAAAAGCGCACCACGATCGCTCAAGAACAATCACGAACACGAACGAACGCTCAAGGCACGCGCTCAACCTCTCAACACAAGCAGAACGATCCCCACTCAAGCGGCGAACACGATCGAACGATCACGAACGATCAACGCTCAATGCGGCGACCCGGCCCCCATCCCTTTCGGCGCTCCCCGCGCGACTCCAAGAACCGCGCGAGCCGGTGGAAGTCGCTCTGCGGCTCGATGAAGCGCACCTCGGTCAGCATCGTCTCCTGATCGATCAGCTCCGCGAACGGCACGTACACCAGGTCGAGCTGACCCGTGACGCTCACCATGTGGCCGTCGAGGCTCTCCTCCACCAGTGCGCGGTAAGCGCCGATGCCGAGCTGGCTCCCGAGCATCACGTCAAACGCGTGAGGCGGCGCGCAGCGTGACTCGTACCCGAGCTGCACGCTCGTTACCTTCTTCTTTCGGCCGGTGCGCTCCTCGTAGCGCGCGATGACCGCGCCGCGCGCGAGGTTCCCGAGGTCGAGCTTGCCGATCGACAAGTGCCCGTGCTCGTCCCGCGCGAGACCAGCGAGATAGCTCGCGGGAAGCTGCTCCGCGAGCCCCTCTGCCAACACGACCGTCCCGAAGTGCTCACCGCGGGCTTCTCGCTCGAGCATGAGATCGACGATGCGATCGGCCAAGAGCGTCATCGACAAACGCTGCTCCCCGTTCTCCTCGATGCACATCGATTCCTCGATGTCCTCGACACCGACGACCATGCTCGCCTCGCCGGCGATCGCGACCCCGTAGGAGAGCCAGCCCGCCTTGCGCCCCATCGTCTCGACAATGAAGTAGCTGCTGGTCGACCGCGCATCGGCGCGGAGGTTGAGCAGCTCCTTCGCCATCACGTCGACCGCGGTGAAGAAGCCGAACGTGAAGTCGATGCCGCGATAATCGTTGTCGATGGTCTTCGGGAGGTGGACCACGTGGACCCGCTTCGCCGAATCGGGCAGCCGTCGCTGGAACTCATAGAGAAAGTTCGCGGTCTTGAGCGTGTCATCTCCGCCGATCGAGATCAGCGCGTCGATCTCCAGATCGATCAACGCGTTGTAAACGTTACGCAGGCGCGTCGTCTTCTCTTCGTCGTCGAGATCCGCCGGTGACTCGATCGACTTTCCAGGGTTCGCGCGCGCGGTCCCGATCACGATGCCGCGATCGTTTCGAATCCCGCGGAGGTCCGCCTCCTCGAACACGCGGTAGTGCTGGTCGGGGAGCAGACGATTGCTCACCGGGTGGTAGTCCTGAAGGTTCGAGTAGCCGTGAAAGAAGCCGACCACTTCGCGACCGCTCGCGACGAACGAGATCGCCGCCGCGGAGATGACCGCGTTCGCCGCCGGGGCGGGTCCGCCAGAGAAGATGATCCCAATGCGGCGAATTGGTTTCTTGGCGCTCATGACGAATCAACTCACGGACGACGCAGCAGCGCAAAAGAAAACGCGCACCCGAAGGCGCGCGTTTTCTTCTTCGTTCTGGTGAGCGCTACATCGTGACGCAGTTGCCGGAACCGTCGCAGGTTCCGTCGGGGCACGGCGTTCCCATGATCTGGTTCCCGGCCGCTTCACAAAGCGTCGGGTCGTCACACGAGGTGAGCCCGAGCTCGCACGGGTTGTCTGTGAGGCACTCGGTCCGCACGCAACCCATACCGCCGTCCGGCGTGATCATCCCGTCGAGGGGCAAGCAACCGACCTCCGGGTGACACCACTCTTCGCCGCCGCACATGTCCGCGAGGGAGGAGACGAAGCAAATGTTGTCTTCGCAGCGTGGTGTCGAACACGCGACGACGGCTTCGCACTCATCGTTCGTCGTGCAGTCCGGGGGAGGACAGAACTCCGGCGACTGCGGGCTGCAGCGCGGATCGACACACTCACCAGCGAGACACGCGAGAAGCGCAGGGTTGCCGCCCGGCGCGGGACACATCACGCCGACGCAGTCGCGCGTCAGCAACACCGTGACGCCGGTCGTCCCGTCGCCGCTGAGGTCCAAGATCGTGGGCCGCGAGACGACCTCTCCGCCGTTCGCGTTGTAGAGCGTGACATAGAGCCACCAGTTCCCCGCTTCGATCCCCGTGAGGCGGCCCACGCGGAGCTCGCTCACGATCCCGCCGACGCCGTTCATGCGCTCGACGAGCACCGGGACGCGATCAAAGCGCTCGAGCGGTTCACCCGGCGCGGCGCGTGAGAGCTCAGCGCGGATCTCGATGAACTCGATGACGGGGACGAGGTCGGTCGTGACATCGACGATGACCTCGTGACCCGGGCCGTCACCACAGCTGGTCGCGAAGAGCGCGCCACACAAAAGGAACGGAGCGAGAGTGCGAATGTTCATGTTCTTCATAAGGCGCTCCATTAGGACGACGGGAACTCAAGGCTAGCGATGACCTCGTAGTCACCATCGATCGACTCAATGAAACAGAACGGACCGTCGCCCGACTCGCTGCAGATCGGGTCTCGCCAATCGACGAACTCGCCGTCGAGACCGACGACGTTGAGCGCCGCGGTGGAGCCGCAAGGAACGACCACCGAGCAGGTGCCCGAGCCGCCGCTTCCGCAGTTGAGACCCGCGCCGGTAATCCGGCCGCTGCCGAACCCGCCCGTCAGGCGCGCGCTCAACGTGCACCCGATGTCTTCTTCCTCGAAGATGGCCTGGAACCTCGCGTCGCCATCGACCTCGTGCTCACACCACTCTTCGGGGCCCTTGCCGAATTCACAGGGGCCCACCCAACGCGAGAACGTAAAGCCATCGTCGGGGACGGCCTCCAGTTCGAGGTAAACCCCATCGCGGTACACCGATGAGCACCGCGAACCGCACTCGATCCGCTCGTCGGAACTGATCACCGTGCCGCCTTCGGAAGGCGTGACCGTGATGGTGCCGGTGGCTGGAGGGGTCGCGCGGAACGAGACAGTGACCGCGCTGTCCGCGGACGGAATCAAGCGACAGGTCGGCGCCGAACCGGCGAACTCACAGGCGCCGCCCCACGACACAAAGTCGAACCCGAAGGCCGGCTCCACGGAGAGCTCGATCGGAGCGCCCGCGCGCACCTCAGCGGTGCAGCGATCGCCGAAGGGACCGGGCGGTCCGCTCGGGAGGCGAACCTCGCCGCAGTTGATCTCTTCCGTGTCGCTCGTCACGAGCCCGGTCTCCGGGCGCGCGATCGTGACGACGAACGTCTCCGGCGGCGCGGGCATGAACCCGGCGTTCAGCGAGATATCGCCGGTCACCATCAGGTCGCAGGTCGGCGAGGTACCGGCGTCGGCGCAATCGCCACCCCAGCGGTCAAAGACGTTGCCTTCCACTGGCGCCGCCGTGAGCGTGATCATCGAGCCGTACTCGACCTCGGCGGTGCAGCCTTCTGGCCCGGGCGGACCGTCCACTGCCATCGCGAATCCGCAGTCGATGGACCCGTCGAGACCAAGGACTCGGCCGCCGGGCGAAGGTGTGATCGTGACCGAGTGAATGTCCGCGGCGAAGGTCGCCTCGAGCGAGAGATCACTCTCGACCGCCGCGACGGTGCAGGTCGCGCCGTCCACGACGCAGGGCGGGTCGACCCACTCCACGAAGCGCGAGCCCACATCAGGAACCGCCTCGACGATTAGCGACGCGCCGCGGGTGAAACGGGCGGAGCAGTCTTCGCCGCAGTTGATGCCCTCGGGGTCGGACACGATCGTTCCGCCGCCGGACGGCAAGATGTTCACCAAGAATCCGCGGCAGGCGCCGGAACCGTCACACGTTCCCTCGGTGCACGCCGTACCGTTGTAGGCAACGCCCGCAGAGACACACTCGTCGGTTCCGTCGCAGGAACGCAGTCCGATCTCGCACTCGTTCGCGACGTCGCAGAGCACGCGACGGCACATCGGCTCTTCCATCCCCATGCATCCCCGTTCCGGGTTGCACCACTCATCGCCGGAGCACGCGCCGTCGATCGTCGCGGCGTAGCAGGTGCCCTCGATGCAACGCGCGGCGGCGCATGACGCGATGTCGGCGCAGTCACTGTCCGCACCACAAACGGAAGCCGGGCAGAACTCGGTCGCGCCTGGACGACATCGGGGATCGACGCACTGACCCCCGAGACACGCGAGCAACGCGGGGTCACCACCAGGAGCGGGACACTCCACGTTCACGCAGTCACGTGTCAGCACCACGACGATCGCCATGTTCGCGGTCACCTCGACCTGAACGGCGCGACGGGCGACGACTTCGCCGTCCGCGGCGAGCAGCTCCGCGAACACCCACCGCGTTCCCGGGTCGGTCGTGAGCTCCGCGACGCGCACGCCTTGAAGAAACGCGCCGTCGTCATCGTTGACCAGCATCGCCTCGCGATCGACGAGGTCTTGCGAGCCGCTCAACCGCGGCGTGAGCGAAAGCTCGACGCGCGCTTCGGTGAACTCTGCACCCGGAACGAAGTCGGTTCGAACCTCAACGATCAGCTCTGCGCGATCGTCAGGACACCCCACCATGAACATGACCCCGAAGGACCACAAAACTAAGTAAACCGCTCGCCTGAGTAACATGGCGCGAGCGTACCTGTGTTGGTCGCCGGTTCAAGGCGTCGCGGGCGACTCCGAGGAGAAGAGATGGACCGGCGCAGCACGAACCGCGGAGCGCGGTCAGGAAAATTCAGCCGACGCTATTCTTCTTCCCAACCACGAAGCAGCATCATCGTGGGTGTGGTGTCCGGCATCGCGACTGGTGTCGCCATCATCACCGTCGTTTCGGTCATCGCCGGTGCCATCGCGGTCACCATCGCCGTCACCGTCATCGGTGTGTCCATCATGGGAGTGGCCATGATCACAGACGGCGCATCCATCTCGGTCGGCGCGTCCATCACAGACTCCATCACCAAGCTGGGGGTCCGTCGACCGCGACGGCTGTTGATGATGCGCCGCATTGGGGTCGCTGTCGGCTCGTCGATCTGCGCCACCGGAGGTTCGATCGGCGCGACCGGGTCGCTCGGGAGGTCGGCCTCGGGGTTCGCGACCGTGGTGGGCGCCGTCACCGATTCCGGGGTCGGCGGGGTGACCGGCTCTGTGGCCGCGACGGGTTCTTCGGGGAGCGCGGTGACTGTTGGCTCCTTCTCCAGCATCGTGACCGCGACCGCACCACCGAGCGCCGCGGCGATCAAGATGATGGCGATCGGGAGCCACGGGAGCTTTCGCTTCGGCAGCACCGGCGGCTCAGAAAGGATGACCGGCGTGTGCGCCGCGACGCTTCTCTCAGCCCCGCTGCCTGGCGTGACCGCTGAATCTCGCGTGACCGCCGAGCCCGCGACGGTGGGAATGTCGCTGTTGGTTGGCTCGGCGATCTGCTCAAGCTCGGCGCTGCCGGTGAGCGCCGTCTTCAGGCTCTCGTCGAGCTCGTGCAGCGACTCGCCGCCATAGTTCATGACGTAGGAGCCGATCTCGTGCGGCGTCGCGCGGTTCGGCAGCGCGGCCCGGAGCGCCTGCGCAAACTCGAGCGCGGTCGCCCAGCGGTCCTCCACGTTGCGTTGAAGCGCGCGCTCCACCACCGCTTGCACCGCGGCGGGAACCTCCGGCCGAACGTCAAAGAGACGCGGGATCGGATCGTGAAGGATCTTCGCCATGATCAGCGCGGGGTTGTCCGCCGCGAACAAACGCTTCCCGGCGAGCGCCTCCCACGCGCAGATCCCAAGAGCGAAGACGTCGACGCGATGATCGAGCGTCGCGGAGGTCGCCTGTTCGGGCGCGAAATACGCGAGCTTGCCTTTGACCTCGCCGCCCTGCGTGTGACCCGTGCGCTGAATCGCGCGCGCGACACCAAAGTCCGTGATGCGAGTACGGCCGTCGCGGTCGACCAAGATGTTCTGCGGAGAGACGTCGCGGTGGATGACCTCAAGCGGTTGACCCATCGGCGTCTTCGCGGTGTGCGCGTCGTGAAGCCCCAGCGCGGTCTGCGCCAAGATCTCGACCATGATCGGGACGTTGGTCTTCTCTTTGGCCCGCCGGACGCCGCGGATGAGCCGGCTCAGCGGGACCCCGACCACCAGCTCCATGACGAGGTAGAGCGTCTCGTCTTCGGCGCGACCCAGATCGAGCGTCGAGACCACGTGCGGGCTCTGGATGTTGGCCGCGATGTGACCCTCGTCGAGGAACATCGTGACGAAGCGATCGTCCTCCGCGAGCGTGGGGAGCATCCGCTTCAGCGCGACGATTTTTTGGAAGCCGGCCTCACCGTGCATCCGCGCCGCGAACACCTCGGCCATGCCGCCGCCCGCGATCCGGAACAGCGTTTCGTAGCGGCCGATATGCTCCCGCTTGAAACGACGCTTTTTCTGTTCGGGAGCGGTCATCGATGGTGGTCGCTAGCGCTCACACTCGTGCACGCCTTCGGCGTTGCAGAAGGTCGAGAGCGTCCCCTCGATGCAACCCTCGACCTCGCAGCGGTCGATGTTGCAGCACCAGGTGGGACGGTCCGGATCACGTGACGTACGACACGCGACGGGGAGCGAGCTTGGGTTGGTCCCATCCACGAGCTGACAAACGCCGCCTGGGGCCGTGTCGACGTGAGGGACGCCGGGGATGTCGAGCCGAAAGCGCGTCACCTCACCGAGGTAGAGCGGTGAGCCCACGACGATCCACACGTTGGACTGCGGATCCATCGCGCCAACGTTCTGGCACTTGTCGTCGGTCCCGAAGCGAACCTTGATCAAGAGGTCGTCGTCGAAGTCGCCAAGCTCAGAGTTGACGCTGAACGCGTACTGCTGGACATCGCTGGTGAGCGCTTGGCTGCGGAGCGAGTTGCCAGCCCAGTCGACCTCGAAGACGGTGCCCTCTTCGAAGACCTGGACGCACGCGAAGAGGGACTCGCCCGGCGGGTTTGGCGGGAGCAAGAGCTCTCCTTCGAGAACCGCGTTTCGCGCACATCCGGTCAACACCACGAGCGCGCCGAGAAGAACGGAGAGAAGAGGTCGAGTCATAAGACGCATCAGTCGAGCACCACGACGTTGTTGGACTGGGGATCGAGCTGCGCTTGGTTATCGAGGATGAAGTACGTCCCGACGCCCGCGCCCGCGAGGACGACCGCGGTGATGATCCAGAAGCCCGGCTTCTTGAAGATGCTCTGCGAGGGCAGCTCTTCCATCTCAACGGTCACGGTTTCCCGCGCGCCGTCGGCCAGCTGACCTTCCCACGCGAAGCTGTGGTAGCCATCGCGATCGATCTCGACCGCGTGTCGCCCGGGATCCGTTTCAAGCGTTCGCGTCGGACCGCTGCCCTCCACCCCGAGACCGTCCAAGCGCACCGCGTACTCCGCTTCGGCATCCAAACCGACAAGCGAGAGGACCGCCACGCGCTCCGATTCCTCCTGGCGAAGCGGCAGCGCCTCAGCCGCGCTTCTTGAGGTTGGGTACTGGTCGATCAAGCGCGAGAAGGTGTCACGCGCGTCGCGGTGACGGCCCATCGCGCGGAGCGCCATGCCCAGGTTGTAGAGCGTGTTCGGTCGGGGCGCGCTCTCGAGCGACAGCTCAAAGAGACGCACCGCGTCCGCCCAGCGACCTTGGTCCGCGGCTTCCGCGCCTTGCACGAACGCATCACGGGCCGCCTGTTGCTCGGGGCTCATCGGCGCCGGTTGCGCCGCGGGCGCGGGAGCGGGCTCGGCTTCGATCGGCTCGGGCATGCGGTCGGCAGCGGACGCTTCCGGCATGGCCTCCGCCGCTGGATCTTGCGCCGACACCGAGGTCGTCAGATTGAGCGCGAGACACGCAAGCAAAAACGCGGCTGACGAGCGGATCCGTCGACCCCCACGAGCGCGCTGGGATGGAAGCAAAAGCTGAAAATTCATCAAGGTGGTGACCAAGTTTGGGCGATCGACACTCCCTATGTCCAGGTCGGTCGAAAACGCTCGGTTTTATCGCGCGGGAGCGTCACGGAAGCGGCATGTTGCCGTGGATACAATTATTCGTAGCGGAGCCCGTCCACAGGGAGCATTCGGGCTGCCCACCAGCTCGGGACAAGGGTCGCGACAGAGCAAATCAAGAGCGCGACCACAATGGTGATCAGGAACTCGGTAGGAGAGACGACCACCGGGACGTGGTCGATCAAGTAGACCTTGGGGTCCAGCTCGAACTCATACCGGGCGAGGTAGCCAACTACCCCGCCCCCCAATAGGAGTCCTATCGCGGTCCCGATCACGCCGATCACCACTCCTTGGACCATGAAGACCCCGAGGACCGTTTGGTCGGTCGCGCCCATGGCTTTGAGGATCGCGATTTCGCGCTTCTTCTCGATCACGATCATAATGAGCGTCGCGATCACGTTGAAGGCCGCGACGAAGATGATGGTCGCGATCACCAAGCTCAGCATGACCTTCTGAATCTCGAGCGCGGTGAAGAGGTTCCGGTTGAGCTCCGCCCAGTCGAGCGTGTGGAAAGGCCCGCCGAGCTCGTCTTCGATTCGCTTCGCGACGTCGCTGGAGGTCGCGAGGTCGTGCATGCGCATCTCGACGCCCGTCACCGAGTCGCCGCGGTCGTAAAAGCCTTGCGCCTCGTAGAGGTCGACATAGACGAGCCGTGAGTCGTACTCCTGAAAGCCCGCCTCGAAGATCCCGATCACGCGGAAGTCACGTGAGCGTGGTGCTCGGCTACCACCAGCGAACATCGAGATATCGACGCCGGTGAGCGGTGACACCAGCTTGACCTGATCACCAACACCGAGGCCGAGGTTCTTCGCGAGGGTGGTCCCGACGACAATGCCGGGCAGACGCGCGACCTCTTCGGCGCGTTGCTCAAGCTCTTGGTCTTCGGCGATCAGCTGCGCCTCGATCTCTTCGCTCGGGAGCCCGAGGTCTTCATCGGTGAACCCCTCAAGGAGCGCTTCCACTTCCTCGGGGCTCGGGACGTCGACGTCGGGGAGCGGCTCATAGTCGAGCGCGCCCGGATCGGCTTCTTCGGGCTCGAGCTCATCAACGAGCGGCTCCCCGTTCGCGATCCGCTCGAGGAGCTCATCGTCGCTCACGTCGCCCGCTTCGATGGGCGCGTCATTCGTTTCGCCTTCGTCATCTCGCAGTTCGTCCAGCCAGTCCCAGTCGCTGTTGCCTTCGTTCTGCAAGTTGTCGGGTTGGGTCGGGGCGTGCGCTCCTTCTCTTCGCATTCCGCGAAGCGAGCCGTCGATGATCTGCGTCGGAAGGTCGAGCACCTCCGGCATGAGCTCGGGATCGATGCCCTTCACGAGCACCCCGCCCAGACGATCGCCGTTCGCGAGCATCATCTCGTTGATCAGGAACGGACCCACCCCGGCGACCTCGGGCATCGCGCGAACCGTGTTCATGACGTCGTGGTACTCGTCGAAGTCGACGCCGTACTTGAGCACCAAGACGTGCGCGTTGACGCCCAGCACCTTGTCGCGGAACTCCTTTTGGAACCCGCTCGTGATGGACAAGACGGTCAAGAGCGCAGCCACGCCGAGCGCGACTCCAGACACCGCGATGACGGTAATGACCGAGATCGTGCTCTGTTTTCGCGAGCGCAAGTAGCGCTTCCCGATTTCGAGGGCGTACGCCATCGCCCGCGGACCTACCACGTCACCCCACAGCGGACGAGCCGTTCACGCCGATTTCTACACCCATCTCCCGATGACAAGGTCGTCACGACGGCGTCCTATTTCGTCCGCCGCGCCCGAGCACCTGGCGAGCATCACCACCGCGCCCTATATTGACGCTACTTATGTTTCTTCGCTTCTTGGTGATCGTGGGCCTTGCCCTCGCCGCCGCCTGTTCGGATCCCATCGATGTCTCTGATGCTGGAGCAGACGCGCCTGACGCGTTCGCGCCTCCCTTTCGAGAACTGGTCCTTGAGGTGGATAGTGATCTCTCGCTGACGTCCGGCGAAGAGGTCGAGGTCGTCGTTCGCGTGATCGACGTGATGGGCGAAACGGTCACCGGCGCGATGGTCGACTTTGCGCTCGACGGGACCGCGCATGACTCGTCGCTCGGCACGCTCATCGGCCGGACCGGACGCGACGGTCGGGCCTCCGCCACGATCACGGCGGGGACCACCGCGGCCGCGTTCCGCGTACGCATCTCCGGCGATGGCGCGGACGATATTTTTCTCCGGGTCGCGGTCAGCGACGCGGGTTTCGGCACGCTCCTCGTGCACGCGGAGTATGAAGGTGACCGCGAGGTCGACTCGATCGCCGTCCGCGTCTACGCCGACACGCGGTGCGAAGATGAACGAACGATGGTCGGACGTGGCGACCGCGCCATGCGTCTCGCGGTCGACGAACGCGAGACCCGCTTCTTCGGTCTCCCCGCAGAGGTCAGCTACGCGATCGTCGCGCAAGGCGATGGACCGAGCGGCACCACCCTCGCGCGCGGCTGCGTCGAAGACGTCATCCTCGGCGCGGACGAAGAAGCTGAGCTGACCATCACGCTCGGCGATCTCCCGCTCACGACCACCGGCGTCTACGATACCGGGGTGGTCCTCGCGACGAGCGACTCCGCCGACACGCTCAACGTCGCCGTGACGGAACGCGGCGCGGCCACCCTGGAAGCGCGAGGCGGCGCGGCGTCTGCAATCTTGGCGGGCGTCGAGAACATCTTGGCGATCGACGGAATCATGACCGACTTCGAGCGCCTTGAGCGAAGAGACGAAGCGGTTCGGATGCGGCTCGCGGAAACGTTCTCGGACCGGTTGGGGCCGTCATCGGCGATCGTCGAGCTAGGCGCGCTCCTCCGTGAGTCGACTCAAGAAACCGAGCTGCTCGGCAGCATGCGGATCGACCCCGAAGGCGCCGGCATCACCTTCGATGTCCGCGAGGTCTTCGTGCACTCCGCGACCGGCGAGATGCGACGGATGCCGGACGTGGACGGCGTGACCGCGGACCTGACCGGATCGCTTATGACCGACGAAGAATCGCTCGTCATCGATGAACTCGCGGTCTCCCTTCCGCTCGGACGCTACGCGCTCGCGGTGTTTATGGCGGCCGCCACCGAGCGCGACTTCGGAACGGCCCGCGACATGTTCGTCGACTCGGTCGGCTGCGAAGAGATCGGCATGGTCATCAGCGAAGAGCTGCGGGTCTCTTGCGGAGCCGAGTGCCTGGTCGCGGGCTGCCAAGACGCGATGGACGCGCTCTTCACCGACATCGAAGCCGAGGTCGCGGAGCTCGACGTGATGCGCGATCAGATCCGGCTCGACGGCGTGGCGAACCTCGGTGACGAAGACGATGACCTTCGGGTCGACGCGGTCGTGGCCGACGATCTCTCCGGAGGTTGGTACGGCGCGGATGGTGAGTTCGATCCGGTCTCCGCGTCGTTCCGCGCGACCCGCGCTCCGGTCCCCGACTGAGAAACGGTCCCGCGCGCGCATGAAGCAGCGTTATCCCCTCGCCGCCGCCGAGAAGCTCCGCGCCCAGGAGCTCGATCTGGCCAAGGAAGCGCTCGCACGCGCGACGGAAGCGGTGACGCGCGCCGAGGAGGAAGAACGTCTCGCCGGTGAACGCATCGTGGCGCACGACCAAGAGACCGCCCAGGTTCGCGAACGCGAGCGAGACCGAACGCGCGTCGAAGACATCCACCACGCCCGCGCGTATCTGACGCGACGCGCCGACGAACGCGCGAAGCTCGCCGAGCTCCATGAAGAAGCGATCCGGGCGCTCGTGCTCCGTCGTCAGGAAGAAGAGCTGTCGCGCGCACAGCTGGCGGACGCGCGCGCACAAAAACGCGCCGTTGAGAAGCACCGCGAGCGCTGGGAAGCCGAAGGCCAACGCGCCGACGATCTGAAGCGCGAAAACGAAGCCGACGACCTCAACAGCTCGCGCTTCAAGTAGTCCGCGGAATCCCAGCCTCGCTCTGCGCTGTTTGCTTCTTGAGGCGGTCTCTCGTTGGAGGTTCCTCCTCGCTCGAGATCGGGAGTCCGCGGCCGCGCGTGTCGCGCTCGATCCCCAACGTTCGCGTTGATTTTTTGCTGACCTGGATCCCGGTCCTTTAAGCCGGAGTGGTGCCTGTGTTGACCTTCTCGTTCCTCCGCACCTCGGTCGTCGCCTCTGCGCTCTTGCTCTCGTGCACCGCGCAAGCCAACCGACCTGAGGCCTCACGTCCGCCCGCGCCAACCGCGCCCTCGGAAGAGCCCACGCAAGGCCCTGCGCCAATCGCGCAGCAAGAAGCAGAAACGCCGCGCTTTGATCCCGCGGTGGTCGCGCAAGGCGAAGACTCCGTGACTCGCTTGATGAACGCGACCGACGAGGGAAGTCGCGCGGCGGTCGCGCGGGCTCGGCTCGACGCGCTCCTCGCGACCCGCGAGGGAGAGGCGACCGAGGCGCAAGCGAACGAGATCGCGCGAGCCCGATGGTTCATCGTCAAACATGGCGCGACCAACGACGCCGGCGTTCAGGTCGAGGCGCTCACGAACGCCGGTCATCCGCTCGCGCGCTGGGCGCGACTGCACTACGCCGAGTCGCTCTTCGCCGAGGTCAAAGAAGGAAGCCGCTCGCCTGCGGATGCCCTCGCGGTCGCGTTGTCATTGACGCGAGACGAATGGGCGGGACGTCGTCGGGCTGAGGTCGTGGTCGCGCGCTCCTATGCCCGGCAAGGCAATCGCGAAGAAGCGATCCCGCGGTTGCGCGCCCTCGTCGCCTCTGCTCCGGCGCGCACGGGCGCCGCTTCGGTCGGGATGCCGCTCGCCGCGATGCTGACCCGAGGCTCGGTCGCGGACCGCGAAGAGGCGCTATCGCTCTACCGGCGCGTCGCGACCCGGGCGCCGAAGGCCAGCGTGACGCCTCGCGCACAAGAGCTCGCGAACGCCGTGCTTACCTCCCTCCCGCCCGCGCGCCGGGAGGCGCTTCGCCTCATCCCGGTGACCGATCGACTGGTCCGCGCGCAAGCGCTCTACGACGGGATGCACCACCGCGACGCGGAAGAAGCGTTTGCCCAGATCGTGCACGCGATGCGTTTCGCGACGACTGCGCTGGGGATCGGGGCGCGTTGCCGTGCGCAGATGATGCAGGGGCGCTCCATGCTACGTCGCCGGGAGCGTCGCGAGAGCGTGCCTTTGCTGATCGACGCGGCCGAGCGCTGCGATGACGTCGATGTCAAAGCCTGGTCGCGCTACAAAGCGGGACGCGCGCTCGCGGCACGCGGAAGGCGCGCCGAAGCGATGGCGCAGTACGCCTTGGTCGAGCGAGAAGCGCCGGAGCACCGACTCGCGGACGACGCGCTCTTTCACGCGGCGTTGATCGACGAGGCCGCGGGTCGTTTCGACGCGATGACCGAGAAGCTCCTCGCGCTCCCGGAGCGATACCCGTCCGGCGACATGCGTCACGAGGCGCTCTTTCGGTTGGCGTGGCGGGCCCATGAACTGGGTCGCCATGAGGAAGCGCTCGCGCTCTTCTCGCGTCTCGACGGCGCGGTGACCAAGGACGAGGCGATCCGCGGACGCGGCGCGTATTGGAGCGCGCGTTCACAGCTCGCCCTGGGGCGGCAAGCCGACGCGATCACGACGCTGGTCACTCTGATGCACAGCTGGCCGCTCAGCTACTACGCGCAACAAGCCAACGCGCGCTTGCAAGAGGTCGCACCGGCGCGAGCGGATGAGGTTCTCGAGAGCCAGCGCGGGCCGCTTGCGCCCCTCACGTTCGCGTGGCGCGACGAGCTCGACCAGGACGCCTTCGCGCGCGCGCTCGCGCTGCTTGAGGTGAAGGCGACCGAGGAAGCGAAGGCCGAGCTGGGATCGCTCGGGATGATCGGAGCGCGGGCCGACGAAGACGCGCTCTGGCTCAGCGCCGCGCTCTTTCATCACGCCGACGCGCAGCCCGATGTGCTCCGCTTGCTGCGACGACGCACGAACAGTTACCGCAGCCTCGCCCCGGCGGGACGTGGGCGCGCGATGTGGCGACTGGCGTATCCCAAAGCGTTCGCGCCCTTGATCGAAGAGACCGCCGCGCGGGAGTCGGTCCCGCCCGCCTTCGTTCGCGCGATCGCGCGTGAGGAAAGCTCTTTCACGCCGACCGCGGTCTCGTGGGCCCACGCATACGGCCTGACGCAGGTCATCTTGCCGACCGCGCGACAGTACGCGCGTCAGCTTGGTCTCCGCGCGACCCCCGCGACGCTCAAGGACCCCGCGACGAACCTGGCCATCGGCACCCGCTTTATGGGCTTCTTGTTTCGGCGCTACGCGGCCAACCCGGCGCTGGTCCCGAGCGCGTACAACGCGGGCTTCGGCGCGACCGATCGCTGGCTCCGCGCCGACCGCGAGCGACCGCTGGACGAGTTCGTGGAAGAGATCAGCTACGACGAGACGCGTCGCTACACCCGTCGTGTGCTCCAGACCTACGGGGTCTACTCGTGGCTCGACGCTGACGCCTTGCCGCCGATGCCGCGCGATCTGCCGCGCGACTAGATGATGACCAGATCGCTCACGTCGAGCGTCTGACCACGCGTGATCGCGCGGGTCTCGTCGTCGCGTCGCGTCGCCATTTCATAAAGCTCCACGAGCACGCTCGGGTAACGCCGAATCACTTCGTGGAAGGTGTCGCGGTCAAGCTCGTAGGCGACCACCTCGCTCTTGGTCACCACGCTCGCGCTCGTGGAGCGGCGGAGCACCATCGAGATCTCGCCGACCACATCGCCAGGCCCGAGCGTCGCGAGCCGAAGCCCGTCGCCGTCTTGGTCCACGCCCATCACGTCGGCCACGCCGCTCCCGATCAGGAAGAGGCGATCGGCTTCGTGACCGGACGCCAGCATCTCGCGGTCATCCGGGAACGCGCGCTCGCTCATCCGCTGAAGCACCGCGTGGCGATCCTCGACAAGGAGCCCGTTGAAGATGCGACTGCCCAGCAGGTTCGCGACCATCCGCTCATGGCAGAAGGTCCCGAGCTGCGTGACGAGCTCAGGGCTCTCGGCAGCCGCGTCTTCGAGATGTTGCCGCGACATCATCAACAAGATCGTGGGCTCGTGGGCATCCACCGTGGCGGCGCGCGGCGTGTTCGTCACCAGCGCCATCTCGCCGAGAACCGCCCCCGGACCGAGCGCCGCAAAGGGATCGCCATCGCGCGAGACCCGCAGCAACCCGCGGGCGACCACATACGCTTCGCCGCCTTCGTCGCCGTGCGTGATCAAGCGCTCGTCGTTGTGGAGGTCCACGACCTGAAGCGACATTAAGAAGAGCGCGAGATCATCTTTGTTGAGCGCCGAGAAGAGCGGGAGCTCGGGAAGGGCGCGTTCCGGGTCAAAGCTGTCGGCCAGCTCTGTGAAGCGTTCCGCTGCCGCGTCCGCGCGGTCGAGCAGCGCTTCCGACGAGACCTGCTGCACGTCCATCGCTTTGGGCGACCGGTTGGGGAGCGGCGGCGGGGCTTGTGGAACATCCGAGATGCGCGGCGAGTCTTTGTGGAACGCTTCCGCGATCTGCATCAAGAGCGGCTCGCAGGCGTCGTCGTCGGTGAACTCCGCGATCAACTTGGCGCTCACGACCGCCATCGGGAGATCGCCGCGGCGAACGTAGGAGTCGACCAGCTTGGCGCAGAGCGAGGGGACAAAGGCGTAGCGCTCTTCGCTCACCAAGACGCGGCCCAGCAAGAGGTGGGCGCCGAGGTCGTCTTCGTTGTCGCAAAGGACCAGCGCGGTTCGAAGCGCCGCTTCCCAGTCTCCACGGGCGAGCGCACCAAAGGCTCGATCAAGCGTTCCGATGTTCTCCGTCATCGCGTTCCTTTCGCGTGTCGCTCGCGCGGTCATCTGCTCACTCTGACTGATCACGACAGAAGTTGAGCAGCGTTACGGTGATGGCCCGCCCGATGGGTGAGCCTTGAGTCGCCTTGAGTTGAGTGGGTTCGCGCTTAGGGGGCGACGACACGGGCGCCGACGCCCTCAAGCTCCACCGCCGCGGAGAAGCCGTCCGCGAAGCGCGGGTCCAAGGTGCAGTCGTGCCCGTCCACGCGGGTTCCGTCGCCATCGATGCACGCGACGACGACTGGCTGACAGCCCGGCTCGCCTTCGTCGTCGATGAGGAAGAGCTCGAGACCGTCGCCGTCGAGGTCCACGTCAGGACGCACGCCGCTGAGCGGAAGCAGGAAGCCATCCGGGGTACCGCCGAGCAAGACGTCGGCGAGGTTGCTGGTGGTGCCTTCGCCGTCACACGAGGGCGCGTCTCCGCCGCCGAAGCTCGCGATGAAGTTCGGGAGGAACGCGAAGGTGGTCACCGGGGTCGCGCCGCAAAGCACCCCCTCTTCGAGACCGGAGAGCTCGCCGCCGGACGCCGCGGTCATGCCGGTGAGCTGACTGCTGCGGAACTCGAGCGCGAAGAACCCGAGCGGGATCTCGACGTCTTCTGGACCGCCGCTCAACGCGCGGTCCGAAATGCTGCTCACGAACGAGGTCACCGGCGCGCCCGTCTCGTCAAAGGCGTCTGCGCCAGGCGTGAACTCGCCGCGACCGCTCAGGTTGTTGCTCGGGTCTCCATCGGCGTCGTCGCCCTGGAACCACGCGATCGTGAGGTCGTCGTCATTGCGCGCCGAGGCGTCATCGAGCCCGAGGAACGTCATCAGCAAGATCAGGTCCGTACCGACCGAGTCGCCGATCATCATGTTGAGGAACGAGACCGCGAGGCCGAGGCCACGCGCGAGAGCGTTGTCGGGGAGGCCATCTCCGGAGAAGTCACAGCCCACGCGGCGATCACCGAGCTGAAGCGAACTCACGACCAAGCTTCGCTCGATCATGCAGTCAGGGCCGCAACCGTCGAAGCGGTCGTCGTTGCCGTCGTCGCACTCTTCGTCGCCATCGATGCTGTCGTCGCCACACATCTCGAGCGAGGTGCAGTCCGCGCTGCAGCCGTCACCGTCTCGCGTGTTGCCATCGTCGCACTCTTCGCCCGCGGCGACGTCGCGGATGCCGTTTCCGCAGGTCTCGTCGGACTGGCAGTCGGAGCGACAGCCATCGCCCGAGCGACGGTTCATGTCGTCGCAGACCTCACCGCGATCGAGCTCGCCGTCTCCGCAGAACGCTTCGCGTCGACAAACGGAGCTGCAGCCATCGCCGTCTTCCGTGTTGCCGTCGTCGCACTGCTCACCCCCGCCGAGGCGCCCGTCGCCACACTCCGCTGCGGGCGGCGCGTCTGGACCGCCGCTGTCCGTCCCGGCGTCGGGTTCGCCGCTGTCCGGGCTCGTGGTGTCCATCGTCGCGTCAAAGACGATGTCGCCGTCGGTCCCCGCATCCGTGCCGGCGTCCGGAGTAAACGACTCACCGCAACCCACAGAGAGCGCGAGGCAAGACGCGAAACCAATAAGAAGCGCGCGTAAGTTCATGCGCGGAGGGTACACCACCCGCGCAGAAGTTCGAGCCGACGAGCAGGGAGCAAGAGGTCGCGAACGGGAGCTCAGTCCAGCGAGGAGGCCAAGACCGACCGAGCACGCGCGATCTCGTCGGACAACGTCACGACCTTGGCTCGATCCGCCGAGGCGTTCCGGTGAAGGAACGCGCGCAGGTGCACACGCGCGGTCGCGTGGTCACCGAGATGATGCGCGATCATCCCGAGCACAAAGCGGCCGTACCCTTCCCGCGCCTTGCTCGCGCCCAGGCTCCGCTGGACATCCGCCAACCGCCGCACTGGTCGACCCGCCTCGAGCCGGATAAACGCGCGGTGACCTCGGATCAACGCGCGATCCCGAGCGCTGTGGAGCAACGCCTTCTTCAGCGTCTGGAGCGCGTCGTCGACATGTCCCGCGAAGTGCTGCGCGGTCGCGAGAGACCACATCTGAAAGCTCCGGCGGTCGGGGGGAGCGTGACGAACGGCGAGCCGCAGAAAGGAGATCGCCTGGGCGCGGTTCCCCAGCGCGTGATGGGCGCGCGCCGCGTCGTGGAACGCGATGTCCAAGAGCGCGCTGTCTTCCGGGCGCAGCTGACACATCTTCTGCGCGGTCTTCGCCGCCTGCTCGAAGCGACCCAGCTCCATGAACGCGAGGTAGGCCTGCCGCAGGAGCAGCATCCGCATCTCGGCAGTGAGCTCCTCCACTTGGAGCGCGCTCTCTGCATACTCCAAACGGCGAGCGGGCTCCTTGGCTCGAATCGCAGAGCCTAAAAGGGTGGTCGCATCGATTTTGGGGTGGGGCATCTCTGATACCCTGTCCCAAGCAAGGTACCACACAGCTACCCCCCACGCTTTCTGTTTAGAAAACAAGGTGTTGCAGAGTTTTCCACAATGAAGCCACGGAGGGCTCACGGGTGTGGAAATCAAGCGCCTGAAGCGCCCACAAGGCCGAAATTTCTTGGAGAAACGCGCTGTGGAAAGATAAATTGGATCCGTCCGCGACGTCCTCATTTCCGCCCTTGGGAGGTGGCCAGACGGAACGCAAACGGCCCACTCATCGATCCGAGATCGAGGAGCAGGCCGTCGCCATTGGTGAGCTCAGCGTGACTGGTAGAGCGAGAGCGAACCGACGTAGAGGAAGCCGACCATGAAGAGCACGAGGAATGGGATCGTGATCCAGCTGCCCGTGATCACCGCGAGGATGATGGTCGCGACGAAGTAGAGCCCAAAGCCGATCTCCATAAGCGAGTGGAGCGACCAGGTCGTTTTGTAGTTCTTCTTCTTCCAGGTGTCGCGACGCTTCTCGACACCGTGCTTGGGCGTCCGAACGAACTCCAGGTCGTTGCCGAAGAGCCCCTCAAGAACCGCACGCGCGTTGTTGATCGACAGCCCGATGCCGAGCGCCATCATGAGCGGCAGGCGCTTAATCGCGTCCCAGAGATCGTCGTAGAGCGCCTTGTGCGTCACCAAGTAGAAGACGCAGATAGAGCCACAGGTCGCGGCGAAGAGCGGGACGTCGAGCAAGAGCAGCTCGGGGTTGTCCATCGTGCGGCGCATCAACATGTTCGGGAGCTGAAGCATCGCGAGCAGGACCAAGAACAGGTACGCGAAGTTGTTCGTCAGGTGGAAGACACACTCGAGCTTCACCTTGAACGGGATGTCGGCGCGGAGGACGGTCCACAAGAGCTTCTTGGTGGTCTGCGCGGAGCCCTTGGCCCAACGGAACTGCTGCGTCTTGAAGCTGTTCATCTCACAAGGGATCTCGGCCGGCGCGAGCGCGCTCGGCACGTAAACGAACTTCCAACCCTTGAGCTGCGCCCGGAACGACAGATCCATGTCCTCGGTCACCGTGTCGTGCTCCCAACCGCCCGCGTCCGCGATGGTCGACTTGCGCCAGATGCCCGCGGTGCCGTTGAAGTTGAAGAAGCGGCCCGAGCGGTTCCGCGCGATGTGCTCAATGATGAAGTGCCCGTCGAGCATCATCGACTGACACTTGGTGAGCATCGAGTAGTCGCGGTTGATGTGGCCCCAGCGCGCCTGAACCATCCCGACCTTCTCGTCGGTGAAGTGATGGATGAGCTCCATGAGCACGGTCTTGGTGGGCACGAAGTCCGCGTCGAAAACCATCACGAACTCGCCGGTCGCGGTCTTGAGGCCTTCTTCGAGCGCGCCGGCCTTGTAGCCCGTGCGGTCTGTGCGGTGAACGTACTTCGCGTCGTAGCCGCGCTCGCAAAGCTCGTCGACCTTGGCGCGCGCGATGTTCGTCGTCTCGTCGATCGAATCGTCGAGCACCTGAATCTCCAGCTTGTCTTTCGGGTAGTCGATGCTCGCGACCCCTTCGAGGAGCCGGTCGACGACGTACATCTCGTTGAACATCGGGAGCTGAATCGTGACGCGGGGGAGCTCTTCCCACTCGCGCGGTGGCTCCTGAACGTTCTTCCGATGCTTCAAGTAAAGCGTAAGCAGAAGGCTCCGGTGGAAGCCGTAGATCCCCAAGATCCCAAGCGCGATCATGTAGAGCGTGATGATGACGATATCCAAAACGTTTCTCCTCGCAGCCGCCGGATCCAACAGAGCCAGACGCTGAGCGCCGAGAACGTGGGGCACACTCGGGTGTGACGCGAGAAATCAATTGTCGCGCCATGTAACGAGTTGTTTCGAGCGGTCGGGCTCGCGAGTGGAAACTTGCAAAGCCCGGATTTGAACGGGAAAGACGCGAGCTCGGGCGTGACGTTTGCGTACGTTCGCCGAAAAAGAATCGTCCGCGCGGAGACTTTTCTGTCAGGCCTCTTACGTTCTCCCAATGAGCGACGACGACGACGTTCTCTCCAAGCTCAAAAAGCGAGCGCATCTGCCGAGGAGCATGTTCAGTCGGCTGCGCAAGACCGCGGGCGCGATGGCGCGGACGGGGATCTCGGCCGCGCGTCACGGAGGGCTCGACGCGAGCATGTTCGCGGCGGCAGACGAAGACGCGATCGAGAAGCTCGTGATGTCGATGGGGGAGCTCAAAGGCGTCGCGATGAAGATGGGGCAGATCCTCAGCTACGTGGACGACTCGCTCCCCGAGGACACCGCGCGGATGCTCTCGCTTCTGCAGCGCCACAGCGCGAGCACGCCATGGGAAGAGGTCCGCGCGATCATCGAGACGGATCTTGGATCGAACGCCGAGCCGCTCCTCGCCGCGATGTCGCAGACGCCGCTCGCTTCGGCCTCGGTCGGTCAGGTTCATCGCGCGACCGTATCGATGTCGGGCGCATCCCGGGATCGATGAAGCGATGCGCGCCGACTTTCGCGCGACCGCGCCGGCCTCGATGATCGCCAAGGCCCTCGCACCCGGCGCCGACGTGAAAGCGTTCGTGGAAGAAGCGCGCGAGGGGTTCCTCGCGGAATGTGATTATGAACGCGAAGCGCGATCCCAGGCGCGATTCCAGTCGCTCTACGCGGAGCATCCGATATTGGAAAGCGACGAAGGAGCGCAGAGCGGAGCGAACATGGGAGGGAGGCTCCAAATCATTTAGTTATTTGGAGGGAGGGGCGGACAGTCCCTCCAGAGAATATTGCGCATCCCCGCGGTCCACGACGCCTATTGCGGTGCGCGCGTGTTGACCACCACGTTCTGTGAAGGCGAGTCGATGGAGGACTTCCTCGCGGCAAACCCCAGCCAAGAGACGCGCGACACCGTCGGCCGCGCGCTCTACGAGTTCTACTTGGGCGCGCTCTACCAACACGGGCTCTTCAACGCCGATCCACACCCCGGCAACCTCTTGTTTCGCTCGCGTGAAGATCGCTTGCAGGTCGTGGTGCTCGATCATGGATGCGTGCGCGAGTTCGACGACACGTCGGTTGCTCAGTTCGTGAGGCTCTCGCGCGCCGTGCGCAATGACGACGAGAGCGCGACCCGTTCAGCGCTGGTCGCGCTTGGAACCAAAGCGCCCACCGATCGCAGCTACGGTCCGACCCGAGATCTCCTACGCGGCTTCTTCGCGCCGCTTCTCAAGCGCGGCCCGCACCTGATCGAAGCGCGAACGCCGATGGCGACCAAGAGCGTGATCGAAGCAAAGACCAAGATGCTTAGGCTGCACTTGCCTGGGAAGCTGCTCTTCCTCTTTCGAATCCGCTTCGGGCTCTACGCGGTGCTTCAGAAGCTCGGCGCGCGGCTCGACTGGGCCGCGCTGGAAGACGAGCTGACCGCGAGCATCGCCTAAATCAACGGGGGAGCGAACGTTTGGGGTGAATCGACCAAAGGGAGAGAGGGGGATCGAAAAATCCCCCTCAGAAAACGAGCGTTACAAAACGACGCTGCTCGGCCTGAGGAGCTGATGGTTGACGAGCTTGGAGCGGACCGCTTCGTAGAGTTCGAGGCGCGGCACTCTTCGCACTTTGCGCCCAAACGTAAACGAGGCGCTGACGATCGACGCGGCGATGATGGGGTGTTCGACCGCGACGAGGACAGAGGACCAACGCGACATGGTGCTGAGGCTCTTGGTCGTTAGACGAACGCCGACCGAAACGGCGTGCCCGCTCACCTCGCTCCAATCATGAAAGATCGAGAGCATGTGATCGCCCTCCGCCAACGCGCGATCCACAACGTGGATGAACGACCCGATCGCCTTGTCGTCGATGTAGCCACGGCCGTCCGTGAGGATCAGACCCGCGCCGTCCCACCAAACGCGAAACCGTCCGGGTCGGTCGCCCGTGACGTGATGCGAGAGGTACGGGTCGCGGTCAACCAAGGGCACCGCACCAGCTTGGCGACCTCCACCTTACAAAGCAAATACGCAAAGGCGCGTAGAGCGTCTGTCGTCGATCTGTCTAGGTCACGTATCTCGTTCGGGCTCTCAAGAATTCGCGCGCTCTCAAGAATTCGCGCGCGTGCTCTCAAGAACATCGAGCCGCGTCGCGCCTCAGGTCGCCCAGTCGTTGCGGCCGAGGTACACGTTCGTGAAGCGCGCGCTGCCTTCGTAGCGATCCTTTGTCTCTTTCGCGATGAAGCTCTCAAGCAGCTTGCCCACGCCAAAGATCTTCGCCTCGATCGTGAACTCGACACAGCGCCAGCACTTGGTCTCGCCTTGTGGGTCGATCCGCATCTTGCCGCTGATCTTCAGCTTGCTCGCGAGCGTCGAAGGCTCGATCTCAAACTCGTACTCTTCGCCTTGCATACCGCCGACCTCGACGAATGAGACATTGTCACCGAGCACCTTCTGGATCGCTTTGGGCGCGTCCATCCGCGGCTCGATCCGAGCGCGCCGGGGCGGCCCTTCATCGAGGAGCGCGTAGCCGAAGCCGAGCTCCTCTTTGTAAAGCGCCTCGTTGAACGCCTCCTCGCGAACGATCTTCTCCCAGAAGACGTCGGGGGTGCAGTTGATGCTGTGCTTCATCTTGAAGTGCGTCGCCATGAGGCCGTGTGTAAAACCAGCAGCCCCGTTCCACAAGTCCCCAGCGCTCTGACGCGCGTTTTGCCGCGCTACTCGCCGACCGACGTAAAGCAGTCGAGGTCGAAGAGCACTTCACGCCGTGCGTCATCGTCCAAAGCTCCTGCGCTCGCCTCGTCCCAGTCGTCGTAGCCCACGCCCCAGTTCTGCTTGCTCGCGTCAACCACATCGCCGAAGTGCGCCTGAAGATCCGCGACGACATCATCGCCCAGGCAGCTCTCCGTCACATCGATGCGCTCAAGGTGCGCGAACTTCTCTTTGTTCGCGATGAGGGTGCGGGCGCCGTGCGGCGAGAACATCCCGAGCGAGAGATCGAGCGTCTTCAGCTGCGGCAAGAGCGCGGACTCCGCGAGCATCGCCACAAAGGGGTCCGCTTGTTCGCTGTTCCGAAAACCGAGGTGCGTCAGGTTTGGACACGTCTTCGCGGAGAGCAGCGGCTCGTAATCCGTAAGCGGACCATAGCCACCATACGCTCCTTGCCCGGTCCACAGCTCGAGCTTCTCAAGCTTCGGGAGCTGCGCCGAACCCACCGCGCGTGTGACCTCAGGCCCGCACCCGCCCGATTCGATGATCAGCGATCGCAGCTCGCCATGACGAAGCGCTTTGGTCGTGAGCTCTCCGCCAAGAACGCGAAACGAATGAAGCTCAGGAAAGATCGCGAGGTACTCGTGAAGCCCGCGCGCCACCGACCACGACACCTCGCACTCTTCGCTGGTGAAGTCGCCGAGGTACAGGTGCCGCAACATCGGCGGCGGGTTTTCCCGGAGCGCTTCTTTCGCGCCGGCGTACTGGTCCTCGTTGGGCTCGTCGAAGATCCCGAGCGTGAGCGAATAGAGAAAGCGCGCCGCCGGCAGCGCCAAGAGCGTCTTGAGGTCGTTGAGACAATCGTCATGTCGGTCGTAGGTGTGCGCCAAGCGCGCGTGGTGCATCACGCCATGCGTCCACTCGATCGTCGTCGCGGCGTCGCTTGGGTCAGCCGCGCGCAGCCCAAGCGCGTAGCTCTGGTAGAGCCCGCCCAGCCAGCTCTTGGCGTAGGTCGCGATGTGTTCGTCGAACGCGGCTTTGTCGTTCGCAAAGGAAAGCGCGATCGCTTTGCCGCGGGGGTCGCCTTGGGTCTCGAACCAGTCGCCCAATACGCGCCACGCGGTCTCGTCATCGCGATCGATGAGCAGCGCGGCTTCGAGCTCGGGGTTTTCGGGCGCGAAGGGCGCGACCTGTGCAGGCACCTCAACGACCTTCGGCTTTTCCGCGACCTGCCGGTAGCCCTTCTTCAGCATCTTCGCGACCGCCTCCTCAAGCGCTCGCTCCGCTTCGCTCGCGCTCGCGTGCGTCCGGGTCTCGACCTTGCCGGCCTTGCCGATCTTGCCGCGTGAGACCGTGATCTCCGCGCCGCTCCGCTCGATCTCCCAAAACCGTTTCGAAAACACTTTCTCCGCTTCGTATCGCGGCATCTCTTACTCCCCAACGTCCGTGTAGCAGTGCAACTCGTACCTCGCCTCTTGCTCGTCCGCGCGCAAGAGCGCGGCGTCCCATTGTGCAAACGAAATGGGTTCTCGCTGCTTGTCCGCGATGAGGACGTCGGCTTGAAAGTGTCTCGCGAGCTCGCTCACGACATCTTCGCCCAAACAACACTCGCTCACGTCGAGCCGCTCAAGGTGCGCGTACTTCGCCTTGTGCGCGATCAAGTTTCGCGCGCCTTGTGGGGTCAGCGCGCTCTTCGAGAGATCGACCGTACGAAGACGCGGAAGGAGCGCCGACTCCGCGAGCACGTTCACGAACTCGTCGGCTTGCTCCGAGTTTCGAAAACCAAGATGCCTCAACTTCGGACAGGTCGCGCCGGACAAGAGCGGCGCGTAGTCGGTCAACGGTCCGTACCCGCCGTAGTCCTGCTGACCCGGCCAGAACTCAAGACGCTCAAGCTTGGGGAAGTTGGCAGCGCCGACCACCGCGCTCATCTCGCGACCGATCCCGCCCGACTCGAGCACGAGCGACCGCAGCTCCGCGTGCGCAAGCGAGCTCGCGGTCATCCAGCCGGTCACGACGAGTTCATGCAGAGAGGGGAGCGCGCGGAGCAAGTGGTCAACGTCGGGGATGTATGTCGCGGAGATCATCGACTCCTCGAACTCGCAGTCTCCCACGTGAAGCCTGCGCAGCATGGGGAGCTGGCCTTCCAGGATCGCGCCGAGCCCGCTGTAGTCGTTTTCGTCATCAAAGATGTAGAGCCCGATCGTGAGCGAGTGAAGGAAGCGCGCGATCGGCGCCGACAAAAGCGACTCGAGCACCGGCGCGCAGCTCATCTCCTCGCCGTGATAGCTGCCCGCCAGCCGCGCGTGATGGAGAAACCCATGGCGCCATTCCGCCATCACCTTCGGGCCGTGGCCTCGCGGGACGCCGTAACCCTCCGCGTACCATTTGTAGAACGGGCCGAGCCAGCTCGCGGCGTAGGTCGCGATGTGCTCATCGAGCGCTTGCTCTGCTTCCGGCCCGCCAAACGAGAGACCGATCGCCTTGCCGCGCGGGTCGCCCTGCGCTTCGAGCCAGTCGCCGAAGACCTGCCACGCCGCGACGTCTTCCCGGTCGTCGAAAATCGTGCGCTCGAGCGCGGGGTTCTCTTCGGCGAAGATCGCCTCCTTGGGCGTGACCTGGGGCTGCTCTTTTTCGCGCGCGATGACGAACTTGCGCTTGGGGAAAATCGGGCGCGGGTCAAAGGACACATGTGTGTAACCAGCGTCGGCTTTCGCGCGTGTCTCTTGGTTGTAAGCGAGCAGCGCGGCGTCGTGATCGGCGAACGTCTGCGTGCGTGACTTGCCCGGCTTACCGACTTTGCCTTCTGTGATCGTGAAGCGATCTTGGTCGAGCGCGATCTCCCAGAACCGTGACGAGAAGAGCTTCTTGATTTCGTAGCGCGGCATGATGGTCGAGCGAGAGGTTACGTGAGTGGGCCCCGTCCGACCTTACTCGCCAACCTCGGTATACACGTCCAGCTCGTCGACCGCGCCCGTCGCGACCGCCGCGTCCCACTCGTCGAACGTGATGCCGTAGTCTCGCTGGCGTTCGGCGCTCAGCTTGTCTCCGAAGACGCTCCGCAGCTCGCGCACGACGTCCTCGCCCAAGCAGCAATCGCTCACGTTGAGCGACGTCAGGTGCGCGTACCGCTCGCGATGCGTGATGAGGTTCCTCGCGCCACCGGGGGTGAACGCGCCCATGGAGAGATCGACCGACGTCAGCTTGGGAAGCAACGCCGACTCTGCCAACACGTTCACGAACTCGTCCGCTTGTTCCGCGTTTCGAAAGCCCAAATGCGTGAGTGCGGGACACGTTTCTCCGGACAAGAGCGGAGCGTAGTCGCTGAGCGGACCGTATCCGCCGTACTCTTCTCGACCGGTCCAGAGCTCGAGCCGCTCAAGCTTGGGGAACGTTCCCGCCCCCAACGCACGGGTCAGCTCCGGACTGATCCCGCCGGACTGAAGAACCATCGAGCGGAGCTGGTCGTGAGCGAGCGAGCTGGTCGCGCCCATCCCACCACGCAGGGTCAGCGAGTGAAGCGAAGGCAAAGCACGCAAGAGCTCATCCACGTCGGGGATCATCGACGACGAGATCATCGCCTCTTCGTATTCGCAGTCGCCCACGTGCAGATGCCGGAGCATCGGGAGCTTCCCGTCCAAGAGCTGAGCGAGTCCCTCGTATGTGTTCCACCCGATGGCATAGAGCCCGATCGTGAGCGAGTGGAGAAAGCGGGCGCTGGGCAATTCGAGCAGGGCCTCGACCTTGCGCTGACCTTTGGGATCGCGGCCGTAGTGCGCGGCGATCCGCACGTGATGCAAGAACCCGTGCTTCCACTCCACGCTCGCTTCCGGCTTTGCGTGAGTACTGTGAGGCGCTCTTCGACTTCGTAAAACGCTCTCGTAGAGACCACCGAGCCAGACCCCCTCATGCGTCGCGATCAGTTTCTCGAGCTGGCCGCCGTCACCGGCGAACGAGAGCGCGATCGCCTCGCCGCGCGGATCGCCTTGACCCTGTAGCCAGTCACCGAACACCTGCCACGCCTGCGCGTCGTCGCGGTCCTCGAAGATCGCGCGTTCGAGCTCTTCGTTTTTCGGCGCGTAGATCACGCCGCCGTCCGCGGCGAGCGAGAACCCCTTCTTCACCTTCGAACGAATGAGCGCCTTGTACTTCTTCTGCGCGGTCACCTCGTCGAAGAACGTCGTGGTCGCTTGGGTCCCGTCGGTGCCGATCGCGCCACTGGTCGTCGTGATGTTCTTCCCGGAGAGCTCGACCTCCCAGAACTGCGATGACGTCCCTTTGACGAACTCGTAACGCGGCATTCAACGAGCATACGTCAGGCGCGTCGATTCACTCCCCGACCGCGGTGTAGAACGCGAGCTCGTCGAGCCGGCCCCACTCCAGCGCCTCGTCCCACTTCGCGAACGAGATGCCGTCCCGTTGATCTTCCGCCTTGAGCACCGCGGCTACTCGCCGACCTGGGTGTAGCAGTCCATGTCGAGCAACATGTCGTTGAGCTCGTCTTCGTCTTCCGCGTCGTTCACGGCCTCGTCCCACTCCGCGTACGAGATCTCCGCGTTCTGCTCGACCGCGTTGATCACCTTCGCTCCGAAGTGCTTCTTGAGGTCCTTGATCACATCTTCGCCGAGACAGCACTCGGAGACATCGAGCGAGGTGAGATGCGCGTACTTCGCCTTGTGCTCGATCAAGCGCCGCGCGCCTCGCGGCGTGAACATGCCCATCGAGAGGTCGACGGTCTCGAGCTGCGGAAGAAGCGCGGACTCCGCGAGCACGTTGACGAAGTCGTCGGCTTGTTCCGCGTTCTTGAAGCGCAGGTGCTTGAGATTCGGACACGTCTCACCCGCGAGCAGCGGCGCGTAGTCCGAGAGCGGACCGTAGCCGCCGTAGTCCTCTTGCCCTGTCCAGAGCTCGAGGTTCTCGAGCTTCGGGAGCTTGGCCGAGCCGACCTTCTTCGTGATCGCCGCGCCGACCCCGCCCGACTCAATGATGAGGGAGCGAAGCTCAGCGTGATCGAGGGAGCCTTTGACCGACATGTTCCCGCTCCGCACGCGGAGGGAGTGAAGATGCGGGAACGCGTTCAGGAAGCCGTCGATGGGCTCCATCTCAGACCACGACATCTCGGTCTCGTCGGGGTAGACGAAATCGCCGACGAACAAGTGACGCAGCATCGGCAGCTTGCCCTTCAGCCGCTCCGCGATCCCGGAGTACCCGTTGCTGCTGTCCGCGACGTAGAGCCCGATCGTGAGCGAGTGGAGGAAGCGCGCGGCTGGCAACGCGAGCAAGGCCTTGAGCTTCGTTTCGCCACGCGTGTCCTCATGGTCCGCGGCGATCCGCGCGTGCTCCATGAAGCCGTGCTTCCAATCAATCACGGTCTCCGGCTTGAAGTACTTGTCGTCGTGACCCTTGCACTTCTCGTAGCTCTCGTAGAGGTCGCCCAGCCAGCTCTGCTCATACGTCGCGATCAGCTTCTTGAGCTTGCCGCCATCGTTGTTAAACGAGAGCGCGATCGCTTCCCCGCGCGGGTCGCCTTCACCCTGTAGCCAGTCACCAAAGACCTGCCACGCTTGCGCGTCGTCACGGTCGTTAAAGATGGCTTGCTCAAGCTCTTTGTTCTCGGGCGCGAAGCTCGCCTCAGAGCTCTCGACGTCAGGCGCGACGTCACCCACCAGCGCGTAGCCCTTCTTCACCTTCGACTTGATGATCGCCTCGTACTTCTTCTTCGCGGTCTCCGCGTCCTTGAAGTCCTTGGTGGTCGACTTTCCGTCGGTCCCGATCTTTCCGTAGATCGTGGTGTAGCTGTTCCCGGAGAGCTCGATCTCCCAGAACTTGGAAGACGAGCCTTTGACGAATTCATAACGCGGCATGCGCGGAGGTTAACCGGGAGCCGCGAAGCGCGTCGAGCGAATCAGAAGGGGACCCAGTCCGAGACGCCGCCGATCCGTAGCTCGCCGGCGACGCTCAGGCGCTCTTTCAGATACGCCGTAGTCGTCGAGGTTTCTTCGGTGTCCCGGAGGTCGAGCACCTCAAGGTGCGCGAAAGCGTCGCGATCTGCGATCAGCTGACGCGCGCCTCGGCGGGTGATGAGCCCTCCGCGCAGACTAAGGGTCTGCAGCTGCGGCAGAAGCGTTGACGCGGCGAGGCACGTGATGAACGAACTCGCGCGCGGATGTGAGCGCAGAGCCAGATGCTTGAGCCGCGGACAACGCTCGGTACTGAACAGCGGCGCGATGTCTTTCGGCTCGGACGCGTTGAACCCGACGTCCGCGCAGCGAATCTCCAGCCGCTCCAGCTTCGGGAGCGCAGCGGCACCAACCGTCTGGGAGGTCGAGGGTCGAACCGAGAGCGACAACGAACGGAGCTCGTCGTGAACGATCGGCCTCGCGCTGAGCCCCGCCGCGCGCAGAGACCATAGCCTCGGGAACATCTCGAGGAACTCTTGAACGCTGTCGCGACGTGAAGGAGCGCCGCGCACCTCGCCCACGTCGAGATGCCGAAGGCCTGGGAGCTCAACCTTCCGCATGATCGGGACAATCCCCGTGTCGTCCGTGTTCGCGATGTAGTTTTCGATCGTCAGCGCGTGCAGGAACCGCGTGACCGGTGCGTCGAGGAGTAGCCGGAGCGCATGCTCGTGAGCGCTCCCGAGACTCCCTTTGTCCGCCGCGATGGTCGCGTGGTGCATGAAGCCGTGACGCCACTCGACCTTGGCCATCTTCGTGTCGTCGAGCCACTCACCCAGCCAGCTCCGCTCGCGCTCTTGGACCCACTTCACGAGCGCCGCTTCGTCGCCGGCGAAAGACCGCGTGATCATTTCCCCGCGCGGATCGCCTTGGCTCTGCAGCCAGTCGCCGAAGACCTGCCACGGCTCGGGGTTGTCGCGGTCGTCAAAGAGCGCGCGCTCGAGCTCTTCGTTTTCGAGCGCGGTGTTCTCGAGGCCGGTGGTCTCCATGCGTGATTGCTACGTCCGCCGGAGCGATTACTCCCCGGTCGCTCACAAGAGCGCCTCCCCGTGGACCGCGACGCCGCATCCTTGCGCGGTCGACTGCTCACGCACCATCCGCTCGTCGCCCTCGGCCCGAGTCATGATCTGGTCCCACGCCGCGTAGCTCATGTTCACGCGTTGTCCGGAGGCGCGAAGAGCCGAACCAAAGTGTGCCCCGAGGTCGGCCACCACCTCTTCGCCAAGGCAGCACGAAGACACGTCCAGCGTCTCGAGGTGCGCGAACTTGTGCTTGTTGGCGATCAGGACCCGCGCGCCACGTGGAGTGAGCTCACCGAGTGAAAGGTCCACCGTCGCGAGCTGCGGCAAAAGCGCCGACTCCGCGAGCACGTGCACGAAGGCGTCCGCTTGCTCTGCGTTCCTGAAGCGCAGATGTTTCAACCGCGGGCAGGTCTCCCCCGCGAGCAAGGGGCGGTAGTCGGAGAGCGGTCCATACTGGTCGTACATCCCGGTCCAGATCTCGAGCTCCTCGAGCTGCGGGAGCTTCGCCGCGCCCACGAGCGCGGTCATCTCTGGGCCGAGCGCGGTCGACCGAAGCGCGAGCGAGCGGAGGGTCGCGTGGTCGAGCGACGACGCTTTCATCTCGCGGCTCCGAATGTGAAGGGAAGTGAGGTCAGGAAAGGCACGCAGGTACCCGTCGATCTCCCAGACCATGGAGCGCCACACCGGACCTTCCTCGAAGTCGCCGAGGGCGAGATGTCGAAGACCCGGGAGGTCCGCGTCGTTCAAGATCTCGACCGTGCCGAAGTAGTCATTCTCGTCTGCGAAGTTGTAGACGCCGAGCGCGAGCGAACGGAGCAAACGCGCGGCGGGGAGCGCGACGAGCGCCTTCAGCTTCTCTTCGCCGCTCAAGGGATCCGCTTCGCGGTGCGCCAACCGCACGTGGGACATCACGCCATGCGTCCACTCAACGTGAACCGTTGGTCGGACCGCGGCTTCACCGCTCTGGCTCGCTGGGTAGAGCGCGCCGAGCCAGCGCTCCGCGTGCCCCGCGATGTACGTCGCGAGCGCCTCCTCTTCGCCGCGAAACGAAAGCGCGATCGCTTCTCCCCGTGCGTCGCCTTGCCCCGAAAGCCAGTCGGCGAAGACCTGCCACGCCTCCGCGCGTTCGTGGTCGTCAAAGAGCGCGCGCTCGAGCTCTTCGTTCTCAGGCGCGATGATCACGGGCGAATCGGTCACTCGCGCCATCCTACGCATGATGACGCGCGCGTCACTCGTCGACCGACTCGTAGTAGAGGACGCCTTCCTCGTAGAGCGCCTCGAGCAAGCTCCACTCGGTCCCGGCGATCGTCTCTGCGACCTGGTCGTACACTTCGTAGCTGATCTCGGCGACCTGCTCGTCGAGCAGGAACTCGCCCGCGACGCTCACCTCGCGCTTCAGATCCTCGACGACCTCTGGCGCGAGACAGCCGTGACGTAGGTCGAGCTTCGCGAGATGCGCGAAGGCGTCCTTCTTCTTGATGAGCGTTCGCGCACCACGCGGCGTGACCAAGCCCATCGTGAGGTCGAGCGTCTCAAGCTGGGGCAAGAGAGCGGACTCCGCGAGAGCCGCGAGAATAAGATCTGCGTCCTCCATGCACGTGAGCCGCAAGTGCTTGAGCTTGGGACAGGTCACGCCAGAGAAGACCGACGCGAAGTCGTTCACCAGACCGTGGCAGTAATAGTAGTGGTTGCTCACGCTGGAGGAAGACAGCGCGAGGCTCTCGAGCTTCGGGAGCGCGGCGGAGCCGATCGAGGTCGAGTTCTTCGCGTTTCCGTCCGTCTCAACCTCCAGCGAGCGAAGCGACGCGTGTTCAAACGGGTCGAGGAGCACGCTCCCGCGCAGACGAAGGGAGTGGAGGTCCGGGAACTGCTGAAGGAAGCGTCGCGACTTCCAGAGTTCTGACTCTTCGAGGTCGGCTTCCTCTTCCGCGAAGTCGCCGACGAAGAGCTCCCGCAGCATCGGGAGAGACGACGCGGAGAGCAGCTCTTCCAGCCCGCGGTAGTCGTTGTGCTTGTCGGCGAAGTAGACGCCGATCGTGAGCGAGTGCAGAAAGCGCGCGGACGGTAGCGCGAGCAGCGCCTTTACCTTGTCTTCACAGCTGAGGTGTTTACGGCTTCGGTGTTCGCCGCCCAGCTCCTCGTCCGCAGAGTCCGCGAGACGCGCGTGGTGCATGAAGCCGTGCTTCCACTCGATCGTCGTCGCGGGCTTGAGAGGCGCATCGCCATGACTCCGGCTCTTCACAACGCTCTCGTAGAGCGCCCCGAGCCAGCGCTTCTCATGGGTCGCGATCAGCTCTTCAAGCGCGACGTGCTTCCCGGCGAACGAGAGCGCGATCGCTTCCCCGCGCGGGTCACCTTGAGCGGAGAGCCAATCGCCAAAGACCTGCCACGCCTGCGCGTCGTCACGGTCCTTGAAGATGGCGCGCTCAAGCTCTTTGTTCGGGGGCGCGAGGTTCGGAGGCGCGAGCGTCATGCAACAACATAATACGCACGGAGCCGCGATGACTTCCGAGGCTTCAACCGCCGAAGACGGTCCCGTCAAAGGGCTCACCGCCAACCAAGAGCTTGCCCTCGATCTTCATCTCCGTTGCAAGCTCGCGGATGACGTCCGAGTGACACGTTTCACGAAGGTCGAGCCTCTGCAAATGCACGAACGCTTCGCGATGCGCGAGCAAGTCCCGGGCTCCTCGCGAGGTAATGACGCTGCCCGAGAGGTCGAGCGTCTCGAGCCGCGGCAAGAGCACGGATGTCGCGAGCCGAGGAATGAACGCATCGGCTTGGCGCGTGGAGAGCCGGAGGTGTTTCAAGCTCTGCAGCGATTTGCCCGCGAGCATGGAGGCGTAGCTCTCGAGGTTGAGCTCGCCATATTCGATCACGCGCAAGCGCTCCAGCTTCGGAAGCCTCGCGGATTCAAGATACGTCGACGTCCAGAGCAGACTCAGCGAGAGTGACTGAAGCCTGTCATGCCGGAGCGATGTCGCGCTCCTCGCCGTTCCGCGAAACTGGATGAGGTTCGGAAGCGCCGCGAGGTACTCTTGGAAGTCGACCGCCCGACCCCCTTCCACCCGCAGATGCCGAAGCGCGGGGAGGTGCGCAGCGCGAACGACCGAAGCGGCCTTGAAGAAGTCCCTAAGCGTCAACGCGTGGAGGAAGCGCGCGGCGGGCGCCGAGAGAAACTGCGCGAGTTGCTCGGCGTTCAACGACGCGAACGGTCCGCCGGTTTCCGCGTGATGCATGAAGCCATGGATCCACTCGATCACCACCGCGGGCGGGCTCCATCCCGCTTTGCCGACCCCGACGCTGTCAAAGCGCCCGCCCAGCCAGCTCGTTTCATGCGTCGCGATCAGCGCTTCGAGCTCCGCGCGGTGGTCTCCGAACGAAAGCGCGATCGCTTCACCGCGCGCGTCACCTCGTGACGAAAGCCAGTCACCGAAAACGAGCCATGCTCGCTCGTCATCACGATTCGAAAAGAGCGCGGACTCGAGCTCCTTGTTTTCGGAAGCGAGAGTCGTCGCGGTCGTCGAGATCGGCGTCGCGAGCGGCGCGTAGCCCTTCTTTACTTTGACGAAGTCGGGCACGCTCACTTCCGGCAGTCTACTCGACGGCACACGCCGCGATGGCTTCAACCGTCGAACACGTCTCGCGCATCACCACGTGACGAAAGCCAATCCTCGCCTTCGACGAACGAGCTACTTACTCGCCGACCGCGGTGTAGCTGTAGATGTTGTTCTCGTAGAACGCCTCACGCAACGAGAAGCTCTCCTCTTTCGTGAGCGCGAGGAGTTCGTCGAACGCCTCATAGGTGATCGATTCGCGCTGGTCCCCCAGCTCAAGCTTGCCCGCGACCTTCACTTTCTTCTTCAGGTCCTTGATCACGTCGGCGCCCAGGAGGCACTCGCTCAGATCCAGCGTTTGCAGATGCGCGAACGCGTCCTTGTGCTCGATGAGCAGGCGCGCTCCTCGCGGCGTGAACATGCCCTTCGAGAGATCCACCGTCTCGAGCTGCGGCAAGATCTTCGACTTCGCGATCACCTCGACGAGGTCGTCCGCTTGTTCCGCGTTCCGGAAACGCAGGTGCTTGAGGTTCGGGCAGCTCTTGCCCGCGAGCAGCGGCGTGTAGTCGGAGAAGGGCCCGTAGCCGCCCCACTCCTCGGTCCCGATCCAGAGCTCGAGGTTCTCGAGCTTCGGGAGCTTCGCTTTGCCCACGAGCTTGGTCATCGCCGGACCGATGCCGCCCGACTCCAGCGTGAGCGAGCGGAGCTCTTTGTGATCGAGCGACTTCGCCCCGATCGAACCGCTGCGGCACCGAAGCGACTCGAGCTTCGGGAACGCTTTGAGGAAGTCGGTGACGCCGCCCAGTTCCGACCAGGACATCTCGGTCTCGTCCGGGTAAACGAAGTCGCCCACGAAGAGATGGCGCAGGCCAGGCAGTGAGGCCTTCTTCAAGATCGCGGAGAGGTCGCCGTAGTGGTTCTCGTCCTCGGCGTAGTAGATGCCGATCGTGAGCGAGTGGAGGAAGCGCGACGCTGGCAGCGCGAGGAACTTCTTGAGCTTGTCTTCACAGTTCCCTTCTTCGTCGTAGTGATCGGCGAGCCGCGCGTGATGCATGAAGCCGTGCTTCCACTCGATGATGGTCGGAGGTTGGAAGTGCCTCTGCTTCATCTTCCGGCTCGCATCGAAGCTCTCGTAGACATCGCCGAGCCAGCTCTGCTCGTACTTCGCCATCAGCTTCTTGAGCTTGCCGCCGTCGTTGTTGAACGAGAGCGCGATCGCTTCGCCGCGCGGGTCACCTTGCGCGGAAAGCCAGTCGCCGAAGACCTGCCACGCGCCGTCGTCATCTCGATTCTCGAAAATGGCAGCCTCGAGCTCCTTGTTCTCGGGCGCGAGGGACGCCTCTTCCGCGTCGACCTCTGGCGCGACGTCGCCCACCAACGCGTAGCCCTTCTTCACCTTTGACTTGATGACCGACTCGTATTTTTTCTTCGCGGCCGCGGCGTCAGCGAAGTCTTTGGTGGTCGACTTTCCTTCGGTCCCGATCTTTCCGTAGATGGTGGTGAAGCTCTTCCCAGAGAGCTCGATCTCCCAGAACTTAGATGAGGACCCTTTGACGAATTCGTAGCGTGGCATGCCTCGATTTATAGCGATCGCGAACGCCAGAACACGTTCTCGGGTCATGGATTCACCCAAAAGGCAGCTCTGCCTCTTGTTCTACCCCAATTGTATTCTTACAATTGGGGCGTATGGCGTTTGAGACAGCAGAAGGCCTGCCGGTGGCGGTGCTCGACATCCTCCCGAACCCCGTCTTCGTGAAAGACTCCGCGCTTCGTTACGTTTGGGTCAACGACGCCTTCGAGCGCCTCTTCGATCTCACCCGGGCGCAGATCATTGGCCAGCTCGACACAGAGCTCTTCTGCGATCGGCAGAGCGTTCAGTGCAATGGTGGAGACCTTCGGGTCCTCGCGTCCGGAGAGGTCGACGAAGCGTACGAGACGATGCTCCCGAGCGAGGGTCGCGTCGAGATGATCACGCGCAAGAGCCGTCTCACGATGGACGACGGAAGCGTCTACTTGGTCGGCATGATGCACGACATCACCAACGTCACGATCGCGAACGAGCAGCTCAAGGAAACGAAAGCACAGCTGCACCGCGCGGCGCACACCGACGAGCTGACTGGCTGCATGAACCGTCGCGCTCTCTTCGCGCACGCCGAGGACAAGCTCGACACGGGCGCGCTCTTGATGCTCGACATCGACCACTTCAAGGCTGTGAACGACCGATTCGGGCACGACGCCGGCGACCACGCCTTGGTTGAGTTCGCGCGTACCGTGCAAGGCATGATTCGCGACGGAGACCTCGTCGCGCGATTGGGCGGCGAAGAGTTTTTGGTCGTGCTCCCGGGCGCGACGGGTGAGATCGCGTCGGACGTCGCGCGTCGCGTACGAGAAGCGATCGCAGGTGCGGTGATCCAGCACGGCGAAGACGCCATCAAGCTCACGGTGAGCATCGGCGTCGCCCGCTACTCATCCGAGCAACCCTTCAGTCGCTGGCTCGCGCTGGCGGACGAGCGTCTCTACCAAGCAAAGAGCGATGGCCGCGATCGCGTCGTGATGAGCGAACGCCCAGTCAGCTACGAGAGCCTCCCGAAGCTCACGCCGTAGCTCGGCACCACTTCATCATCGAGCCACGCGCCGAGGACCGCGTTGACCTTCTCGGGGGCTTCTTGCTGCGCCCAGTGCGACACGCCCGGGAGCCGGCGCAACGTAAAGTCGCGAACGAGCTTCTCGGTTCCCTCGACCAGCTCGACACCGAGCGCTTCGTCTTCGTCGCCCCAGATCATTAGCGTCGGGATCTCAAGCGGCGCGTCTCGCATCTCGAGGATGCGTTGGTTTCGAAGCGCCGCGCGATAGTAGTTCAGCATCGCGGTCGCGCCACCGGGTCGCTGCGCGTTTGCCTCAAACTCGGCGAGCGTCTCCTCATCGAAGCAGCGTGGATCCTGCGACGTGGACAAGAAGATATTCTTCACCACGCCTGGCTGCGCGAGCTTGCGCTCTGGCAGAAACGGGACCTGAAAGTAAAACATGTACCAGCTCTTCTTCAGCTGACTTGGGCGATACAGGCGGCGCTTGAAGATCTGGGGGTGCGGCAAGTTGATCACGACGAACTGCGCGATCGGCAGGTCGCTCAAGACCGAGGCCCAGCCGATCATCCCGCCCCAGTCGTGACTCACGACGAGCGCATCGCGTAGCCCGCGTTCTTTCCCAAGCGCGATCAAGCCAGCCACGTCTGCGATCAAGTGATCGAGGCGGTAGGCGTTCACGCCGCGCGGGGTCGACGAGCGCCCGTACCCGCGCAGGTTCGGCGCCCAGACGGTGAAGCCGCGCTGAGTGAGCGTATCGATCTGGTGCCGCCACGACCGCTTGGTCTCAGGGAAACCGTGAAGCATCAACGCGAGTCGATCCCCACCTTCATAGACATCGGTCTCGAAGGTCATCCCGTTGGCGTCGAGGAACTCTGTGCGCATGGCGGATCTTCACGTGAGAGGTCGAGCCGTCAAGCCACGCAGCCAATTCGAACGGAGCGAACGCGAACGTGAACGGGGCGTGATCGTCAAGCAACACCATGGCTGTGTGTGCGGTGCGCAAGAGATGACGCACGCTCGTCGGCGCGATGACGCATTGCGTGATTGACGCCACGATTTCTCGATGCAATTCAGTCGCGAGATCGACGTTTTATGAACCGTGTGTTCGCTGACACGAGGGACCGATGTCCGAGTCTGTAGCCCCATCCGAAGCCCATGCGTACGACTTCTTTGAGGTCGTCAGTGCCTATCTGCGAAAGGCGACCGACATCGTCGGCCTGCCCGCCCACATCCAAGCCATGCTCGCGCAACCGAAGAACGAGTTGATCGTTCACTTCCCGGTGCGCATGGACAACGGCAAGTTCAGGATGTTCAAGGGCTACCGCATCCAGCACAACAACTTGCTCGGGCCCTACAAGGGCGGCCTGCGCTTTCACCAAGACGTCAGCCTCGACGACGTGAAGGCGCTCGCGTCGATGATGACGTGGAAGTGCGCGTTGATGGGCATCCCCTACGGCGGCGCCAAGGGCGGCGTGAAGTTCAACCCGCGCGAGCTCAGCCAAGACGAGCTCATGCGCGTCACGCGACGCTTCACCCACGCGCTCGGAAACAACATCGGACCGCACCTCGACATCCCGGCGCCCGACGTCGGCACCAACAGCCAGATCATGGTGTGGCTGATGGACACCTTCATGAACTCGGTCGGCACCAGCGCCAAGAACGCGCAGCGCGCGGTCGTCACTGGAAAGACGATTGAGTGCGGCGGCTCCGCGGGCCGTAACAAGGCGACCTCGCAAGGCCTCGTGCACTGCGTGACCGAGTGGGCCAAGGCGAACCGCTTCGACCTCGAGGGCAAGACCGCGATCATCCAGGGCTTCGGCAACGTCGGCAGCTTCGCCGCGCTCTTGCTCGCGAAGCTCGGCGTCTCGACCATCGCGACCGGTGACCACTCGGGCTACATGTCGAGCACCGAGGGCTTCAACGCGCACAAGCTCCGCGAGTACGTTTCGAAAAACGGAAGCATCGACGGTTACGCGGGCGGCACGCCCATCTCGCGCGATGAGTTTTTCGGGACCAAGGCCGACATCTTCATCCCGGCCGCCCTGGAGAACCAGATCGGCGCGCACGAGGCGCAGCTCCTTGACGTGAAGCTCATCGCAGAAGGCGCGAACGGCCCGACCAACCTGGACGGCGAGCGAATCCTCGACGAGCGCGGCATCCCGATCATCCCGGACATTCTCTGCAACAGCGGTGGCGTCACGGTGAGCTACTACGAGTGGGTCCAGAACCTGAACAGCGAAGCGTGGGATCTCGAGAAGGTCGACGCGAAGCTCGAGAAGGCGATGAAGGACGCGTACGGGCGCGTGATGCAGGTCTCGCGAGACCGGAACATCACGCCACGCATCGCGGCCTACGTGGTCGCGCTTGAGCGGCTCAACGTCGCCTTCAGCCAGCGCGGCATCTTCCCCTGAGGCGACGCTTCCCCTGAGGCGGCGCTTGAAGACAACGCTTCAACACAATGCGTTGCGAGTTCGACCGCAAATGAAAACGGCGCGCCATCACTGGCGCGCCGTTTTGCGTTCTTCGGAGTTGGATTTGGAGGATGAATGAATGCGTTTGAAGAGAGGGTCAGCACGACCCACCGAGTGGACGAAACCGGATGGATTCGGAGGTTCTTGGAGGTGATGAAGAGGTGGCCTCGTCCCCTCGGTGCGTAGCGCTGTGCTTCTCTTGTTCGCGTGCTTGTTTGGGTCTGCCTCGTTCGTATTCGTTGTTCGTGTTCGTTGTTCGTGTTCGTTGTTGTTTGTGTTCGGGGTTCTTGTTTTCGATGCCTATGCGGCGTCAGTCATTCACGCGCTGGGGCCGCGAACGCGCGCTCGACTGACGAGCCATCCGTCGCCGTGTCGCCGGAGGACCATCTGTGCATCGACCAAGCCGCTCTCCGTGCGAACGCGAAGGCCGACGTCCGCACGGTCACCCTCGATCGCGATGGAGCGCTGCACTTCTTCGACCTGTCCTTCGAGCTCTCGCGCGGCCTCCCGGACCATTCGCGCGAGCTGCACTTCATCGCCTTCGTCGAAGAGCACCTCGCGGTTACCCACCCGAGCGTCGATCGGCTCGCGTGCCGGATCGGTGAACGTGAGCGCTTCGTCGATCTGCTCCGTGTCGACCTGGCCGATCAGCAGATCAATGAAATCGTCGACCTGCTCCTCATCCGTAATGACGAGCGCGTCGAGCACCACGCTCCCCATGAGCAAGCAGATGGCGGCGAGAATCGCGATGGACTTGAGCGACATGCAGAAGGGTTTTGCAGCCCGCGTGCCAACGTGGATCACGGGGAAATTCGCGAGATCCGACCGTCGCCAACCCAAACGCGGCGACAGGGTGTCGGGCACAGAATCTCTCCGCTGCCAATCTGTCAGCGGTTCGTGGCGGTTCGTGAGGAGCTGGCTTAGCGAACGTGGAAGGTCGGGCTCTCGACGCGGTGCAACCCGTTACAACTCGTCACCACGAAACGGTACGCGCCGCGCTCCGCGTGGCTGCACTCTCGGCACTCTCCGCACGCGTCATCGCCGACCTTGCGGGTCCACGCGGGCGGCGTGAGCTCAGCGCCCGCGATCAACTCGCGACACTCCGGAATCGGATCGCCACAGCTCGCCCGCAGACCCAGCGCGGACGGAACCACGACCGCCTCGCCCTCTCCGAACGTCTCCCCCGATGCACGCTCCAGCGTGACGCGTCCCGCGAGCGACGACTCGCCCGTCACGCGAACGACCAAGGTCACGCCGTCCAGGTCATCACGCACCGAGATCTCCACCTCGGGCGCAGGTCCGGGATCGGGCCGCTCGGGTTCCGCGACCTCTGGAACAGGTTCCGCTTCGGCGACCGGCGGAGCGACGGTCTCCGCGGGCGGCGCGACGGGCTCGGTCTCGGACGCCCCGCACGCGATGGACTGGAGCGACAAGAACGCGAGCGTCATGGAGAAAAGGAGGTCTCGGTTCATCTGTTCTGCACTCTACTCTTCGAGGTCCATGTCCGTCTGAAAGTCGGAGTCGTCCGCCGGGAGGTCGAACTCGCGTTCAGGGTCTAGCTGCTCGTCTTCCGAGAGCGCAGGAGCGCGCGGCGCAGGTTCCGGCGCGGTCTCCTGTACGGGCGCGGTCTCCGCCTCGTCCACTCGCGTGACCTCGATCTCCACCGGCGCGTCTTGCATCGGCAGCTCGGTCTCCTCATCGGTCAGCTCTTCTTCCGCCTCTGGCGCACGATCAAACACGGGAGGCGGCAAGCCAGCCGCGACCGCGCGCGCGATCTGGCGACGCTGACGCTCAAGCTGACGCGTCTGCATCGCGGACCGTTTGGTCTCCGCGCGCTCCGCTTGGGCCCGCATCAGTTCCATTCGCTGCTCGCGATCTGGCACCTCGACGAACCGGCGCTCGGGATTGCGCGGATGCGATCGCACGTGCCACTCAAAGTGAAGATGCGGCGCGCGGGCGAGCCCCGTCTTGCCGACCTCGCCGATCACTTCACCGCGGGCGACGAACTGACCCGAGATGACATAGGCGGCCTGAAGGTGCGCGTACTTGGTGATCGTGTTGTCGCTGTGGAGGATCGCGACGAGGTTCCCGTAGCCCTCGATCCCGTTGTCGGCGTACGCCACGATGCCCGCGTTGGTCGCGCGCACGTGCGCACCTTCCGCGGCGGGGATGTCGACGCCGTCGTGACGCACGTGACGAACATTCGCGCGGGTGCGTACGTGTCCGAACCCGCGCCCAAGATAGCCCTCTTGCACCGGCCACAAGAGCGTCTCTTCGGCCGGCGTGGTGATCACCGACAAGAGCTCGGGTTCCGCGGGTCGCGAGAAGAGACGCCAGTACGTCCGCTTGGTCCCGAGCCCCAGCTCCAGCGCGCGCTCGTGGGCCTCACCACGCGGGACCGGGATCCGTCGCGGTCCATCGCAAAAGAAGCGTCCGCCGTTGCGCCGGCCGCAGCGCCGATTCTCTTCTCGCCACACGATCGCGTCCACGTCGACTGTTAAGCCAGGACCGCTGACCGTCGCCGGTGCTTCCTCGGTCGCGTCTTGCTCCAGCGCCGTGAGCGCTTCGGGGGTATCCGCCGCCCCGTTGGCGAACGCTTCCGTGATGGCCGCCGCGACCTGAGGCGGTACCCCTGCCTCGTTCGTCGTCGCCACCTCCGAAGCGACCTCGACAACATCCGCGCGCCCTTCCGAAGACGCTCCATCGTATGTGTCCACGGTCTCAGCGCGCGCGGCTTCTGCGCGCACCGCATCGGAACGTGTCTTCCGCGCGGAGACACCAAGGGAGATCGCGAACGAGAGGGTCCCGCACACGACGATGCCCAGGATGAGCACCGCGGGCCGACGAAAGGCGGCGCTCCGGCTGCGATCTTCGCGCACGACGGCTCACCTTGGGCGAAGGATCTCGCGCTGTAAAGCGACCCCGACCTCAGCGCGCAGGGCAGCTCGCGGACCCGGGCATAAGCCGAGGATCATGCGAGACGACCGGCCGCGGATCGAGCGTGTCGTGGATCTCGAACGTGACCCGACGGTTCGCGGCGCGGCCTTCTCGGTTCGCGGTGTGATCGACCATGCGCTCCCGACCACGTCCCACGATCATGATCTTTCCTGCAGGCGCCCCGAGCGCGACCAGCGCATCACGGATCGTTCGCGAACGCGCTTCTGCGGTCGCCACCGGAAACGGTTCACCATCGGTGGAGTGACCCTCGACGAGGACCTCGGCGCCCAACGCGAGCAACCTCGCGAGCCGTCGCAGAAACGGAAGGTGCGGGATCGTGACGTCGGTCTCCCGCTGGCCAAAGTAGAGCACCTCGGGCGTCAACGTACCGATCTGCTCAGGGCACCCATCGCCGTCTTCGTCGTTGTTGTACGTCTCGGCGTCACGCGGACAGCGATCACAACGATCCAGAACGCGATCACCATCCAGGTCGCCGTCGCTATCGTCCGGCGCGTCGCTCGGCGCGGGCACCATCACATCTGCTGACGCCAGCTGTTCGCCAGACTCGTCTCCTGAAACAACCGTCACGGGTTGATGGTCCACAACCGTGGAGCGCTGCTGTGAGACCACGTTGCTTGTCGGCGCAGGGCAGCTGGAACCACACCCAGAAACAAGACAAACACAGATCCACAGCGTGACGTAGGCGAGACCACGCACGAAGGGGCTCGAAGTACCCTTGGATGGCGCGTTTTGTCTCCCCGTTCGCACGGCTGGAACGTAGACCGGCTCGCGGCATGTTGCATCTCGTGAGCGCTGACCAAGAGAGTTTTTTCGACGTCCGATTCCACTAGGCAAGCGCTGGTAGTCTTCCTACAGTTCGACCGCCGATTGATGAACACCTCGCCGCGCCATAGTCGGTCCCCCGGATGAGGGACCGAATCGGAAACTGCCGAATCCTTGGTGAGATCGGCAGCGGAGGCATGGCCGTTGTCTACAAGGCGGTGCAGGAGCCGCTGGGACGCGTGGTCGCGATCAAGGCGCTGAAGCCGTCGATCGCGATGGACAGCCAGTTCGCCAAGCGCTTCGAGCGCGAGGCCCATTTCATGGCCTCCCTGCAGCACGAGAACATCCTCCACGTTGTCGACTTCGTGAAGGACGGCAGCTCCATGTACATCGTCATGGAGTACGTGCAGGGGATCGATCTCTACGATCTCTTGGATCACTCCCCGACCTTGCCGGTCGAGGTCGCCGCGATCATCGGGATGCAGGTCGCGCGCGCGCTCGACTACGCGCACTTCCGCGGGATCATCCATCGCGACATCAAGCCCGCGAACATCATGATCAGCCAGCAAGGCGAAGTGAAGCTGATGGACTTCGGCATCGCGCGCGATGACAAGCTCAGCGATCTCACCGAGACCGGAACGGGACTCGGCACCCCGAGCTACATGAGCCCCGAGCAGATCCTCGGCGACAAGCTCGACTTCCGCAGCGACGTCTTCAGCGTCGGCATCGTCCTCTATCAAATGGTCACGGGTCAGAAGCCGTTCGTCGAAGATGAAGCGCGCACCGTGATGCAGAAGATCCGGCTCGACCGATTCACGAGCGCGCGCAAAGTGAACCCGAAGGTGCCGCGTCAGTTCGAGCGCATCTTGGGTCGCTGCATGGAGAAGATGCCGGCCAACCGTTACCCGACAACGCAGGCGCTCATCGACGACTTGATGGAGTTCCTCGCTGCGCGGGTTCCGATGAACTACAGCGCGCGCTTGGTCATGTACCTCCGCGACGTGGGCGTGATGCCCGACGATGAAGCGGACGCGATCCTCGCGACCGGCATCGCGCGCAACGCCAAGGACGGTCCACGAGATCGCCGACTCTTGCGCCACGTCGGCTCCATGCAAGCGCTCGCGCTCTGCGGGGTGCTGGTGGGCGGCGGTGTCGTGCAGGGCGCGGCCGGTCGGCTCGGGGGTGAAAACGAGGACTTCGCGGCGGCCTCCGGTCACCAGGTGATCCCTGCGCGCGCCGGCTACCTCCGCTTCGTCGTGGAGCCCTGGGCGGACGTCTACATCGACGGGCAGAAGGTGCTCACGACACCGTCCGCGCAACAGATCGCGCTCCCTCCGGGCCGACACTTCCTCAAGTTCACGAACCCGTACTTCCTCGAGGTGCAACAAGAGGTCCGTGTCCGTGAAGACCAGACCGACACCATCTCGATCGAGATGCAGCCGCGGCACGTCTTGGCCGATGAGATCGTTCCTGAAGAAGAGCCGCCGCGCGATCCACCGCGCCGTCGTCGAGGCGATCAGTGAACCGCCGGTTCATGGGCGCGACGCTCTTTGTGCTGACGGTGGGTCTGTTGAGCGCGCTCGCGCCGACGGCGGCTCACGCGGAAGCCGGCTTCACGCACATCGTTCGCCCCGGCGACACGCTCGCCTCCATCGCGCAGCAGTACTACGGCGACGCGCGACGAGAGTCCGTATTGGTGGCCGAGAACGGGCTCACCGCGGAAGGCGGCCAAGCGATCGTCATCGGGCTCCGGCTCCGTATCCCGTGGGTCACCTATCACCGCGTTCGCGCTGGGGAGACTTTCGCGAACCTCGCGCAGCAGTACTACGGTGACTCGCGCCGGGCCTTCGCGATCATCGACGCGAATCGTACGGATGGCGAGCAGCCCGACGAAGGCGCGGAGCTGTTGATCCCGTACCCCCTTCGTCACATCGCGCGCCAGACCGAGAACATCCCGCGGATCGCGCGCGTCTACTTCGGTGATGATCGAGAGGACGCGCGGCGCGTTCGTCGCTTCAACAACCTTCGATACAACCGCGTCACCCGCGGCCAGATCGTCTTGGTGCCGCTCGCGGACCTCGTCCTCTCCGAAGAGGGTCGGCGCATCGTCGCGGAGGAGACCGGCGACGAGCCGGAAGGCGGCGAGGTCCGCACGATTCAAGACGAGATCAACGCTGAGCTCCCCTCTCTCGCGGAGCACCTGCGGCGCGGCCGATACGCTGAAGCCGTCGCGCTCGCGAACCGGCTACTCGGGATCCGGCTGCTCACGGGGAACCAGATCGTGACCATTCAACGCGACCTCGGGGTGGCCTACGTCGCGCTCGGGCGCGATGACCTGGCCGTCGAAGCGTTCCGCGTCGCGATCGATCGTCAGCCTGACCTCGAGCTTGACACGCTCCGGACCTCACCGATCGTGATGCGCGCGTTTCGGACCGCGAAGGAATCGCGGCGCCCCTTGCCTTTCGTCGGCGACGAAGAAGACGCCGGGCCTCCGGACGCCGCGGTGGACGCCCCCGACGCCGGCGCTCCAGCCGCAGAGTAAGTTTTGGCTACGCTGCGTCGACGACGTTTTGGATCAAGACGTCGAGCTCGGCGGGCGTGAACGGCTTCCCGATCATCGGGAACTCGTTCTCCTCCAGGTTGTGCCGCAGCACCGAGTCTTCGAGGTGACCGGAGGTGAGGATCACGGGAACCGCGTCCTTCACCTGGCGCGCGAACGAGACCCCGCTGACGCGCGGCATCACGATGTCGGTGATCACGATGTCGATCTCGCCGCGCTCGATCAACGCCACCGCTTCTTCGGACCCGTCCGCGGTCGACACGTCATAGCCGCGCCGCTTCATGCTGCGCGCGATCGCCCGGCGAACCGAGCGATCATCATCCACAAAGAGAACGCGGAGCGGCCGGTGTGGCGCAGCGAGATCTTCGAGGTAGCTTGAGCGACGCGCCCGTTCTTCGCAGCAGATCGGGAGCACGACCTCGATCGTCGTGCCCTCTCCCACCGCGCTCTCGATCGTGAGGGTCCCGCCGCTCTCCTGAACGACGCCCGCGCAGGTCGCGAGACCGAGTCCGGTGCCGTCGCTTCGCGTCGTGAAGAGCGGCTCGAGCGCGCGACGTAGGGTCTCCGCCTCCATCCCCGGCCCGTTGTCCGACACCGCAATGACCAACGCGTCCTCGCCGTTGAGCGAACGTCCGAACGTCCGGATCCTAAGCTCACCTTGTCCGTTCATCGCCTGCCGCGCGTTGACCGCGAGGTTCATGATGACTTGCTGAAGGAGCGCGCGGTCCATCTCGATCTGGGTCGACTCCGCCGTGAGCTCCACCTTCAGCTCAACTCCCGCGCCCAGCAAGCGCTCGAGGAAGGACGTCATCTCGGTCAGCTGCTTGTGCGCGTCGAGCGTGACGCGCTCGTGTACGTTGCGCCGCGCGAAGCTCAAGAGCCGACGGGTCAGCTCCGCCGCCCGCTTCGAAGCGTCGCGGATCGCGTCCAGGTCTTCGCTCACCTCATCCACCGCGCCCTCGATGAGCGCGTCCGTTCCGTTTTCTGCTGCAGCCATGAAGATCCCGATCAGGTTGTTAAAGTCGTGGGCGATGCTCGCGGCGAGGCGCCCCATGGTGTCGACCTTGTCCGCTTCCCGGAGCCGTTGCTGAAGGCGCTGCTGGTCCGTCACGTCGACGATGACGGCCATGCCGCCCGCTTCGAGCAAGCGCTCAAAGCGAACGTCGAAAGCGCGATCGGCCGAGAGCATCTGCCACTCGCTCGAGGTTTGATCTAAGCGGACGCGCTCAAGGAGCTTCGGCCACCACACGGGAGGTTCGTCTTCGAGGAGCTGACCCGTCGCGAGGCTGGGTTCGCCATGTTCGTCAAAGACGACGATGCCCGCGGGGACATGCCGGAAGACCGCGTCGAGCCGCGCTTGCGAATCGGCGAGCGTCTGCTCTCGAGTCGCGCGCGCGGTGACCGCCTCGGTCATATCGCGAAGGACGCTCACGACGAAGCGCGCGCCGCCTTCAGTGAAGCTCGCGCGATGCGACGTGATGTAGTGGAGCGTTCCGTTGACGTCGGTGACGTACTCGTCGTTTTGATCGCGGCCGACCCTCGTCGCGATCCGCTCGCGCTCCTCGAAGACGTTCGCTTGCTCACGCGGGAAGAGCTCGTCGTGAGAGCGCCCGATCATCTTCTCGCGCGGGAGCTTCACGAGCGACTCGAACGCCGCGTTGCTCCGGTGCACCCCGCGCTCGCCCTTCACGTAAATCGGATCCGGGATCGCCTCGAAGAGCCGCTCGTAGAAGCGCAGCCGTGACCTCGCTTCGGCGAGCTCGTTCTCCAGTTCGTCTTGGTTGTGTCGTCGCATGGGCCCCCGCGCGGCGATTTCCCCCCCGCACGATGAACAGACTGGCGACAGATCCCGCCCCGGGACAATGGCAACTCGATCTTCTAGCCCCGACGGAGCGAAGCAAAACTCAGACAACGCCGAGCGTTCACCCTTCTTCGTTCTTCAGTGGACAGGTCGGACGAGGTAAGAACACCATCACGGGTGTCACGAATTCATCGCGGTCGAGATCATCACCCACCCGGCGTCACCCTCGAGCGCGACGTTCCTTTTGGGGAGCATGATCATGCAGGTGCTCCGCTCCTTCGCGTCCGTCGATACCGACTCGACAATGGACTCGCGATCTCCACGTTGATCGATCGCGCCGCGCCGGTCGTCTCGTTCCACACTTGGTTTCGCGTCGGCTCAAGCGATGAGCGCCCTGGCAAGACGGGTCTGGCGCACTTCCTCGAACACTTGATGTTCAACGAGACCACGAACCGCGCGCTCGGTGAAATGGATCGCCTCCTCGAAGGCGAAGGCGCGGACAGCAACGCCGCGACCTGGACCGATTGGACGCACTACCACTCGTCGCTGCCCAAGCGCGCGCTGCCGCTCTGTATGGAGCTCGAGGCGGACCGCATGCAGAACCTCGTGATCAAAGACGCGCAGGTCGAATCGGAGCGCGAGGTCGTCATGAGCGAGCGACGCGACTGCGTGGACGACGACGTCGAGGGGAGCGTGAGCGAAGAGCTCTACCGCCGGGCGCTCTCCAAGGATCATCCCTACGCGTGGCCCACGATCGGATGGATGCGCGACATCAAGCGCTACGAGCGACGTGATTGCGATCGCTTCTACCGGACCTTTTACGCGCCGAACAACGCGCACCTGATCGCGGTGGGCGACTTCAACGAAAAGACGTTCCTCAAGCGAGCGGTCGAGCTTTACGGCGGGATGAAGCGCGCGCGGATCCCCGCACAGAAGACCGTTAAGAAGACACGTCAACGAAAAGAGAAGCGCGCGACCCTCAAGCGCGCGACCGAGACCAAGAAGATCTCGATCGGTTATCGCGGGCCCGCCTTCGCTTCCCCGGAGTGGATGGCGCTGCGCGTCGCGGAAGAGATCCTGATCGGTCGCTCGGCCGCGCGCCTCCCGCAACGGATGGTCGTCGACGAAGAAAGCGCGCGCGTCGTTCGGGGCGGCATGGCGCCCTGGCGTCACCCTTCGCTCTTTGAGTTTTGGGTCGACCAACGCGATGACCGCGAGAGCGAAGCGCTGCTCAGCGTCATCGACGAAGAGCTCGCGCGCTTCGTAAAGGATGGTCCCAGCGAGGACGAGCTCGCGCGCGCCAAAGCGCGCATTGAGCTCGACCTGCTCTGCGGGATGGAGACCGCGAACGGGAAGGCGGAGCAGATCGGCTTTTACGAAACGGTGTGCGGCGACGCCGCGGAGATCTTCACGCGGCTCGCGGGCTACCGTGAGGTGAGCGCGCGCGATGTACAGAGCGCCTCGCGAGAGACGTTCGATCCGCGTCAACGAACCGTCTTGTTCGTCACGCCCCGTGAGCGCCGATGAAGATCCTATGCGAAGAGAGCCACGCGCTCCCCTTGGTCGATGTGGAGCTGGCGTTTCGCGGAGGTTCGCTGAGCGACCCAGACTCGCTCCCAGGACGCGCGCGCATGATGGCGCGGGTGATGCGAATGGGCGCGCGACGACAACAAGAGCGCGACGTCGACAACGCGCTCGCCGCGCTCGGCGCTCGGCTCTCAGCCCGGGTCTCGCCATCGACCGTTCGCTTCCGCGGCGTGGTGCTCGCGCGCAACCTTGAGCCCTTCGTCGCGCTCCTCGCGAACCTTGTGCAGGCGCCCGCGTTTCGACAGAGCGACCTCGCGCGCGCGAAACGGGAGACCCGCGCTGCGCTGATCGCCTCACAAGACGATGATCGAAGCCTAGCCCGGCGCGCCTTCATGGAGACCGTCTACGTCGGCCATCCCTACGCGCGCCGCGTCGCGGGCGGTCTCGGATCGCTGCGCGCGATGAAGCGCGGGGACCTCGTTCAAGCGCACGAAGAGCTGATCGATGACCGGCGCGCGTTCTTCGCGATCTCCGGACCGATCGCCAAGCGCGAGGTGCAGCAGCTCGCCAAGCGCTACTTTACGCTCCCGCGTGGGGGCGCGGCGGCGCCTCGGGTCAGAGCGCCGAAAGCCAAGCGCGGGCTCGAGGTCGTCGTCGTACACAAGGAAGAGCGCACCCAGACACAAATGGTGATCGGCACGCTCGCGAGCGCGCTCGGCGACAAGCATACGTTCGATCTGGTGGTCGGGAACGCGGCGTTCGGCGGGACGTTCACGGCGCGGCTCTCCGCCGAGATCCGCGGGAACCTCGGCTTCAGCTACTCCGCCTACAGTCGACTCTCACAACGCGACGCGCGCGGCACCTTCAGCATGTGGACGCACCCGAGCACCGAGAACACCCTCGCGTGCGCGGCGCGACAGCTCGAGCTCTACCGGGACTTCCTTCGCGGCGGGATCACGCGACGCGAGCTCTCGTTCGTCAAGAAGATGTTGGTCCGAGGTCACTGCTTCGATCGCGACACCGCGCAGAAACGTCTCGACGCTGCGCTCGACGTCGCGGTGAACCGGGTGCCGCGCGCCCACGTCTATGAGTATGAACGCCTCGTCTCTGACGTGACGCGAGAGAGCGTCGAGACCGCGCTCGCGAAGCGACTCTCCGCGCGTGACCTGACGATGGCCGTGGTGATGGACCAGAACGCCGCGAAGCGCGCCTTCTCGGAGCTGGAAGGCGTGAGCGCGATCACCGTGATCGAGCCGCGCGCCCTCATCCGCTGACGCTCGCGCGCACGTGTTTGCAGGAGCGGGATCCCGATCTGTGGTAGGCCTGCCCGATGGCACGTTTTGATGGACACGTCGCGTGGGTGACCGGCGCGGGATCTGGAATCGGGCGCTCGGTCGCTCTTGAGCTCGCGAGGCGCGGTGCGGACGTTGTTTTATCGGGTCGACGGCAGGCGAAGCTCGATGAGGTCGCCGACGAGATCGTCGCGCTCGGGCGAAAGGCCTACGCCATCCGCTGTGACGTGAGCGATGAAGAGTCGGTCATCGAGACGGTGCAGCAGATCATCGAGACGACCGCGCGGCTCGACATCTGCGTCGCCAACGCGGGCTTCTCGGTCGCCGGAAAGTTCGAGGCGCTCACCGCCGACGACTGGCGGCGTCAGTTCGACGTCAACGTGGTCGGGCTGGCGATCACCGTTAAGCACGCGCTGCCCTACCTCCGCGAGACGCGCGGACGTATCGCTCTGGTCGGCAGCGTCTCGGGGTTGATCGCGACCCCGGGGATGGGCGCCTACACCGCGAGCAAGTACGCGGTCCGCGCGATTGGTCAGACGCTCTCCATCGAGCTCCACGGCTCGGGCGTGAGCTGCACGAACATTTACCCTGGCTTCGTCGAGAGCGAGATCGCACAGGTCGACAACCAGGGCGTGCATCACCCCGGTCGGAAGGACCGTCGGCCCAAGAAGCTCATGTGGACCGGCGAACGCGCCGCGCGCTCGATCGTCAACGCGCTCGTCGCGCGTCGTCGCGATCACGTCTTCACGGGTCACGGCAAGGTCGGCGCCTTCATCGGTCAGCACATGCCCAGCGTCGCGCACTTCGTGCTCACGCGAAGCGGCGCGAAGAAGCGCGCCAAGAAGACCATCAAGTCCGGCACCTCGTAGCGTCCTCGCTCGTGAAGTACGTCGCGGTCGTGCTGACTTCGAGGTCGCGCGCGAGGCTGCTCGCTCGCTTCGCTGCGCACTTTCCAGTTGCCGACGGTTGGACTCAGCGCGGCGACCACATGACCGTTCAGCTGGGACACGAAGAGGACCAGCCGATAGAGCATGAAGGGCGCGAGGTTGAGCTCGTGGTGAAAGCGCTCGCGATCTCACCACAGGTGATCGCGGTCCGTGTCAGCTGCGAGGTCCCCTCCATGAACCCTGTGCCTCACGTCACGCTCGCGATTCACCGCGAACGCGGTGGCGCCTCGAAGCAGAGCAACGCGTTGACGACGTGGGAACCGGTGGCGGCGATGACGCTCTTTGGAATCGTGACGCGCGTGACCTCGGAGAGAGGAGCGTGAGCTTGCTTTCTCGGGTGCTCGGATCATGCTTCGCGCCGCTGCGATCCCAGTGACCAGAGCGCTCTCTTTTTTTGGAAGCGATCTGTCGCGCTGATACGTTCGCGACCGAAGGCGAGATGCGAATGTTGAACATGTACCGTGACGTGACGCGGATCCTTTCCGTGCTGGTGGCCCTGAGCCTCTTCTCGGTCCCGGCGGCCGCCCAAGAAGTCGAGGTCCCGGCGGACGCCGAAGCCGTTCCGGATGATGGTACGCGCCCGCGGGAAGACACCTACGAGACCGGACGCGGAATCGGGATGGGCGCCGGAGGCCGCGCGAACGCGCAAGGCACCTCCGCGGTGGCCTACAACCCCGCGAACATCTCGCTTGGCCGCGTCTATCACATGGAGGGCAACCTCGGTTACGCGCCTGGCCAGAGCGCTTGGTCAACGGGAGCCGCGGTCGCGGACTCGGTCTCCAACCGGATCGCGGCGGGTCTCAGCTTCCGAGGCGTCTACGGCGGCGGCAACCGTGACTACAGCGGTTGGGACGCGCGTGTCGCCGCGGGCATCCCGCTCGGGCAGGTCTTCGCGGTCGGCGTTAGCCTCCGCTACCTCAGCCTCCGCAGCAACGTCGAGAATGACAACGGTGATCGCGTTGGTCCTGGCGTAAAGGGCTTCACGATGGACGCCGCGCTCCGGCTCACGCCGACGCCCGGTCTCAACATCGCCGCGCTCGCGTACAACATCATCAACCTCGAGTCGTCGATCACGCCCACGCGGATCGGTGGCGCGGCCTCGTACACGATTCAAGAGGTCTTCGAGCTCGCCGCGGACGTCCTCGTGGACCTGCGCACCTTTGACAGCGCATCGGTCATCTACGGATTCGGCGCGGAGGTTCTCATCGCGAGCCAAGTCGCGGTCCGGGCAGGCTACCGAGGCGACACGGGGCGCGACCTTCACCAGCTCACGTTCGGCGCGGGCTACGTGGATCCGCGCTTCGGCATCGAGTTCTCGATGCGGCGAGACATCGCGAGCCAAACGAAGGAGACCGCCCTGGTCTTCGCGTTCCGCTACCACGTCCAGTAGTCGTCCGGGGCGCAGCTCGAGTCGCTTTGACTTGAGCGATCGAGTTGGCCTGGTTGTTCTTGAGTGAGCGCATGCTCAGGATGTCAGATGGGGCGCGCCAGAACGCATCGCGTGGCGCGCGTTTCCCTTCAGCGTTCTTCTGACCCCACCCGCACATCCTCCGCGTTTCGATCGAGTTTGTTGTTTGAGTGTGGAACGCGCTGCTTTTGTTTCTTGGGGGAGCGAGTTCCGTTTGTGTTCGCTGTTAGACGTGGTCGTTCTTGAACGATCGAGTTGGCTTGGTTGTTCTTGAGTGAGCACATGCTCCGGATGTCAGATGGGGCGCGCCAGAACGCATCGCGTGGCGCGCGTTTCCCTTCAGCGTTCTTCTGACCCCACCCGCACATCCTCCGCGTTTCGATCGAGTTCGCCGCTTGAGTGGTTCACGCGCGGCTTTCTTTTGAGAGCGTCGCGCGGTCCGTTGGTGTTCGTGGTTGGACGTGGTCGTTCTTGAGCGATCGAGTTGGCTTGGTTGTTCTTCAGTGGGCGCATGCTCGCCGCTTGAGTGGTTCTCGCGCGGCTTTCTTTTGAGAGGGAAGCGCGGTCCTTGAGCCGTCGTTCGTGTTCTTTCGTCGTCGCGACGGATCGAGTCGTGATGCGTATTCGCGCTCACCGCGGAGGTTATGTGAGCACGCTAGATCGGCGGCGGGCAGATCTGTTCGCGGACGCGTTGCCCGATCACTTCAATCGCGGGCCGTAGATCCGGCTCGCAAATCGAGAGCGCGAGACCGGAGCCGTCTTCGGCGAAGTCTTTCACCAGCTCCACGATGCGGCGCGCGGGCGGCGCGTTCGCGACTCCGCCGAAGCTGCACGCCGGCGCGAGCCTTCCTCGGTCAATCTCGTGGTCCCGGAACTGCATCCGCTCGTCGGCCAAGAGCGCGTCGAAATCGACGTTCTCCGGATCGCTCGTGAGGTCTCTCGGGACACCCGTGATCGCGGCGACCAAGATGCCCGGGCGATCCAAGGTAAGACCGCGAAGGACGTCGATGTAGCGAGAGACGGGGTGCAGGAGCTCCGGGTGATACGCGCATCGATTGCTGAGCGGACCCAGCTCCGAAACGGTGCTCGCGGAGTTGTCGAACGCGCGTGGATCGCTCGCGGAGCAGTCATCCTCGTCTGTCACGAAGACGACGGCCAGGAACGAAGAGGGACGCAAGAACCCGTCGTGCGGTCCGCCGCTCTCTCGGTGGTCACGAAGCGCTCGCTTCATCGCTTCGAGCTGTTGCTCCAATCCGCAACCGGTCGTGCCGAGCCGCGCGAGACATCCGAAGCGGGTGCTGACCTCGTCGGCGTTGTCACCGGTGAACTCGATCCACGGGGGAGAACCGATATCGGAAAGCGACGAAGGAGCGCAGAGCGGAGCGAACATGGGTGGGAGGCTCCAAATCATTTACTTATTTGGAGGGAGGGGCGGACAGCCCCTCCAAGAATAGCGACGCCCGCGCACGCTCCTTCGGCGCGCGAGGCCGAGATGAACACACCATCGTCGCCCGGGCCTGCCGGACACCCAGGGATCCCAGGCGTGTCGCTCACGCCCAGGTCGGTCGAGAGAACCGCGACGCGAAGATCACGAATCGGCGGGTCCGGCGTTCCGTCACCGTCCGTGTCGCGAGGCTCAGTCAGCGCGGAGACCAACGCCGGGAAGTTCTCCGCGAGTGACTCTTGTTCCTCCGCCATCGAGTTGGAGTTGTCGACAATGAAGAGCAGGTCGACCGGCAGCGACGTGAGGCACATCGGATCGGGCGGCGCGGTGTCTCGCGGAATAAAAGTGTCGACGGTCGCGTCTCCGACCATCATCGGCTCTTCGCAATCACAGGCCGCCGCCACGAGGAGCGCGCACACTATCCACCTTGTTCGCATGAGCCACCTTGTTCGCATGCGACGAGTGTACGACGAGACCCGGCGCAGCTCGATCGGCTCAAGACAGGCGGCGCGAGGCAGAGGTAGAGTCGCGCCGTGATCCCGCTGCGCGACATCAACCCCACGGAGCGGCGCCCGGTCGTCACCTGGGCGTTGATCGCGCTCAACGTCGCGCTGGTCGTGACCGAGCTCTTGGTCGACGCGGGGACCAAGCACGAGTGGATCGAGCGCTTCGGGGTGGTCCCGTCGGTGCTGACGCAGACCGATCTGCTGGTCCCGCGAAGCGAAGGCGGCGGTCTCGGCGCGCTCATCACTCCCTTCACGAGCATGTTCCTTCACGGGAGCGCGCTCCACGCCCTCGCTAACGTGTGGTTCCTCTACATCTTCGGCGACAACGTGGAGGACGCGCTCGGACGCGTTCGCTTCGTCCTCTTCTATCTCGCCTGCGGCGCGTTCGCCGCGATCGCGCACGTCGCGACCGGCCCCGACGACTTCGTCCCGATGATCGGCGGCTCGGGCGCGGTGAGCGGAGTCCTCGCGGCGTACGTCGTCCTCTTCCCCAAAGCGCGCGTCCTCACGATGGCGATCGTCTTCGTGGAGCTCCCCGCGTTCCTGTTCGTCTTCGTTTGGTTCGGGCTCCAGGTCGTCAGCGCGTTGCTCTCGATGGGCGGTCTCGGCGGCGGCGTCGCGTGGTTCGCCCACGTCGGTGGTTTCCTAGTTGGGCTGGTCTTGGTGTTCGCGATGCGACCGCGCGGCGACGTTAGAGCGTGATTCGAAAGAGGTGGGCGAGTTTCGCCGCCGGGGTCGGCCCATCTCCGCCCATCCACTCACCCTCGCCATAGATGTACTATTATTCGGTTCGGGGACGGCGGATCTGAACCCACCTCAACACCGGATCACGCCCACTCTTTCGAATCACGCTCTAGTCGGCCGGCTCAATCACAGCCTGGGTGAAGCTGCAGTCGAAGACGCAGCGCGGATAGATTCGGACGACTTCGCCCGCCAGCGCGGTGAACGTGAGGACTTGGCTCTCGTCGGCGCGGTGTGCAGGGCCCGCGCATTCGCCGCGGATCGCCACGAGGTCGGCATCGTTGTTCATGCGGATTCGGTAGTTCCCGCTGATGGGCGCCTCGAAGAGGATCTCGACATCGGAGGCGTACTCGATGACCGACAGCATGTCGGGCGAGATTGTGTCGTCGAGGAACGCATCACAGCGATCCTCCCGCGCTCCCCACTCGATCGGCGCGAACGTGCGGGCTCGGCAAGAACGTGTGTCGCGGCATTCGCGATCCGTGCAATCTGGCAGGAGGTCCCCATCGTTGTCGACGCCGTCGTCGCAGACCTCGGTCGCTCGGACGCGTCGCACCGTTTGATCGATCACTGCGCTTGAGTTCGTGACGTCCGCGAAACCCAAGTAGAAGAGCTCGCCCGCGTCGGCGTCGAACACCCTCGTGCGCGGGTACGACTCGTACAGCTCACCGTCCAGGCCAGGCCCGCCGCCCTCGATGTCGGCCGCGCGATAGCAGCCATCGATCTCGCGATAGAAGTGACTGTAGCCCTCGACGATGTAGCGACCAGCCGCGGGCGCCACAAACGTGTCGAGGTCGAGCATGCCCGTCGCGAGCGCGCGATTATCGAGGTGCCAGAGCGGGACCGGGCCGTCACCGATCGAGCCCAAGTACAAGAAGACGTCGTGGTGCCCCATGTCTCGCGCTCCTTCCCAGAGATCCGCTTCAGGAACGCAGGTCGTCCCGAACATGTCCCTGGTGAGCTCCGGGAGAACGTCGGGAGGGTCGTCGCCGCACGTGGTGGTATCGGCGCAGTCCGGGTCGGCGCAGTCCACGCGTGCGTCGCCGTCATCGTCCCGGCCGTTGTCGCAGACTTCAAATATCGTGCACGCTGGGCTGTCGTCGCAGTCCTCATCTTCGCAGTCGGTCCGTCCGTCGCCGTCGTTGTCGCGACCGTCGTCGCACCGCTCCGCGGTCACGGAGCACGCGGGGTCGGTGTTGCAGTCGAGATCCGCACAGTCGATGCGGCCATCGCGATCATCATCGATCCCGTTGTCGCAGATCTCGTCGCGAGCACCCACGCAGGCGGGGTCTCCTGCGCAGTCGAGGTCCTCGCAATCGAAAGTGCCATCGGCGTCGTCGTCGCGCTCGTTGTCGCAGATCTCGACGAAGTCACAGACAGGGTCGAGGTGACAGTCGGCGTCCGCGCAATCGGTATGGTCGTCGCCGTCGTTGTCGCGACCGTCGTCGCAAATCTCCCGCGACGTGGCGCACCGCGGACGAGCGGCACAGTCAGGGTCGTCGCAGTCCACGAGACCGTCGAGGTCATTGTCGACGCCGTCACCGCATCGCTCCGCGGGCGGCGCGCATGCTGAGTCGCGTGCACAGTCCGCGTCATCGCAGTCCGTCGCGCCATCCCGATCGTTGTCTCGGCCGTCGTCACATGAAGACTCCGGAACGCACCGCGGGTTCTCTGCGCAGTCCGGATCGTCGCAGTCCGCGAGCCCGTCCCGATCGTCGTCTACACCGTTCCCGCAACGCTCCGCGGGAGTCGCGCATGCTGAGTCACGCGCGCAGTCCGCGTCATCGCAATCCGTTACGCCATCGCGATCGTTGTCACGGCCATCGTCACAGTCGGACTCCGGAACGCACCGCGGGTTCTCTGCGCAGTCCGGATCGTCGCAGTCCGCGAGCCCGTCCCGATCATCGTCAGCGCCATTTCCGCACCGCTCGACCGGGACGGCGCAATCGGGGTCGCCCGCGCAGTCCACGTCGTCGCAGTCGGTCGCGCCGTCGCCGTCGTCGTCGATGCCGTCGTCGCAGCGCGTCTCGGTCGAGACGCTTGTGTCTTCCACATCGACGCTGGAGTCCGTGGCGCTGGAGTCCGTGCTGGTGTCGCCTCCAACGTCTGCATCCCCGCCCGCGTCCGTCGGAAATGTGACCGACTCCGGACATCCTACGAGCAGCACCGTGGCCGCGCACAACACCCAACGAACCCAAATCCCCGACGCTTGCATAAGGGATTGTTGCGCGGAGAGCCGGAGTACGTTCACTTCGCGAGTCCGATAAGGCGAACGCGCTGAATTCCGCATTGATTTCAAAGAGGTTCGGACGCTTTGAGCCGCGAGTAGTGCCAACTCGATTTCACCGAAACGGCCCGGTGCGATTGGCTTTTGAAGCCTAGTCGACATGCTCCACAGTGAGTTCGTCCGCGTAGCAGTCGTCGTGGTCGCAGAGGCCGTAGAGCGTGTAGACCTCTCCCGCGAGACCGGTGAAGGTCCGCGGGGGATGCAGGTCGTCCCGAAAGACGTCGCGGTGATCGGCGGGACGTCATCTGGCGGGTTCACCCGCTCGCTCACGTCAACAAAGTCACCCTCCCAAGACGGGCCGCAGAGGGACCGGCAATCAGGATCGTCGCAATCGATGAGTCAATCGCCGTCGTCGTCGCGCCCGTCTTCACAGCGGAGCTCGCCACACGTCGCGCCGCTGCAACAGGCCGGCCCCGTTGCGCAATCGGCGAGGTCGTCGCAGTCGATATCGCCGTCGCCGTCGTCATCCACACCGTTGGAGCAATCTTCGAGACGGCCCTCGCACTCCGCGACGCAATCCGCGTCGTCGCAGTCGATGTCGCCATCTCCGTCGTCGTCGCGTCCGTTGTCACAGAGCTCGTCGGGAGCGCTGCAAGCCGGTGCGTCGTCGCAGTCCGGGTCCGCGCAATCCACGAGCGCGTCACCGTCGTTGTCGACTCCGTCGTCGCAGACCTCGCTCAGGAGACAGGTCGGGCGCTCCGCACAATCGGGGTCATCGCAATCCCCCAAGCCGTCGCGATCATTGTCGCGACCGTCATCGCACCGCGTCTCGGGGAGGCACCGACGATCGTCCGCGCAGTCGGGATCGTCGCAGTCGGAGAGGTCGTCGCCATCGTTATCGACTCCGTTGCCGCAGCGCTCAGCGGAAACGACGCGCGCCGGATGAGCAGCACAGTCGCGGTCTTTGCAGTCCGTCGTGCCGTCGCCATCGTGTTCCTTCACGGGAGCGCGCTCCACGCCCTCGCTAACGTGTGGTTCCTCTACATCTTCGGCGACAACGTGGAGGACGCGCTCGGACGCGTTCGTTTCGTCTCCTTCTATCTCGCCTGCGGTGCGTTCGCCGTGATCGCGCACGTCGCGACCGGCCCCGACGACGTCGGTGCTTGTCAAGCTGGTCTTGGTGTTCGCGATGCGCGCGGCGATCGCGCATCGCGAGAACGTGGCGGGACCGTGAGCTCGACCGTGACTCGATTCCGTGAGCTCGACCGTGAGCTCGACCGTGCTCGATTCCCTGACTCGATTCCGTGCTCGCCGCGCGCTCAGTGCTTCGACGCCTTGAGCCGCGAGTGGAACCAGAGACGGCGGTTCACGGGTCTATTCGATCTGTTGGACGTTCACTTGCGTGAAGATGCAATCGTCGGAATCACAGCCGGTGTAAATCATGATCACCTCGCCGGCGAGTCCGGTGAAGTCCGCCTGGCGATCACCGTATCGGATCGGTCCGAGACATCCGCCTTGTGAGATGTAGATCGACGACCAGTCGTTCGCGGTCACCCGGTAGTTTCCAGAGACCGGTGGAACGAAGCGGAGCTCCGCTTCGTGAGAGTAGTACGCACCCAGCACCGTGACGTCATAGGAAACGTCGACCCCGTAGCAGTTGTTGCCGTTCGGGCCCCACGGGAGCGGCGTGAACGAGGCATCGCAGACGCTGGCATCGCTGCACTCCGGGTCGATGCAGTCTGGGAGATTGTCACCATCGTTGTCGACGCCGTCGTCACACACCTCAGCAGCGCGAACGAGCCGCGCGGTCTCGTCAAGCATCCAGGAATCGGTGCCACCGTAGAACTGGTTCGCGACGCCGAAGTAGAAGACGTCCCCGGCTTCCGCATCGAAGACTCGCAGCTGGCGATCCACGTCGTGCACGTACCCATCATCCTCGTAGTACGAACCGACAATATCGGCGGCGCGATAGCATCCATCGATCTCTCGATAGAAGTGCGTGTAGCCCTCCACGATGTAACGCCCGGCAACGGGCGCAGTGAACTCGTCGAGCCGCGCGAACAAACCACGGTCGATCACCGCCCGGGTGTCGAGATGCCAGAACGCACCGGACTCAAGGTCCGGGTACGTGAACCAAAAGCGGTCGTGGTGCCCAACACCACGACGCCTCACGATCGAGAGGTCCTCTGCGGGGATGCAGGTCGTCCCGAACACATCGTCCGGCACCGGCAGGTCGTTGGGTGGATTGACGCGCTCGCTGACGGGCACGAAGCCCGGGTCGTACACCGGGCCGCAGAACTCGCGGCAGTCCGGGTCATCGCAGTCGAAGCGTCCGTCACCATCGTTGTCTTCGGCATCGCTACAGAGCTCGTAATCCCCGCCGGCTCCCGCTTCGCCGCAGCTCGCGCCGCTGCAGCACGCCGGGGCGGTCTCGCAGTCCAGCAGGTCGTCGCAATCGACGTCGCCGTCTCCGTCATCATCCACTCCGTTGGCACAGTCTTCCGCCCGGCCGCCACAAGACGCGGCACAGTCGGGGTCGTCGCAGTCGGTCTGCCCGTCGTCGTCATCGTCGACGCCGTTGTCGCAGATCTCATGCGGGGCGCAGACCAGCGCACGCTCGCAGTCACTATCGGCACAGTCGATGTCGCCATCGCGATCGTCATCGCGCCCGTTGTCGCAGATCTCGTCGGGAGCGACGCAAGCCGGGTCTCCCACACACTCGCTGTCATCGCAGTCCGTCGCCCCGTCCCGGTCGTCGTCGACGCCGTTGTCGCAGACCTCATCCGGAACAACGCACGTGGCGTCTCCCGCACAATCGCGGTCGTCGCAGTCCGTGTCCCCGTCCCGATCGTTGTCGCGCCCATCGTCGCAGCGCGTCTCCGGTCGGCATCGCGGATCGCTGGCGCAGTCGCTGTCGTCGCAGTCCGTGTCGCCATCGCGGTCGTCGTCCACGCCGTTGCCGCACGCTTCACGCGGGACGCAGACCGGATCGTCAACACAATCGATGTCATCGCAGTCGGTCGCGCCGTCGCGATCATCGTCTGTGCCGTTGTCGCAGATTTCGTCGGGAACACACGCGGAGTCGTCTGCGCAGTCCGCGTCGCTGCAATCGATGGCGCCGTCGCCGTCGTCATCGCGACCGTTGTCGCAGATTTCGTCGGGAGCCGCGCACGCCGGGTCCCCTGAGCAGTCGCTGTCATCGCAGTCCGTCGCGCCATCGCGATCGTTGTCACGGCCGTCGTCGCAGCGGGTCTCAGGCAGACATCGGGCGTCCCGTGCGCAGTCGGGATCGTCGCAGTCGGTCAGGCCGTCGCGATCGTCATCGATGCCGTTCCCGCACGCTTCAGGCGGGACGAGGCAGGCCGCGTCCATCGCGCAGTCGGGGTCCTCGCAGTCGAAGAGGCCATCCAGATCGTCGTCGCGATCGTCATCGCAGACGCGCTCG
>CALJDU010000054.1 GCA_938024995.1 uncultured bacterium
GGTCGCGATGATCGCGGTATGCCGCAAGCTGCTGACCATGCTCAACGCGATGGCGCGCGACAACGTCAATTGGCAGGGAAATCCAGCCAGTTAAAGACAGTTGCTTGCCTTCGGCATTCACCCCATCGTTCGCTTCGCTCATTTCTACCGCGCGCCGACGAGATGCGAATCCGTTCGGTTCGCGCTTCGCGCGTCCCTCGGCGTACGTCGTCTGCCTTCAGGCTCTCCTACGTCGTCTGCCTTCAGCGGTTCTCCCATCGTCCGCTTCGCTCTGAGCGCGAAGTGCGCGTGGCTCTCTGCGCGATGGTCCGCTTCGGTTAGGAGTCCGCGTACATGATGTCCGTTCGGATGACGTACTTCACGCCGCTCGTCACTTCAGCGCCGGTGTGGAGCTGCCGGTGCATGAACATCAGCGCGTCTCCGGTGCGGGGACGGATGGTGGCGTCGTCCTTGAACGATGTCTCGCCGCCCTCGAAGTCGTCGTTCAAATAGAACATCAAGGTGTAGAAGCTGCGCTCGCCGGCGCGCCGAAACGAGCCGTCGTAGTGCCAGTCGAAGCGCTGGCCGGGCTGGTATCGATAGAAGCGCAAGCGCTCGTTGAGCTTAAGCGGAGCGCGCTCGCGATAGCGCGGCGCGAACGGCGCGATCAGCGACCAGAGCTCGGCCGCGAGGGTCTCGTCGTCTTTCATGACGCGATCGTTGTTCCGGATGTCTTTTCGCATGACCGGACCGCGCGATGTCGTGACCGGCGCGTCTCCAAAGCCCAAGTTCTCGGCGAACGCGATGAGCTCGTGGCAACGCGCAGCCGTCATCGCGCCCGCAACGGTGTGAATCCACTCGGAGTGATCGACTCGTGACATGACGCCAAACTGTGGACGATCTCGTGAAGCGCAATGTTCTTTGTTTCCGCACCCGCGGCGCCAGCGCAGCGTTTCTCGAGAAACGATCTCAAGGGGGGTCGCTTACGGTTCTGGTAATGCGCTCGGAAAGTGCTAACCGGACTCCATGACTTCACGGCTCTTCTCCTTGTCTCTGGTCTCCCTCTTGCTCGTCGCGCTTGCGTGCGGCGATGACGATGGTTTTACGCCGGTCGACACCGGTTCCGATAGCGGCTTTGACACCGGCTCGGACACCGGATTTGGCGTCGACACGGGCGGAGGCGGCGGAACGGTTTGTTCGGAAGAGTGTGAGTTCACCGGCGATGGAGAGTGCGACGACGGCGGCGAAGGAAGCGTGACGTCGATCTGCGCGCTCGGCACCGACTGCCTCGACTGCGGTCCGCGGACCGGCGGAGAGTGCGTCCCGAGCTGCGGCGGAAACATCTGTGGTGGTGACGGCTGCGGGGGCTCCTGCGGGATGTGCGGGATGGGCGAGCGCTGCGTCGGCGGGGACTGCGAGAGCAGCGCTGAGTGTTCCTCGGACGCGGAGTGCGACAGCGGCGAGCGTTGCTCCATGGGGAGCTGCGTGACGTCCGGCGAGTGCTTTGAGCCGTTCTGCGAGGGCGACATCGCGGTCTCTTGTGAACTGATTCGCGGGACCCCGGCGACGATTCGAGAGACCTGCCGCGGCGAGTCGCGTTGCGCCGCAGGGGAGTGCGTCGGCATCCCGCGCCCGACCTCCGTGACCATCTCGACGAACTACGGCGACGTCGACCCAGTCTTTTCTGGTGAGGCGCCCACCGGGTTCCTCGGCGTGAGCGGTCCGCCACGCTTCTCCGTGGAGCTCCCGTCTGGCCTGCGCCTCTTTGATGCGGCGTCTCGCGCGGTCGTCACGTCTCCGGCGCTCGCGGGATGCGAGATCGGCGATCCCGCGATGACGCTGAACTCAAGCAGCGTCAGCGCGCAGGTGATCGGATCCGGTCCGGCCTGTGTCGGGTTCCTGACCAATGCGGCGAGCCGAGGCATCTCGTACGAGATCCCGGAGGTCGAGTACGTCGACGGCCGCGGCACGGTCGACGTGACCCTCGACTTCCGACCCTGAGCGGCGGCTACTCGGAGGTGATGGGGAGCTCGATCTTCCCGTCGATCTCAAATGGTGCGAAACGCTCGGCGAAGGGGATCCCCTCACCGTCGACGCGTACGTCAATCACGATCGCGTCGTCCCGGACCTCTTCGACGCTGAGGCTACCGGTGAGATCTTGGAGAACCTCACCTTCGCCGCGGTGTTCACAGGCGACGTTGACGAAGACACGCTCGAGCGACTCGTCGTGGTCCGGCATTCGCGTGAAGACGACCTCTTCCTCTGGATAGGCCTGCTCGACTTCGCTGAATCGAGCGCGCCCTTCGACGGTGAACGCACGGTCGACGACCAGCTCGTTAGCATCGAGCTCGACCCAAAGCGTCAGGTCGATCTCGTCGCCCGCGATCGCTGCGTCGCCTCGATCCGAGAACCGAAGCGACAAGACGCTGAGAGGCTCGCCAGGGAGCAGGTCCGCTTCCGCGAAGTCGTAGTCGAAGAGGGCGCCGTCGAGAAGGACGCGTCCTTCGCGGGTCTCGAAGCCCAACGAGTCACAACCCAGACACGCGAACACGAGCGCGGCGATGAAGAAACGCGTCACTCGAAGGTCAGCTCAATCCACTCGCCGCGATCGGCAGGACCGCGACACGCGAACGCGCGGCGCTGAGCAGGCTCGGCGATGAAGACCGCGTTGGTCGCGGTGCCCTGGTCGTCTTCTTCGTAGCGGTTGATGCTGTGGAGCCCATCGGTGCGGTCGGCGAAGAGCGCGCGGAGGCTCTCGACGGTCACGCCTCCGCCCGACACCAATTCGCTGATCCGCGCGAAGCGCTTTTGGCTGCTCTCGCTCGGGAGCTCGCCCTGGAGCGCGCGATGGGGATCCGCGATGCAGTGGTTGGTCCGGAACACGGGGCCCTGGTCGGTCGTGCGAAGGAACTGCCCGTTGGGGGACGCTTCCCACTCCAGCTGCTGCTCGGCGTCCGCGATCCAATAGGTGTGCGCACCGGCGTGGGGCGCAGACTTCACCAGCTCGCGCGCCTCTTGCGCGTCACGCGCGCGCACCGCGCGGTGCAGGATGCTGAGGTAGCCGACGCCAGGCTGACTGCCGTAGGTCTTGATGTTGGTGGTCCCCACGCTCACGCCGTGTTCGTTGATCCCGACCAAGCTCAGGCAGCCGGTGCAGGTGACGCTCCAGGTCTTCGGACCATCGTCAGGCACGCGATGGATCGCGACGACGTACTCAACGTCGGGCGGGTTGAGGTCCCACGTCTGTCCAACCAGCGCGTTACCGAGCGTGTGTGACCCCGGTACCAAGACCGAGCTGCATCCTTCGGCGTCCGCGAGCTTGGTCAGAGGTGGACCGCTCGCGTCACGGAGGAGCACCGCGTCGCGCATGTCCGTCATGTTGCAAACCGTGAAGAGCTCGACTGGATCGACGTTCGCGCCGGCGGCGATCCCGACTTGTTCCTCGTGACCGTCTGGGTCCCAGGCCGCGTGAAGGGCGAAGCTCTCTCGCCCGACCCCGATCAGATCGGCCAGCAAGTGACCGCGCCCACGGTCCTTAAAGTAGCCCTCGACCGCGCTGAGCCGCATCGTGACGAACTTCTGAATTCGCGCTTTGAGCGCGTCACCTTGCGCAAAGCCCATGCGATGCGGGGCGCCACGAACGACCAAGCGCTCAAGAGAGAGTTTTTCCACGAGCGGAATCTACCTCCGCCGTGATGTGGGCGCCATCTCACCGCGATGACCAGTCGCTTGACATGACCGGTCGAAAATCTAGATTTCCCGCGATGCCGACCTATGAGTACAAGTGCGGCGCGTGCGAGCACATGTTTGAGCTCGAGCAGCGCATGACCGAGAAGCCCGTCAAGAAGTGCCCGAAGTGCAAGAAGCTCAAGGCTGAGCGTCTCATCTCCGGGGGCTCCCGCTTTGTGCTCAAGGGCGGGAACTGGGAGTCCGATCTCTATTCGGGATCCAGCAACAAGGGCGGCGGAGACAGCGCGGCGCCCAGCAGCGGCGGCGGCGGCGATGACTGAGCTGAAGCTCGTCGGGCTCGTCGGGAGCCTGCGAGCGTCCTCAGTCAACGCGGCGTGTGCGCGCGCCGCGATCGCGAACGCTCCCGAAGGCGTGTCGATCACGGTTCATGATCTGAACGACGTGCCGCTCTTCAACGGTGACGACGAGCTCGAGGGTCCGCCGGCTTCCGTCGTCGCGCTTTGTGACGCCGTCGCCGACGCGGACGGAGTGATCGTCTTCTCCCCCGAGTACAACGGCTCGTTTCCTGCGGTGACCAAGAACGCGATCGATTGGCTGTCGCGTCCGCCGAAGAAGTGGGAAGGCACGCCGATCACGATGGTGGTCATGTCGCCGGGTCCTCGCGCCGGCGCTTCGCTCCTCGCGCACTTCAGCGCCATCATGCCGTTCCAGCCGGTTCGGCTCTTCGGCGAAACGCTCGGTTTCGGGAAGTACAGCGCGCGGATGACCGACGGCGAAGTCACCGATTCAGAAACGCTCAAACAGCTGTCCGCGTTTCTTGAGCGCTTCGCTGCGTTCTGCCGCGAGTAGTGCGCTCGCCCCGACCGTTTCGGTGTAAAGGATGCGCGGTCTCAACGGAAGAGCCCGGCGTCAAACGGTGTGACGCGTGCGACGCGCCGCTTGTGGATGCCGAAGGCGGTGCGCTGTTCGACGACAACGAGTTCGACGACGACTACGTCCAGGACCTCCTCAAGCGATCGCCGGTGTCGCGAATCAGGGGCGCGCGAGACGGATTGGTGCGCGTCTCAGGTACGGTCGAATTCGGCGGGGTCGGCCTCGCGCTGACCAAGACCCGCGCTCAGTCCTTTTCCGTTCGGGACAAGACCGCCGTCGCCCGCATCAACGACGACGCCTTCATCCTGCGCGGCCTCGAGGTTCGGGATGGAGATCGGGTCACCGTCATCGGCGACGCGGCGTGGGTGACGACCGAAGCCAACGACGGGCATGCCTACCGGAGCCGGTCGATCGAGGTCGGTATGTACCTCCTCTTCGACGGGAGGATCGACGCGCCGTTGGTCGTCATCAACCAGCGCGAGTCGTAGCAGCCGAGCAGGCGGGTGCTTCGAAAAGGTGCGAGCGCCGCCGGGAACTCGAATCCGGCGGCACCCGCGACGCCTCGATGGGAAAGGCGCCATAGTTCTCTCTGTGTGTGACCGCGCGGAGCGACGAGCTGGTCAGTTGAATCCGAGAGGGACGCGACGAGGCGCGACGAGCCCCTCAAAGAACTACCTCTGCCCGCAGTCGTCGCAGTCGGTTCCGATGTCGCAGCTGTCGTATTCCGCGCCGGGGCCGCCGTCGTCGCACTCGCCATCGCTCGCGGTGGAGCAGGTGTCGGTACAGAGCATTTCGCGGCCCGTTGGGGTGTCTAGAATCTCGTCGTCGTCTTGGCTGTGCTGTGCCGCGGAGGCCGCCTCGAGCCGCGTCATGAACTCCATCGACGGGCAGTCCCCCGAGTCTCCGTTCTCGCTTCGAGCAGACGCTAGCGCTCCCGCTCCGCCGCCCGTGAACATGCTCTCGAGCAGCGAACGACCTTCGTCGGTCGTCAGATTGTCGTTCAGGTAGCTACCGATCTGCCGGCCTCGCTCCTGCCCGGAGGAGGCGTTCGAGTTCATCATCTCGACCATCTCGTCCTCGCTCTCAAACGCCCCCGACCAGACCGGCGACATGCAGATCAGCCGGACGTCACCGGCGTATCCATCCGGTCGGTCGTCCGGAGAAGAGTTAGACGGCGCCCCACCGCAACCAAAGACGAAGAGGGAGAGCGCGACCCATGCTGTTGTCCATTTCATACTCAAGAAATAAGAGCGGGGCGGCTCGTCGAATAGTCGAAAAATCTATGACACCCGAACGCGGCAATCCGAATGAACCAGGTGGACACGTGATCGAGGCGCGACCTCACGTGGTCCTCGATTGGTCGCCGCGCTCGCTTTCTCGTATGGTCCAGCGTGTCCCGCGCTCGCCTTCACCTTTTGCTTTTGTTCGTTTCCCTCTCGGTCCTCGCCATCGCGGTCAGCGGTTGTGGCGAAGAGGAGGTCTACGCTCGCTTCGAACTCTCTTCCGCCGACGGCGAGGCAGAGTTCTTCGCGCTTCCGTGGCCGAGTGATCTGCGACGGAGCGGTGAGTTCGTGGACGTCAGCGCGTTTCCGAACCCACGCAACGTTCCCGTGCTCAACGAGTATCGCGACGCGATCTCGGCGCGGGTCAAGGGGTACAGCGTCTCGACGTCGAGCTACTTCCTCTTCGATGGTTCGGTCGATGAAGAGAGCCTGCCGCGCGACAGCGCGGCGACGCTTCGAGACGACGCGAGCGTCTTCATTATGGATGTGGACCCGGACGGTTCGCCCGGGACGCGCCACCCCGCCGTGGTTCACTACTGGGATCCGGAGACGACCTACTGGCCCGGCAAGACGCTCGTGGTGCGACCCGTGTACGGGATCCCTCTCGCGCCTGACCGTACGTATGCCGTCGTCGTCACGACGGATGTCGACGCGGTGTCGGGGAGCTTTCGAGCGAGCCCTGATCTCGTCGCGCTCAAGTCGGGCGCCGGGGACGCGGAAGCGGCTGCGATTTACGGTCCTGCGCTCGACCAGCTTGAGCGCGCGGGCGTCCCCGCCGATCGCGTACTGAACCTCGCGGTCTTTACGACGCAAGACCCGGTTGGAGAGCTGATCGCGGCGCGCGATTGGCTGATGGAGCAGCCGCTCCCCGAAGGGATCGAGTCCGAGTGGCGCTGGGGCGGCGACGAAGAGAACTACACGCTGGTCTATGGTGCGTATCCGTCGCCGACTTTTCAGCAAGGTGAGGTCCCGTACTCAGTGGAGGGTGGCGCGATCGAGTTCGATGATGCTGGGGAACCGTTGGTCGCTGGTGAGCACGAGGCGCGCTTCGTCATCACGGTGCCGAACACCCCGATGCCGGAAGCGGGTTTCCCGATCGTGCTCTACGCGCACGGGACCGGCGGAGACTACGAGACGGTCGTCGACAACAACGTGGCGGATGATCTCGCGAAGTTGGGGATCGCGGCCATGGGCATCGACCAGATCCATCACGGCACGCGTGTGCCGGGCGCCTCGTCGCCGGACCTGCTGACTTTCAACATCCAAAACCCGGACGCCTTCCGTGACAACGCGCGGCAAGCGGCGCTCGATGTGGTTCAGCAAGCGCGCTTCGCCGCGAGTCAGCCGGTCTCGACGAGCGTGATCTTCACCGACCCGCCCGTTCGCTTCGACCCCGACAAGATCTACTTTTACGGTCACTCACAGGGTGGCCTGAACGGTCCGCTCTTCCTCGCGATCGACGACCAAACCCAGGGCGGTGTGCTCAGCGGAGCGGGCGGCGTGTTGACCATCGCGCTCGTCGACAAGGTAGAGCCGATCAACATCCCGGAGGTCGCGGGCTTCTTCCTGCGCATCTCGAGCTCTTTCGACGAGGAGCACTTCGTGTATGAGCACCCGATCCTCTCGCTCTTGCTCACCTGGACAGACGCTGCCGATCCCGTCGCCTACGGTTCGATGTTCTTCGAGTCACCACGAGACGGGTTCGCGCCCAAGTCGATTTTGCAGACCGAGGGCATCACCGACCAGTACACACCGCCGGCGACGATGGAGGCGCTCGCGACCGTGAGCGGGATCCCGCTGCTCACGCCGACGCTGCGGGAGATCGACGGTATGGCCCTCCGCGGGATCGACGCGGTGAGCGGCCCGGTGTCTGGGAACGTCGCCGATGGCGAGGCGACGGCCGGCTTAATCCAGGTCGACGGAGGTCACTTCGTCGCGTTTGGCCGCGAGCAACGGCCGCGCATCAACGCCTTCTTCGAGAGCTTGGTCGCGGGCAACCCGACGATCGAGTAGAAGCGAACGCGATGCGGAAGAGCATGGGAGAGCCGACGCTGCGTCGGCGGTTGGTTGAGGTCTCGCGTCATCTCTACCAGGACGGCCACAACGCGCCGGGCGATGGCAACTCATCCGTCCGCTTGTCCGCGCGCTATCTCCTGTGCACGCCAACGATGCGACACAAAGGCGAGCTCGCGCCGAGCGACATCGTGAAGGTGCGCTTCGCGGATGGGTCGGGGGTGGACGGAACGCCTTCCAGCGAGATCCGCATGCACCTGGCGATCTATCGCGCGCGAGAAGACGTCCGCGCGATCGTCCACGGCCACTCGCCGCACGCGGTCGCGCTCACGGTCGCCGGTCACTCGATGGAGAACCCGGTCGTGCCCGAAGCGATTCAGACCATGGGCGGGATCCCGACCGTGCCGTACGCCAGCCCGACCACGACGGATGTTGCGGACGCGGTCCTGCCGTTCGCGCTTCAGTACGAGGCGTTCATCTTGGAGCGGCACGGGACGGTGGCGCTCGGACGCGACCTGGAGCAGGCGCTCTCACGGCTCGAGGTCGTCGAGCACACCGCCAAGATCACGTCGGTCGCGATCGCCTCGGGGGGCGCGCGACCGATCCCGGAGGCGGAAGCGATGAAGCTCCGCGCGATGGCCGAAGAAGCCGGCATCCTGCGAAGGAAGCCGACGGTGCGCGCGGGCGTGGTCACGAACAACAGCGCGCTGGTCGATGAGATCGCCAAGCGCGTGCTCAAGCGACTCGACCGCTGACGCGAACACCGCGCGAGATCGCATACCCTCGTTCGCGATGAGTATCACAACGCGGGGGACCTTCTATCCATCGTTCGTGTTGGCGTGTGCCTGCGCGCTCGCGTGCGGTGACGACGACGCGGCCGAGACAACACCCAACACGACACCCAACCCGGCGACGTCTGCCCCGACGGCACCCGAAGCGGCGGGAGCCGACCAGGGAGATGCGCCGGAGGCGGGCGAGCCCGAGGTCGCGGAACTTCCCGCGTTCACGCGTCTCCCCGAAGCGTCCCCGACCTCAGGGGACCTCCAGTCGCGCGCACCGTTTCTGAACCGCTCCGGCGCGTGCACCATCGCCGATCCGGCGAGCTCGGTCGCGCATCCCAGAAGCTCGCGTCGACGTCCGCGAGGCGCGACCTCGGTCACGGTCACGGTGGACGGTGGTGAACCCAAAGAGATGCTCTTGCCGAGCGATGCCTCCGATGAAATCTGGGAACCCACGGAGCGACGACGCCACGATATCCACCGGCTCCGCGGGCTCCCGGGCGCGGAGGCGAACGCGGAGGGGGTCGCCTTCCGCTTGATGCGAGCGTGTCCGGGGTACAGCAGGCCCTGCGTGCTCTTCGGACCCACGGCAGACGTCGCCTCCGCAGAGAGCGCGCCAGCGCCTGCGTGGGGCGCGTTTTTTGAGCGAACTCATTTCGTCCCGACCGGTCCCGAGACGCGGTCCGAGCCGTACCTCGTCCACACGGGCCCGCCGTGTCGCGCGATGTCGTTCCGTCGGCAAGCCATCCCGGTGCCCGATGGAGAACGCGCGGCGACTGTTCGCGGCGGTCTCCCTGATCTCACGCGCGTCGCCGCGACGGTCACCGCGCCGAGCTCCACCGCGACGGAGTGGCATTTCAACGCGCGTCGCGCGCACTATCGGCTGCGACGCACGGACAACCGGTTCCCGAACGTCGACTTGTCGATCCGTGGTCGGCTGATCTTCACGGAGGACTCGCCGCTTCGGCGAGAGGGTCGGGAGGACTACGCGATCGCGTTCTTGGCCGCGCACGATCGCTTGGACGTGATGCTCGTCAAGGCGGGCTCGGAAATAGCGCTCGTGTTCCCGGGCGGAGCCGCGACAGGTCACGAGGTTCGTCTGCGGGCGCCATACGAAGCGAGCCGCGGGCAGGTGTTTGTGTGGGGCACCGACGCGAAGCTCGCCGCACCGTTCGACGAGAACCTGATCCCACCTGAGGTGCCGGACCTGCCGGAGCACCGCGTGTCTCGGATGACGGAGTGTTTCCCGGTTCATCAGGAGCCGCTCCGCCGTGAGCCCATGGGGGATGAGGAGCGCGACTTCATGGGGTCGCTGAGAGGAAAGGTCCACGTCGCGTCGCTTGGCTTGGCCAGGGTCTCGGCGACCGAACTTCGCTCTTTGTGGTGGGGCGGCGTTGACGTGTACCGACGCATCGGGAGCCGCGAGAGCGACGATTTCGAGCTTCGCAATTGCCCCGACACCGACCAAGCGTGCGCGTATCCGAGCCGCCGACCGGAAGACTGGTTCCTCTCGACGAAGAACGAGGTGCGCGTGACCCTAACCTCGTCGCGACCAGAGAACGAAGCGCTCTCGACGGACACGCTCAAGGTGTACACGCGGGACGTCTCGCCGTTTGCCATGGGCGGGAACGACTACCACGAGCCTACGTTCGGCTACTCGCTCGGCGGACCCATCGCGTGGTTCGAGACGCCGGCGGTGGACGCGCGCAATGTGCGCCTCAGCCATCCAGGCGAGCTTCGAGAGTGGGCACGTCCGCAGCTCTTCGAAGCGCCGTCGGGTGGAAAGCTCCTGATCGTCTCGGTGCTGGACCGGCTGCGCCAGAGCGAGAGCGGGCAACCCGAGATGTTCGCGGCGCTCTTCGACGAGAGCAATGTGCCCACGACCGTCGGTCAGGTCGCGTTCAATCCGGATGCCCGCGGACATGTCATCGTGATGGTGGGCGAGGGATGCATGAACTTCGCCTTCGTTCCTGGCGATCGCGCGATCGTGCACTCATCCGTCAAGAACCAGTCGATCACGGTCGTGCATGACATCGAGTCGCCAGGGATGGGGCGGGCTCTTCGCCAGACCGCAGACGGGTGGGGAGCGGCCCCGGTGATCGGCGACTGAGGTCGTTAAACGATCGAGGCCGCGATCTTCCGATCACGACCTCGTCTGTGTTCGCGCTAGCCCGTTAGATGCTGAGCCGCTAGATGCTGAGCGGCCCGTCTCCGTCGCCGAAGCGCGGAAGGTCGACCCCGCTGCCCTGCGCGATCCGCGTGAACAAGTTCGCGACCGGAGGCTTGCCCGACAAGCGGACGTGGCGCCCCATTTCGATGCCCGCTCCGCCGCCCGCCAACAAGATCGGCATGTCGTCGTGGTTGTGGCGGTTGCCGTCGGAGATCTCGCTCGAGAAGAAGACCGTGGTGTTGTCGAGCAAGCTCGACCCGTCGACATCCTCGGTGTCGCGGAGGAGGCGGATAAGCGAGGCGACCTGCTCGATCTCGAAGCGACCGATGCGCGTCAGCTTCTCGAAGTTGCCCGGGTCGTTGTCATGGTGGCTGAGCGTGTGGTGACCGCCTGCGGCGCCAACGAAGTCGAAGTTCCGGTTGCTGCCGCCGTTCCCGAACATGAACGAGATGACTCGCGTACGGTCGCAGTGAAACGCCATCACCATCAGCTCGTTGAAGACGTCGATCTTCTCTTGGAAGCTGAGGCCGCCGCCGGGCCGCGACGGGATGTCGCAGACCGCGTCCGGCTCGATCATTTGAACGCGCAGCTCGAGCTGACGTACGCCCGTCAGGAACTGGTCGAGCTTGAGCTTGTCGGTCGGCGCCAGGCGCGCGCTGAGACGCCGCGCGTCTTGGTTGACGTAGTCGAGCACGCTCGCGCGGAGGCGCTTTCGTCGCTCGATCTCTTCCACGCTCGCCCCGGGATCGAACCCTCCGAAGAGGCGATCAAAGGCGACCTGCGGATCGATCGTCTTGGAGAGCGGGGTCGTCTCGTCGGCCCAGCTCACGTTACGGGAGTACGCGCAGCTGTAGCCGGAGTCGCAGCCGCCGGCGTTGCCACCGCCATCGATCCCGAGCTGAAGCGAGGGGAGGGTCGTGCACTCCGCGTAGTGGTTCGCGATGACCTGGTCGATCGAGATCCCGTTGCGGATGACCGACTCGCTCTTGAACGGGTGCGCGGCGGTCATGAACGCGCCGGTGCCCGAGGCGTGGTCTCCGGGACCGTCAGGACGCGCCGGGAAGTTCTCGAGCCCCGTCACGAGCGCGACGTGATCTTGGACATCGGCGAGCGGCTCGGTGATCCGCTTCAGATCGAAGCCGCGACCATCGCGGTTGGGGGTCCACTCCGCCATGTGGATGCCGCACGGGACGTAGTAGCCGAGGAAGCGTTTCGCCGGGCTGCACACGCCGGCTTGCGCGTCGGCGCGCTCGCTCCGGGAGAACATGGAGGGGAGGAACGGCAGCGCCATCGCGACCCCCGCGCCTCCGAGGAAGATCCGCCGCGAGAGCTTGTCTCGAACGAGTCCGTTGTTCTGAGAAACCCGCTGCGGAACGATCACCTTGCCGCTCGGGGTGAGCTCCGGACCAGCGTGGGTCGTGTCGTGTTCGTGGTCGTGGTCGTGGCTCATTCCGAGACCTCCCCGCGTCGCGTCGTAAAGGGTTCTGAGGTGACCACCGCGAGGATGGTGCTGCGGAGGCTGCCGCCGTTCGAGATCGAGTCCTCGGTGATGACCCGGACCCAGGCCGCGTCTTGGCGACCCTCGAAGAGCCGACCGAGCGCGTACGTCATGAGCTTCTCGGTCACACAGCGGTTGAAACGGATGTCGCCGCTCAAGAGCTCGGTCATCGTGACCGCGTCGACGAACTCGCCCATCTCGGGGATCTCACCGGTCGTGTCGACCGGGCCCCACTCGTCGTGCGTCCGGGTGTGCCCGATGCCGTCGAACGCTTCAAGTCCGAAGCCGATCGGATCCATCAGCTTGTGACAGCCCGCGCACACCGCTTGCGTCCGGTGACTCTCGAGCTGCTCGCGCAGCGTCATCGGTTCATCTTCGGGCGGCTCCGCGAGACCCTCAACGCCAGGGGGCGGCGCAGGAGGCGCGTCACACAGGAGCTGCTCCAAGACCCACTTGCCGCGCTTGACCGGAGAGGTTCGCGCCGGGGTGGAGGTCACCGTCAGGATGCCGCCTTGCCCAAGCAAGCCGGAGCGTCCTGGGACGGTCGCGCGCTGGAAACCTGCGCCGCTGGTCTCGACCTCGTAGTGCTCGGCGAGACGCTCATCGATGAACGTGAAGTCCGCTTCCAACATCTGCTCCAGCGGGAGCTCTTCGTTGAGAAAGTGGGAGAAGAAACGCTCGGTCTCTTCGCGCATCGAAGCGCGGAGCTCGTCGTCAAAGTCAGGGTAGGCCTCGTAGTCGGCCTCGTGGTCCATGAGCGCGCGGGTGTAGAGCCACTGCCCGGCGAAGTTGTCGACGAGCGCTTCGGCACGGGGATGATCAAGCATCCGAATGGCCTGGGCGCGAAGCTCGGTGGGGTCGAGCAACCGGCCGGAGTCAGCCGCGTCACGGAGGGCCTCATCGGGAGGACCGCTCCAGAGGAAGTAGCTCAAGCGAGTCGCCAGCTCATGCGCGCTCAGCGGATGCACGGCGCTGGACAGCGGGAGCTCGTCCAGCTCGACGCGGAACGTGAAGAACGGAGAGAGCAATACGCCCTTGAGCGCCTGGCGAATTCCGAACGAGAACGAGCGGCCCTCGCTTCGCGCGAACTGGACCAAGCCCAAGAGACGGTCGAGCTCTTCCCCGCTGACCGGTCGTCGCCACGCGGTCGGCGTGAAGTCCGCGAGGATCTCTTCCGCGCACACCATGTCCGTCATCGCGCAAGACAAGATGCGCTGGCGAACGGGGTCGCTCGGAGCACGCGCGAAGAGCTCCTCGAGCAAGGCGTCCGCGGCGTTCTCGTGAAGCTCGATGTGAACCGGCGAGAGCGAGAGCACCGAGCCGATGTTGTCGAAGCCAAGGCTGACATCATCGGCCGGGAACGCGTCGGCGGGCGTCAGCTCGGTCCCGAGCAAGATGGCGACGGTGTTGTTGTACTCCGCGCGGGTCAGTCGACGGAGCGTGATCCCGCCGGGATCGGTCGGTACGATCTCCTCCGTCTCACGGTCCTCGATGGAGGGAGGACCATCACCGAGGGGATCATCGATCATCCCCTCGCATCCAACGATGAGCCCCGCGCTCAGCCCAATGCTGAGGAGGAACCAGCGAAACGTGGCGACATCTCGGTTCATTTCGACTTAAGGATGAGACCTTGGGACGTTGAGGTCACTTACTGTTAATCGCGGCGTGTCGTCGCCACGCGTCTGACGAATCGCGAGGAGCGCCGTAAAGTGAGTTGAATGAGTGGCGTGTCATCGCTAATTGTGTTCACATTGGTACCCAGACGCGCAGGTCTTTCAGGACGATCGGCGGGTCAACGGACCGCCAACGTGGTTTCGACACCTTGAAGACATTGAATTCACAAGTAAAAGCAGAGGCTTGCATGGACGGCGAGGATTCCCCGAAGGACAGCGAGCTCGCTGTTCACGATGAGGTCGCGCTTTATGAGTTCCCCGACTTCGAGGGTGAGGACGAACGCGCGTGGTTGGTGGTGAGCCGTGGGGAACGCGCCAGCGAGAAGATGAGCGCGCTCCTAGGCAACATTGAGCAACCTGACGATGGCTCCAATCGCCAGACGCGTCTGCGCGCGATGAGCACGCTTCGGCGCGCGCTGTCCGCTCACGCTTCGGTCGATCAGGAAGACGTCTCCCAATTGGTGGACCTTTTGTCGCCGACGCTCGTACCGCCGCCGCCCGATGTTGTTCTGCAAGCGCGACGCAACGCCGAGGCGCGCGCCCACTTTCTTCAAGAGCATGGCGCGGTGCGAAGCTCGGGGGTCGCCGATCTCGCGGGGTCACGCGCGCGGAACAACACCGCGCTCGCGAGCCGCTGGCGGAAGGAGCGGAAGATCTTCTCCGTCGAGTACAAAGGCGTCCGGTACTACCCAGGTTTTCAATTCGGGCCAGACGGGAAGCCGCGCGAGGTGATCGCGAAAGTGATGTTGGCGTTCTGTGGTGATGACGCGCTCGACGGTCGTGAGTGGCAGCTCGCGCTCTGGTTCGACGCACGCAGCGGTTACCTCGACGACCAGCGGCCGGTCGATCTCCTCGAGACGGATCCCGAGCGGATCGTTTCGGCGATGCAGCGAGGACGCTGCGTTGTCTTTTGACGACATCCCCGATCACCGACCACCCTCCGACATTCCTCCGCTACCCGAAGACCCTTCGGAGCTTGATCCGGTCTTGACCGTTTGGCCTCAAGACAAGCCGATGGTGCGCGTGCACAACAGCCAGTTTGGCGCGACCGAATTCAACCCAGGATTCGGAGACGGACGCTTCCATCCGATCGCGCCCCACGGGGACGACGACGGCCGCCCAACGAAGATCCCGACTCTTTACACCGCGAGCACCCACGACGGTGCGCTCTCGGAGACCGTGTTCCATGACGTTCCGATTCGTGGACCCGGTCGCTACGTGATGAAAGAGATCTTACTCGCGCAGATGTTCTCGACGGTTGCCCCGCGTCGCGATCTTCAGCTCGCGCAGCTCTACGGGTTCGGCCTGGGTCGACTTGGCGTCACGCGGCGGGAGCTCATCGACACTCCGGCGTCGCGCTATCCGCAGACTCGAGAATGGGCGCGAGCGCTTCATGCGGCGCGCGAGAACATCGACGGACTGATCTGGGTGAGTCGGCAGCACGATGAGTCAAAAGCGCTCGTGCTCTTCGGAGATCGCGTGAACCGGCAGACCCTCGCGGTTGTCGCTGCACCGATCCCCCTTTTTCGAGGCCACGGCCTCTCGCACGTCCGTTCAGCATCGGAGCGGGCGGGGATCACGCTCGTCGAGCGCTAGAACTCCATCGTCTCCACGCGCGACCCCGTGGTAATAATCTCGGATGAAAGACGCGCTCAAGCGGTTTGACCGAGGGCTAGCAAGAGGAGAGGCCGCGATCGCCGCGACCGTACTCATCATGCTCATTTTGGTCGCGGCGACGCAGGCGTTCCTGCGCAACCTGACGAACCTCGATCTGATGTGGGCCAACGAGGCGCTCGATCACTTCCGTTGGGCGGATTCGTTCATGCAGAAGGCGACGCTCTGGCTCGCGTTCCTCGGCGCGTCGCTCGCGACGCACGACGACAAGCACATCGCGATCGATATCTTCAGTCACGTCGCGTCTCCCAAAGCGCGCGCGATCATGAAGGGCTTCGTCGGCATCGGTGTCGCCATCATCTGCTTCTACCTCTCGCGCGTCTTCTTGCTCGCGGTGATGAACAACGCGGCCGACATCCCCCTCGACTACGCGATCATGGATGAAGAAGGTCAGAACATGCACATCTGCTCCGCGGCCGCGTCCGCGATTGAGCAGGCGCGCATGACGCGACCCAGCATCTTCTGCGGCGTCCGCTCGTTCCTCGACATGATCGGCGTCGCGGTCTCGACCCCTGACACTGCGCTTCAGCTCATCGTCCCGCCGATGTTCCTCATCATCGGCGTGCGCTTCTTCTTGAAGGGCATCGGCTCCTTCATGGCGTTCAGCACCGGCGGCGTCGCGCTGCCCCATGCGGATCTCGCGGCTGAACGAAAAGAGGCACTTGAAGCTGCTGCCGACACCTCCAGCAAAGAGGAGGAGTAGGTCATGGAGACCATCGTTTTCCTCATCCTCGTCGCGTTCGCGCTCCTCGGCGCGCCGCTCTTCGCCATCTTCGGCGGGGCCGCGATGTTCCTCTTCGACTCGCTGGAGAACACGCCCATCACCGGCGCGGCCAACGATGTCTTCAGCGAGAAGTTCGCGGACAGCCCGCTCCTCGTCACGATCCCGCTCTTCACGTTCGCGGGATACCTCATGGCCGAGAGCGGCACCCCGCGACGGTTGGTGAAGCTCAGCCGCGCTTGGCTCGGCTGGATGCCAGGCGGCTTGGCGATCGTTTGCTTGGTCGCGTCCGCGTTCTTCACGACCTTCACCGGTGGCAGCGGCATCACCATCGTCGCGATCGGTGGTCTGCTCTTCCCGTCGCTGGTCGCCGATGAGTACGACGAGGACTTCTCGCTCGGGCTCGTGACCACCGGCGGCTCGCTCGGTCTGCTCTTCCCGCCGAGCTTGCCGATCGTGCTCTACGGCGTCGTCGGCGGCGTGATGATCGAGAAGCTGTTCCTGGCGGGGATTATCCCCGGGATCATCACCGTCGGGATGCTCGCGATCTACTCCATGTTCGTCGGCAAGAAGCTCAAGAAGGAGCGCACGCCCTTCGAAGCTGGCGCCGCGTTCAAGGCGCTTCGCGAGGCCATTTGGGAAGTCATCCTCCCCATCGCGCTGCTCGGCGGAATGTACCTCGGCCTCTTGCGCATCCACGAAGCGGCCGCGTTCACCGCGCTCTACGTCTTGATCATCGAGGTCTTCGTGTATCGGGACGTGAGCCTGACCGGAGACCTCCCGCGGGTCATCCGCGAGTCAATGACGTTGGTCGGCGCGATCTTGGCGATCCTCGCGACCGCGATCGGCTTTACCTCGTACCTGATTCAGGCCTCGGTGCCGATGCTCATCCTCGAGTGGATGAGCGACTACATCACCTCGCCGCTGATGTTCCTCTTGGTGCTGAACGTCTTCCTGATCATCGTCGGGATGTTGATGGACATCTTCTCGGCGATCGTCGTCGTCGTTCCGCTGATCATTCCGATCGCGAACAGCTTCGGCATCGACCCCTACCACCTGGGGATCGTGTTCTTGCTCAACCTGGAGATCGGCTACATGACGCCACCGGTCGGGCTCAACCTCTTCATCTCGAGCTTCCGCTTCAACGGGATCAAGGTGGAGCAGGGCGACGAAGAGTGGCGGGTCTCCGCGCCGGTCACGCGTCTCTACAAGGCGGTGCTCCCGTTCATCGGGCTCTTGCTCATCGCGCTCGTCCTCACGACCTACGTGCCCTCGCTCTCGACCTACATGACGACGCTGATGGACGACCCGGCGGACATGGACACCGGTGGGCAGCTAGAGCTCGACCCGATCGATGACGAAGGCGACAGCGGCGGCAGCACGCTCAGTCTTGACGACTTGGAAGACGAGTTTGGCGACGACGACGACGACGGGCCGCTCAACCTGGATGACCTCGAGGGTGAGCTGGACGACGAAGATGATCTCGACAGCCTCGACGACGAGGACGACGAGGACGACGGGCCGCTCAGCTTGGATGACCTTGAGGACGAGCTCGGGCTGGATGACGAGCCGCTTGAGGATGAGCCGCTTGAGGATGAGCCGATTGACGAGAGCGCGATGACCGAGGCCGCGGTAGACGGCCCGCCGAGCCTGGATGATCTGGAAGAAGAGCTCGGCGACGAAGAGTAAGACTCGCGCGTCAACGAGGGCATCGATGTGAAGCGTCGCGCGAGATCGCGAGCGCCCCGCGTACGAGCGTAAGGCCTCCTCCCCTGAGCTGAATCAAGGTGAGCGCTCCGTCCTCGTCGCCTCGACGAAAGTGGGCGCGCGCGCGGAGGGTCCCGATCTCGGCGAACTGCGATGGGCCGATCGCCCAGTGAAGCGCGGTGTCCTCGAGCAAGACGCAGCTGTCTTCAGCGGCTTGAGCGCCGTGCGTTGTGCGCGGTCGATTCTGAACCGTGGACCGTGGGTCCATGCGCCCGACGCGTTCATCGACGACGTCTTCGCTCTCAACAAATCCTTCGACGCGGAAACCGCCCTCTTCGAAGCGAACGCGCGAGTGCTTGGGAAGCACCTCGAGCAAGCGGACCTCGACGAAGTGCGCAAAGTGATCGTCTGGGACCCTTGGCCGCAGCCGAAGGCGAGGCGCTCCATCCGGCTCGGCGCGGACGTCAACCGAACCGTCGACGCGGAGCGCGCGCAGCTCGCCCTTCGGGTCCTCGCTGGCGTGCTCCGGTGTCTTCCCGAAGCCGAGCGCGTCGCAGTCGAGCGGTGCGCCGATGGGTCCGCGCGGCTCGAACACGAACTCGCCGGTCTCGAGGACGCCGGCGGTGGGGCCCATGATGAAAGCGTCTCCTCGTGCCTCGATCGCGACGGGCTCGTTTTCAAGCAACGTGAGGACGTCGGAGACCGAGACGTCTCGTCGTAGCCGGAGCGCGTTTGGGCCGTCGATCGTGTGCAGGGTGACCGCTGCAGCGTCTACCGTGCCCACGAAGTTCAACTCGGCAGAGAGCGCCCCTTCGACGTGTGCCTCGTGAACGACGAGAAACGGCGGCGAGGACGACGGGTCGTTTCGGATCTCGACGTCCATCGCGCGCAGGTCGAGCTGGCAAAGAGGGCCCCCCGTCTCGACGTCTTCGGCGCCGGGAAGCGTGGTCGTCACGGGAGTGACCGGGTGACCGCTGCCGCACGCGGACGCGAGCGCGCTCGCGACGATGAAGGAGCGCGCGCGACGCCATTGAAGAGAGGATCGGACCCGCGCGCTCAAGGGCCGCACTCCACTGGCGTCCGGGTCGCGATCGCGAGCACGCCGTGGGCGAGCCGGAGGTTGTATCCACGAAGCCGGATGGTCTGCGTCTCGCCGATCTCTTCGACTCGCTCAAACTCCGCTCCAGGGTCAATGACGCCGATCTCGTCCGACGCGTCTTCGTGACGCCAGAAGAGGGGAGCGCGTTCCGTCACGTGACACACCTGAGCGTTCGACACGCCACGCAGACCAAGCGCCCCAAGCCCGTAGCTCTCTCCGACGGCGACGTCTTGTAGATGCCTGCGCTCGACGTAGCCATCGATCACGAGACCACTGAAGTGGAAGCGAACCTTGGCGTGGCGTTCGCCCAGCGACAGCGCGGTGACGCCGAGGCTCCGCACCAGGTCTTCGTCAGCGCGGATCCGGAGGCGCGGAGACCCTTCGGCGGTGGCGTAGACGTCTACCGCGTCTTCAATCGTCATCGTCATGGCGTCCCCTTCAAGCGCGTCGCTCGGATCGCTCTCCGGGAGCGGAGCCTGACCGACGCCGAGCGCGTCGCAGTCGAGCGCGGCTCCGATAGGCTCGATCGCTTCTACGACGAGCCCGCCGTCGCGCAGCCCTTCTTCGATCGGCCTCATCGCATGAGCACCGCCTGGTTCGACCATGACCGGTTGGTTGATCCGCAGCGTAGCGACCGAGGACACGCGGACCGCGCGGTGGGTCCGGAGCGCGTCCGGGCCGAAGACAACGTTGAGGGTGACGCTGTTCGCGCTGGCGCGCCCGACGAGGACTGATCGCGCGGAGAGGGAACCGCGGACGTCCGCGGTGTTGAACGTCGCGAAGGGAGCGTCATCAAGAGAGCGCCGCACCTCGACCCCGTGCGCCTCAAACGAGAGCTCGCAGAGTGGGGCTTCGATGTGTGTCTCCGGCGACGTCGCCACCGAGGACACGGTGACGGGAGCGATGGTCGCGGTTGCGCACGCGGTCGCGAGAAGGGAGAGGCAAGGAAGCGAGCGAAGCATCTGCAATATCCTAAGGCTCATCCAGCGCCGACCACCAGCGCTCCGGCGATCCCGGACCGGACCGTTCAGCGAAGCGCCCGGAGGATGCTCGCGTAGTCGTCGGTCCAGGTGCGATCGCGGGGCGGCGTCGACACCCATCCGCGTGCGCGGAGCGGAGCGACCGTCCCCTCGTCTCTCGCGAGCACGGCCCAGACGGAGCCGACCTCATCCGGTACGAGCTCTCGGTCAGACGCGGAAGCGACCATCACGAGATCAAGGTCGCGCGCCGCGGCGGCGAGGACCGGTTTGAGGTCGACGTAGCGGTTGCTGATGTGGAAGAGCAGCGGCCCGCCCGCCTCGGTCCGCGCGAGGTAGAGCTCGATCGCTTCCCGGGTAACGAGATGCGTCGGGATCGCGTCGCCGCTGAACGCGTCGATGACCAACATCTCGTAAGGGCGAGCGCCGCTCGCGACCTCCTGCGCGATCTCGCGGCGCGCGTCTCCCACGACGACCTCGATCTCGGGCCGGCCGTCGAGCGAGAGGTACCGGAAGTGTCTTCGCGCGAGGTCGACGACGACGGGGTCGATCTCATAGAAGAGCAGCTCATCGATCTCGACATACCCCGCGAAGGCGCCGATTCCGAGCCCGATGACGCCGATGTTCTTCGGCGCGAGCGTGGTGACGACATCGCCGAGCGGTCCATGGCGATGGAAGTACGCGAGAGGCGTCTCCGGGGTCGCGAGCATCTGGACCCCGTGGACCGTTGTCCCGTTGACGAGACGTCGGACCTCTCCTTTGTCTTCTTTGACGATCCCTTCGACGACGTAGATGCCGTAGTGGCTGCGCGCGCGCGCGAGGATGGAGCTCTTCTGCTTAACGGCGGCGAGCCCGATCACGAGAAAGAAGAACGCGACCGTGACGAACGCGATCACGCGCACGTCTCTTTGGTGAAGCGCGCGCTCCGGGCGATAGCGCGCAGCCATCGCGATCGCGAGGACGACCAGCGCGACGTGACTCTCGTGCAAGCGCGCGAAAATCTCGGGCGCGATGAGCGCGACAAAGGCGCTCCCGAGCCATCCACCGAAAGAGAGCGCGAGGTAGAACTGCGTGAGATGAGTCGCGTTGGGGCGCGTGCGAAAGAGCTCGTCATGAGCGACCCAGGCGACGACGAAGAAGGCCACCAGCTGAACCGCCGCGGGCCAGAGACCGCTCACATTGTTCGTGAAGGCGACGCTCGCGAGCGCGAACAATGGCCAGAGGCGACGCAGCGCAGACGGCACGGTGATCTTGGGCGAGAACGCGATGATGAACGTGATCAGGTAGAGCGAGAGCGGGATGATCCACGCCAAAGGTGCGTTGCCGACCTCGAGCAACATAAAGTTGGTCACCGCGAGCGATAGCGCGGACGGCGCCGCGGCAACGGCGGACCAGTAGAGGTAGTCCCCGAGGGTCGGGGTGCTTGTTCGCGCCCCGGAGTCCTCGTGTTCGCGTTCGCGTTCGACGGCTTCGCGCTCATCACGTGGTCGACTCACCCACCAGGCCGCGATACCGAGAGCGACGTAGCCACCAAACGCGATGGCCCATCCTTGGCTCTGTCGCGCGAGACCGACGAAGGGCTCGATGCCGAGCGAGTAGATGAGGAGGGCGAGGAGCGACCCTGTGTTGCTCGCCGCGTAGAGCGGGTACGGGTCCGCGTCGCTCGTCTGTGCCAACCACTTCTGCGCGACGACGCTCGTCGTGGCGAGCACAAAGAAGGGGAGCGCGAAGTGCCGCGTGAGCGAGAAGAGCATCGCGTTGACCGTGAACTCTTGGGAGGCCTCGGGCGGCGCGAATGGGAGCGCGAAGACAGGGAGGAGAAGGAGCAGCGGGTGCAGCTTGCGGAACGTGGTCGCGGCGTAGTGCGCGTAGAGGTACGCCAAGAAGAGCGTTCCCTGGAACCACATCAAGATGGTCGACCAGACGTGAAAGGCGCTCCCGAACGCGGGGACGAGGAGGCGACCGACCATCGGCTCCATCGAGAACAGGAGAAAGGCGCCAAAGAAGACGAACGCCGCGAGCACGAGGACGTCTCTGTTGGCGCCGGTGTCTTCCTTAGGCGGCATCAGTAGCGCCAGAGCACCTCACCCACACCGACCGCGCCGCGGTCGACGACCAGGTGCTGGAAGGCGCCCTGAAGCTGAACGTCAGCGGCTTGCTGTCCGAACTGACGATAAAGGAAGTGCGTGAGCTCGCCGACGGTGAGGACGCTGTCGCGCGGGGACTGATCGGCTTCGCCCGAAACCGCGGTGCGCAAGAAGTGCGAGAGATAGCCGCCCGCTTGGAACTGGCTCGCGACGGAGGAGAGGACGTCTTCTTCCGACGAGAACATCCCAACACGTCCGGGGCGCGTGATCACGTCTTTGGCGAAGCCTCCAGCGTGACAGGCGTCGACCGCGAACAAAGCGACCCGGGCGTTGATGGGGTCAAAGAGCTGCCCCATTTCATCGTCGAGCAACGGTCCGTCGTACATCACGAGGTACTCGTCTTTGCCGTCGATCTCGCGCTGGTCGGAGGAGCCGTCGCGCTGCCCGCCGTGACCTGAGTAGAAGAAGAAGAAGATGTCTTGCGGACCCATCCGCTGGGCCATCGTGCGCATCGCGTTTCGGAGGTTCTGCGTGGTGGCCTGCGCATCGGTCAGGATGATCTGGTTCGACTCTTGGAGGAGGCCGCCGTTGCGAAGAGACTCCGCCAGCTTGATCGCGTCGTTGGCGCACTCGGGGAGGTCGCTGCCGGTGCCGGGGTAGTCGCTGATGCCGGCGAAGATGCCGTAGACGTTGCCGCCGCCGGCGTTCTGCGTGCCGCCCCCGGCGATCACTTGCCCCGCTCCGAACGATAGCTGGTAGGCGCCCGTCTCCCCGGCTTCGTAGCTCGTGACGATGATGCTGTGCTCGCCCGCTTCGGTCGATGGGATGTCGATGCCCGCGTTCCGTGTGGTGTTGTTGAGGTCATCGTTGTCGTACTGCTGACCGCTCGGCGCGCGGACCAAGAGGTAGGGGTCAAACGCTGTGGAGCTCAGCCGAACCTGAACCGATTGCCCCGCCGTGAAGGTGCGCGAGTAGTAGTCCGCGAACTCGCCCGACTGAATCGTGCGGTCGCCTTCCGCGAGGTTGCCGTTGGTGCTGTCGCCGGCGACCGCGACCTGCTGACCATTGCCGGAAGGCGTCGGCGAAGGTCCGGTCGGCGTGGTGTTGCCGGCCGCGGAGCCGCCGCCGACTACTAAGCGGTAGTCGCCGGTCTCGCCTGGCTGGTAGCTCGTGACCTGAACGCGATACTCGCCGGCTTGCGCGACGAACGAGAGGCCGGCGTCGGTGTTGCCTTGCGCCGCGTCGTCGTTGTCGAGCTGGTCGCCCGTCGGAGGGTGAACGATCAGGTAGGTGTCAAACGCGGTGGAGCGCGCGTCGAGTCGAACGTTCTGACCCACCGCAAACGACATCGTGTGCGTATCGATGAACTCACCTGACGAGATCGTGCGGTCGCCTTCCGCGAGCGTTCCCTCGATCGTGCGCTCGGGCGCGCCCGCGACCGCTGCGTCCCCTTGGTTCGAGACTCGGGTGCCGGCGCTGACCTTGAGCTCGTACTCGCCGACCGGCCCCGCGCGGTAGGCGGTCGCGACGACGCGGTAGGCGCCCGTCACCGGCAACGCGATCGTCAGCGCGGAGTTGGTGTTGCCGCCGACGTCATCGTTTTCCCAGTGCTGGCCGTTGGGCCCGATCAGCATGAGGTAAGGGTCGAAGGCTTCGGAGCGAAGCTCGAACGTGACCTCCTGCTGCGCGGTGCCATTGAAGAGGTAGACGTCGGCGGGCTCTCCCGTGGGGAGCGCGTGGGTCGTCAAGCTCGCGGTGTGCGGCTGACCGACCGTGAGCAGCGGACCGGTCGTGACCGTGGGGAGCTGGTGGTGAGAGCGCGCGAGGCTCGGGGTGACCGGAGCGCCCTCCGCGGCGGTCAGGACCACGCGATACCGCGCGTGCTGACCCGGGCTCGCCGACAAGATCTGAAGCCGATGGAGGGCGGCGCCGTTGACCGGATACGAGCCATTGGCGGCCGCGTTGATCGAGCGCCCATGATCGTCGAGCAAGATCGCGTTCGGGACCTGCGTGTCCATCGCCGTGAGCTGAAGCTGCCGCGGACCGGAAGCGTCGCCGGGCACGAGCAGAAGGTCCTGGAAGCGACCGTCGGGCAGCTCGGTGTCGCCATCTTCAAGCGCGCCTTCGTAAGGCTGACCCAGTTGAAGCCGCGGCAGCTGAGGGAGGGCGGCGACCGCTTCATGTCCGGCGCGGTGAATCGTGAGCGAGAAGGGACCCTCGGCGTTGGGCTGGGAGCTCGAGACGCTCACCTTCATCGTGCCCGCTTCCGTCACGTGAACGGAGAGCTCTGAGCGCGCACGGTCGCCCTGGTAGTCGTCGTTGGTCAGGCTGCCGTGTCCAGGGACCGCGAGCTCGAGAAAGGGATCGAACGCGGTCGAGCGCAGGTCGACGATGAGGGAGTCACCCGGTTCGACCGGCACGTTGTAGTTGACCCGGCCGACGCTCGCGACGAGCGCGTCTTGTTGAGAGAAGACGGGACCCGTCGCGGCAGGCTCTTGGGGGCCCCCACCTCGGATCGTCTTCGCGATGTCTTCACACGCGCTGCAACCCCCAAAGGAGAGGAAGAGCGCGACGGCGACGAGCCAGTGCTTCCGCATTCGCGAACGGTAGCACGCAAGACGCCATGACTTCCGTTTCACCGGACGTCATCGCTCATCCGGGGGAGCGCGCGGAGGGTTCGTGCTGGCGTGCCGCGTCGTCGCGTGTGTAGATGCGACCAACCAAAGAGGTCTGGATGAGAGACGTTCTGGAATCGTTGAAGATCGCCACCCGAAACGCGGGGACCTACGCCGGGTCCGATTGGGTCCGCGCGGATGAGGCGACATGCTCGCTAAACCCGTCCACCGGTGCCGAGATCGCGATGGTTGAGCTCGCCACCGGGGAGACGTACGACGCAGCGGTGAGCGCGGCCCAAGACGCTTTCACGTCTTGGCGGCAGGTCCCGGGGCCGGCGCGCGGCCTGATGGTGCGAGGGCTTGGGGAGGCGCTCCGCCGATACAAAGAGCCGCTCGGCAAGCTCGTCAGCCTCGAGATGGGGAAGATCTATCAAGAGGGCCTCGGCGAGGTTCAAGAGATGATCGACATCTGCGACTTCGCGGTCGGGCTCTCGCGTCAGCTCTACGGTCTCACGATGCAGTCAGAGCGGCCGCAACATCGCATGATGGAGCAGTGGCAACCGCTGGGTCCGGTCGGGATCATCTCGGCCTTCAACTTCCCCGTGGCGGTCTGGTGTTGGAACGCGGCGATCGCGGCGGTCTGCGGCGACACCTGCGTCTGGAAGCCCTCCCCCAAGACACCGCTCACCGCGATCGCGGTGCAGCATATTTGCAACGAGGTGATGCGGGAGTTCGATTGTCCGGGCGTCTTCAACCTGGTTGTTGGCGACGAGAGAATCGGCGCGGCGATGGCGAACGACACGCGGCTGCCTCTCATCTCCGCGACAGGGTCGACGCGCATGGGCAGGTCGGTCGCGGCCGCCGTGGGCGCGCGGCTCGGGCGCTCGATCCTTGAGCTCGGCGGCAACAACGCGATCATCGTCGACGAGACCGCGGACCTTGATCTCGCCACGCGCGCGATCGTCTTCGGCGCGGTCGGGACCGCCGGACAGCGCTGCACCTCGACCCGCCGGATCATCGCGCATCGCGCCATCGCGGAGGAGCTCTCCGATCGCGTGGTCGCGGCTTACGGTCAGGTCACGATCGGGGATCCGCTCGCGGACGGTACGCTGATGGGACCGCTGATCGATGACGACGCGGTGAGCCAGATGATGAGCGCGATCGAGGCCGCGAGAGCCGCGGGCGGCGAGGTCTTGTGTGGCGGCGCGCGGGTCGCTGGCGAGGGCCACTTCGTCACACCGTGTGTGATCCGCGCGAGCGCGCAGTACCCGATCATTCAGCACGAGACCTTCGCGCCGATCCTTTACCTCCTGACCTACGACGGCCTGGAAGAGGCCATCGCGCTCAACAACGAAGTGTCGCAAGGCCTCTCCTCGTCGATCTTCACGAGCGACGTACGGCGCGCCGAGCGCTTCGTCTCCGCGATTGGTTCCGACTGCGGGATCGCCAACGTGAACATCGGGACGTCGGGCGCAGAGATCGGCGGCGCGTTTGGCGGCGAGAAGGACACCGGCGGCGGACGTGAAGCAGGCTCCGACTCATGGAAGGCCTACATGCGAAGGCAAACCAATACGATCAACTGGTCCCCGGATCTTCCGCTCGCGCAGGGGATCTCCTTTGGCTGATTCTCACTGCCGATGTCGAGGCGCTCGAGGCGGTGCGCTTCACCTTCGACGGAACATTGCTCGCGACCTCGCCGCGACCTCGCCGGCGACTCGCGATCAGCGCTGGTTGCGCCTCGCTCGCGCGCTGTGCTCTTCTCCGCACCGATGGCTGCGAACAAGAGCTTGATCCGCGTCCTCGCAGCGTTCGTCTTCTTTGGCGCCTTCCTGCTCTTCTCGATGGAGCCGATGGTCGGGCGCTTGCTCGTCCCCGCGTTCGGGAGCGCGTTCCACGTTTGGTCGACCATCTTGATGTGGTTCCAGGGGACGCTCTTTTTGGCGTACCTCTACGCGCACTACGCCGCGACGACGTTCCGTAAGCTACACCCGGTGCTCCTGCTCTTGCCGTTCGCGGTGCTCCCGTTTGCGGCGCCGGAGACGTCCCAAGAGTTTTCGATTCCAGCGATGCTGATCGCGCTGACGCAGCACTTCGCGCTCCCCTTCTTCGTGCTCGGGACGACGAGCGTAGTCGCGCAAAAGTGGCTGGCCGCCACGAGCGATGAAGATCCCTACCCGCTCTACGCCGCGAGCAACGCGGGTTCGCTCTTGGCGCTCCTGGCGTATTCGTTCGCGGTCGAACCCTTTGTCGGTCAGCAGAACCAGTCGCTCGGTTGGGCCGTCGCGTTTGGTGTCTACGTCGCGCTTGGCGTGGGCGCTTGGCACGTTTCACGACCTCGCGCGGCGTCACCTGTGGTCGCTGACGCGAACGAACAAACGAAAGGGCGAACCGAAGAAGCGGACCCGGGCGAAGAAGAACGCCGCGCGCCTCGCTTGGGCGACTACGCCTACTGGGCCGCGGTCGCGGCAGCGCCATCAGCGTTCTCGCTCGCGGTCACGAACTTCATGGTCCTCGAGATCGGCAACGCCCCGCTGGTCTGGATCATCCCGCTCTCGCTCTACTTGATCACGTTCATCATCGCGTTCTCGCCCAAGGTCGCGCTCCCGAACGCGCTTCGTCGCCTGTGGCCCATCTTCGCGCTCGCCAGTCTCGCGTTCACCGACAACGTGAGCGGGGTCTGGCCGGCGGTCGTGCAGCTAGGCGTCTTCTTTGTGATCGCCTGGGTGGCGCACGACGAGCTTTTCCGCACGCGCCCGTCGGCCACGCACTTGACCCAGTACTACCTCGCGCTCTCGTTCGGTGGGTGGCTGGGGAGCGCGTTCGTCGCGTTGATCGCGCCGGAGATCTTCGACCGGCTCTTCGAGAGCCACGTCGCCTTGATCGCGCTCGCGGTCGCGATGGCCGCGCGGTACCGACCCGAGCGGATGCTGCACCGGAAGGACGTCCGCATGATCGCGTTCGTCACGGTCGCGTTCTTCATTCTTGTGGTCGGGCTCTCGCTGGTGAAACAGAAGAGCTCGATCCTGGCGCGCGCGCGTAGCCACTACGGGATCTACGTGGTCGAGGCGATCGTGACCGAAGAGAAGGGCGAGATTCGGCGCCTCGTCAACGGCAACACCATGCACGGTCTCCAGATCCTCGATCGGGCGGAGGACCCGCTCTCGTACTATCACCGGCATGGTCCGCTCGGGGACATCGTCGCGACGTTCTCGCCGAGACGGGTCGGGGCGGTAGGGCTGGGGGTGGGCTCGATCGCGGGCTATCGAGAGATCGAAGACCTGACGTTTTATGAGATCGATCCGGTCGTGGTGCAGCTCGCGCGGGATCACTTCGAGTATCTCTCGCTCGATGACCGCGAGGTGGGGATGGTCGTGGGCGACGCGCGTCGTGAGATCGCACGGGAAGTCGCGGAGGACGCCGCGCCGTACGAGATGCTCATCATCGATGCCTTCAGCGGGGACGCGATCCCCACGCATTTGATCACGCGCGAGGCGTTCGAACTCTACCTCGCGCGGATCACGCAAGAGGGAACGCTCGCGGTTCACATCAGCAATCGCTACGTCGACCTTGGCCCGATCCTCTCCGCGGTCGCGCGTGATCTTGGGCTCAAGATGGTCGTCTCGGATCCCGCGAGAGAGACCGTCGATGACGAGGCGACGGCGTTCTACGTTGCGCTCAGTCGGGACGACGCGAAACTGGCGCCGCTCCGCGCGCGTGGATGGAAGGACGCGCCGGCTCCGCAGACGACGACGTTTACCGATGACTACGCGAGCATCTTGCGCGCCATGTTCTGAGCGAGCCGTTCTGAGCGACAACGACGTTCAGGTTTTGTTCAAGCTCAGAGCGCGTGTTCGACGAACGCTCGCGCGGTTGGGAAGAGCGTCAGTAGAACAGTGACGACCGCGCCGGTCCGGATCGGGTCGCGCCACGTGACGAGTCGCTCGGGGAGCGGGGCAATCGCGGCGACGGTGAACATCGCGCAGAGCGCGAGCCCGAGGAACGGGTTCTCAGGGATCGACGTCCAGACAGCGCCCGCGACGAGCGCGCCAGCGATTCCAGCCATGAGGATCCGATGCACACAAAAGGATTAGCTTTTTCGTTCAGCTTCGGCGTCCCGCAATTGGTGTAATTTGCAAAAATAGATCAAAAGCGAATGAAAACAGCTGCTTAGAAAATGGCTCGACCTCAGAGGGTGATCTTCCATGTTTGATGGGCCACACGTTGGAAGTCCTCTGGTGTGGTCTCGACCTTTTCCGCCTGACGCGCAAAGCGATGGTCCAGCGTCAGGTCCCGCGCGTGTGTTGAGAAGAAGAGCACGCCGTCGTTGGTGAGGAGGTCGAGGCAGCCATCGATCAGCTCACCGTGGTCGCGGATCAGGTCGAGCTCATCGTCCATGCGATGCGAACGGGAGAACGATGGTGGGGCGAGCAGAATGACGTCATAGCGCTCTCGTTCCTTGTCTAAGAATCGGAAGACATCTCGCGGGACGAAGTGATGGTCTCGCGTCGCGATGTCGTTGTGCTTGAAGTTCCGTTCGCCCCAGCCGAGGTAGCGCTGGGAGAGGTCCACGCTCACGGTCTCCGCGCCGGCCTTCGCGGCGTATACGCTCGCCGAGCAGGTGTAGGCGAAGAGGTTGAGGAAGCGCTTTGGTTCGCTCTTCGCGATCGCGGCGCGAAGATCTCGGCCGTCGAGGAAGAGCCCGGTGTCGAGCGTCTCGCCGAGAAGGACTTCGAAGCGATGCCCGCGCTCTTGGACCACGAACGGTTCTTGCCCGCGCTCCTCCCGCTCGTACTGCTCGCCGCGCAGGTCGTGTCGCTTCTTCTCGCGGGTGCGAAGGTGGACCCTCTCGGGGTCGATCCCGAGCAGACCTGGGACGGTCGCCATGACTCCGCGCAGCCGCTGCGCCGCGAGACCTGCGTCGACCTGTCGCGGTGGGCTCCACTCCGAGACCACCGCCGCGTCGCCGTAGACATCGACGGCGACGTTGTACTCGGGGATGTCGCGATCGTAGACCCGGTACGCCTCGAGCCCCTCGCGCTTGGCCCACGACGTCCGCTTCTTGAGGTTCTTCTTGAAACGGTTCTCGAACATGTCGACGTCTTTGGCGCGAGAAGAGCGACGCGCGCTCGTGACCGCGGCGCCGATGGGGATGTCGAGGAGCCGGCAGTCGAGCGCGCCGTTGAAGAGCTCGTAACGCCGACGCGGCTTGAGCCCGATGCGCTTCGCGAGCTTCGGGCTCCCCGAGAAGACGAAGGTGGACCACCCCGGAAATCCGCGCCGAAGGCTGTCGCCGAGGTCTTGATAGAGCATCGTCAGCTCGGTGCTCGGGCGGTCGGGCTCTCCGCGTCCGAGGCGCGCGCCGTACGGCGGGTTCGTGATGAGCACTCCCGCTTTGTCCGTCGGCGCCTTGGCGTTCTGAATCGCGGCCTTGGTGATCTCGGCGTTGACCCCGGCCGCCCGCAAGCTCGCGCGCGTCATCTTGACGGCGGCCATGTCGTGGTCGCTCCCGTAGATCGTTACGCTCGGCTCACGACGAAGGGCGCGCGCTTCTTGCCGCGCTTGTTTTAGCGCGGAGCGGTCATGCCCTCGCCAATCGCGGGCCGGTTCCCGGCGGAGCCCCGGCGCGATCCCGTTCGCGATCATCGCGGCCTCGACCACGAGCGTCCCGCTGCCGCACATCGGGTCCACGAAGTCGCGCTCTCCGCGATAACCAGCGAGCTCCAGGATCGCGCCGGCGAGCGTTTCGCGGAGCGGGGCTCGGGCGCCTCGTTGCCGGTAGCCGCGTCGGTGGAGCGGACCGAAGAGATCAATCGAGAGCGTCCCGTAGGCGTCGCGATCCAGATGAACGTGCACGCGAACCGTGGGGTCGTCGCGGTCGACGTTGGGTCGCTGACCGGTCTTGTCGCGCAAGCGATCCACGATCGCGTCTTTGGTGCGCAGCGTCAGGTAGTGAGAGTTGCGCTGCCGGTCAGAGCAGACGCACTCCACCGCGAAGGTGGCGCGTGGATCAAAGTGCTCTTCCCACGCGACGTCGTGTGCTTGTTCGTAGAGCTCATCGTCGGTAGGCGCGTCGAGGTCGGCGATCGGGATGAGCACACGGTTCGCGACTCGACTCATGGTCCCGACGCGATAGGCGTCGAGCAGCTCTGCGTCGGGCAAAGAGACGTGCGCGCGCCCCACGACCGCGTTGATCTTGAGGCGCTCCAGTTCGCTCTGGAGTGCGGCTTCGGTGCCGCGAGCGCAAGTAATGACGACGTCCACGACGCGCCATAACACGCGGCTCGACGCGGCTCTATCCTTGCTGGGGGTTGCGCGTTTCTGTGTTCCGCGCAAAGTGGCGCTGATGGGGCGCGGCCGAAGAGCAGTGTTCGGGACGTTGGCGACGCTGCTCGTCCTAGTGACGCCGAGCGCGTGGCCGAGCGCCGCGCAGGCGCCGAGTGGTCTCGAGGAAGGCGACGTCGTCATCATCCCGGTCACGCCGAGCGGCGGCGTCATGGCCGAGCCGGCGGCGGTATCCGCGGCGAATTCCGACGCGGTCCCGGTGGAGACACCGGAGCCAGCGCCGGAACCGGAACCCGAAGCCGCCGCGCTTCATCCGACGATCGATGACATTCTCGAGGACGATCCAGGGGCCTTGGTGATCGAGCCCGGCGCCCCACGAACGAAGCGCCGAACCCGACGCCGTCGACGTCCCCGGGTGGTCCGGACCCGTCGAGGAGAGACCTCGCTTGAGGTCGTCCGCACCGTCGCGACCGGCGTGCAGCCGAAGAGCGTTTACGTCAGCCCAGATGGATCACAGGTGTGGGTGAGCAACTTCGGTTTCCGCGACCACGACAACGTGTTCGTCTACGACGGCCGGACCCTCGCGCACATCGGAACCGTGACGTTTCCCGGCAACGCAGTGGAGGTCGCGTTCTCGCCGCACGGGTCGCGCGCCTACGTCAGCAACCTCCGCGGCAACAGCGTCGAGGTCGTCAACACCGAGACCTTCGCGGTGGAGCGACACGTCGAGGTGCGCGGTGGCCCGAAGTTCATGGTGACCTCTCCCGATGGCGGCGTCCTCTATGTCGCGAGCTACTTCTCGGGACGGGTGACCGCGATCGACACAGATACCCTCGAGACCATCGCGGTTCGCCGTACCGGTCGTCAGCCGCGGGGAATGGTCGTGCGCGACAACGGTGAGCTGATGGTCGCCTCGTTCCGGAGCGACTTCATTCAGGTGTTCGCGCCCAACCTCGTGACGGAGCGTCGACGTTTCAACACGTGCGAGTACCCGCGCCATCTACAGCAGAGCCCCGACGGACGTTTGGTCTACGTCGTCTGCACGCTGGGGAACGTCAGCGCCTACGACATCTCGCGCGGACGACGCGTCTTCATCGCGCCGACTGGCCGTAACCCGCGCAGCATGGCGATCTCGAGCGACGGTCGCTGGCTGGCGACCGCGAACTTTCACTCCAGCGATGTCTCGCTCGTGGACGTCACGGCGCTCTCTCATCGGACGAGCCGCGTGCGCGGGGCGGAGCAACTGGTGGGACTCGCGCTTCATCCCGGACCGCGTCTCCGCGTCTACGCGACGAGCTGGCGAACCGGGGAGCTCTACGTGCTCGAGCCGCGCTGATGTTTCGCCTCGAGGTCTTGTTGCTGTGCGTCGCGCCTCTCGTGGGGGTCGCCGCGATGGTCGTCGCGCCGCTCACGGCTCCGGAGATGGTCCGCCGCACCTGCCAGGGGACGCCCGACGAAGTCGTCCTTTTCGATTGCGTCGAGGTCCCCAACGCCGCGCCGCTCCCGGTCACCCCGTGCGCCAAATCCGAGACGTCCTGCGAGTGCGCGATCTCGGCGAACGTTCGGGTCTATGAACGTGACGAAGGCGACGGCGAGGATAAGGTCTTCGGTTCCGAGCGTGTCGAGGGCGACCAGGTGGTGCCCGGGTTCACTCGTCATCAGTCAGGGGCTCCAGTTGGCTCGTCACGCTTCGGTGACCTGCACTGCGTGACGTTTGACGCGGGCTACACCTTCACGTTGGTGCTTGATGAACGCGGCCAGCGCGCCTACCACGCCGGCTTCTCCCGGGTGCGCGCGAGCCCCGGGCTCTTCTCGGTCTGTCTCCTGCTCTTGTTCGTCTTGGCCGCCGTCGGCGTCTTCCTCGTGACGCGCCGACGCCAGGCGGAACAGGCGTTCGGAGCGAACGGATCCAAGGCCGGAACCGGGGAGTGGGCAGGTGACACGGTCCGCACCGCGGCGGGGATCGCCAACGCGAAGAAGCGGGTGACTCACGGACCGCGTCGCGAGGGCGTCGTGCAGTTCGCGCCCAACATCGTGGAGGGCCCGTACCGCGGCGGGACGACGATGCCCGTGCTCCACGTCTTCTCTGGAACGCTGGCCGAGCTCCGCGCCTTCCTGGACGTGCAAGCGCGCCAGGCGACTCGAGTGCTCCTCACGTTCCTCTCTCTTCAGTGGCTCACGCTCTCTATCGCGGCCTGCGTTCACTTCATCTACACGTAGCGAGAGTCGCTGACCGGTGTGGCAGACTGCTCTCGATGGGAACGAACGAGAGCGGCGCGACGTGGCTGAGCCGGGTCTCGTGGCTCGAGTGGCTGTTGCTCAGCGTTGGGCCACTGATCGTGCTTGGCACCATGTTCACGATGGTGGTCCCGAACCGCCACCTCACCAGAGAGGTTTGCGACCAACGAAACGCGCTGGAAGAGGGCGACCTGAACTGTGACGCGCCGCCCGAAGATCGATCACCTCCATCGGCGGCCTGTTCAGAGGACGAGTCGTACTGTCGCTGCGCGCTCGGTACGTCGAACCTGGTCGCGGTCGTTGAGCGGAACACCAGCGAAGCGCGGCGCTATGGGGTCGACCTGATCTCCGCGAATGAGAGCGACGCGCGCGCGACGAGACGCGCCCAGGCCGATGTGCGACCGATCCGCTTTGCGCGTTTCGAAGAAGGCACCTGTGTCACGTTCTCCGAGTCGTCGTTTCACGACAAGATGGTGGTCGACGCGCGCGGCCGTCTCCTCAAGTGGACGGGGTTCTCCTGGTTCAACGCGAGCCCGTCGCTCGCGGCCTGCCTCTTCGTCCTGATCGGGCTCGGGATCTTTGGCGGCGTGCTCGTGCCTCAAGGGCGCGAAGCGGAACACGTTTTCGGAGCGGACGGGTCAGGAGCCGCGACCGGGGAATGGGCGGGCGAGCGGATCCGTGGGCCATCGGGAATGGTGCACGCAAAGCGCCTCGTGATTCACGGGAGGCGATACGCCGGTGAGGTCGAGTTCGCGCCGCGAAGCGTGATCGAGAAGTACCGCGATGGAGAGGTCGTCCCGCTCCTCCACGTCTTCTCCGGGACCCCCGCAGAGCTACGCGCCTTCATCGATGCGCGCATTCGTCGGTCCACGCGGACGCTCGTCGCGATACTCGTGTTTCAGTGGATCGTCCTCGGCGTCGCGTTCTTCGAGGCGCTCGGCATTCTCACTTAGGCGTTTCGCGCGGGGCGGATCCCGAGCTCGCGCCGGATGTCGGCGAGCGGCTGCTCCCAGCGCGACTCCCAGTGCACCGAGGGCATGTAGGACGCCGCCTTCCCGCGCCGGTACCCGTCCAGGTTCTTTCGCGCGCCTCCATCTTTGACGGTCGCCCCGAGCGCGATGATGCCGGGGATGGGGAAGCCGGTCTGCGCGTAGGAGAACGCGAGCAGGCTGGCCTCAGAATGGGGATCGGTTTGGTAGCCCGTGAGCGCGTGCCAGATGTCGTGCGTTTGGCGCATGCGCTGTGAGATGTAGGCGGCGACCGGCGGGACGCTCTTCGGCGGCGGCTGAAAGAGGTCGGGGTCGAGCCCGTTGTCGTCGAGGTGCCGGACGTACGCGCCGCCGAGCGTGTCTGCCGGCAACGCGCGGAGCCCATCATAGTCCACGGACCGAGAGTCGATCGCGGGACGCTCGCGGAGCAGACGGTCGCCGTCGGCGGAGGTCGCGAAGCGCGCGAGGAAGCGCGGGAAGAACGGTCGGCTGACCGCGAGCCCCATGACAAAGACCTGCTCGGTGTCGTTGGGGTCTCGCATCAACTTCACGAACGCGGTCGTCGCGAGTCGAATCTGCGCGAGGGCGTTGCCCTCCATGACCATCTTGGCTGCGGCTTCCTGCTCAGGAGAGGGGGCCGGCATTGTGCGCGCGGCCTTTTTCTCGGGTGTGGGATTCGCGATCGCGGCGTTCATCATGGGTCGCTCCTTATTGACACTAACGACAATAGTGCCGCCCTCTTTATTGTCAAGCGTGCCAATAAAAGAAGGGTGTAGGCTGCGGGCGTGAGCCGCACCCGGCGAGACCCTGAAGAAGCGCGACGGCTCATCTTGGAAGCCGCGCAGCGCGCGCTCGTGAAGCGCGGGCCGGACGCGGTTCGCTTGAAGGACGTCGCGGAGGAGGCGGGAGTGAGCCGCGCGCTGGTCTCCCACTACTTCGGCAAGATCCACGACGTGATCGAGGCCGCGTTCGAATCTCATATCGATTCACAGCGCGCGCGTTTCATCGGGCGCTTGATCGGTTCGCCGAGCGATCCACGCGAGTGGTTCGCGGCGTTCTTCGAGGAGGCTCTCGAGCCGCTTCACAGCCGGCTGGTCGCGTGGTCGATGATCTCGGGACGCGCTGAAGCGGAAGACTTCTTCCCCGTCAGGCGGCGAGGGACGAAGCTCGTCGTCGATGCGATCGAGGCTCGGTTCAAAGCGGACGGTGAACCGCGGCCGCGAGAAGAGATCGAGGTGAACCTGGTGATCGCGATCTCAGCGACCATGGGATACGCGCTCGGTCGCAAGGTGCTCTGGTCGAGCGTCGGTCGTCGCGCGTCCAAGGAGCGCGATCAAAAGGTCTTGGCGCGACTCGCCGACATGCTCTTGCATGACCTCGAGACCGACCTCGAGAACGAGGACGCGTAGCCGACTCAGGGAGCGAGGGTGTTCACGCGAACGCCGATCTCGCCGTCGACCTCGACGAGCTCACCGACCGCGATGACCTTGTCTCCAACGCGGAGCGTGACGCGATCGCTAAGCGCGACGCCGCTGGTCAAGACTTCGCCGGGCTTGAGATGCGTCAGCTCGGCGAGCGGGAGGGTGAAGCGCGCGACCTCCGCGGAGACCTCGATCGGGACATCGTCGAGCGCGGCCGTGCCGAGCGTCGTGGGCGCTTCTTCGTTCGCGGGGTCGTTCACCGTTTTGGCTCCTTGTCCGACCTCGACGGGAGGCCGCTCTACGCAACGCGTGATGGTGAGCGACCCGTGATCGGCGGTGCACTCAAAGAGTCGAGATGAGTCACCGCGCGCGTGGACCCAGATCTCGTTCGTCGATTCGCTGAGGATCACGATGTCACCGTGCTCAAGCGTACCCGCCTCGTGACGCGAGAGGGTCGCTGTTCCGCGGCGCGCGATCAACGTGACCGGGAGCGAGCTCATCTGTGTGGGCGGTTGAGGTCGAAGGCTCTGCGTACCGATCAGCAAGCGCGCGAGGCCGCGGTCCCCGGCGATGAACACGCTCACGTCGCTCCGCAGCGCGTCCGTCGCGGGGAGGAGCGTCGCGGGCTCGCGAACCTCGACCCGCGCGACCACCCAGCCGAGCTCCAGCTGGCGAAGGGCGAAGGCGACCAAGAACGCGATGACGCCGGACTCGGTCGCGGAGAGCGCCACCGGTCCGCCGATCGCGGGACCGCCTTCGCCGCCGACCGCGCGGTTCACCAAGACCGCGGCGATGCGCGCGTCCAACATGAGGACTACGCGCGCCGCGTCCTCGCCGTCGATCGCGATCGCGACTCCAGGGTCAAAGAGCGCGTCACGTGATCGTTGTGCTGCGACCACACGCGGCGCGCTCGGCTTCAGCGTGAGCGGAGCGCCCAGGAGCTGCTCGAGCGGTCCACGGAGGCGCGCGATTCCGTCTTCGAGGTTGGGGAACCGCTTCACATATTGATTGAGACGGCCGACCTCGGCGTGACTCATCGACGCGTGGTCGAACGGGAAGGGCGCGGCATCATCAACCATTCACGCGCACCATACCTGACATTCTTCCGGAGGAGCTGCCCGTCCCCGCCCTCCTTCGTCGCGTTCCAAATATCGTTTCCGCACAGGCGCTCAGGCGCGGGTTCCGGAGCGAAGCGGAGAACGCGCGGCGATGGCGCCGCAGGTGCGGAAACAAAGAATATCCCTGAGCGAAGCGAACGTAGGAGGGAGGCTCCCGACTACTTGCTCGTTAGCGTTCAAACACCGAGAAGCGACGAGTCGTCAGTCGCTGGTGCGGCTGAGCTGCTCAAGGCGCTCGGGGGAGCGAAAGTCCACGACCAGATCCGGCGCGTCGTGGTGCCGTCGCGCAGATCGGGACAGGCGAACGGAGAGCTCGAATCCGCCAACCTCCCAGTAGTGATAGGCGCGCGCGTCTCGTGAAAAACAGCGCGCGTCGCTGTGCTGTCGCAGCGCGCTCCAGCACTCATTCGGGGCGTTCATGCGCGTCGAGAGCTCATCGCCGAGGGCCTGGATGAGCGCGGCGACGATCACGCGGTAGCCCGCGCCCCACTCACGGAAGCGGACCTTGTCGCGAACGCCTTTGCTATCGAGAACGGCGCGGACCGCACAGACGCGTCCACCGCAGAAGCGCAAGGTCACCTCAGCCGGGAAGCCGAGCTCGCGGAGAACGCCCCCGCAGCGCGCGCTCTCGCCGTCGCGCGCGTATGTGTGTCCAGCGCGTTCGCAGGCGCGTCGCGCGCGTCGCTCTCTCCATCCAAAACGAAAGCCGGCCAGCTCAAGCGGTGCTCCGTCGGGATCTACCTCAGGCGGCTCTCCGTCTGGATGAAAGTGCGGCGTTCCCCCGCGCGAAGCAGGGTCGGGTTGGGCGACCGCGGACGAGCGCGGCGTGACCGCGCAGGCGACGAGCAGAACGAAGAGCGCGCCGTGCGCTCGGATCATCGCGGATCCACCGGGACTTTCGGGAAGTCGCCGCGGTCCCGCAGCTGCGCTTCGATCGCGCACATGCACCGCAGGACGATGTCTTCGCGCCACGGACGCGAGATGACCTGAACGCCGACGGGGAGCCCGAGGCTCTCGGCTTCGATCTGTCGCGCGCGGTTGTCGAGCCGATCGATCGCGTCCGTGCGCGCGGTCTCGCCGCTCTTCACCTTCGTGATCGGCACCGAGCCGGCTGGAAGGTTGAGGAAGCTGTAGCGCGCCACGTTGACGAACCCGAGGGTGAAGTCATGAGCCATCCCGAGCGGCGCCGCGGTCGTCACGAAGTTGGGCGCGATCACCGCGTCCACTCCTGCCTCGTTCCAGGTGCGCATCTCATCGACCCGGAGCTGATCGCGGCGCGCCGCGATCTCCCAGTGACGCGCGACGGTCGTGTCCCCGAGCGCGCCGAGAAGGGCGGCTAGGCGGGTCTCCTTGACCAGCTCAAGCGCGCGCGCGACACCGCGGCGCGCGCCTGCCGGCATCCGCGCGATCCGCGCCATCGTGCGGAGCGGCGCGATGAAGGGGTCACCGTCCAAGAGCTTCTCGAGCGTCGCGAGGCCGTCGCCGCTCATCGCCTGGAAGTAGAGGAAGACGATCTCTTCGACGTTCGGAGGCGCGAAGGGAACAACGGTCGCGCCTGCGTCGCGCAGCGCCTCGACGGCGGTACGAATCGCGCGCTTGATCGACGCCGCCGGCGAGAAGAAGCCGTCGTCTTCGTAGTAGCCAATGGTGAGCTCGCTGATGTCGAGCGACTCGTTGGGCGTGAGCACGGGGATGCGCGGGTCGAGCTTGTTGTGGAGCGCGCTCGGCAGAGCCTCGAAGAAGAAGCGAACGTCCGAGGCGGTTCGAGCGAGCGGTCCGGTTTGCGCGCGGATGAGCTCCTGTCCCGCGAGCGAACCCTGAACTCCGAGGTTGGACCAGCGATCGATCGTGGGCTTCAGACCGGCCACGCCGCAGAACGCAGCGGGCACGCGGATGGAGCCACCGATGTCCGTGCCGACGCCGAGCGCGCTGACGCCCAGCGCCAAGGCGGCCGCTTCTCCTCCGCTGCTCCCACCTGGTCCGTGCGTGGTGCGCCACGGGTTGAGCGTGCTGCCGTAGATCTCGTTGGTCGTCTCCATCGGAGAGAGGAGGGTCTGCGGGACGTTGGTCTTTCCGATGATGACCGCGCCGGCCTCTTTCAAGAGCTGCACGATCACCGCGTCGCGGGAGGCGATGTGATCGCGGCGCGCGACCACGCCCAGTGTCGTTGGGTGACCATCCGCGTCGACGTTCTCTTTGATCGTGACCGGCACGCCATCGAGAGGGCCGCGGGTCAGACCAGCGGCGCGGCGCTCATCGGACGCTCGGGCGGCGTCCATCGCTTCCGGGAACCGAAGCGCGATCGCTTTGATTTTCCCGTCCATCTCGTCTGCTCGAGCGAGCAACGCGTTCAGGATCTCCTCGGCGGTCGCTTCGCCCGAGTCGAGGGCCTGCGCGATCTCGATCGCGGTGAGCTCGTGCAGCGACATGGCGGGACCATGCGCGTACCGTTTCAGCCCGTCAAGGAGGCTAGAGTCGCCTCTTGGGGTGGTCGCTAGGTCGTCTCACATCGGGCCAACGATCGTCCAAACATCGTTTCCGCCCAGGCGCTCAGGCGGGTGTTCCGGAGCGGAGCGGAGAACGCGCGGCGATGGCGCCGCAGGTGCGGAAACAAAGAATATCGTTTCCGCCAGGCGCTCAGGCGCGTGTTCCGGAGCGGAGCGGAGAACGCGCGGCGATGGCGCCGCAGGTGCGGGAACAAAAACCATCGTTTCCGCACAGGCGCTCAGGCGGGTGTTCCGGAGCGGAGCGGAGAACGCGCGGCGATGGCGCCGCAGGGAACAAAGGCGCAGAGCGCGAACATGGGAGGGAGGCTCCAAATCATTTACTTATTTGGAGGGAGGGGCGGACAGACCCTCCAAGGAATACTGACGGTCATGGGGAGATCCTCTAACCTCGCGAAGCGTGAAAGTCTGTCCGCGCTGCCAGCTCACCTACCCCTCTGAGAACGAGGCTTGCTTCGTCGACGGCAACACGCTCGTCGAGATGTCAGATCCGTACTTGGGGATGGTCGTCCGCGGCCGCTACAAGCTGGAGCGCGTGCTGGGAGAAGGCGGCATGGCGACCGTCTACTACGCGAGCCACACGCTGGTGGACCAAGCGTTCGCGGTGAAAATCTTACGCAAGGAGCTCGCCGCGCAACCGACCACGCTGGAGCGTTTTCGCCGAGAGGCGAAGAACACCGCGCAGCTTGAGCACCCGAACATCGTCGAGATCATCGAGCACGGGACGCTTGAGGACGGCGGCGCTTTCTTGGTTATGGAGCTGCTCAACGGCGCGACCTTGAACGACGTACTGGGTGATGGAGCGCTTCACTCCGCGACGGTCGCGAACTTCGGTTTCCAGGCGGCGCTCGGTCTCGCGCGGGCGCACGACTTCGGCGTGATCCATCGCGACCTGAAACCGGAGAACATCTTCATCACGGAGCCCGAACAAGGTCAGTACGTCGTGAAGCTGCTCGACTTCGGGATCGGTCGGTCCAACCAGGACGCGCGATTGACGAACGCGGGGGAGCTCTTCGGCACGCCGCAGTACATGGCGCCGGAGCGCGTCACGAACATCGACGCAGGGGCGTCATCCGATCTCTACGCGCTCGGCTGCATCCTCTTTGAGATGGTCACCGGGCGGCTGCCTTTCCAGGCGAGCGACGTCACGAGTTTCTTTCTGAAGCACATGAGAGACGCCCCGCCGCGGCCGAAACAGTTCGCGCCGACCTGCCCGGACATCCTCGAGGACTTGATCCTCAAGCTGATGGAGAAGGACCCGGAGGATCGCCCGGTCGATGCGCACCACGTGTGCCGCGTCTTGTCTCAGCTGATCCCGACTCAGTCCCAACAGCACCGCGCGCTCCCCGCGGCGCCTGAGGTGCACGAGCCGCTCGCGGCGACGTCGCTGGAGCACTGGAACCATCGCGTCGTGACCTTCGAGCGGATGATCGAGCGACTGCCGGAACCGCAGCCCGCCCTCGCGGCGACGCTTGATGAGATCCGCGCCCAGATGGCGTCCATCGAAGACCTCCGTCGCCTCGCGCTGGTCGAGCAGCGGAAGCTTGAGGTTCTCGAACGTAACGCGCGCGAGTCTCGTTCTCGCCTGGGCAACGCGGTTCAGGTGCTCGCGGAAGATCTCTCGCGCGCCAAGGAAGACGCGCGCTCTGCCGAGACTTCCGTGCAGCCCTACATGGACGCGGATCGAACCGCGGAGGCTGGGTACCGCGAGGCGCACGACCAGCTCATGCGGATCGGTGGCTATCGCGAGCTCGGCGCGCCCGATGGAAACTTCGTCAGTGCGCTCCGCTCCGTCGTGACCTCGCTGGAGCGTTGGCTCCTGACCGAGCAGGCCGCCGAGCGGGCGCAGCACATGACCGAGAATATGCGGCGCGACGTGACTGACCTTCACTATCAAGTGCAGGCGCTGCGCGGACAGCTGGCGCGGGCGGAGACCGAGCTTGAGATCCGTCGGGTGGAGTCAGAGCGTTTGATCCACGAGAGCGGCGCGGTCGCGCGACAGCGCGAGAGTGAGCTGATCCGTTTGGCCAGTTCGCTTACAGAAGGCCTTCGACCGTTCGGGATGCGGGATCTCTTCGCGGAGCTCGACTGAGCGCGTTACTCCGCGAGGCGAGCGCGAAGACCGCTCGGGCTGAGCCCGGTCGCCGCGCGGAAGTCGCGGGTCAAGTGCGCCTGGTCGGTGTAGCCGAGCTCCGCCGCGAGATCCGCGAAGTTGGGCGCTTCCCCGCGATCGATCCGGGTCGCGACCTCTTGAAGCCGATGGCGACGGATCAGCCACTTCGGAGTAGCGCCCACATAGTCTTTGAAGAGACGCTGCAGCGGTCTGATGGAGAGACCCGCGATGGTGCAGAGCTGCTCCACGCGAAGGATCTCGTGATCGCGCTGGAGGCGCTCCACGATCGCGACCGCGAGGGAGACGTTCGGGTCCTCGCGTCGGCGGCGATTCTTTAGCCACGTCGCGAACGCCGCGAAGCCCTCCTCGTCGCTTTCGCAGAGCACGTCGCGCTCGAGCGATCGCGTCTCGGTGCAGAGCGTGTGGAGCTCCGTGTTCAGGTCGCGAAACATCGACGCAGAAGCATCGACAAACGCGCGGACGCCGCCGGGGCGCAGCTTGACGCCGCGGACGGCTCCGGTCCCGACGAGCTCTCTTCGGAAGAGCGACGTCGAGACCCCGACCAAGCGGCTCTGTGTTCCGCTCGCGTCGCGTTCACACACCAGGTTGACGCACGGGTCGGCGAGGAGCTCGACCGTGTGCACGTGCCCATCGGGGATCGACCACCGCGCGGCCCAGAGCCCCTGCACCACATCGGCGACGGCATCGGGCGCGGCGTACGTCTTCGTTGTGATGGAGAATCCGCTCGGCTTCGACACGATCCCGCGGGGTCGCTCTGTCGATGGTCGCGTTTCTACAAGCGGCACATCCGGCTTCATCCGTACAAAGAAGCCACACCGAAAGGAGCGGAGCAATGACCGCAGAGGCGAAAGAGAACGGATCCAAAAACGAGTGCTCGAAGGGCGTCATCGTCACGTCCCTCGAGGGAGTCCCCGCGTACTCGGGTGAGTACACGATCCCAGGGATTCAGTTTCGACCGCTTCGCGAGGCGCTGGGCGTCTCGTCGTTTGGGATCAACCTGATGCAGTTCGGCGCCGACAACGAGAACCACCCTGAGCATGACCATCGGGAAGACGGACACGAAGAGGTCTATCTCGTGCTGCGCGGAACGGTCATTCTGCAGGTCGACGGTATGGAGGAGCACACGCTCTCAGAGGGAATGATGGCGCGGGTTCCAGGCGTGCGGCGTCGGAAACTCGTGACCCGCTCGAGCGGCGCAACGGTGCTCGCGCTGGGCGGAACGCCAGGGCACGCGTACACAACGTCGATGGGGTCTTAGCTGGTCTCGACCGGGCCGTGGTCGTCGCAGTGGTCGCCGTGCGGGTGATGGAGATGCCCGTCGACGATGTAGTCCACGTGGTCGCCGTGGGGGACCGCTTCGTGTCCGCAGCCCGGACCGTGAACATGATCGCTCGCGTGCGCGGCGCACGCGTGATCCGGCGTGCACGCGACGGGGTTATCTGCGGAGACATCCAGAGTGTGCTCGTCCACGTGGTCTCCGTGCACATGGTGCAGATGACCGTCGTGAACAAAGTCGACGTGGTCGCCGTGCTTGATCGCGGTGTGTCCGCAGCCTTCGCCGTGAACGTGATCGTGGTTCTCGTGGGTGTCGTGATCGTGGCTCATGTTTTTCTCGCGTGGGTTCGTGGGCGCAGTTGCGCAGGAGGTTGGGTTAGTCGTGCGCGACGTGCGTCATCGCGTTTCGAATCAGTTCACTGACGTGTTCGTCGGCGAGTCGGTAGTAGATGTGCTTGCCGTCACGCCGCGTGGTGACGAGCCGCTCGGAGCGGAGCAAGCGGAGGCGTTGCGAGACGGTCGACATCCCGTCGCCCGATTCCGCGGCGAGCTCGGTCACGCAGCGCTCCCCGTCTTCGAGACGCAGAAGGATCGCCAATCGGGCGGGATCGCCCACGGCGCGGAGGAGCGAAGCGGCCTGCTCAAGAAGCGCGGGGGCCGGAAGGACGGAGCGCAGCGGCTCGTGTCCGCACTCCTCATGTTCTCGCTCCTTCATTTCATCACATCATGAATCGTTTTTGCGTTGGGTCAACCGGCTTTCGGCAACACGCCGTATTTATGGGCAAATTAAGGGGTCACTGAGACGGGTGAACGTTGCGCAGCGCAGGGCGGAGCCGTACTTTTCGTCCATGCCGATCCTGACCGCGGAAGAGAGGATTGGGACAACGATCGCCGATCGCTACGAGGTCTTGTCGGTCCTTGGTCAAGGAGGGATGGGTGTCGTGCTCGAGGGGCGGCATGTCTCGACCGGTCGAAAGATCGCGATCAAGCTGCTTTTGCCGACCCTCTGTTCCGATGCGCTCTTGATGAAGCGCTTCTTCCAAGAGGCGCGAGCGGCGGCCGCGCTCGATCACCCGAACGTGATCGAGGTGCTCGACGTGGGGCGCACGGTCGACGGGCAAGCGTACCTGGTGCTTGAGTTTCTTGAGGGCGAGGACCTCAACGCGAAGCTCACGGCCACCAAGACGCTCACGCTTGAAGAGACGCTCGAGATCCTCTTGCCGATCATGGACGCGCTCGGCGTCGCGCATGACCGCGGGATCGTCCATCGAGACATCAAGCCGGACAACATCTTCTTGGCGCGCGATGCTCGAGGTCGAGTCACGCCAAAGCTCCTCGACTTCGGGATCGCCAAGCTCACCGAGAACCCGATGGGTCCCGCGACCAAGACCGGGCACGTGGTGGGGACCCCGCAGTACATGTCTCCCGAGCAAGCCGGGAGCGGAGAGCCGATCAGCGCCGCGACCGACATCTGGGCGATCGGCGTGCTCCTCTACGAGTGCTTGGCGGGCAAGATGCCGCACAACGGGCAGACGCTCGCGGGTCTGCTGCTGGCGATCGTCATGAACCCGCCGCCGCCGCTGTCGAAGAGCGCGCCAGGCGTACCGGAAGCGATCGAGCAGGCGATCATGAAGTCGCTCGAGAAGAAGGCGACGGATCGCTTCGCGTCGATGGATGATTTCATCGCGGCGCTGCGCGGAAGCGATCGCCGAACCGCGCCGACCCTCATCGAAGATCCGAACCCGGTCGCGCCGACGCCGGCACAGGAGACGCCCGTCGCGTTCGCGAAGACGATCGCGACCGTGGACGAGCGCTCAGGCGCGTCGACACCCGATCCCCTCGCGGTGACACAGTCTCCACAGAGCGCTTTCCCGAAGTGGGCGCTGGCGCTCGTCGCGACCACGCTCTTGGTCGGGATCGGCGCGGCATCTGTGTTCCGATCAACCGCTTCCGAGGTCGCCATCCCCGAAGCCGCGGCCATCCCCGAATCAGCCGTCGCGGTGCAGCCCGAGCTCCCGGTCGGGCAGGCGCTCCCGAACGCCCGCCTCTTCGAGCCGATTGAGCGCGAGGTCGCGAACTGCCACCTCGCGAAGGCGCTTGACGGAGACTTCTTGCGGGGCGCGTTGACGACGCGCTTTGAGGGCGGGAGCGTCGCTGAGGTCGTGACCGAGAACGAAGGGCTCGCGACCTGCGTGCGCGAAGGCCTCTCCGGAGTCCGCATCGCGACCGACGAGGAGAGCCACGTCTTCACGCTCCCGCCGCCCACCACGGTACTCCTCCGCTCTGAGCCGAGCGGGAGCGATGTCTATATCAACGATGCGAGAATGGGCGAGACCCCGTTCCCGCTCGTAGTCGATCCAGATGGGACGACGGTGGAAGTACGGCGCCGCGGCTACGAGCGCGCGGGGTCGGTCGTGCGGCAAGGCGCGGGCGAGGTCACCGTCACGCTTCGGCGAACGCGCCGCGGGCGTACCAAGATGAGCAACGGAGTGCCGATGCTGGCGCCGCAATGAGATCTCATCGCGGGAGAAGCGCTTCATTGAGGAATGACGACATGAGTGGTTCTCGGTCTCACGTTTTTTGGCAGAGCTACCGCGGCTGGATCGCGCGCGCGCTAGTCCTCGCGTTCACATTGGCGCCGACCTCCGTCGACGCTGACGACGCGGCGCAAGCGCGGTTTCATGACCAGCGCGCGCGACAGCACTTCGCGCGAGGTGACTACGACGCCGCGGTCCGCGAGTTCTTTCTGGAGCAGCGCGTCGTCGAGAACCCGCGCGTGACGTACAACATCGCGCTCTGCTTTCAGCAGCTCAACATGGACCCGGAGGCGTTCACGTACTTCGAGGAGTACCTCGCGAGCGACGATGACGACGCGGAGCGACGCGCGGTCGCGCAACGCGCGGTCGAGCAACTGGCGTCTCAGGTCGCGCGGCTCCGGGTCACGTCGTCCCCGCCGGGCGCAGATGTCTTCATCGATGATCGCGCGCACGGGAGCTACGGCGTGACGCCGGTCGTCGCGGTGGTCGCCGCGGGCTCGCACGAGGTGACGGTTCGCCGCGAGGGCTACACCGCGGAGACGCGAACGGTCCAGGCCGCGCAAGGAGCAGAGGCGACCGAGGACTTCTCGCTCACGCAGATCGTCGGGACCCTCGCGGTGGCGTGTGAGTGTGAGGGACGGGTGTCGGTGATCGACGCGAGCGGCGCCACCGTCGCGAGCGGTTCGCTGCCCTTCAGACAAGAGGTCCCGCCTGGCGACTATGAGCTGATGCTCCGCGCGACCCGCTTCGCGCCGTGGCGAGGGCTTGCGCGGGTGACCGCCAACGAGACCACGAGCGAGATGATCGACGCGAACGCGCTCCCCGCGGCGACCGCTTCGATGACGGTGACGGGGAACGAGACCGGGTCCGTGATCCTCGTCGATGACGAAGAGGTCGGCTTTACGCCGGCGGTCGTCCCCAACCTCACCGTCGGACCTCATACCTTGGAGGTTCGCGCGGAGGGCAGGGTGCCGTGGCGCGGCGAGGTGGATCTTCGATCGGGCGAGCGCTCCTGGGTAACCGCGACGCTGCAGCCGCCGCCATACGTCACCCGGAACCCCGTGACCTGGGCGCTCGGCGGCATCGGGATCGCGACGCTCGGCGCGGGCATCGGCGTCGCGGTCGCCTCTCGCAACAACCACGACAATTTCTTGCTCGCGGAGATGAACGGGGAGGCGACGGTCGACCTCGTGCGCCGCGGCCCGCGGCTCAACCGCGCGGCTGACATCCTGCTGGGGGTCGGGCTCGTGTCGCTGACCGCGTCCATCGTGCTCTTCTTCACGACCAAGGAGGTCGTCTCGCGACCGTCCGAAGGCACGGTCTCCCGGAGCCCCGAGCCTTGAGCCGTCGCCCGTCACTCGGTCGCGCCTCGATGTGCGCGTTCATGATCTCGCTCGCGATGTTCTCCGGACCCGCCGCCGCGAGCCCTGCGGTCGAGGCGCGCGTCTTTGATGAGCAAGGACGCGCAGCCTATGCCGCGCGGCGTTTCCATGACGCGCTTGAGGCGTTTCTCTTGAGCTATGAGCTGACCGGGAGCGCGCGAGGGCTCTACAACGTGGCGCTGGCCGCGGACGGGGCCGATCGGGATCAGGCGTACGCCTTTTACGCGCGGTATCTCCAGAGCGACGATCGTGATCCAGAGCGGCGCCAACACGCTGAGCGTCGGTCGGCGATCCTCGGACGTACGCGAGCGCTCGTTCATGTCGTCACGACTCCCGCCGACGCCGACATCGTCGTGGATGACGCGGCGCATGGGGTGTACGGCCGCAGCCCTTGGACGCTCGCGCTCTCCCCGGGGCCACACACGATCGTCTTGTCGCGCGCGGGCCATGAACCGCGCGAGGTCAACGTGACCCTCTTTGCGCGACAGACGACGAACGTCCGCGAGACCCTGACGCCGCTCCCAGGGACGCTACGCGTGGTCGCCCAGACGGACGCGACCGCGACGGTGCTCGACGGGACACGAGAGGTCTCCGCGGGCGCCGTGAACGACCCCATGAACGTTCCCCCTGGCCGCTACGCCCTACGCGTCAGCGCGCCTCGTCGCGAAGACGCGACGCGCTACGTTCGGATCGAGCCGGGCCAGTCACGCGCGGAGCTGGTGCACCTTCGCCCGCGCTTCGCGCAGAGCGGTCGGCTGCTCGTTCGGGCGACGGACCACGAAGGCGCGAGCGTCTCGGTCGATGGCGAGCTTCGCGGCGTGACCCCGGCGGTCTTCGATCTCCCGATCGGTTCGCACGCGATTGAGGTCGAAGATGCAGGGCGCGTATGGCGAGGCGAAGTCGTCGTTCGCGACGGGCATTCAGAGAGTCTCGAAGTGTCGCTCGTTGAGGAGAGAGAATGAGAACCGGATCCCGCACGCTAGGCGTCACGCTCTTGCTCGCGCTTCTCGCTTGTGCCCTCAGCTGCACCGCGCTCTACGAGTACCCCGCGGAAGGGACCGAGCCAGAGAACAACCGAGCGTTGTGCAGCGACGGAATCGACAACGATGGCGACGGTCGGATCGACGGGCTTGACGCCTCGTGCTGGTCCGTCTTTGGCCTCGACATCACCCGTTGCGCGAGTACCCCGCGGGTCACGCGCCCGGTCGTCGTCGCGAGAGTTCCCGGTGAGCCAGGTGTGTGGACCGCGCCGACTCCCGCGGCGACCCCGTTCGATGGTCTCTACTTCAAAGCCGAGCTCGACGCCCCGGCTGGCAGCGATATCGCGCTAAGCGTGGGCGACCCGGGGATCAATCGCCTCGTCAGCGCGTTCATCGAGCCGAGCAACTTCGCCCTCGCGCTCTTTGACGATGAAGACTCAACCGTGGTCGAGCCGCTGACGTTTCCGGGGGGCGAGGGGATCGTTGAGGTGTGGGTGATCGCGTCACCCGCCGCGACTGACACGGGCGTGACTCATGTCGGGATCCGCGCCGACCTCTCTTGGAGCTCCGGGTCGCAGTCGCTCTATCTCGAAGAGGTGGTCCCGACCGATCTGCTACAGGCCTTTGACCGGAACTACACCTTCGAGGTTCGCTCGTTGGTCGCACCCATCGAGCGCCCGCGCGTCCTCGTAGGCGGAGCCGAGTTTCCAGGTGCGCCAGATGGCGTCTCAACGGAGCTCGAGTTTTCGACCCGCGAGCCACAACCGTGCGGCCGTCCCGATCCGCAGCCTGCGCTTCAGGCCGGCGCGGTCACGAGCGCGGTCGCGTTGGCTGGCGGCAGCGACTTCAAGTGTGTCGTCCTGCGCGAAGCGAACCCCTTCCGGGCGGAGACGGAGGGCCCGCTGAAAGTCGGGCGCATTCAGGGCGGTGAGTGGTTCCCGGTCGCGGACGCGCCGCTCTCGTTGATCGGTCACGTCTCGCTTACCTACGACTCGGTGGAGAACACCGTCCGTGGCTACGCGGGCGCGGGCACAGACCACTTCCGGGTCACGACCCAAGACTGCGAGAACTGGTCAGTCGAACAGATGACCGGACCGGTCAGCGCGCGTCTGTACCGCTACGCGATGTTCTACGATCGCGAGGGCCGAATGGTCGAGGAGCTCTACTGGGCGCGCGACGGGTTCATGCAGCGACTGCAGTCTGTCGAGCGGGGGGATTTCGTGCGGGACGAGTTGGCAAAGAAGTCGTTCCCTGAAGACATCGTCGATGATCGCTTCGAGGTGCAGCGCGTGGGCGAGGACATCGTGGTCGCGCTCCAGGACATCGGCGGGATGGTCACGCTCTTTGAAGCGCAGAGCGACCGTGGCCTCTCGAAGATCGCGGATTTGGTGTGGCCTTCCCGCATCCTCCGGTCCTTTGACGAGCAGCAGGTTCGCGTCCCGCGCTTCTCCTTTCACGAGGTCGACGGAGAGATCCGCGCGACCGCGCTTTACACGGGGCGCGGAACCACGCGATCCCTCACGCCTTTCGCGACGACGGACTTCGCGTGCAACGAGGCCTGCGTGGGTTCCCTTGAGATTCGCTCGAACCGACCTGACGAAGAGTAGCGCAGCGATCTAGCAGCGATCTAGCAACAGGCTGCGAGCTAGGCGTCGTAGGCGTTCCAGGTCGCGACGTGCGCGAG